>CAIKBL010000055.1 GCA_903825645.1 uncultured Pseudomonadota bacterium | reverse complement strand
TGTTAGGGGGGATATCCATCCTGCTCCACATCGGTGCATCTTGATGGACGCGGGAAAGCCGCATTATTTTTTTTGGATCGTAACTTCGGCAGCAATAATCGTGCCCAACGACGCAACAACGGCAACCCCTTGATCGGACAGCGCACGACTTTTAATCGCATCCGCCTAGCGTAAAAATCATCAGAAAAAATGAAGCTATCTACGTGTTGAATTGTAAAATTTTTTGACAGTTAAAGTGATTTCTCACGTCGCGGAGGGCTCGTTTTCCGCCGATCGCCGCCAAGAGTGGAGAGAGACATCCCGCGCGCGCGGAATGTACGGCGCCCGCAAACCGGTGAAGCCGCCGCGCCGTTGACTGAGCGCAGCCAACCCTCGCACGAGGGTTGGCATGACAACTGCAGCTCCGCGAGCCATCCGAACAATACTGCCCAGGCGAGCGTTCGTCCTTCTGAAGCCAACCGCGCACCTCAAGTGCTCCCGGGACGGGTCGACAGGGTTGCCTGTTCGGCTTTCTTGCGCCACAGACCCGTGATTTATTTTTTTGATGTAAGCAAATTATTTTGGCGCCGCGCCTCAAGTCCGTCCGCACGCTGCCGACAAAGTTGGACAGCCGTGAAAGGATGTTGGTTAAATAATTTTAACTATTTGTTTTTAATTATTTTTAATCCTATTTTGTGATGCCGATCACATCAACATCACAACCTATCCGGGACACTCTCGCGCACCCTCAACGTTCTCCGTCGGCATCTCGATGGGCGCGGAGCGGTGCAATAAAAAACGAGGAGAGTCCCTATGCAGCGCGCCCGCCACGCACCATCCCGGCCCCCCTTATTTCGCCAAGCCGGTGGCGCGGCCATTCGCCGCCTGCGCACATTAACGATCGCGTCCAGCCTGCTCTTCGACGTGGCCCATGCCGCGCCCCCAGCGCTCACGGGGCCGTCCCTCGCCCAAATCAACGCGGCAAGTATCGCGCACCTCCAAAAAATGCAGGCCTTTGCAAATCCGCAACAAGGGCTCCAGGCGACGCCCACCATACTGCCTGCGTTCACCACCGCCCCCGATCCCTCCGGCGACATCGGGACTCAGGCGGCAGCCGTGGTCCCGACCTACAACGGGTTCTTTCAGCCGCTCGGCACTAACAACCGAACTTGCCTGACCTGTCACCAGCCACAAAACGCATGGAGTTTCAGCGCCGCCAGTGCGCAAGCCCGATTCAGCGCGACCAACGGGTCCGACCCGCTGTTTAGGCTTGTTGACGGCGCTACCTGTCCGACGGCCGACGTGTCCACGCTGGCCGCGCAGACCAAGGCTTATGGGTTATTGACCCGTAAGGGACTCATCCGAATCGGCTTGCCACTGCCCGCTAACGCGCAGTTCAGCATTACCGCCATCCGCGATCCGTACAACTGCAACACCAACCCTGTCACGGGCCTCGCCCCTGGCTTCGGCAGCGGCATCGTGTCGATTTATCGCCGACCGCTTCCCACCGGCAATCTCGGTTTTCTGAATGCCCTCATGTGGGATGGACGGGAGCCTGACCTCTCCAGTCAAGCAACTGATGCCTTCCTCGGTCACGAGCAGGCAAACAGGGCGCCGAGCACGAATACCATCGCCCAAACCGTCGGCTTCGAAAGCAGCGTCTTCACCGCGCAGTATGCGGACAACAACGCCGGGATCCTGAGCAGTAATGGGGCGACCGGTGGACCGGTCAATCTCCAGGCGCAGTTCAAGACCTTTTTGCAACATTCCGGTGTGGCGGGTCTGTTCAATCTCTTCAATGCCTGGACGACCCCCACCGGAACAGACGCCGCAGCACAGGCTTCGGTGGCGCGTGGGCAGGCCATGTTCAACAGCACAAAGTTCCCGATCACCCATGTCGGGGGGCTAAACGACGTGCAAAACGCCAGCCGTATCACTGGATCTTGCAGTACCTGCCACGACAATCCGAATGTCGGTAATCACTCAGTCGACACCATGCTCAATATCGGCATCGCGGATGTCGCGCCGAATGGGAAAGTGCCGAGCGATTTACCGGTCTTCACGCTGGTCTGCACCAGCGGCACGCTCGCCAGACAGACGTTCACCGTGACGGATCCAGGCCGAGCCCTGATTACTGGCGCCTGTGCAGACATCGGCAAACTCAAGGTCCCGACTCTGCGTGGGCTCGCGGCACGTGCGCCCTACTTCCACGATGGTCGTGCCGCAAGCCTGCTCGATGTCGTAAACTTCTATGACACCCGTTTCGGCATTGGTCTGACCGCCCAGCAGAAAGCCGATCTGGTCGCCTTCCTCGGAACGCTCTGATCTCGAAGTCCATCGTCTCCGGGCAGCTGCCGCTGCCCGGGACCTTTGCTGAGAGAACAAGCGGACCGCGTGCGACGACTCATCGGAGGGGGCGGAAGAACGCCCGAATGTCGTCTACCAATAGCCCTGGTTTTTCGAGCGCCGCGAAGTGACCACCGGCCGGCATCCGGGTCCAACGCTGGACGTTATACGCCCGTTCCGCCCACTCCCGCGGCGGCGTCCCTATTTCACCGGGGAATATCGCGATCGCCGTCGGCACCGTGATCTTTTCTTCTTTGCCAAGCCGCCAGGGTCGATGCCGCTCTTCGTAATAGAGTCGAATCGACGAATTAATAGTCTGGGTGATCCAATAGATCATGACGTTCGTCAGCAGCTGATCTTTAGTGAAGGCGTTCTCGATTGTCCCCGCGCAATCACTCCAGGCCCGGAATTTTTCGGTAATCCAGGCACATAGCCCCAGCGGAGAATCATTCAGACCATAGCCTAGCGTCTGCGGACGGGTACCCTGAATGGCCTGATAGCCCGCTTCCTCGTTGCGCCATTGGATCGCCGACTTAAGGTAATCTTCTTCAGCGCGGGAAAGTCCCTGCCGATTGGCGGGATGCGGCGCGACCCCAACCATGTTGAGGTGGATCCCCGCGACACGCGAAGACTCGGCAAAGCCAAGACGAGAAGTCACCATAGAGCCCCAATCACCGCCTTGCGCGCCATAGCGCTGATAACCGAGCACGTCGCTCATCAGCACGGAAAACCAATCGGCGATGCGCGCAATGTTGACGTCGCGCACCGTAGTCGGATCGGAGAATCCATAGCCTGGCAGCGAAGGGGCTATCACATCGAAGGCATCCGCCGGATCGCCGCCATCTGCGGCCGGATCGCAAAGCGGACCGATGATCTCCATGAATTCTGCGACCGAGCCCGGCCAGCCATGGGTCATCACGAGCGGGAAAGGCTTCGGTCCCTGGCCTCGTGCATGAATGTAATGAATTCTCTGGCCATCGATCGTGACCCGGAACTGTGGCCACCGGTTGAGCCGTGCTTCCTGTGCCCGCCAGTCGAAGCGGGTCTGCCAGTAGTCGACTAATTCGCGCAGATACGCGAGGTTAGCGCCGTAATCCCAGCCGCTATCTGGTATTTCACCAGGCCATCGTGCACGCGCGAGGCGCGATCGCAGATCGGATAACTCAGCCTCAGTCACCTGGACGGAAAAGGGTTCGGGACGGGTATGTCGTGACATGCGTTGCTTCTTTCGCTTAGCTGGCAGGGATGGGACCGAACTGTGCGGAATATTACGCGTCTACGGACCATCGGTTCTACTTTACTGGAGAAAAATTCGGTGGAGAGCGGCCGTCCATCGTCCCGTCACCACTACGTACGGAGGGATCTGCGACCGCGCACTTATCTTGGCCGTTTTTCGATCGGAATGAACACCAGCGTCAAAAAACTACACAGCACGAGGCAGCACACGATAGCCGCACCCGCCGGCAAATCCAGCAGCGCAGAGAGCGTCAATCCGAGGGCATAGGCGAAAGTGCCGAGGCTGTATGCCACGCATAAAGCCGGCCGTCGCAAGGCGCTCACCGCGACCGCGGGCCCGATTAGGCTGGCAAATACCAGTAAGACCCCAACGAGTTGTACCGAAGCGGTTACAGTCAATGCAAAAATCAGATAGAACCCGATCCGTCCAAGACGGTCTCGTGCCAGAAACCAGATCGCAAGCACACCCGCGTAGACGAGCGCTACTGGCAGAAGCTGCACCCACCCGACCCAGAGGATCTGTCCTGCCAAGAGATCTTGCAGATGCTCGCCTCCATGGGGATTTCCGGCGAGCAGTAGAATACCTGCTGCTGCTGCGGTGACGAAGAGCAGACCAATCAATGCTTCCTGAACATGGGGCCAGCGACGTTCTGTCCAGTTCAGAAAAATGGCGCCGCCGGTTGCCGCCACGGCCGCCGCCCCCTGTATCGCAAAACCGGCATGCCAACCCAGCAGAAGAGCGAAAATCACGCCAAGCCCGGCAACCTGCGCGATCGCAAGATCAATGAAAATGATCCCGCGCTTCAGCACTTCCATGCCGAGCGGGACATGGGTCGCAATAACCAATAGACCCGCCACCAGCGGCGCGGCCAGGAGAGAAAAATAAAAATTCACTTCAGAGCACCCAGAAGCTGGTCCAGCGTATCCTCAAAGAGTCCGAAAAGATCCGTTGCCTGTGCACTGCCGCCGACAGTAAAGGGCACGACCGCAACCGGGATTTTTGCCTCGCGGCTAAACCATTCCGCTGCCTGTGGAGACTGGTAGGCCGCGCGCACGACGAGCTTCGGCGGTCTGCCCGTGACCTGTGCCCGCAATTTGTTGAGATAGGCTACCGAGGGTTCTACGCCAGGCTTCGGTTCGAGCGCGGCGACCTCGACTAATCCCAGCCAATCCTCAAGATAAGGGAACGCCTTGTGCTGCACCACAATTAGCGTGCCGCGTAGGGGCGCGCCGCGTTTTTCCCAACCCGCCATTGCAGACTTCCACCGTTCATCAAACGTCTGCCAGTGCAGACGGAAAGTTGCCGCATCGGCCGGCGGCACCAGTTCCGCCATACGCTCGACGAGCGCTGCGCCGACTGCCTCAATATTGCGCGGATCCATCTGGACATGAGGATTACCGCCCGGATGCACATCACCCTCGGCCCGATCCAGATGAGCCGGAATTTCAAGCAGCGCGACCTCCGTCGCAGCCTCGAAATAACCTCGCTGTCCCAATTGAATCCGATCGTTGCCGGAATCGCGCTGGACGAGTGGCAGCCAGCCGATTTCCAGTTCGGCACCCGTGGCGACGACGAGATCTGCCTCACGCGCTCGAGCAATCAGGGAAGGCCGGGCCTGCACATGATGCGGGTCCTGCTGCCCGGTGGTGGCGATGAAGACGTCGACACCCTCGCCGCCGATTTCCTTCGCCAGGGCGCCCCACTCCGGCACGGTCGCAAAAATTCGGAGTACTGCGTGAGCATCCACCGCGAGTCCTGCTGCCAGCAATAACACGGATAACCTGATGAGTTTTTTCATACGTAAGGTCCCTCTCAGAAGTGATGGGCGCCATGTGCACCGAAACTGGTAATGAGCTGCACCCAGAGCTGGTTGTCGGTTCTGCCGGGACTCGCGTCGTCGCGGGCGTACTGGAACCGGATGCGCGAAAATTCGCTCGGCGTCCAGTCCAGCATCACCGAATGCCGCTTCGGGCTGAAGCCGCCGAGAAGGGGAAAATCGAAAGATGACAATGCCCCGCTGTCCACCAGCCCAATGTTATGCGAACCGGAATCCAACCAATCGAAGCGGTATCCGATCCGCCAATGCGGAATGAACTGATAGAGCACCTGCCCATAAAGCCCGGCCTGCTGCGCTGCGTAGTCGCCGCTAAGGGCAGCGCCCGTCAGGTCGTAGCGCAGGAGACCTTGCTCATCACGCAAGAAGAACTCGCCCTGCAGGACCAGACTCCGATCGGTCGCATTGCCCTCGGGCGCCCATTTCCAGATCCCATCAGCGATGAGCAGATTACTGCGCCCCGAGAACGCGTCGGTCACCGCATTACCGAGCCTATTCATGTCCTGATAAGCGCGGTCGCGCGGAGAAGTATTGAGCCACGACACCCCAGCCCTCCAGCTGCTCGACAGCCCGACATCCCCACCCGCGTGCGCGAACAGCGCGTACATCGTGGCACCATTTTCCGACCGATCGGTCGAGGGGAAGGGTCCGCCGTTGGCGAGTTCGCCACCGAATTCGAGAAAGAGATCCGTTGGCGCGATCCATTTCACTTGGAGGCCATCGCTGTGCAGTTGCCCCCCCAGCATCACCTTGTAAACCAACGGCGCGTCAACAAAATCCCAGGCGTGTGCGTGTTGTCCATTGAGGTAACCAATACCGGAAAAGAACCGACCGACCCGCAAGGTAGTCCCGGACCCGAGCGACAGCGTCTGCGCGAAGGCCTCCTCAAGCGCGATCGTGTTTTCCTTTGGCGGCAGGGAAAGTGTCAGTTGGCCCCGGAAGAGATGATCGATGTCGGCGGCAATACCGATCTCCGATTCACCCAGACTAAAATTCCGGCGTGGCAGTGTCACGTCTCCTCCGGTCGGAATGAAGCCCTGGATGGCGTAGTGATTGGGGTCACGCCCCGTATACCCATAGGTTGCCATGAGCACTGCGGAGATGGCCGGATTGAATGCCGCCTCACTCGCCGGTTTCTGGCTCGCGGCCACCACGGCCTTACGCGCAATGACCTCCGCGGACACGGCCTTTGCTTCACTGCGTGCAGCCTTACCCTCGTATTGGGCAAGCCGCGCTTCGAGGGTTGACAGGCGCTTTTCGTAAATTTGTCTGACTTCTGCGAGCTCCTCCCGCAAGGCCACGATGTCAGGATCGGCGGCAAATGCAGGTACCGTGACCAGCATAGCGCTCACCACCGCGGCGCCCCGGCTAATTCTTTTCATCTGATGTCCCTTGAACTGCTGCTGATCTCGGCCCACGGGACGAGATCAGGGAATGAATATCACGTTCAGTCAGGGCGCGGAGAGGGAGGGGCTCGGCTCAAGTAGGGGCGACTGATGGGCCCATGCGGACTATCGGATTGCATGCCCAACGGGCTGACCGACGGGACACCGCTACTCGGCAGCAGCAGCTCCCCAGCGGGCTGCGCATCGGCCACCCCGCCAAGTGCCAGACAGGTCGCGCAAACCGGGTGGTCGGACGTGGTTCCGGAGACTGGATGGCTTACATGGGAAATTTCATGCGCAATTCTGACGAACTGCAGCAGGAGCAACACGGTAACGAGGAGAAATGTGGCGACGCCTCCGCCCCAGTTGCACTGAGACATAAAACGCGCAGCGGTCTTTGGGCGGAGCAACTTCACATGGGGCAGCATAGCACGCCGCGTCGTGCCCCCCTGCGTTGTTCAGCCGAGAAGACGGCAGTGGCCCTGGTCCCCCCGCCTGGCACGTTGCTTTCCTGCGGATCAGGCACTCAGGCTGCTGGTGACCGAATGCCCGCGTTGCCCACCTGACGGTTCTTGCGCCTGCGTTCTCAATAAGCAGAGTTCAACATCGATACCGCTCAACTCGCGTTCGTTTTCCGCGAGATGGCGTCTGCGCGCTTCATCGAGCGCCTTGAGTGGCCGTTGAGTCGCTGTCGAGGAGATAGGCCAGGCAGTGGTGCGCCGCTTTACCACGGATAGGTAATGCGTGAGCAGCCGTCTGCGGGCCATCAGCAAGGCGATCGCTTGTTTGTTCGCAATGGGGTCCATTCGCATAATTCCAGTAGTGGCGGAGTCGCTATGGTACGGATCCGATATTACTGCCGCATGAATGAATTCATCCTAGCCGGCAACCGGAGCCCGGCGTCTGCTATCGGCCAGACTTCGATACGCGGCACTCGAGCTACGACAACCCTGGCCCCACTCAAATCGATTTACGAAAACCGCCATCGATATCGTAGATGCTCCCGGTGATAAAGGAAGCCCGATCAGACGCTAAAAAGGCGACGAGACCAGACACTTCGTCGGTTCGCCCAAAGCGTTTTAGCGCAACGAATTGTTGCGCGAGGTCGTGGAGGATTTCCGAGCGAGAATGTCCCGAATCGCTCATCATGCCATCGGCGATGCTGTCCCATAGCGGGGTATGGATCAGCGCGGGACAGACACAATTGACGAGAATATTATCCGGCGCAAGCTCGAACGAGGTGGCCTTCGAAAAAGTCAGCATCGCCGCCTTCGCGCTGTCGTAATCGGGTAGAAATTGCGGCGGGGTATGCGCGCCGACCGAGGAAATATTGATGATTCGGCCGCCGCCGTGTGCGCGCATGTGTGGCGCGATGCCGCGCGTGAAACGCACGGCGCTGTAGAGATTGACCTCCATGCATTCCCGCCACTCCTCATCGGTGGTCGTCAGCGTATGCCCGGGCCACGCCGTGCCGGCGTTGTTGATGAGGACGTTAATGCGGCCAAACGCCGCCAAGGTCGAGTCCAGTACCGCTTCGACCTCTTTCGCTTTGGACACGTCGGCCTGCATCGTGTGCACCGCCACACCGTACCCCCGCAGCATCACCGCCGTCGCCTCCAGTTCAGCTACGCCACGGGCACAAATAGCGACCTTGGCCCCCTCGCGGGCAAACTCTTCAGCAATCGCGCGCCCAATCCCCTTGCTCGCGCCCGTGATCAAGGCAACCTTGCCCGTTAGTCCAAGTTCCATGTGAGATCCTCTGCATTTATATGTAGTTAAGACATAGTCGCGCAGGGTCGTTCGCGGCGCCAGTGTCCCGGCGGCGCCGACGGGCCCGACTATCTCACGCGCCTTGCTGGCGGGCACAAAGCCTAGGCGACCGGCACCCACCCCGCCGCGAGGCTGGAAAGGTTGCACCGGATTAGCGACAATCGAGACAACCGGTCCGCTCAGTGCGTCTCGCCGGTCGAACTGAAACCGGTGAACTCTCGCGAGGCAACGCCATGAAGTACGAAACACAGGTCGCTTTGGCCCGTCGATTCCTGCATCACATCGAACATAAAACCACCGACATGTTGCCCCGGGTGTCCTACAACACCCGCACGGCGTACACCTGCACGAACCATTTCGACCAGGAAAAAGCGCTGCTTTTCCGCAAGTATCCACTGTTGTCGGGTCTATCCTGCCAGATTCCGTCCCCCGGCGATTTCATCACCGAAGAGTATGCGGGGATGCCCATCCTGCTTACGCGCGGCAACGATGGCCAGGTCAGGGCGTTCATGAACGTCTGTCGGCACCGGGGCGCCCAAGTGGAAATGGCCGAAAGCGGCTGCGGACGCCAACGTTTTACCTGCCCGTACCATGCTTGGAGTTACAACCTGGACGGCAAACTGGTCGGCTTACCGGATGCAGCAACCTTTGGAGAAATTGATCGCGGGGCTTTCAATCTGGTTCCGGTGCCCGTCCAGGAGCGGCACGGCATGATTTTTGTCTTGCACGATACCCGCGGCGCGCCTTTCGACGTTGACGCGCTGCTCGGCTCAGAACTCAGCGCCGAACTCGCGACCTATCAGCTCAAGAATTGGCATCACTACGAAACACGTCGGCTTGAATACACGATGAACTGGAAGGGGGTCATCGATACCTTTCTCGAGATCTACCACGTCGGTAAATTGCATCGAACCACCATCGCGCCCATTTTTTTCGACAATCTGATGGCGTTCGATCCTTTTGGGCAACACTTGCGGATGTCTATTGCCCGTCGCTCGTTAGAGACGGTGCGCGGCAGGGAAACGGAAACCCCCGATCTGCTGGCTCACATGGCTCACGTCTATATTCTGTTTCCCAACGGCGTCCTCGTCCGCCAGGGTGAGCAGGTCGAGACATGGCGGGTCTACCCGGGTCCCACGCCGGACACCTCCCGCATGGTGATCTCGATGTTCATTCCCAAACCGGCAGAAACGGACAGCGCCAAGCGCCACTGGGGAAAGAATATGGATCTGCTCCTGCAAACCGTGCTGAAAGAAGACTTCCCGGTCGGCACCACGATTCAGTCGAATTTTCACACCGATGCCCAGGCGCACGTGGTCTATGGCCGCAACGAGCCCGCCATCGCCTACTTCCATCAGATGCTGCGCGAGGCGATGGGTGTACCGGAGCCCATGCCGGAGGCAATGCGCTCGCCACAGGTCGCCGCCGCCTAGCGAACGGTCCTTTCGCTAACGCCGTGCGCCGTATCCCGCGCGCTTACGCGCGAGGGATGGCCGCCGGTGGTGGCGCGCTCTGACTTGGCGCCGCCTGCCATCCCCCACCCAGCGCTTCAATAAGCAGCACGCTCGCCACTAAACGCTGCCCGCGAATATTGAGCGCGGCCTGCGCGGTAGTCAGCACGCTGGTCTGAGCGGTCGTGACGTTCAGATAGCTGACCGTCCCGGCCTTATATTGCTTAAGCGCGAGCGTCTGCGCCTGCAGCGCCGCCGATGCCGCATTATCGGCGAGCACGAGCGCCTGTGACTCGATTCGCAAGGCCGCCAGGTTGTCCTCCACGTTCTGAAAAGCGGCCAGCACCGTCTGGCGATACGCTGCGGTACTTTGTTCCCACACCGCCCGCGCCGCCGCTACTTGAGCGGCGCGCAGCCCCCCGTCGAAGAGTGTTTCAGCAAGGGCAGGACCTACCGACCAGATCCCAAACGGTAACGCGCCGAGGTTAGCTAACGTCGAGCCCTGAAAACCCGCCGAGGCAGCTAGGTTCAAACCGGGAAAATAGGCGGTCTCCGCGATCCCGATTTGAGCATTGGCCGCGACCACGCGACGCTCTGCTGACGACACATCGGGACGGCGTTCGAGGAGTTGCGTAGGCAGTACCGCTGGAATGATGGGCAGTTCGGGCAGCGTGCTGCGAGCGGCCAACCGAAACATGGCAGGTGACTGGCCGACGAGGACCGCGAGCGCATGCTGAAGCTGGTGGATCTGTACTTCGATGGTCACCGCGGAAGTCTGGATGGATTTCAGTAAAGTCTCCGCTTGGGCCACATCCAGCCGAGAAGCTACGCCCGCCTTATATCGGCTGCGGGTGATTTCCAGTGCGTGGGCATACGCCAGGACGGTGCTCTCCAGCAACCGCTTATTGGCCTCATCCACGCGCAACTGCATATAGGTCTGCGCCACCGTGCCCTCGGTACTCAGAATCGCCGCAGCGTAGTCTGTCGCGCTCGCCGCCGCATTCGCCGTACCAGCCTCAACGCTGCGCCGAACACTTCCCCAAAGATCGAGCTCCCAGCTGGCGTTCGCGCCAAGATGGGTGGCCGTCATGTCCGGAAACGTACTACCCGAGCCGCTCCGCAGGCCCGAAAAGCCTGCACCCAGCACGGGAAAATAAGCAGCGCGGGCCTCGGCGAGCACGGCCTGCGCCGCACGCACCGCGGCCTCAGCTGACTGCACACCGGGGTTGGCTACTCTGGCCTGCGCCAGCAAAGCTGTCAGCACAGTGTCATGGAAACCCGACCAGATCTCCGGATCGATGGCCGGCATCCCGGGCGCTGCCGGTTTCCATTCCTGAGCCTCCTGGAAAGCGGGTGGAATCGACACCGCGGGTCGCTGGTAGTCGGGGCCGAGTGTGCATCCGGCGAGCGCGACGGTCAGCAAGAGCAGAGAGGGGCGGTGTTTCATTTAGGCGCACTCCGCAAGCGGACAACGGTCAGCCTTTCGCGCAGCCAACGTCCGAAAGCGTCCAGATAGAGATAAATCACCGGGGTGGTATATAGCGTCAGTAACTGACTGAGGGCGAGACCACCAACGATCGACACGCCGAGTGGCTGGCGCAGCTCGGCCCCATCGCCGAAACCAATGGCCAATGGTAATGCGCCCAGCAAGGCCGCCACGGTGGTCATCAGGATCGGCCGATACCGATGCACGCACGCCTCACGGATCGCCTGCTCCGGTGTGACCGAGCGCTCCCGCCGACTCTGCTGCGCAAAGTCAATCATCATGATGGCATTTTTTTTCACGATCCCAATCAGCAGAACAACCCCAATCATGGCGATGATGCTGAAATCCATCCGGCAGAATTCGAGTGCCAGAATGGCGCCGACCCCTGCGGACGGCAACGTCGAGAGAATCGTCAAGGGATGAATGTAGCTCTCATAGAGCATGCCCAGGACAACGTAGACGGTGATCAAAGCCGCGATGATGAGTAGTACCTGACTGTCGAGGGACTCTTGAAAAACCTTCGCGGTACCCTGGAACGATCCCTGCACAGTGGTCGGCATGTGCAGTTTCGCCATCCCAGCTTCGAGTGCCAACGTTGCCTGTGACATGGGCACCCCGGGGGGCAGATTAAAGGACAGCGTTGTCGCGGCCAGCAGGCCCTGATGATTGACGGATAACGGCGTCGCCCCCATCTTGCTGCTGCTTAATTGGAGCAGCGGTACCTGCAGACCCGTTGGCGTCTTCACGTAGAGATCTTGCAGCGATTCCGGGCTCTGCGTGAAATCCGTTCCCGCCTCGAGTACGACCCGGTATTGGTTTTGGGCCGCGTAGATAGTTGACACAAGGCGCTGCCCAAAAAAATCGTTGAGCGCGTTATCAATATCCCGTTCGACGACGCCGAGGCGGGCCAGCATATCCCGATTCACTGAGAGGTACACTTCAACCGCATGTTCCTGCTGATCTGAATTGGCATCGACCAGTGACGGCAGCTTCTGCATCATGGCCAGAACTTTAGGTGCCCAAGTGCGGAGCTCCTCCACGCTCGGGGCCTGCAGCGTGTACTGATAAAGCGCATTGGCCGAACGTCCGCCGAAGCGAATATCCTGCACTGGTTGCAGATAAAGAATAACGCCCGGGATATGCGCCAGCTGTGGACGCAGGCGAGCAATGACGGCGTTCGCGGTCATGTGGCGTTGCGCGAGAGGTTTCAAGACCACGAACACCTGTCCGCCCGCGCGTTGTCCGCCCACCACCCCCATCGCGGTCTCCACCGCAGGATCGCGATTCACGATCGCCAGCATCTCGAGAAGCTTGTCGCGGGTCGCTGTGAAAGAAATGCCCTGATCAGCCTGAAAATAGCCGGATAGTCGCCCGGTATCTTGTTCCGGCATGAAGCTTTTCGGCACATGAATGTAGAGATAGATATTGAATGCGAGGGTCGCGAAGAAAATAACGACCACGCTTCGACGATGCCGCAGCGCCCAATCGAGACTCTCCTCGTAAAACGCAAGACTGCGGTCATAAATCTGCTCGGTAAGCCGGAGAAACCAGCCATGGTTTGTACGCGCGTACTCGGGACGCAACAAACGCGCACACATCATGGGCGTCGTGGTCAGCGAGACCACCAGCGAGGCCAAGACCGCTGCGGCAAGCGTTACGGAGAACTCCCGCAACATTCGTCCGATGAGCCCCCCCATGAGGAGAATTGGCAGAAATACGGCCACGAGCGAGACACTCATCGAGATCACCGTGAAACTGACATCCCGTGCGCCACGACGTGCAGCCTCCACGGCATCCATACCGGCTTCCACATGACGTGCACAGTTTTCCATCACGACGACCATGTCATCTACCACGAAACCGGTCGAGACGGTCAGCGCCATTAACGAAATCGTGTTCAGACTGAACTTCGCGAGATACATCACAATAAAGCTTGCCAGCAGCGACACCGTGACCCCGACGGTTGGGATAAGCGCCGCATGGCCGTTCCGCAAAAACACGTAGATGACCGCAACCACCAGTAAGGTTGCGATGACGAGGGAGATCTCCACCTCGCGGAGCGAGGCTCGGATTGTCGGCGTCCGGTCCATCACGATAGACAGCTCCGCGGTCGCCGGTATCATGCCGCGTAACACCGGCACGAGTGCGCGGATCCGTTCGACTACTTCAATGATATTAGCGCCGGGCTGCCGATTCAGCACTAGCAGTACGGCTGTCTCGCCCTTTACGAAACCGGCATTACGCACGTCCTGTACCGAATCAGTCACATCCGCCACATCGCCTAAGCGAACCGGACTGCCGTGAAGGTACCGGATGATGACGGGTCGATAATCACGGGCAGTGTTCAACTGGTCGTTGGCTTCGATTTGCCAGCGGTGCGCCGAATCCGCCAGCGCACCCTTAGGCGTATTGACGTTGGCCGTGGCGATGGCCGTGCGCACATCTTCAATGCCGAGGCCGAGATTGCTCAATGCCCGCGGGTTCACCCGCACCCGTACCGCCGGTAGTGCACTGCCGCCCACCGTCACCTGCCCTACCCCGGCGACTTGGGATAGGCGCTGCCCCAGGCGACTCGAAGCGAGATCGTAGAGCTCGCCCTGCGTCAGGACGTTCGAGGTGAGCGAGAGCAGCATGATGGGCGCATCCGCCGGATTGACCTTCCGATAACTGGGATTGATCGGCAGGCCGGCAGGCAGAAGCGCCAATGCCGCGTTAATCCCCGCCTGAACATCGTTGGCCGCACCGTCGATTTTTCGGCTGAGGTCAAACTGCAGCACGATGGTGGTGCTGCCAAGGGCGCTGGTCGAGGTCATCTCATTGACACCGGCGATTTCGCCCAGCGTACGTTCAAGTGGCGCTGCGACCGTTGCCGCCATGTTTTCCGGACTGGCACCAGGCAAACTTGCCGACACCATAATCGTCGGAAAATCGACCTGTGGCAGGGGTGTCACAGGCAGTAGGCAAAAACAGAGGATCCCCGCAATCGCCACGCCAAGCGTCAACAGCGCCGTGCCTACCGGTCGGGCAATAAAAACGTCGACGAAATTCATTCGCCGTGGCCCATCGGCAAGACTGCGGATCGCTTATGCCGATGTCGGACCAGCCGATCGAAAGCCAGATAGATCACCGGCGTCGTAAAAAGCGTAAAGAGTTGACTGAATAACAGTCCGCCCACCATGGTCAGTCCGAGGGGCTGCCGGAGCTCGGATCCCGTACCACTCCCCAACATCAGGGGTAATGCCGCAAACAGCGCCGCAAAAGTCGTCATCAAGATTGGGCGCAACCGCAGCAGACAGGCCGAGTGGATGGCCTCTCGGGGTGATTTCCCGAATTGGCGCTCAGCGAGCAGCGCGAAATCGATCATCATGATCGCGTTCTTTTTCACGATCCCGATCAACAACACGATGCCAATGATGCCGACAATCCCGAGTTCCGTCCGCGAGATAAGTAAGGCCAGAAGCGCACCCACGCCTGCCGACGGCAGCGTCGAGAGTATAGTCACCGGGTGGATGTAACTCTCGTAAAGCACACCGAGCACGATGTACATCACGACGATTGCCGCGAGGATGAGCCAGACCGTGCTGGAGAGTGACGCCTGGAAAGCAGATGCTGCGCCCTGAAACGCGGGCTCAACGTCAGGGGGCAAATCAAGATCGGCAATCACGCTTTTAATCTGCGCCACCGCATCTCCCAGCGATGCACCTGGCGAAAGGTTGAAAAAAATTGTCGTCGCGGGAAATTGGGCGCTGTGATTGATCGCGAGCAGCCCGCGTTTCTCAACGACATGCGCGAGTGCGCTGAGCGGCACCGAGTTACCGGTGCTGCTCACCAGACGCACTCCGTCCAGTGCGCCGAGTCCTTGCTGCGACTCGGGTTTCACTTCAAGGACGACTCGATAGATGCTGCTTTGCGTAAAAATCGTCGACACGAAGCGCTGGCTGAAAGCGTTGTAGAGGACGTTGTCAATCGCCGCCATCGTGATACCCAGACGACTTGCCATATCGCGATCGACCTCGAGATAGGCAATTTTTCCCTCATCTTGCAGATCAGAAGCTACCCCAGTCAGCTGGGGTAGCTGCCGGAGTCGCGCGAGAATCAGCGGAATCCAATGCGAAAGGGTTGCCTGATCGGGACATTGCAGCGTGAGTTGGTATTGGCTACGCCCCACCCGGTTCTCGACCGTCAGATCTTGCACAGGCTGCAGGAATGTCGCGATACCCTCGACCTGCGCGAGGGCCCGCTGCAAGCGATGGATGATCTCGAGCATCGAGTCCACGCGAGATTCGCGTGACTTCAGATTGATGAGAAAGCGGCCACTATTCAGCGTGGGATTCTCCCCATCGACGCCAATAAAGGATGACAGACTCTCGACCGCTGGATCGGCCAGGACAATACGGGTTAGGGCGAGGGTGCGCTCGGTCATCGCCGGAAAGGAAATCGCCTGTGGCGCCTCCGTAATGCCTTGGATAACGCCTGTATCCTGGACCGGGAAGAAACCCTTTGGGACGATAAAATAGAGCCCGATCGTGAGTAGCAGCAGCCCCACCGCCACGAGGATAGTCGCCCCTTGACGATCGAGCACCCAGTCAAGCTGCCGCCCGTACATCGTTGTCACGCGACCGAATAGTCCTTTTTGCGCCAGCCGCTCGGCGCGCGTCCGGTGGCCACCGACGGGCAAGAATTTTGCGCACAAGGCAGGCACCAGTGTCAGCGAAAGGAACGCTGAGACAAAAATCGCCATGGCGAGGGTACAGGCGAATTCGAAGAACAATCGCCCGACCACATCCCGCATGAACAGCAGGGGGATGAGCACCGCGACGAGCGAAATCGTGAGAGAGATGATCGTAAATCCTATCTGCGCGGAGCCGTTCAGGGACGCCTCTAGGGGCGAGGCGCCGCCTTCAACATGGCGCGCGATATTCTCGATCATGACGATCGCGTCATCGACGACGAACCCGGTCGCGATGGTCAGCGCCATCAGCGTCATGTTGTTCAGACCAAACCCGAACAGGTACATTCCCCCGAAAGTACCGACCAACGACAGTGGAATGGCAACACTCGGAATAAGCGTCGCCGGGGCATTGCGTAAGAAAAGAAAGATAACGAGCACTACCAATCCGACCGAGCACAACAGATCTCGGCCCGCATCGTGGACCGACGCCCGGATGGTGGTGGTCCGGTCGGTCAAGATCTGGACGTCGATTGCGCCGGGTAGCGTCGCGATCAGTTTTGGCAAGATCGCCCGAATGCGATCGACCGTCGCGATGGCATTGGCATCTGGTTGACGTCGGATGTTCAGTACGAGCGCCGGGGTCAGTCCTGACCATGCCGCTAGCTGCGTATTCTCCGCCCCATCCACGACGCTCGCGACATCGCTCAACCGCAGCGGCGCGCCGTTTGAATAAGCGATCACAAGTCGCCGATACTGCTCTGCGTTATACATTTGATCATTCGCATTGAGCGTGGAGGCGCGCGACGGGCCGTCAAAACTGCCCTTCGGCAAATTGACATTGGCGGCGCTAATCGCGGTCCGCACATCCTCCAGATTAAGCCCGCTAGCCGCGAGCGCTGCGGGATTCAGCTGCACGCGGACCGCAGGTCGCTGTCCGCCATCCACACTTACAAATCCGACGCCCGAGACCTCGGAAAGTTTTTGTAGAACACGGGTGTCAATCAGTTCATGTACCTTCGGCAGCGCCAACGTGCTAGACGTGATCCCGAGCGTCAGAATCGGTGCGTCAGCCGGATTGATCTTGTGATAGACCGGTGGCATCGGCAGGTCTTGTGGCAGCAAACTGGTCGCGGCGTTGATCGCCGCTTGTACCTCTTGCTCGGCAACGCCCAGACGGAGATCCAGCCCGAACTGGAGCGTGATGACGGATGCGCCCCCGGAGCTGGTGGACAACATTTGTTTCAGTCCCGGCATCTGGCCGAGCTGGTGTTCAAGCGGTGCGGTAATGGCCGACGCCGTGACCTGCGGGCTGGCGCCCGGGTACAGCGTCATGATCTCGATGGTCGGAAAATCGACCTGCGGAAGCGCGGCCACTGGCAAAAGTCGATAGGCGAGCAGCCCGGAAAGCAGGATCGCGACCATGACGAGCGACGTCGCGATAGGTCTCAGGATAAAGATTCGAGACGGATTCACAGGGTAATCGCCCGCACTCAGGCAGCAGCGTCTTGTGCTTTGTCTCGCCCATGCCGCGCTTTACCATGCTCGTTCCCACCACGGTGCGCTTTATCATGCCCGTTCGTATCTTCCCTGCCCTCTTTGGGAGGCGCGCTAGAGGGCGAATTGGCGGTGTCCTGGGGCGCTGCCCGCTGAACTTTGCTACCCTCGTGGAGGCGGTCAACGCCTTCGGTGATCACCCATTCATCACTCTGGAGGCCCGATTCCACGACGCTGGCCTGCTCGTCACTCGGGCCGAGTACGACCGGACGTAAGGAGACGATGTCGGCTTGGTTGAGGGTATAAACAAAGGTGCCGTTCTGTCCGTTCTGGACCGCGCCTTGCGGGATCAGCAACACGTCACGGCGGGTATCTACTTCAAGCTTGATATTGACGAACTGGTTGGGGAACAGGCGCCGATCGTGGTTCTCGAATTCGGCCTTTAGCTTGAGCATGGCGGTCGCAATATCGATTTGATTGTCGAGCGCGAGCAAGTGTCCCGTCGCCAGCAACGTCTTGCCTGCACGATCAAACGCGAGCACGCGCAGCGTGTGTCCGACCCGCAACTGCTCGAGGACACCCGGTAATGTTTCGGACGGAATGGAAAAGACGATCGTGATGGGCTCGAGCGTCGTCACCACCACCAGGCCGCCGGCATCGGCCGCATGGACAATGTTCCCAACATCCACCTGACGCAGACCCACGCGCCCCGTGATCGGAGAGGTGATCCGTGTGTAGTCCAACTGTACATGGGCGGTGGCCACCGCCCCCCTGTCCATCGCCACGATCCCTTCATCCTGCCTGACTAGCCAATCCTGATCTTCAACCTGTTGCGCGGCGATCGCGTCTTCGGCCAGAAGCTCTCGATAACGCCGGGCATCCAACCGTGCCACATTGAGCAGGGCTTCATCCCTTTTGAGTTGGCCGGACGCCTGATCGTAGGCTGCCTGGTAAGGACGCGGATCCAATTCCGCGAGCAGTTCGCCCGCTTTGACGAGCTGTCCTTCGCGGAAATGGAGACGTATGAGCTCGCCGTCGACCCGCGAACGAACCAGCACTGTCGATACGGGGATTACCGTTCCCAGAGCGTCGATAGTGACTTTCATTTCGCCTCGACGCACCGGCACTGCGGAGACCGGAACTATCGAGGCGCCCGGTACACGAGACTCGCCACGCGGCGGAGACGATGCTCCCTCGCCAAACAATCGGGGCCGTAGGATAGTCGCGCCCCAACCGGCGAGAATCACACACACCACGATGACGCTAATACTTTTTATAGACTGCAATTCAGGGCTCCGAAGCGCTCCTGACTCGCAAATGTCGGTCCGCCGCAGCGCACCATCGACAGGCGAGTACAGGACACCATAAGTCATGCTGGCGGTAGACAAAGCAGGCGCGACGCCTGAGGCAAGCTGGGAAGTTAGCCACATCTCGACTGAACAGGCTCATAACGCCGCTGCGCCGGTGACATACCCGGTCGTGCGGGCCGCGCCCTATTCTACAGACAACCACGATATCATAAGGAATGAAGGACTCGTGTGAGCGTCGTCTGCTCAGATCCGGGCTTGCCCTGAGCAGTGCAGCCGATGATAGGGGCAGCAAGCTTGTCCTTCGATGGCTCCGGCATTGCCTTGCACTATCCCGGCCAGACTCACGACGGGCCTGCCATAGAATGGCCCATGAATGACGGGGCTAATGCCGACCGCAAAAGCGTGTGTGTTCGGGCTCAGCGGGACGTCAACGACGGCGGCGCAGCATTAAGACTACATGGGGGCGCCCGACCCCACACCGGTACGGCGTCATCCTGCGCCACGTAATAAAAGGTCCCGGCGTGGCAAGCGTCGCGACGGGTAGGCGCCGCCCGCTGGGCACCTGACAAGGACCGTCAAGCCCAATCCCGCAGATCCCGACGGTTGCTCGACTCGTCAGGGTCTAATCACCGACGCGCGCGGTGAAACGTCGCTCGGTAGGTGCGGCTGGTTGCTGAACATCGAAACCCACAGACTCGGCTCGACGAACGCTCGGCGATAACGTGCGCGCGCCCGCTGATGCGATCCGATCTTTAGCGCCCCGCCGGGCGCATCGCCTGTTTCGCGCGTTCGTCCCAAGCGCGACCGCCTTGCCACGTGAACGCGTGCATCATGGGCCGACAATGCCGTCCCATGATGCACGACGGACGATAAATCCTGCGGCGACAGCATGCCCCGCCCAATCCTAAGATGTCACATTAATATTTTTGTTTTATTTATAATTTTTAATAAGTTAATGAGGATATCTGATATTAAAAGTATTAAAGCCCACTACGAATTGACATGCTCAAGACACGACATCTACCTTCAAAGGCTGTCCGATAGGCCCCAGATCGCGGCCGCACGAATCATTTTGCCGGCGGGTGATGTCCCCAGAGACTAGTGCGATCAAAGGTTCGGGTCGTCCATCCTGCTTCCTCAAGTTCGAAGTCCGACCAGCTGATTTCGACCGAGATCCGTGACGGCGTGGCCGCATAGAACGAGACGCCCAGGTCGTTCGGATGTTGGCCAAGGGAGTTACGAATCGCGTAACGGGAGGCCACGAAACGGTCGTGAGCCAACCCCAAATCCTGAAAAGCCTGCATTTGGAGACAAAAGTGATCAATCTTGTGGGGCAACGATGCATCGACTAACGCAACGGAATGGTGTCGAGTGTTGCAATGC
The DNA here is from genome assembly GCA_903825645.1 of uncultured Pseudomonadota bacterium. Taxonomy (GTDB): domain Bacteria; phylum Pseudomonadota; class Gammaproteobacteria; genus CAIKBL01. The sequence goes on along the minus strand of CAIKBL010000055.1, from coordinate 25,032 downwards.
AGGAACATGGCTCGAACCGAACCGCCGTCCGGCGTCGGGATGAGAATGTAATCACTGATCCGCATGCCCAGAATGTCGCAATAGAGCGCGCGGGCTGCCGCCAGATCGGGATGGCCTGCCACATAGTGGCCTAGCCCCTTGCTGCCTGCTACGAACCCTTGTGACTGCAACGGTGTTGAACAGGGCGCTGACGCGATCATCGGCGCGCAAAACAGCTCGAGCGGATTGCCGGCCCGATCGGTGAAACGAACGAGCGCTTCCACCCCGCGTTCCTGTACCTCCGCCAAGCTGCCCTCAGTCACCGCAAAACCGGCTTCCGTGAGTTGACGTCCGATATCTCGCAATACGGCTTCATCCGCCACTTCCCAGCCGGCGAAGATCAAATCGTCCCGACTACCCTGGTGGAAAAACAAGCGCCGTGCCTGCGTATCGGTACGCGCCGTCAACAACGAAGGCGTCTGCCGCTCACCCTGCCAACCGACCAAATCCACCCCGAACGCCTCCCAAGCGTCCACGTCGCTCACCTCAAATCCTAGATAGCCTAGTCGCATAACCGTATTCATCGTGTGTACTCCCTTTACCTACGCCGCTGCAGTCACAGGCCTTGGCGTATCAATCACTACATTAGTATTTCGGATCCGCTCCCGTGTGCAATACGGGATTTTTTAAAGCGAAAATCGGCTACCTCACGTCGAAGGCGATCTTTGTAAGTTTTTAACTGTAACATCCGTTACAGACCTTAACGGATCTTTCCCATGATAGAAATTCCCGTCTTGATTGCAGGCGGTGGTCCCGTCGGCACCACGCTTGCGCTGGATCTCGCCTCCCACGGCATACGCTCAATCGTGGTCGAAGAGCGGCTCGCCATGCCGCCGAACCCGAAATGCAACACCACCAACGCGCGCTCGATGGAGCACTTTCGGCGTCTGGGTTGCGCGCAGGCTATCCGCCGAGCCGGACTCCCCGAAGACTATGCCACCGACGTCGTTTACGCCACCCGGTGGCTTGGCAAGGAGCTCACCCGATACACACTCCGCTCGTCGGCCGAAGTGTCCGCACGCGTGAGCGGTACCGGGGCGATCGACGAGTACTGGCCGACCGCGGAACCGCAACATCGGATCTCGCAACTGGCGATGGAGCCAGTCCTGCGGGCGCATACCCGCACGTTCACGGCGTGCGATTACCGTGAAGGGTGGCGGTTCCTGTCCTTTACCCAAACCGACACCCACGTCGATTGTCTGGTCGAAGAATGTGCGACCGGTGCTCAACACACGATCCGGGCCCGCTACCTTGTCTCGTGTGAAGGTGGCCATAGCCGAATCCGGCGCGATATCGGCGCGCGGCTCGAGGGTCGCGAATGTGTCGCCAAATTCTGCACGACGTACCTGAAATCGCCTGCGTTGACCGCCGCCTGGCCACACAAGGCGGCGTGGATGCATCGTCTCTATAATGCACAGGGAGAGAGTCACATTGTGGCCATCGATGGTCGGGATCTGTGGTTGCATCATTCCATTCTGAGTCCAGAGGGAGATCTGGATGCGCATGACCATGAGCAGGCCATTCGCCAAGCGCTCGGGGCTGATCTGGAATACGAGATCTTGGGACAAGAGCGCTGGACAGCGCGCGCCATGGTGGCGGATCACTACCGTCAGGACCGGGTGTTCCTATGTGGCGACGCGGCCCACATATGGATCCCGATGGGCGGCTTTGGCATGAATGCCGGAGTCGAGGACGCCGTCAACCTCTCGTGGAAATTGTGGGCCGTGCTCGCGGGATGGGGGGCCCCGGAAATTCTCGACAGCTACGAATCCGAACGCCGATCGATCGGCCAACTGGTCGCCGGATCGGCTGCCCGCATTTTTGAAGATCTCTACCGCATTCCCGTACAGGAGCCGGCTTTTGAGGCAGAAGGCGCCGACGCCGATCGACGTCGAGCTGAAATCGGTCAGTTGATCACAGCCCACAATCTGGCCGAATTCGACAGCATCGGCATGCAGCTCGGCATCACCTATGCGGGCTCCCCCATCGTGTGCGACGATGGCGCCGCGGCGATCCCATTCGCCATCAATAGCTATGTCGAGTCCTCTTGTCCTGGTGTCCGCGCACCGCATTTCTGGCGAAATGATGGTCATGCTCTGTTCGACGACTTCGGATCCGGTTTCACACTGCTGCAGATCGGCACCGCGCCCCCGCCTGCGCACGATCTAATCACCGCCTTCGCCGCCGCCGGAGTACCGTTACATATCCTCGCTGTCACGGAGCCCGTAGCGCACACCAAATACGAGGGTTACCCGCTCGTGCTGATCCGACCTGACCAACATATCGCCTGGCGCGGGCACGAGACCCCCGCCGAGTCGGCCGCCGTGGTCCGTACAGTGACCGGGCACGCCCCGCATTGAGCCACAGGATAAATCACATGCAGGAAATCATCGCCCAGAAAATTGCCAGTGGTATTCTCTTCGGGGAAGGGATCCGCTGGCGCAGGAATGCTGTCGTGCTGTCCGACATGCTCGGCCGTCGCGTGGTTGAAATCGATCCGGCAAGCGGTACGCTCACCACGTTGGCCGAAGTCGATAATCAGCCGAATGGCCTCATTGCACTCGCCAATGGGGATCTGATCATCAATTCCATGTTCGATCGCAAACTCTTGCGACTCTCGGGTGGGATTTTGAGCGAATACTGCGACTTGTCGGCCATCGCCACCGGTTACCTCGGCGACATCGTCGATGACGGGCAAGGCGGTTATTACGTAGACGACGTCGGCGCGCGGGTTTTGCACGGCGAGAAACCCGCGCCGGGGCGACTTATCTACGTCGCCCCCGATCGCACCGCGCGGGTGGTGTGCGATCAGCTCGCGTTCGCCAACGGCGTGGTGATTTCGCCGGACGGCGCACGGCTGTATCTGGCCGAGACCATGATTTCTGCCATTAAAGTCTATGACATCAAACCCAACGGCGATCTCGGGCAAGGACGGCTGTTTGCGGATTTTACGGGACAGAGTCGGATTGATGGAATGACGATGGATGCGCAGGAAGGCTGCTGGGCCTGCCTGCTTGATACCGATCGTGTGGTCCGCGTCGGCGTCGATGGCGCACGGACACACGCCGTCATTGTGCCGGGCGGGGAGCCCATCGCGTGCACGATAGGCGGCACGACGGGTCGCGAAATATTCATCACCGCCATTGAGGCCCTCGAGGGTCGTAATATCTTCGAGGAGATGATGGCGAAACGCGTTCGCGCCCATCTCTGGCGTGCTGAAGTGTCCTATCCCAAAGGCGCCGCACGACCTTGAGTCGCCTGTGACGACTTCGCGCAGCGCCTCGACCACACCGCGACGAGCCAGTCATCGCACGCGGGAGCGGATCTTGGCGGCGTGCCTTAAGCTGGTCGCGACCCGCGGTTACGCGGGCACGAGCATCAAAATGATTTGCCGCGAGGCAGGCCTCAATGCGAGCTCGCTGTATTGGTTCTTTAAGAATAAAGAGGATTTGCTGGGATCTGCGATCCGGGATGCTGCGGAGGACTTCCTGGCCGCCGCGCAATTGCCGTTGGCAACCCCGCTACTCTCACCGCTCGACCGACAAGCGGAGATAGGCCGGATCCTTGCTCAAGAGCTCCGCAACAACGCCCGATTCCTGCGTCTACTGCTGATCATCATGCTGGAGGAATCTGATCTGCCGGCCATGATCCGCCCGCAGATTATAGACATCCGAGCGCGCGCTCTGCGTTGGTGGAGATCGCTCCTTCATAATCAGTTCAGCGCACTGGGTGAAACCATGGCGACGCTGCTGGCCAATGAGTTCGCACCCTTCTGCCGTGCAGCGATTAACGGCGCATTCATCGCCCAACAATCCGGGGAGCCGCTCGACATCGAAATGACCGTCCGCCAACTGTTCCTACTGCTCAGTGCACTCAAGGACAAAATCGCGCGGGAAGCGGCGTCACCGCCTAAAACCCGACGCTCCTGAGATGACGTGTCCGACACGACAACGGACTAATGCGACGCGGCAGGGCAGCCAAGCGCCGTTGAATTTCTCTTGTCGCCCGTTGCGGTGATCCCCGAGTGACCGGCTTTTTACCGAGGTATTTACCGCAGTCGAGATGCCGCCGGTATTGTTCGTGGCGTTTCTGGACACAAAAAAAGAAGCAAGCGTCTCGCCCCTGGCAGCGCTGCCCTGAGGATTGCCCGTGGCCAAGGCCTGTCCTAGAGACGACAGCGGGCTATTACTCGAGGAGTTAAACACCCCTTTGATCCGCGTTGTGGTGCCCGCCGAAAGCGTGGGGTTTGTTCACCGCGATTGCGAAGAAAGTGCTTTGTGCCGATTGGTGCTTGCGCTCCAAAGCGCACGACCATCTCGACTGCACACACAAAAGGTGAAGGGATGGTGATGTCTGGCTTGGACAAGAGGGCGTCGTGCGTGCAGATCCCAGCGCATTATTTTGTTGTCCTAACTGGCTGTGGAAATCTACTGCCCGTATGTGTTTTATGCGCGCAATGGGTCCCTCGTGCTGCATTCAATTTCCGTAGAGGTGGTGGTTCAGCCGGATAAGGCCCTACCGCGTCCTTGGTTTTGGGAAGCGGCATTTCAGGTGCGATAAACGAGGCGTTAAGGCTTCACGCAGATGCGTCTCCAAGGCGGTGCGGTATTGGTGTGGCTTGGCAGAAATTTGTCAAAGACGGCGCGCGGCTATCCACGGTAGTTAGCCTCAGAACGCGTGGGCAGCGGCACTGCAGGTTTTGAAAGAACATTCGACCAGACCGATGACTCGCGTCAAAAATCCATGGCCGCAAATTCCACCAACTTGACACGGAATGACGGATCGCCTCGCGGCGACGCAAAACAACATCAAGAACTCAGCGGTTCGGTATAACAGAAACGGAAAGGCACCCGCCCAACTTAGCAGCGATCAGCGTTTCCGGAAAAAGATGAGCGTGTCCGCCAAATGAAAGCCGAACTTGGAGATCCGTGTTTGGTTTCCAAGGGTTTGTGCGTCAATGAGATACATCCAGTCATCCATATCGACATGGTAGGTCCGCGCGTCGACCGGCAAGTCTAGGACATAGCGCCAGTGCAGCGCATTGCCGCTTGCCGCCCCGCTCGCCAACCCGACCACGTCGCCGGCCGTCCCCGTATATCGATCACCGTCTTTGTGAATTTTCCAAATCCGTGACTCGTGCTTACCGTCGGACCAGACGAAGTGCTCATCGAGTACACCCTCGCCGTCATGCCAGTGCGCATCGATCACCACGACAAAACGGCGCGTCACCCGCCCGGCCCTATCGCGCACCATGCCCCAACCGTCGACCGTGCCGTTGAAATAGGTCGCCAGATCGAGCGTCGGCCGCCCGGCCTGATATTCCGATACATCGACACCGGCACATGCCGAGAGAAGCAGGACCGCCAGGCTGAAAAAAATCGTCTTCATGATCAAATTCCCGAGCCGATTATTAAGCAGACTACTCTATCGGCCGATTTGCGCACTGCACAGCGCTTCTGTGCGTGAGGGTCGGATAGGCTAATACTCTCTATGCGCATTTTATGCACTTTATTTGCAATAAAGACGCCGCCCAGCATCCGACCGCGCACCGCGATGTCCCCTCAATCTCAGCAGGCGACTGCCGATACCCCTCCATTCGGTTGCACCCGTAATCGCATAACCATAGGTGACCTTGCTATTTTAACTTCCCGGGGCGTGCCAGTATGTTGAATCCTCATCGGGGCTGCGAGAAGGGAAGGCAAATCGTGTTTCATCGTGATGTGTCGCCAGGCATAGTGTCGTGCTCGTGATCAATTCCATCAATTCCTGTGCCGGCCTGTTGGTCGGCACCCTGGTAGGTTTTACCGGGGTGGGCGGTGGCGCGCTGATGACGCCGATTTTAGTGTTTCTGTTTGGCATCGCGCCGCAGACTGCGGTCGGCACCGATCTCCTATTCGCCATGCTGACCAAAACCGTCGGCGGCTGGGTGCATGGTGCGCACGGTGCCATCGATTGGTTGATCGTACGCCGACTATGGCTCGGCAGCATCCCCAGCGCGTTGATGACCCTGTACTTCATCAACTATGCCAAGAGCCACCTGCCGATCGGCGCCGTCATCCTACCCATGCTGGGCGTGGCACTCACCATCACCAGCGCCGGCTTATTTTTTCAGCGCCGATTACACAATCTTGGCATGCGCCTGCGGACCAATTTCGCGACCGATTTCAAGTTCATGCAACCCGGTTTAACGGTACTGGCCGGTGCGCTGCTGGGCTTCTTGGTCACACTGACCTCGGTAGGCGCAGGGGCCATTGGCACCGTCCTGCTGGTCTATCTTTACCCCTATCGGATGAAGGCGGCCAAGCTGGTGGGGACCGATATCGCACATGCCGTCCCCCTCACATTGGTGGCGGGACTCGGACACCTTGCGCTCGGAAACGTCGACCTCAAATTGTTGGGGGAGCTCCTCGTGGGCTCCATCCCTGGGGTCATCGCCGGCTCCCTGCTGAGTCACCGGCTCAATCCGCGTTGGACTACGCGGGCAATCGCCGTGATGTTGATTCTGGTTGCGGCGCGGCTATTCGCTCATTAGTCGCTTAATTTATATAATTTTTTTTGTGGCCGCCGGGTGAGGAGAATCGCGTAGTCGTTGTCGATCGTGGACAGCACGCGCCACCCAGGACGCTTTAAATTCCACCGGCCAACCCCTTCCTGACAGGGCTTTTTTTCGTGATGCAGTGCGATAGCATCCTGCGCCGAACTCAGCCACAATGCCGCCGGCAGTCGCATCGGACCGCCCGGAGGTGAATTTTGAGTAAAGCGCACGCAGGTCACGGATCAGGGCGGACGGCATCCCTCGCGGTCGCGGCGCTTGGCATCGTCTATGGGGATATCGGGACGAGCCCGCTCTATGCCTTCCGCCAAGCTTTTGCAGGCCCCGACGGTCTAGTGGCGTCCACGAGCACCGTCATGGCGACACTCTCTGCCTTGTTCTGGTCGGTGATGGTTATCATTTCGTTCAAATACGTCTGGATCGTGCTGCGGTTCAACAATGATGGCGAGGGCGGCGTGCTCGCTCTGACCGCCCTCGCCAGCCGCCTCACCCGCCATAATCCGGCAGCCGCCATGGTGGTGATCAGCCTAGGCATTTTTGCCGGCGCCCTGTTCTACGGCGACGCTATCATTACGCCAGCTATTTCCGTTCTGTCCGCAATTGAAGGACTCAGTGTCGCGGTTCCCCGGTTTCAGCAGGCAGTCGTACCGCTAACTATTGCGATCCTCATCGCGTTATTCTGTATCCAGCGCCGGGGAACCGGTCAGGTCGGCCGCTTATTTGGTCCGATCACAATCGTCTGGTTCACCGCCATCGGCCTACTCGGCCTGCGCAGCATCATCACGACCCCAGCCGTGCTCGCCGCGCTCAATCCGGCCGAGGCCCTCCACTTCGCCTGGCAAAATCCCCACGCGGCTTTCTTACTCTTGGCCGCAGTTTTCCTCGCCCTGACGGGTGGTGAAGCACTGTACGCGGACATGGGACATTTTGGCGCCCAACCCGTGCGCATCGCCTGGTACGGATTGGTCTGTCCCTCGCTCATGCTGAACTACTTCGGGCAGGGCGCGCTCGTGCTCCGCGAGCCAGCCGCTGCTGCCAATCCATTCTATCTCCTCACGCCGGAATGGCTCCTCTTGCCGATGGTCGCACTCGCCGCGGCCGCCACGGTCATCGCCTCACAGGCGACCATTACCGGCGCCTACTCACTCACGGTACAGGCCGCACGCTTGGGCTACCTGCCGCGCATGTACGTGATGCACACCTCGGACACCGAGCGAGGGCAAGTCTATCTCCCCGGCGTAAACTGGTTCATGCTCGTGGGCGTCGTGTTGCTCGTGGCGCAATTCAGATCTTCCGATGCCCTCGCTTCCGCCTACGGCATTGCCGTTTCAGGCACTATGCTCATCACCACCATGCTGACCGCGTACGTGGCGTACGTGGCGATGCGTGCGGCACCAGGCTGGCGCCATCTTCGGCTGATAGCCTTGCTCGGCTGCGGCATTCTCGAAATCTTTTTTCTAAGTTCCAATATGGCTAAAGTGATGCACGGCGGTTGGCTGCCGTTGTGTCTCGGCGCTACGATTTTCCTGATGTTGACCACGTGGAAGGAAGGCTCTCGCCTGGTCGCGCTCCAACGACGGCAGATTGATATTTCACTCAAGGACTTTCTCATTAGTCCCATGCACGACGTACCGCGGGTACCGGGTACGGCGGTCTACCTGACATCCGATCCGAGCGTGGTCCCGAGCGCCCTTTTCCATAACATCAAGTTCTATCAGATCATGCACGAGCGGATCGTGTTCCTTCACGTGATCACCGAGGAGATCCCCATGGTGCCGGCTGAGCAGCGCCTCCAGGTCACCCTTCTTGCGCAGGACATCTACGCTATTACGGCGCGTTTTGGCTTCCGTGAAGAGCCCAACATCCCGCTTGCGTTGACGCTCACGGGGCCTGCCGGACTGACACTAGAGCCCATGCTCACCACCTATTTTGTCGCCCGCTCCACCATCGTGGAGGGAGACGGCCGGATGCCCCGGTGGCGCACCGGTCTTTATTCATGGATGACCCGTCAGGCAGAAGCGGCCGCCAATTACTTCCAGCTCCCCCCAAATCGCGTGGTGGAAATTGGCACCCAGGTCCTGCTCTAAAGTCGTGTGGCTACCCAGCGACGCTGACTTGCTGGGCTCAATCTTTTATAGTGCGCTCGTCAAATCCTGAGGGCAGGCCACATGCATGAAATTGTTTTTCGCGAGGCGTTGAACACTCAGGGCTATCGGGCGCCTGTCACCGTCGAGTGCGCGACACCTGTGCGACAAACGCGCGCCATGTCCGACACTCTTCTGAGGATTTTTCCATGACGCTGCGCGTGATCGGCGCCGGTGTTGGCCGCACCGGGACGAACTCGCTCCAGCACGCGCTCGAAATATTGTTGGGCGGGCGGTGTTACCACATGCTCGAAGTCTTTCCGCGCCCGTCAGATATTCCTGTGTGGCACGCGGCGGCTCTGGGCGACATGCCCGACTGGCGTCTTTTCCTGAAGGATTGGACGGCCGCGATCGACTGGCCCGCCTCCGCCTACTGGGAATCCATCGCGCAAGCGTTCCCGGACGCCCTTATCCTCCTGTCCTATCGGGACGAAGAGGCGTGGTGGACGAGCGCCTCGAACACCATCTTCCCGGCCGCGGCTAACGCTGAGGACAGCCCTTGGCGAGACATGGTGTGGGACATGTTGAAATACCGTTTCACCGAAAAAGTCGGGGACAAGCAAGCCGCGATCGCCGCCTATCGCGCACACAATGCCTACGTGCGCGCCAAGGCGCCCCGCGACCGATTCCTCGCATGGCAGGCACATGAAGGCTGGGCGCCGATATGCGCCGCGCTCGACCTGCCCATTCCGGCGGCACCGTTTCCGCACGTCAACAGCACCGCGGAGTTCAAAACGCGACGCCGGCCCACCGACGCTTAAAAACGTCTGCCGTGATCCCGTGATGTCAGCCCGGATCAGACGAGCCCGGGCTCCGACTGTTCGACGCCCAGGAGCGCCTTACCGTGCATCTCGGCGACGGAATCAAAATCAACCACCGCATGATGACTGACCGTATTGATGTTGCGAAAAAAAGTCTGTAACGGGTTCGCATCAAATGTGGCGTGCGCCCCGGCAGCCGCGTAGAGCCTATCGGCCGCGCGCCGGCACAGCTCGGCACCGTACGCCGAATGCCAGCGCACCTGCGCACGAGCTACGGTGTCCATCGGGGCGGTGTCGCGCATCGCCGCTTCCAGCAAGTCGCAATTGCGCAGCAACAAGGTACGCGCCAAGGCGATCTCGGTATCCGCTTCGGCAACCCGCATCTGCAGGCCCGCTCGGTTCGCTTTCGCGCCCGGCAGATAAATTTCCTGTCTGATGCGAGTCTGATCAAGAAATTCAGCCAGTCCGGCTTCCGCCATACCGACAATCGTTCCGAGCCCCATAGCGGAAAGTGTTGCCGCAACCGGTAGCCGGTAGAGTGGGCTCTCGATCCCCGGCACGATGCCAAGGAAGGCCGCGGCGACCGAGACGCTGCGATACACCGGCACAAAAATATTATCGGCCACGATGTCCTTGGAGCCGGTTCCGCGCATGCCAAGGACGTGCCAGGTGTCCTCCACGGTCAGATCGGTAATCGGCATGATGACCAGCATACTCGGCGTTTTTTTACCGGCCGCATCCGTCTTCCCGCGGGCGCCGGCTAGGATCCACCGGCCATGATCCACCCCACTGCAGAATTGCCAGCGACCATTCACGAGGAGACCCCCATCCGCGCGTTCACACGTGCCCTGGCTTGCCGGGGTACCCGGGATGAGGACATCGGGATCCCCGCCAAATACCTCGTCCTGACAGGCCAACGGGAAACGGCCGAGAATGAAGGTGTGCGCCGTACAGACCATTTGAACCCATGAGGCGGCCGCACTCCCGTGCGCGACCATCGCATTGGCCAGGATCTGTGCACGCGGTGAGTCTTCCTGTCCGCCGTAGCGCGCCGGCGCGAGCAGACGGATGAGGCCCGCTGCCTTTAGCAGCGCGACGGCGTCGTCGGTCACCCGGCGCGCCGCTTCGCTGGGTGCCACGGTGGCCCGCAAGCGTGGAATAAGGGTTTCGGCAAGCGCGTCTACAGACATGGCAACCTCTCGGCCTCCCCGCGATGATCGGCGTCAGAGGTCCCCAGTGTAATCCAGTGAAAGGGCTTGCGGCTCATCATGTCGTGCCCGTCCGCCTTATGCTCGATCGACCGCCCAATCGGACCCTCCCGTTCGGCTTCAGTAACTCGCCCGCCGCGGCGGGCTAGTTGCTGAAGCTGGAGGCTGAGACTTTGTGTTGTACCGGAATGGTCGAGGTCGCACTGTGGCAAACGCTCGAGCAGTTTTCGTGGGAAATCAGCGTATTCGGCACGTGGCTCTTGTGGGCGCTCGCCGACCACTGCGCCACGTGGCAAGCCGCACAATACGGCGCATAGGCGACCCCAGTGCTGAGATAAGGCGTCGCCTCCGCATTGCCGGGATGGCAGTACGCGCCGCAGTTCGCGGCCATGGTGGGCCATTGCGCATGAGTGTCCAGCTTGTTCATGGTGAAGTTGGCGGACTGGTGCTTGAAGGTGAGCGTCGTCCAGGCCGTCGTGTTGTGGCAATAACCGCAGTCCCGCGTGGTGAGAAAATGTCCGGTCGACTTGCCCACTGCCGTCGTGCCGTTGTGACAGCTGTTACAGGCCCCGGTAAATCCGGTGTGATCGAAAGTCGTCACGATCCAGGACGTCGTGGTGTGGCAATTCACGCAATCGGTAGTGGTCTGATTGTGGATCGTATCCGCAGGCTTGGCATTCGCGATCGTGCCGTTATGGCAGCTCGAACACGGGGTGGTCGTCGTGAGCTGTGTATGGTCGATAGTGTTGACCGGTGTCCAGGCCAGTGTGCTGACATGACACGTTTCGCAAGCCGCGGTCGTTTTCACCTTGACGTGGAAAGTATCGGCGGGCCGCCCTGTCGCAAGCGTGCCATTGTGGCAACTGGCGCAGCCCGTGGTGATCCCCGTATGGTTGAAGGTACTGGTCGTCCACGTCGTGGTCGAGTGACAGGCGTCGCACGCCATCGCCAGTGTGCTCGTATTGGTATGGACCGCATTAGAGGGCCGTCCCTGCACCGTCACACCGTCCAGCGTCAGGCTCGTACCGGCCGCGTTGGCATGACAGGTCGTGCAAACACCAATAACGTCGGCATGGTTGACCTGCGTGTAAGGATTCCAGGTGCTCGTCGCATGGCAATCGGCGCACATGGTAGTCGTTTTCATGTGAGTTGCCGTATTACGGCCCTGAATGGCGGTACCGAGGCCGGTCTTCTTGGTCCCATTATCTTGGTGACAGGTAACACACGCCCCAGTGACGTCAAGGTGATTGACGTTCGCAGCAACGGGGATGGACCAGCTGGGCGCGGTGCTGTTGCCGTTGTGACAATCCTCGCAGACGGTCGTCGTCGCCAGGTGATTCAGATCCTTGCCTTCTATCGTCGCCCCATCGTGCGCACCACCATCATGACAACTTGCACAAGGCGTGAGCGCCGTGATCTGGGTGTGATCAACATTCGAGGCCAAGACGGGAACCCAGAGCAACGAGGACGCCGAGGTCTTGTGGCAGGCATCGCAGGCTGCACTGGACAGGATGTGGAGCGGTCCCTTGCCGGTGGCCGTCGTGCCGTTGTGACAGGTTGAGCAGGCGCCCGTGACCTGGCTGTGGTCGACACTCGTCACCGGATTCCAGATGCTCGTACTGTGGCAGTTCTGGCAGTTGCTGGTGGACGCAATGTGCGTCGCGGATTTTGCCTGAGCATTCCAGGTCGTGTACGTCCCCGAATGACAACTCGCGCAACCCGACGTAACGGGCACGTGACTGTGGAACTGCGCCGTTGCCCAGGACAGACTGGTGTCGGCCCCGACGTGACAGGCGCCACAGTCGTTCTGGCTGGGCAGATTGGTCGGGATATGATTACTGACCAATCCGGTAATCTTGATGCCATCCTGTACCGCGCCAGTGTGGCAGGCTGCGCACGGCGTCAGCGCCGTGATATCCGCGTGCTTCACCGTCGTCTGCGGCGTGAACGTCACCCCAATGGCGTGACAATCTTGGCAGTTCGTATTGGTCTTGATGTGGCTCGCACCCCTGCCCAGGGGGGGGCTCGTATTGCCGTCAACGTGACAGCCGGCCGCACTGCATCCGTTCACGATGCCGTTGTGGCTGAACCCTGCGGCTGGGATCCAGGCCGTCATGCCGTGACATGCGCCGCAATCGCCAGTGCCGGCCCCGGGATGTTTGGTCCCATTGGGCAGCAACACTGTGGCAAGAGGTCGACCGGTGATGGTCATGCCATCGAGGGTCAAGCTTCCACCTGCCGTATCGGCGTGGCACAGGGTACAAGGCGTTGTGGCGGTAATCTGAGTGTGATCGACACCACCGGTAATGGGTGTGCTCGTCCAAGAGAGGGTCGCGGCAGAATTCGTGTGGCAGGCGTCGCAGGCGCTGCTGCTGCCGATATGCGTCGGTCCCTTGCCCGTGACCGTAACCCCGTCATGCGCCGCACCGTCATGACAACTCGCACAGGTCCCCGCAACCTGGGTGTGGTCCACCTTCGTCACCGGATTCCACGCCGCCGTCCCGTGACACGCATCGCAAGTCGTGCTGCTCGCAATATGCGAACCGCCCTTGCCGTCGATGGCGATCCCATCCTGCACTGTCCCTGTATGACAGCTGACACAAGGCTTCAGAGTCGTTAAATCCGCGTGATTCATCGGCAACAGCGGTGGCGTGAAGGTGCTGACGTTGTGACAATCCTGACAATTCGTGTTGGTCTTGATATGGCTCGCACCCCGCCCTATCGGCGCACTGCTATTGCCATCAACATGGCAACTCGTACAAGCCGACGTCGCCGCCACGTGTGCGTGGTACGCCCCACCCGTCCAGGACAAACTGTTTTCCGATCCCACGTGGCAGACCGTGCAGTCCGTCGCACTCGGAACGTTGGTCGGGATGTGGCCGGCGTTCACCCCCGTGATGGTGATCCCATCCTGCACGGCCCCCGTGTGACAGCTCGCGCAGGGCTTCAGCGCCGTCAGATCTGCGTGCTTCACCGTCGTCTGCGGCGTAAAGGTCACCCCGATGTCGTGACAGTCCTGACAGTTCGTATTCGTCTTGATATGACTCTTGCCACGCCCCAGCGGAGAGACCGTATTGCCATCAACGTGACAACCCGACGCGGTACACCCACTCGTGATCCCCGCGTGATTAAAGGTAGAACCCGCCCAACTGGTGGTGCCATGACAATTACCACAGTCGCCGGTGGTCGGATGAGAGCCGCCTCCCGGAGTTGTCAACGGCCGTCCCGTGATGGTGAAACCATCCAGCGTAAGATTGGTACCTCCCGCCGTGGCGTGGCAGGCGATACACGGCACCAAAACCGAAATTTGAGTGTGATCGACATGCCCGGTCGTCGGTGTGCTCGTCCATGACAGCGTCGCGGCTGCGTTGGTATGACAGGCCTCACAGAGCGTGCTCGTGCCGATGTGGGCAGGGCCGGCTCCCTGCTCGTGGGTGCCGTCGTGACAGCTCGCGCAACCCCCGGTGACCCCCGCGTGACTATAGGTCGCGCCCAGCCACGATAGCGTCGTCTCGGCGCCTACGTGACAGGTGGCACAGTCAACGACTGTCGGAATGTGGGCAGCATTCTTGCCGCTCACCGTGATGCCGTCCTGCACCGTCCCCGTATGACAGGTCGTGCAGGGTTTCAAGGTCGTAATGTCCGCGTGCTTCACCGTCGTCTGCGGGGTGAACGTGCCACCAATCGAATGACAATCCTGACAGTTGGTGTTGGTCGCCATATGGCTCGTGCTCCGGCCCAACGGTGCGACTTTGTTGCCATCAACATGGCAGCCGGAACCTGAACACCCGCTGGTCACGCCGCTATGTGTGAAAGTCACGCTGTTCCAGGCCGTAGTGGAATGACAACCGGCGCAATCCCCCGTGGTGGGATGCGGATCTCCGCTGGTGGTCGTGACCGGTCGACCCGTCACCGTCATGCCGTCCACAGTGAGGCTACTTCCGGCAGTCGTCGCGTGGCATTTCGTGCAAGGCGTAACAGCGATCAGCTGCGCGTGATTCATGTGCCCGGTCGCTGGCGTCGTGGTCCAGGAGAGCGTAGCCGCCGAGTCCGTATGGCAGGCTTCGCATACCGTCGTACTGCCGACATGGCTCGGACCTACGCCCTGCGCAGGCAAATGGTTTCCGTCGTGACAGGCGGCGCACCCACTCGTCACCCCCGCGTGGGAGTACGTGCCGCCGCTCCAGGATAACGTTGTCTGGGAGCCGGCGTGACAGGCGACACAATCCACCCCCTTCGTGGTCGGGATATGTGTCACCCCCTTGCCTTGTTGTCGCACCCCGTCGTGGCAGCTGGCACAAGCGCCGTTGACGGTCACATGGGGGTGGTAGGTCCCTGCCGTCCAAGAAAGACTAGTGTCTGCCCCCACATGACAGGTTGAACAATCATTGGCGGTGGGAATGTTGGTGGGAATATGACCGCTGCTCAGACCGGTCACGTTCAGGCCGTCGTGCGCCTTACCGTCGTGACAAGTCGCACAAGGGGTTTCGACGGTAATATCCGCATGCTTCACCGTCGTCTGCGGCGTGAACGCGATGCCGACGGCGTGACAGTCCTGACAGTTGGCGTTGGTTGCGATGTGACTCGCGCCACGCCCCAGCGGGGGCGTCGTGTTCCCGTCAACATGGCACCCGGAGGCGGAACACCCACTGGTGATACCGGCGTGATCGAAGCCGCTCGCCGGCTTCCAGGCCGTTGTGGCGTGGCATGTTCCGCAATCTGAGCTCGTCGCGAGATGTCCCACGGGCTTGATCTCAGTCGTCAGAGTATCCAACGCGCGCGCCGTCCCATGACAGCTGGTGCAGTTCCCGGTGACCTGAGCGTGGTCGACCTGCGCTGCGAGCAGCGGGGTCCAGGCGGAGGTGCTGGTGTGACAGGCCTGACAGATTGTCGAACTCCCAAGATGGTTAACCCCCTTGGTCTGTGCCCGCGGGAAAGTCGGGTTGCCGGGCGGTCCAGCGTGACAGCTCACGCAGCTGCCGGTGATGCCGGCATGGTTGAAGGTCGTGCTCGGTACCCAGGCCGCCACGGTATGGCAGCTGGTACAGTCGGCAAAAGTGGGAAGGTGCTTCGCATCTTTACCCTCGACGGTCACGCTGTCATGGCTACCACCGTCGTGGCAGGCAATGCACGGGGTCAGCACGTTGATTTGACTGTGGTCCATCGAATTTTGCGGTGACCAACCAGCCGTGGTATGACAGTTCGCGCAAAGCGTCGAGGTCGCCAGATGTGTGGGTCCCTTGCCGGTCGCCGCCGTCCCGTTATGACAGGCAAAACAACCGTTCGCCAAGTTGCCCGGCGTGTGCGGATTCGCGTGCCAGGACGGATCGCCCGGCACATGGCAATTGGAACATTCCCCGGTCGGGGGATGCGGCTGGCCATTCAACAATTTCGCGGGCCGGCCCGTCACCGTCACGCCATCGTGGACAGCCCCGTCGTGACAACTTGAACACACGCCGGAGACCTGCGAGTGGTCGACCTTAGTAACAGGTGACCAAGTAACCGGAAAACATCAGATATGTATTCGAGATAAATGATTTAACTTCGATATCGTCGTGTTGGTGGATGCGATGCTTGAATTTTTCGACCCGTCAAAAAGTGTGCTCCGGCCGGTGCGACCGCTCCCTAGGCGTCGCACCGTGAACGCCCTACCGAGTGCTGGCGAGGGATAAAACGACCCCACTCAACCCAACATTCTGCGCCCGCGTTGCGATATATAGAGATGGCGATCCAACGGACAATGCGTCGATCGCACCTCGGCACAGGCAACCGCGCCACCCACCCCGGCCTCCAAATAGACGCAGGGATGGAAACCGCCCAAAAAACGGGGTCGGCAGCCTAACGCCCCAGCGTTTCAAGATACGTGGTGACTGCATCCACGTCCGGTTTAGTCAGCGCATGGCATTCCATCTTCATCGCCGCACCGCGGGGACGGGTATCGGTATTTCGGAAAACGTCAATCTGCTTCGCGAGATAGTCAGCATGTTGGCCGGCAATCCGTGGAATGGTGCCGACGCCCTGCCCGGCAACACCATGACAGGATTCGCACGGCGTCACCTTTGCATCAGACGCACCCTTCGCAAAAATTGTCGCGCCTTTTTCTCTAGCCCCCGAACTCGGGTTCACATCGCATCGCATCGGTGGCTGGCTCGCGAAATACTTCGCAAGCTCCTTCACTTGCGATTCCGTCAGGTGGGTGAAGCCCCACATGTACTGAGTGGCCACCCCATCCTTGCGCACATGCCCCCGAAAATCAGTCAGCTGAGCGACCAGATAATCTTCTTGTTGTCCAGCAAGATTGGGGTAAAGCGGCGAAACGGAATTGCCGGTCACACCATGGCAGATCGAACAAACTTGAACAGCTAATGTCTGTCCGCTCACCTGAGCATCGGCCACATTACGGCTTCGCTCCGGCGCCGCGCACCCAAACAGAACGGTGGCCAGCGACAGGCTAGCGGCGATCATGCAGTGCTGCAGTCTCATAACATCTTGACCTCTATCAGAGCGTTTTCAAAATGCTACCCAGAAATACAAAAAGGCAGCATTGTTATCCGAGGCATTTCGTCCATTTCCATCATAATTCGAAGAAGCGCCGAGATATTTCGTGAAGAAGTTGTACTGAAATCCCACCCGGATATTTTCCATCGGCAGCCAGAATAACTCCGGCGTCCACACGGTCGTATCGGGCGAGCCTAACGCACTCATGGTGTACGCATTGGTGCCGTCCCCCACGGCGTAAGCGGGATCGCGCGAGCCGCTCACATGGCGCACGGCAGCACTGACGCCGTAACGCGCGCGATAGACATAGCTGACCTTCGCCATCAACGAATTCAACACAAGAGGGCCGGCATACCCGGCCTGGCCGCTCTTGTCGTTGATGGCTTCATTGATGATCCGAAACGCCGCCGTGAGCGTGTGCGGTGCAAGCAGGTATTGGTATTGGACATCGAATCCAATATCCCGGTTATCAGTTGTGCCGACCCCATAGAGCGGTCGGTGCGATAGCGAGTCAAGCGGGACGAGCAGGACATCAAGACCCGTTACCCCGACCATGACATTGTGTGCGCCCCATTCCTGCGTGTAGGCCAATCGAAAATACGGGGCATAACCATCGAGGAAGGTCTGCGGATAGTTCTGGCTGCCCGATTTATTACCAATGCTGAGGAAAGAGAACATCCCATCGGCCGTCTTGTACGCACCGGCCTCGACATAAAAATGTTGATTGAAATAGGCGTAGGCGGTGACGCCGGCGGCCTGCTGCGCGAGGGCTCCCTCGAGCACCGGCGCATAGGGCGCGCCGCCAAAAGCGCCCTGTGATGAGCCGATGTACGGATAGCCCCAAACCGTAGAGCTGTTCCAGACATCCTGCATGCCGGGATTGTTATGCAACGTGACACCCCAGACGATGTCGCGCGCGGGCGTGACAAAGCGGTCGGCATACCGCAAATCAAAATTGTCCGATCCGAAGTGTCCCTTGCCCGTGCCCGGATCCGACGCCAGATAGGTAAATTGCGAGAACAGTCCCACCCGCTCAGTGACTTTACCAGCAATGAAGAGACTCGCGCCGTCGGCGATTACGTTGGAATCGTTGGGGGCAATCGGAGCACCCATGGCATCGTGATTCTGCTTCGCCTTCGTCTCGCTGACGATCCCCATCACTGACAACGGGATCCCTCGGGTGCCTGTGGTATAGCCGGTCAACTTGAACATGCGCCCATAGGGCGTGAGCTCCGGAAACTGTCCCCCCGCGTGACAGGCGACGCAGCTCTGTCCCGTCTGTCGGGCAAATGCCGGCAAGGCCTGCACATGCGCGCTAAAAGCCAGGAAAAAAGCTATCCAGCCGCCATGCGCAGCGCGCCGCGCGGTCGAATGTAAAGGGGCCAATCGGCTCATAAAGAAAATTTATTTTTATTTTAAAAACAACAAATTGAATCCAACACCTCGACAAAGAGTTTACGCCTTGTTCGCGCATCATCTAGCCTCACCTCGTCATTCGGATTGATTTACATCAAGAGAATCCGGAAAAATTGTCGCGACGCATCATTTGAACACCATCGCTATCCGACTTAAGCCGCTCGCGCGGCTATGCGGGAGGGTTCATTCGGGCGCGGAGCCCACCACGCGTCGACGCCGACGCAATCTCAATCTGAACCGTCAACGGTCCACTGAAGCCATCCCGCTGCTATTCCCCCTGACTGACCGCCGGTCTCCGCGCCTCTCCACATCCCGAACATTGGCCGTTAGCGCGATGGTCTCGCATCCCGCACCGAGGGTCGGGTACGTCTCGACCCGAGCGTCCTGCCGAAAACGGGCCCTCGCTTCCCCCCGGTGCCTCATGGCGTAACGTCCCCGTCGTCGCTAGAGTAGGGATATAATGGCCGGCACATGACACGCCTCATCGCTTCTGCCGCGCTCGACCTGCATTGCCAACATCCTCATCAGAACACCGGATGCTGACGCTTACGCAAATCCGCGAGGGACTCATCCGCGTCCCACACGACCCGGGGATTTTTGTACCCCGCCCCACCCATGCGGCCGTCGCCATGATCCTGGCGGACGGAGCTGATACGCTGGAGATCTGTTTCATCCGACGGGCGGAACGGGCAGGCGATCCCTGGTCCGGGCAGGTGGCCTTTCCAGGCGGTCGCGCAAGCGCCGCAGATGTAGATCCGCACGCTGTCGCTGAGCGAGAGACCTGGGAAGAGATCGGCATGCACCTATTGCCCCGCCACCGCGTGGGCGTGCTGCCCATGCGACCGATAGAGCGGAATCCGCGGGAGCAATTGACCTTGTGGCCTTTTGTGTATCACGTCGGTGCGGCCGAAAAGGCCTCGGCTACGGCACGTCTGCCGAAGGAAGTCGCCAGCGTCTTCTGGGTCCCGATGGGTCACCTCTTCGACTCACAGGCTGTCACCGAAATTGAATATCCGGTCGGCGTGACGCATTCAACCTTTCCGGGGATCCAGTTCGGTGAACATGTCATCTGGGGGCTGACACTGCGGATCCTCGCCAGTTTTGCCGAAATCATGGAGCGCATCCTGCCCGCTTTCGGCTAGCCCTGGGCAACGACGCCACCTAAACACTAAGCGCGGCTTCTCGCCCAGCTAGCGCTTGATTTAAATAAAGATCCCGTTGAGATCGATTGTCGCCGCTGCTCAACCGAGCGACTTGAGACATGTCCCTTATAGGTCGGGCATAGGCAGCCCACCCGCTAATCCGTTATCGTAGGCCAGATTAACGCGCCATCCCCATAGGCTGGTGCAATCTACGATAAAAGACCTTAGGAGTTGCTCGTGAACGAGATGTGGGCCCACCACCAGTGCACCGTCAATGGTTTCCGGATGCACTACGTCACCGCCGGGTCTGGCTATCCCCTGGTGCTCCTGCACGGCTGGCCGCAAAGCTGGTACGAGTGGCGCAAGATCATTCCCGAGCTGGCACGTGAGTACACTGTTATCGCACCTGATCTGCGCGGACTCGGTGACTCGGAGAAGCCGATGGGCGGTTATGACAAGCGAACGCTCGCGAGCGACGTACGCGCGCTCGTCGCAGCCCTGGGCTTCGAGCGCGTCGGCGTTATAGGCCATGACTGGGGTGGCTCGGTTGCGTTTTATCTCGCCTACGATTACCCCACGCTCGTCGAGCGTGTGTTCATTCTCGACATGATCCCGGGCCTCATCCGGGCAGGCGAAGCCTTCCCCCTTGAACTCGCCCTCAAAATCAACCACGTTTTCTTCCATGGCGGCAACCCAGACTGGGCCACGATGCTGGTCAGTCAGGACATCAACGGCTACCTGCGGCGTTTCCTGACCAGTCTCGATTTCAACTACAGCCCCGCTGTTTTCTCCGAGGCCGATATCGCTGAATATGTGCGCGTCAATTCGATTCCGGGCTCCATTCGCGCCGGTTTCCAGTGGTACGCGGCCGGACTACGAGAAGACACCGTTAATCTCGCGCAGGCGACGGAGAAACTTACCATCCCGGTACTTGCGTACGGTGGCGATTCCTTCCTCGGCGATGTCCGCCATTATTGGGAGTCAGTCGCTTATCATGTCGAAGGCGGCACAGTCGGACAGTGCGGTCATTTCATCCCGGAAGAAAAACCGTTGTTCGTGATCGATACGGCACGGCGTTTCTTCGCACCGCTAGCGCGCTGAATCGCGCGGCACCCCTTCGGATCTTTCAGGAGAACGCAATGAGACGGATGGTCATGGCAGGATTGCTCGCGTCGGCGAGCTGGCAGGCAAGCGCGGATTTTGTCACCGGCAGTGATTTACTGTCCGCCTGCGAGGCCACGCAACCTGACGCCTGTCTAGCCTACCTCAAGGCGAGTGTCGATATACACAATGCGTGGGTGGACGAGAAAATTTTATCACCCCGGTTCTGCGTCCCCGCAGGCATAACTGCGGCTGATCTGCGCGTGAAGCTGGTGCGTGCCTTTGAAGAGAACCCCCGCGCGCTATCCGCCGGGGCTGGCAGCTTGGTCGCCGGTATGCTGCGCACCAGTTACCCCTGCCAACGGGGAGCGACTAATATTGTGCCGGAACGGGTCTTCCGTTATGCCACACGTAAAGGTGCCGAGCCGCCGGCTGATCCCGCACCGGAACGGGTGTTCCATTACGCTACCCGCAAGGGCGCAGAGCCACCGGCGGACGTCCCGGCACACTGAAAAAAAGGAACCTACAAAAATGTCCTACCCCGATTTTTTTTCACCGGATAAGGTCGCGGTCATCACCGGTGCGGCGGACGGCATTGGCCTCGCCGCCGCGCGGCGCTACGCCGAATTGGGCATGCACGTCGTGATGGCAGACATCCATGCGGAAAAGCTCGACGCCGCTGCCGGCACCATTCAAAAACGCAGCCCCGGTCAACGGCTCGACACTCAGGTCATCGACGTTGCCCAGTTCACAACGCTGACCGTACTCAAGGACCACGTCTATGCCGAATTCGGGCGTGTGGATGTGCTGATGAACAATGCCGGCACCAGTCTCCCCACCACCGCGTGGTCAGCACTGGCGCAGTGGCGACAGACCCTGGACGTGAATCTGATGGGGATCATCCATGGCATACAGGCGTTCACACAAGCCATGATCGATCAGGGAACGCCAGCGGTGATTATCAATACCGGCTCCAAGCAGGGAATTACGAACCCACCCGGGAATCCTGCCTACAATGTCAGTAAGGCCGGTGTCAAAAGTGCCACCGAAGCGTTGGAACACGCCCTGCGCAATACACCCGACTGCCAGGTACGCGCGCACTTGCTGATCCCTGGATATACCTTTACCGGTCTGACATTCCTCGGTCAGCCAACGGGGGGGACTGCTACACAGCCGCCCGGCGCTTGGCTGCCCGCACAGGTTATCAACTACATGCTGGACGCCATCACGCGGGGCAGTTTCTACATTCTTTGCCCGGATAATGAGGTCACGCATGACGACGACGCGCGACGCATCCTGTGGGCCGCCGGTGATCTCGCCCATGACCGTCCGCCACTTTCGCGCTGGCACCCCGAGTACAAAGACGCGTTCGCAAAATTCAACAGCTGATCACGCACACACACAATGCAGTCGAAGCAGACCGAGTGCGTTGTGTCGCATTAAGGCCCTGTACGCCAGTTTCTTTGGCCGAGGTTTAGCCTCCTTATGCTCCGCCAACCGGACCTGTTAACTTAATGTTTACATTTATTTTTAAGGTTTTTATTATTTTAAAATCCATGTTCTTACCCATGTCTCAGCAGCCGCCAGCACCCGCTTGATGGCGATGTTCCATAAGGCAAAACCCCGTCGAAGCGGGGTTTGCACGTCATGTTGCGTGGCGTTACTGCCGCCTATGCGCGAATAACGAAGGCGGGTTGTCCCTTAGTTGGAGACGCGGACGAACTCTTGAGATCCCGTGTTCCCATCATTAGTACAAACACCAGAAATGTGGTTCCCGTTATCTGAAATCACGCCTGTCAGACCGTAGGCACTTGGCAATGTTATATTCATGACCACGCTGCAGGCGCCTTTGCTTACAGCGCTGACGGTATAAGTTCCGACCGAGGGGTTGGTAGCTAGGACACCGTCCGTCACATCGGCAGAATATGGCGTCGTTACTGTGCCCACGCCCCCGACTATTTCGAACTTCCGAAACCTAACGCCGGACGTAGGTTTCCGATCGCCACCGGCGCCGATCCAACCGGTCGACGTCCCCGCATATGTGCCTTCGATGGTACCCAAGTTACACTGTGTGGCATAAGCCGCAGCACTGCCCAGCAGAGCGCCGAGGGCGAGGAGGGTTTTAATTCTCTGCATGAGAATTGTCCTTGTGATGAGGGTGTTAATGGGCAAATGCCTCACGTCCATTCGTGCGGGTGGGATAAAGAGAAACCTTACTGTCGCGACTTGCGACGGCTGATGCCGAGACCGGCAAGGCCGAGGCCCAGGAGGGCGATGCTGGTGGGCTCTGGGACGGTCTGCCCTATCTTGACGACGAATTGATCGGTAAGGCTTTCGTCCGCCCCGTTGGGCCACGTCCACGTGTAAATTCCCGGCGTCAGGTCTAGGGCGCTCAGAGTTGTGCTATCCCAGGTCGCGGTGGATGTCGAGAGGGTGTCCCCAGAGATGTATCCCTTCGGAACTACAAATTGCACGTGCACGTTGTCGACGCACTCAACGACTACGCCGCAAAATCCAACGAACGGCCCTGTCCCGCTATCAGATACTTCAGCATTATCGTAGGTCCCGAAGAAGGTGGACGAGGGGAACACCGTGGAGCTGGCGTACACGTCGTACGGTGCCGTCGTTCCGACACCAATAACCGCTGCCGCTGGAACGATAAAAGCGGGTTGGGAACTAGTCTTGGAATAGTCCATCGCATTCGTATCAATGGTTCCCGACCCAGTGGCCACTACATTCGATCCGACCTGCACGACGTCAATTTCATAGTAGGACGCAATAAATGTAGCGTTAGCAGCCGTTCCTGTCCCCAGCAACATCCCCGCCGCCAGCAACCCCAATAGCTTTGTTCTCATCATCGGTACTCCGTGAATGCGTGGATATCTGATGACCGTTCACGAGATATTACGGAGTTACCTGCACTAACCGGGCCAAGTTCCTGTCCTTCATGCCAACCCACTCATAACGTTAGACTTAGCGGTGAGACTCAGCTTGGTCCAAAAACAGCCGTGTAAAATTCATCAGAAAAACCCCCTATAAACCGCCCCGCGTTTGTAAAGTAGGCTTTACACAATTTCTGTGGGGCTTCCTGACGAAGCAGCGGAAGTTATTCTAAAAAGCAAAACCCCGCCGAAGCGGGGTGTGCACGTGAGGTTGCGTCGCGTTATTGCCGCTTACGTCGGGGTTCCGGCAGTGGATTGCGGCTTAGTGTGAGACACGGGCAGCCTCGACAAGGTATGTCCAACCGGCTTCTGGTCCCTCAACGTCAGTTTGCGTAAAAGAAATATGGTTGCCGTTATCTGAAGTCACGCCGGTCAAATGATAGTAGCCTACTGGCAGCATTTTTGACCACAGCACCATGAGAACCTTGCAGGTGCCATTGGTGCCGGAAACGGGGCTTACCGTATAGGTGCCAGGTGAATCGTCTTCGAAAGCAATCCCACCATCTACTACCTCAAGGGAGCTTGGCACCGTCACAATGCCATCACTGGCTTTAAACTTGTATACCCCGACCGCAACGTACGGCACACGAGTAACAGGTGGTACGGGGTTCGTGTACCAACCGGTCTGTGTCTCCGTGTAAGTCCCCTCTATCGTTTCCTTGGTGCACTGAGTAGCAAAAGCCGCAGCGCTGCCTAGCAGCGCGCCGAGGACGAGGATAGTTTTAATTTTCTGCATGAGAATTGACCTTGTGCTGAGGACGTTAATGGACAAATGCCTCATGACCATTCGTGAGGAGTGGGGAAAAGAAGCGTTACTGGCGCTTACGCAGCCATCGCAGCAGGCCGAATGCACCAGCACCGGCTATCAGCAGCGATATAGACTCGGGTTCGGGGACGGTTATTGGTGGCCCTGCCCATGCGTTCCCCATGAGCAGGCACAGGGCAGCACCGGCGATAATTCTTGAGTTCATACAGTTCCTTTCGGTTGGAGTTGCTTACGCCGGCTGAAGCCGAGACCGGCAAGGCCAAGGGCTTTCTATGGTTTGGGCCGAGGCGGCTTAGGAGGGAGCGCCGGTCTCTCGGATACGGAGCCTGTCCGTATTTTTGTGGGCGAGGCGGTTAAACATTTGAACCGCTCTGTCAGCCTCGGGCGAGCATGAAGCGCTCGTCGAACAGTATTGCAAACTGATTCATCGCGCGTTTCCAGTCGAATGTCGAGCGTACCGAT
>CAIKBL010000054.1 GCA_903825645.1 uncultured Pseudomonadota bacterium | reverse complement strand
TGGGCATCGGGCTGTATTGGGTACTCCTATTGACGCATTTGCTGACCGAAAGCGAGTGGCGGCGATGGGTTTCGGGCGGAGGTGCCATTGTGCTTGCGGGACTCGCCTGTATGGCGCGCGCCGATGCTGGCATCCCGCGTGGTCGCGTATCCCCCTCCGGCCTAGCGTCGCTCGTTGGCGGCGATTTTGGGCTCGCCTCGGGATGAGACTCGGACTCCCGTGACCACACGGGCGCCTTTGGCCTGGACGCGCCGAATTGGCGCTTGGCCGTCATGCGATCGTCCGGTAACATCTCGTAGTGACCCCAAAGATCCCTAGTTCCCGTTGGGTCGTGAGCGTGCACGCGGAGACTGGGGCAGGTGTGAGTTGAGCGACGATCGTGCACAGCCGTCGTCCGATCCCGGTCCGACGGCAGACGCTGACTACACTGAGCGGCTGGTTCGGCTCAGCTCGCCACTGTGGAAACGGGTGCTGCCGGTTCAGGCCCCGTACCGGTGGAATCTCCGGCGTCTGCACCTCGGTCGAACGCTGGACGTCGGGTGCGGCGTCGGACGCAATCTCGCGTTTCTCGATCGAACATCCGTGGGCGTCGACCACAACGTGCACTCGATCGAGGTGGCCCGCTCCAAGGGGCTTGTTGCGTACAGTTCAGAGGCGTTTGTCGCGTCGGCTGATGCCCTGTCGGCGAGTTTTGACACCATCTTGCTCGCCCATGTCGTCGAGCACATGGACCGCGAGACGGCAGTTATGATCATCGACGGGTATCGGCAGTATGTGAAGGACGGTGGGCGACTCGTTCTGATTACTCCGCAAGAGGCCGGGTTCCGGTCAGATGCGACCCACGTGCGCTTCGTCGACTTCGACGGCTTGACGGATATTGCAGACGCCACCGGCTTTGAAGTCGAGCGGGCCTACTCGTTCCCGTTTCCCCGAGCTGCCGGACGGAAATTCACCTACAACGAGTTCGTGATGGTCGCGCGGAGGGGCCGACGTTCCCTGTAGCACGAGACCGTGGCCGCATTGTCTGCTGCCGCTACTCCCGGCGCTGGTCAGGCTGCCGCTTGTTCGGGACGACGTTGCGTATCGGCTGACTGGCTTGATCATCCAGCGATGGGTGTGACTCGGCGGCAGCCCCTCTGCGTTGTCGGTCACGCTCTGCGCGACGATTGCTCACATCACTAGTCGTCTGGAAGTAGGTCCTGCCGCCAATTGCCACCTTGTCGTCCGGTGTCTTGTGGTGGGCGACGGGCGTGATCTCTCCGATGGATGGCCCTCTCGGGACTGGCGTCGCCTGCGTGTTCTCCATGGGCCACCCCGCCCCCGATCGCGCAGGAGCACCAGACGACGGTCCGGCGCAACGGATGGAGGCGCTCAATCGGGTGGCTTACGGACCCGGTGGTCGTTTCGGCGCGACCGTGCGTCAAGACGTGTAAGACGGCACCGAGGTTGGCGAATGGGAGGGGCCAGGTGATCGCCAGAGCCCATTCGGGTGATGGTCGACCGTGGGCCAGACTTGACAAGTGGCATCCGCACTGCGGCGGAGAAGGTCTCACGGCTCCGGATATTCCTGCCGGCCACGGCCGCACACGATAGAAGTCAATGTGTGCTGTAACGTGCCGGACCGACATGCATACCCAGATCAAGGGTCTCGTGCTCTTGAGCTGACCTCCGGAAACTGAGCCACACGCTATGCGGGTCCAATGCTCCAAAATGGAGCAAGGAGGACTCGTAATGACACGACGCAGGCACACCCCCGAGCAGATCATCAGGAAGCTCGCCGAGGGCAACCGACTCCTTGGCACGGGCGCAGACATCGCAGATGTCTGCCGCCATCTGGAGATCGCAGAATCCACCTGGCACCGTTGGCTTTCCCAGTACGGCGGCATGAAGGCCAGCGACGCCAAGCGACTCAAAGAACTCGAAGGTGAGAATGCCCGCCTGAAAAGGCTTCTGGCTGAAGCCGAACTCGATAAGGCGATGCTCAAGGAGCTGGCCGAGGGAAACTTCTGACCCCCGGCCGTCGCCGGAGCGCCGTGTGTGCGCTCACCGAACGGTTCGGGGTCTCCGAGCGTCGCGCGTGTCGCCTGGCGGGCCAGAACAGATCGACCCAACGCTTTGTCGCCAAACGGCCGTCTGATGATGAGCAGGCCCTGCGGGCATTTCTGCGCAGCTTCGCGCGTGAACGGCCCTGCTGGGGCTGGCGTCGGGCGGCAAAGCAGGCCCGACGCGAAGGACGTGTTGTCAACGACAAACGCATCCAGCGCCTTTGGCGCGAAGAAGTACTTCGAGTGCCCTACCGCACGCGCAAAAAGCCCCTGCGTGGGATCGGAACGGCGATCTGGGCGATGTCCCCGATTGCCCCTGTGCCGTGTGGGCCCTGGATTTCCAATACGACACCACCGCCGATGGCCGCACGCTCAAACTGCTCAACATCGTCGATGAGTACACCCGCGAGGCCCTGGCCATCGTCACCGAGCGCTCCATCGACGCCGATCGGGTTGTGGCCACGCTCGATCTGTTGGGGATCGAGCGTGGGGTGCCAGGGTATGTGCGCTTTGACAACGGCCCGGAGTTCATCGCCCGTGCGGTTGCTGACTGGTGCCGGTTCTCCGGCACCCAGACGATCTTCATCGATCCCGGATCATCGTGGCAAAACGCGTGGATCGAGTCGTTCAACGGCCGGCTGCGCGATGAATTGCTCAACGCCTGGTAGTTCGACACACTGCTGGAAGCCCAGGTCCTCATCGAGGACTGGCGCATCGACTACAACGACAACCGGCCCCACAGCGCCCACGGAGATCTCACCCCGAGTGAGTTTGCCAGGGCACACATGATCAGAAACCAACCAGTACCCGCATAGTGGTTGGACCAGTTATCGGGTACCGGTCACCGCCGCATTGGGTCTCATTCTTGGGATTCGGGTCCTCATGTCGACCCCAGCGGCTCACGATTTGGGAGACGCTCCGAGCTGATTTCTACTCGTTTTCATGTCTCTGCCGTCGCCATGAGGATCTGGAGCCGGCGAGAGTGATACGGCTTCCCGCGAGGTCTGAGTGGGGAGAAGCCGGAACACGCAGTGTCTCTTGAGTCTAAAACACCTGAATCGGGTACCACGGGTGCAGTGCGTACGGTTTTGTCGACGATCGTCGCCGGATAGCGATCTATTCGTTCGGTGGCCTCGCGTGAACTCCATCGACGAGGCGTTCGGAGTCGCGTTTTGCAAGTAATTCATGGGTTGCAATCGCGATAAGAGCACAAATGAGATCTATTGAGATGATGGTATTCGGAGACGAGGCAACGAATATCAGTGCTCCAACCTGGATGAAAGAAATTGTTATGAGCATCCACGAGAAGCGAAAATCTCTTCGAGTGATTTGATGATAGAGAAGGATGATGACGCAGCCCATAAATGCCATCGCGAATCCGTAATAGGGGAGTAACGCTCCCGATGGACGAAATTTCTCGCCGTATGTGATTGCCATGAGTGTCGGCCCGAGCGGGACCATCATCAGCGAGAAGAGCAGCCCTACTCCTAGTGTGATCAGCGCACCGATCAGGGCGAAATGTGCCGAAGATGCGCCTTGTGCCTTACGTGCGGCGAGGCGAGGAACGACGAGCGTCGCGAGTACCTGGGGGACAAGGAAGAGGCCCTGAGATATCGTGCTCGCCGCTGCAAAAAAGCCTGCGCCTGCAGAGGGTAATACGAGCTTTGCGGTAATGACATCTGCATTCGTGAAAACGGCGATTGCCGTTGTGCCAACGGTATTCGGAACGAGAGCTCGTCGAAAAGACATCCATTCTGGCGCAGTCCGTGCGATTGGCGGCGAGCGAAAAGCTGGGATTGCGAACGCGCAGATAACAGCTGATCCTATGACCCATGAGAGCGCGGTTCCGAGAATCGCGGCAACCGTGTGCATGCCAGTCAGCCAGAGTAGGACGAACATGATCGGACGTGCGATTCCGACAGATACGTACCCGATTGAGTAGCCCTGAAAATTTTCCGCACCTTGGAGCTGCCCTTGTGTGAGTGGAAATATTGCGACGGTACTCAGCACGCTCACTGCGGCGAACATTTCGGTAGACGGAAACTGGGTCACGAATGCCCCAAGGAATAGACATGTGATTGCAAGGAGAGTCAGTCCGATGACGGTGAGTAGCAATACAAGACGGATTGCCCGAGCGAAAATGGCATCGGGGGGCCGGCCTCTATTTGAGGCGGCAATTGCAGGCTGAAGTCCGCCGCACAGCACAAATACAACAAGGCATCCAGACAAAATTGCTGAGGCAGTACCGTAGTCAGAAGGGCCAAGAATTCGACCAGCCAGCACAAAAAACAGCCAGTTTCCAAGACTCCAAAGCACGAGGCCACCACCAACGGCGGCGCCTGAACCTGCCCATTTTCGCGCGGTGGTCATATGGCGATCGACAGACGAAAGTCGGTTTGAAAACCTATTTTCGGTAAAACACCTGGCGCAATCCGAACGATTCGCCACGATCGCGGATTGCATGCGTGTTGCAAAAGTTTCATTGAAATCGCATCGTAGGGTACGCAGAAACGTCGCGCCGGCGATTTTAACGATCGGCTTGGAGGGAGAGTCCGCTGCCGCCCGCCAGTCCTCTATTGCAAGCGAATAGTTGCAGTCAAACGTTGGATTGTAGTCGAACGTTCTTCAGCGGCGCCGAAGCAAGACAGCCCGATGATGACGTCGATTGTCGGTTAGAACCACTCTGTGTCGGTTCAATTGAAGGCCCCCAGTTTCGAATCCGCGCGGTACTACCAATATAGGTGTTGGGGACTGTCAGTCTCCTCCGGGACAAACCGAGAAACACGCCAAAAGTGCCTCGATTGGATGTCAACCACGCGCCACCCTCCGAGGGAATTTGCGATTACATGAATAGAGCAAGTATTGAAATTTCTCAGATGAGGTAGATCCTGTACCCAAATCGAGCAAGAAGCGGATTCGGAACCCAGAATACGACATCAGCAAGAATCGGCGCAGGTGCACGTCGAAAAACATTTGGGATGTGCCGAGGGGTCGGAATCTTAGTTCGACGGCAGGTATGTGAAATGGTGGCCTGAAAGATGCCTGCAGGTGCGAAGCTGACTGGACTGAATCTTGGCGCCATGAGAGAGGATTGTAGCGGAGGGAAATGACGCGAGAAGGTGACAGAGCCCCGCGATCGGAGCCGAATTTGAATTGTTAGCAGTTTGCGTCCACCACCAAAAATTGTATGCCTGCGGTGTTATGGCGTAATCGCTATCAACACTCGTGAACGGGACAGCCATCACCCGTTTAGTCGAGTTTGCGGCATAGATCTGTGACGACCAAATATTTAGTAGACCCTGTTCCTGTGATGGAGTCGAAGTCTGCTGCAGGATTGTTGGCCCGTTGGCATTGGTGTCTCATGGCCAGAGTCTTTCGGGATATTTTGATCAGCAGATTCCAAGCCCTTGGACCTACTTTTCGCATAATAAGTTTTTACTCACGAACCAGTACGGCAGCGAAGATATCTTCCGGCACAATCCTTATCCGGGGGCAATCGATGGATCGCTCTGGACACTGATATATGAGTTTAGGTGTTACATCGCTGTGGCCATACTCGGAGTTTTGGGCATGCAGCGGCATCGATTCATTGCTCTTACGACATGCGTGTTCTTTTGCGGAATTCAATTTCAATCCTTACGGAGCATGTTGCCGCATTCGCTATCGGATTTCTTTTACCTGAATGATCCACAGACCAGTATTCTCGGGTTTCTGTTCGCCGTTGGTATGTGTTTCTATTTGTATCGCGAGCACATTCCTATGTCTGATCTTCTTGCCGCGATCTCACTGGTTTTATATGTTATAAGTCTCAAGTATGGCGTACTACGACGCTGTCGGCGAACTCTGTTTGTGCTATCTCACGTTTTGGTTCGCTGTGCGACTCCCGTTTGAGGGATTTGATCGTTTTGGAGATTTCTCCTATGGGATGTACATATATGCGTTCCCTATCGAGCAACTATTGAGCTCCTGGCGCGTGAACAATTGGGGGTTAGCGCCCTATGTCGCAATTGCGCTTACGCTCACCATGATCCACGCAGTTTTGAGTTGGTTTTTTGTGGAAAAGATTGCGCTGAAGTACAAGAACGTGTCCTTGCGAAGGATTCTCGCCCGGTGGAAAACCTCTTCGGCGTGAGATGAACCACTGAGTTCAACAGTGCACTAGCGCTTCGCTGTGATGTGCTTTGGTTCCACCGCGATGCGGCGGCGTCTCGGTTGATGGCATACCCCACCAGTTGTATCGGTGACCTTCACGGGGGGTCGCGGCCGGATGCTTCGCTGGGGCTGGTCCGTTGGTACCGAAAGCGATTGCTCCCTTTCCGCCTTCGAAGCCGTCCTCTTATGAGCCCGCCTCGGTGCCCTGCACTACATAGTTTCGTGCTCAGTTTCTCGGCGAGATCCCTGAAGGAATATAGTGACGTCGCCTTTGGGAATGCACGACGTGAGGGAGTCTTCTTGCACGAATTGACGGTTATCATTGTTTCTTACAGATGCGAAGGATTGCTTCGAGATTGCCTTCGTAGCCTGGATGCGAATCGCGAAAGTGTCGATATGGAGGTCCATGTCATCGACAACGACTCGCAGGACAAGACCGCTGATGCAGCTCGAGAGTTTCCGTGGGTCAAGTTAACCGCATCGAACACGAACCTAGGATTTTCGAAGGCCAACAATCTCGGGATTGATCAGGCGAACTCACGTGCAGTGCTGATCTTGAACCCTGACACGGTGATCCCGCCCGACGGCCTACGCCTGTGCCTTGAAGAGCTTTGGAAGCAACCCGGAGTAGGGTTATTGAGCCCACGGCTCGTTGGGCCAGACGGCAGTTTCGATCGGCGATGTAAAAGAGGTTTCCCAACGTTTCTTTCCATCGCGTGTTATTTCTCGGGGCTTGACCAGAAATTCAAGAGCCGGCGAGTTCAGCGGTACAGCGTTGGCTGGCTTCCTGATAACGAGGGGGGGGAAGTTGAAAGCGTCAGTGGGGCGTTCATGTTAATGCGCGCAGATGCCCTTTCGGAGGTTGGCGGATTTGATGAGCAATTCTTCATGTACGCGGAAGATATGGATCTGAGTTTACGATTCGGTTACGCAGGATGGACGGTTTACTATTGGCCGGGAGTTGACGTTATTCACATCGGCGCTGGCTCCAATGAGGATGGCAAGCGCCCCGAGAAAGCCAACGAGGCATATTTTCGAACTATGCCTCCGTTTATTCGCAAACATCGGCCAGGCATTGCAGGGTTGGTGTCCGCTGCTGCCTATTGGATCATCGGCGAAGTGTTGCTCTTTGCCTCACGTCATTTTGGAGCGTTGCGAGGCACATTGGGCGGCGATAAGCGGGCGCGCCTCGACTAGACGGGGTCTGTCCCGTCTGCTGATGCAGCGTCGCGGGTCGGGGGGATGATGCCTGTTTGCACCGACGCGGTCTCGTGATTCAATTTCGGATTTTCCGCATCGACCTGCATGCGAATCAGGGCAATCTCCTGTTGGACCCTGATGAGTTGCTCGTCCGTCATGCTCGATTTCGAAGTGAGATTCACCAGCAGGATGAGCTCAATAATCGAAATGGCGGCGAGAAGGGCGGCCGTATAGTTGTGAATGCCGACCAGGTGCGCAAGAAACGGAAGCGCAGCCGGTATGACGGTAAGGACGAGAAGGAAAACGAGGACGCCAACCCACAGAACGGCGTAACGCTCCTGAATACGTTGACGACGAACCATTTCCAGGATGAGAACCAATAGCCCGAGCGCCAATGCCGTCGCGAGGATTTGCGCATGGAGAGAGAGGGTTCCTGTCATCCGTCGATCGTCCTGATCTCTTCTCGCTGACGAAGTGCCGCTGCATAGATTGAAACGATTCCATTGAACACGTAGAAAAATGTCTTCAATGGTGTGATCGAGGACGATCCGGCGATTCGTTCTCTCATTACGGTTGGATACTCCCGAACACGTAGTCCATTCCGGACCGTGCGAACAATGTTTTGTAGTTCCGGGTAATCGATGTTTGTCGGTCCGTTCGCAAATTGCAGGATGACACGGAGATTCGCCGCATAGAGCCCGCTTGTGCAGTCGGTAAAACGCTGCTTTGTGACCGACGAGACGAGGCGACGAAATACGATTATCCCGATATTCCGCATAGGGCTGGGTACATAGACGAGCGGTTCATCGTCAGACGCCGGTGAGAGAAAACGCGATCCGACAGCGAGGTCGCATTCATCCTTCTCAATCGCCGCGAGGACTGTCCGAATCCCTGCTGGTGTGTGCTGTCCATCCGCGTCGCAGTGCGCGATTCGTGTGTACCCCTCGCGCGCCGCGAACATGTAACCCGTCCGACGAGCAGGGCCAATTCCGAGATTGCTCGGATGCGAAGCCACAAGTGCCCCCGCGGCTTTCGCCCGCTCTGCCGTGTTGTCCGTGGATCCGTCATCAATCACCAAAACGTCAACACCGGGGAATTCCTGGCGAAGTTCATGAACGACGTTCGTAATTGCATCCTCTTCATTCCATGCCGGGATGAAGATCAGCGTTTTGCTTGTGTGTGGTCCGAGCGTCACCATTTCTATCCCGTTGGTATTCCTCTCTCGGCCGCTGTTCCCTTTGACTCAGAGACCTAGATGTATATCGGATCGAAAACTTTCGTAACTAATGGTCGGTGATAGTGAGTAGTGGCCTTATTTACGAAGGGTGCGTGCCATTCTGATCAGAGGGATTGGGAAGAGCACGATCGCCATGCCAACCAGGACTGCGAGGTGGCCAAG
>CAIKBL010000053.1 GCA_903825645.1 uncultured Pseudomonadota bacterium | reverse complement strand
GTGGAGTCTGCGCCGGCGCAACATTAGTTTTGCGCCGGCGCTACCCTAGTAGACTAGTGAACCCAAGAAGCCGACTTTGGACTCACGCGCGAGTACAGGTCGGCTGTGCACACTCGCCGCGCAGCATGATTTCGGTGCGGTGGGCTTTGAAGCCCTCGGGTACGACCGCCGGCTGTTGAAGTGGGGCAACCTCAAGGCAATACACCGCACCACAATTCGTGCAATGAAAGTAGGCTTGATCGCGGCTTCCATCACGGGCCGCACTGAAGCGCCAAACCCGATCCTCGGCCGCCACTTTGTGGGCCAGATCTTTCGTCACCAGCCATTCCAACGCACGATACAGAGTAACGCGATCGAATTGGACACCTTTCTCTCGAGCTTGGTGCTCGATTTCGTGATGCGTCAAGGCCAAGTTGGTGCCTTTTAGGATCTGAAGAACTGTTTGGCGGGCGGGCGTCAGACGACCTCCCGACAAAGTCGGTGCCTCGACGATCTCGCCTACTTCGCTGGTTTCTGTAACACGGTCAGTTTGAAAATCCATGGAGGTACCCTCTGCTTAAGTTGCAACCCATTTTGCTGCATTGCGATTTGAGGCCGGGATGGTGACCGAAGTCGTCGAGGTTTGCAATACGGTCCGTATCGATTCAGGCGACTTACTGCCCAATTTGGACATTAAAGTGCACTTTGCTTGATCTGCGTCGGCGTTCCAGAGACCTATTCGGCCCGTGAAGCGAGCGGAAGCGTCACCGGCCGACGCGCACCGGTAATCCGGCCCTGCCAATAGGGGTTGTTGATCTCAGAAATGATGACCTGTCCGGTTTGTGGACTCGGCGCGTGTACGAAGCGACCTTCACCCAAGTAAATCCCGACATGGGAGTAACGGGCGCCTTGTGTGTTAAAAAACAGCAGATCCGCTGCCTGGAGTTCCGTGAGGGGTATTGTCGGCAACGTCGCGGCCATGGCTGCGACATTGCGTGGCAGCAACAGCTCGAAGCGGCTGTATACGTGATACACAAGACCACTGCAATCAAATCCATTGTCTGGGGAGTCACCCGCAACGCGGTAGGGTTTACCCTGCATACTCGTGGCATAAGCGACCAGACCCAGCGTATCTAGTCCCGTTGCGGGGAAGGACTGTCGAGGTGCAGGTCGGTCAACGAAGGGCGTAGGGGCCGGCGGCGGCAGTGCGCTGCAGCCCGCCAGCACGGCCAACATGCATAACCAGGCAAGGTGCGCGCCCACCTCGCTAGCGAAGTCCGGGAGACGCAGCCGCGGGCGAGAGCCCCGCGCGGGATGCAAGTTAACTTCCATTTGGATAATTATGTATCAACTTCTTAAAATCTAAAAAGTATTTTTCGAAATTGCCCTTCTCCAGGGGGCGCGCCTCATTGCCGATACTGTCGCTGTCGACGAATTCTGGGCCGCCTATGCCGTGCCAGACCCAGGTGTTTTACACACCGCCTGCGACAAATCTCTTTCGAATCGCGCGGATTGCCGCGACTTCACCTTGCCGGGATCGGATAATACACACAACCTATTGTTTTGTATTATTTTTTAATATTTTGATTAAAATTTATGCAATCTGAGGCAGGATTCCTGCTAAAAGCATAAATTGGTCGATTCGTTCATTTAGCACACAGATTTATCCACAGTTTTTGTGCATAACTTTCCGACGCCGGTGGGCGCAAGCCCTTACCTCGCGACCTGACGAATCAAGGCGCCCGGCGGGTGAGCGTCACGGAGCAGAATTGCTCAATAAGGGGGGCAAGTTCGTTCAAGGCTTGCTGATAGACCCCGCGCTTGAAATCCACCACCTCTTGGAGCGCATCCCAGTAGTCAATCCAGCGCCATTGTTCGAATTCAGGCTCAGCATCCAGACGGAGATCAACTTGAGTATCGTCTGTGATGAGGCGAAGCACGTACCAACGTTGTTTTTGGCCGATACAAAGGGGTTTTTGATCGTAACGGATGTAGCGTCGCGGGAGCCGGTAGCGTAACCAACGGCGCGTCCAGCCAATGATTTCCACGTGTTGGGGTTCTAACCCGACCTCTTCACGTAATTCTCGGAAAACCGCTTCTTCGAGACTTTCTTCAGGGTTAACTCCGCCCTGAGGAAACTGCCATGCCGACATCCCTATCCGACGCCCCCAAAAAGCCTGGCCACGGTCATTGACGAGAATTATCCCGACATTGGCGCGGAAACCTTGGGCGTCGATCATTGCTATCCAAAAGAGTTGCGGGCGGGCATCGGGAACAAGCGGTAGAGCCCGACAGCCTCGGACAGTCCCGTAAACAGAACTGTCCTTGCCAAGTAACTACCCCGCGCCAATTGTCTCCTACGGCGTGAAGGATCCACAATCCTCCGCGGACCCTTCAGCCGACCAACTTCTGGATCGCGGCACGTTCTTCTTGGAGTTCGGTCTCCGTCGCCTGCATGCGCGCGCGGCTAAAATCATCAATGGCCAAGCCTTGCACGATTTCATAATCCCCGCCTTTGCAACGGACCGGGAAAGAGTACATCAACCCTTTCTCGATACCATAGCTGCCGTCACTCGGGATCCCCATGCTGGTCCAATCATCCGCAGCCGTACCAAGCGCCCAGTCGCGCATGTGATCAAGCGCCGCATTCGCGGCGGAAGCGGCGCTTGAGGCACCGCGAGCGTCGATAATTTCCGCACCGCGCTTGGCAACCCGCGGAATATAATCGTTCTCATACCAAGCGCGTTCAATGCACTCTCCCGCCGGCCGGCCCTTTACCAACGTCTGGCTCAAGTCCGGGTATTGCGTGGTCGAATGATTGCCCCAAATCGTGACTTTTTTGATTTCCGACACGGTGCTACCGGTCTTTGCGGCCAACTGTGCGACCGCTCGATTATGATCAAGACGGGTCATCGCCGTAAATTGGCGCGGATTGATATCAGGCGCGGCAGTCATGCAGGTCCACGCATTGGTATTGGCAGGATTACCCACGACGAGCACTTTAATGCCACGACTAGCCTGCGCATTTATCGCTTTGCCCTGAACTTTGAAGATACCGCCGTTAGCCGCCAACAGATCCGCGCGTTCCATCCCCGGTCCACGCGGCTTCGCGCCCACTAAGAGCGCATAGTCTGCGTCCTTGAAAGCTACATTAGCATCATCTGAAATCTCGATTTTAGTGACCAGCGGGAACGCGCAATCATCGATTTCCATCACCACGCCTTGCAGCGCCTTCAGGGCTGGGGTCACCTCCAGAAGCTGGAAGATGATGGGCTGGTCGGTACCCAACATCTGCCCCGCCGCGATCCGGAATAGCAAGGAATAAGAAATCTGGCCGGCCGCACCGGTAATCGCAATTCTGACGGGCTTTTTCATCTGCATTGGTCCCTGATTTAAAAAGTCTGATCTGTCACTGATCGAGCGGGCCGGCTGCTACGGACGGCTCGCCATTGGCACGTAATCCCGCTTCGCGGCGCCGACGTAGAGCTGTCGCGGACGCCCAATGCGGAAATCGTTCGTGTCACTCAACATTTCCATCCACTGTGCGATCCACCCCGCAGAACGCGCCAGCGCGAACATCGGCGTAAACATATTTGTGGGGATGTTAAGCGCCTGATAGATCAGTCCGGAATAGAAATCCACGTTCGGGTATAGCTTGCGGGAAATAAAATACTCGTCTTCCAACGCAATACGTTCCAATTCCATCGCTATTTCAAACAGCGGCTGGTTGACGTTCATCTCGTTCAACAGATCGTGACAGGCTTGGCGGATGATTTTTGCGCGTGGATCATAGTTCTTGTAGACCCGGTGCCCGAAACCCATCAGTTTAAAGTTGTCGTTTTTGTCCTTAGCCCGGTCAATGAATTTGCGAATATTCTTCGGCTCGCCGATCTCCGTCAGCATGTCGATAACCGCCTCGTTCGCGCCACCATGCGCTTTGCCCCAGAGGGTCGAAATGCCGGCCGCGACGCAGGCGAAAGGGTTCGTTTCAGCACTGCCACATAGCCGCACGGTCGACGTGCTGGCGTTCTGCTCATGGTCGGCGTGTAGGATGAAAAGCAGATCAAGCGCCCGGACCGCCGTTGGGTTCGCTCTGAACGGTTCGGTCGGCCACGCGAACATCATGTACATGAAATTTTCAACGTAATCTCGAGAATTGTCTGGATAGACAAACGGTAACCCGGATCCATAGCGATAGATTTTGGAAACGAGGCTCGGCATCTTAGCAATCACGCGTTGAGCGGTGAGCCTTCGATGTTCCGGGTTATAGATGTCCGTCGTATTGTGATAGTAAGAGGCAACAGCCGACACCACCCCGGCAAGTACGGACATGGGGTGGGCATCGTACCGATAGCCCTGATAGAACCGTGACAGATGCTCGTGAGTCATGCCATGCATTTTGATGACATGACTCCAATCACCCGATTGCTGTTGGTTCGGTAACTCACCATTGATCAGCAGGTATGCCACCTCGAGGAAGGTCGACTTCTCGGCGAGCTGCTCAATCGGGTAACCCCGATACATCAAAACGCCCTCTTCGCCGTCGAGGTAAGTAATCGCGCTCCTGCAGGCCGCAGTCGAGGCGTAACCAAGGTCAAACGTGAACATGCCCAGTTCTTTGTAGATATTCTTCAGATCGATGACTGGCGCGCCATACTGGCCCTCGTAGACCTGACATTCCACCGATTTGCCGGACGCCTTGTCGGTGATGATTACACTGCGGGTCGTCATAGATCTGTCTTCCTTTTCGTTTTCGGTGGAACACGTTTGTTTCGCACAACCGGTCAAGGATAACGTCGCAACTCGGCTCGCTTCAAGCGTCACGGCTTGCGACCGTCCTCGAGCGAGCCGACCATAGGCGTCAGCATCGCCACACCGATGCATCAACGCACGCTCACCGAACGGCTTGGGGTGGCGGCCAAAAGCCACGCGGGCGCCTGACCTGCCGCGGCGCCGGGCCCCGGACAACGGCGTCATGACTCCTTCCACGCGGGTTGCTTCAATTATTTTCCGCGCCAACCAGCGGTTCTTGCATTCGTGTGCGGCGCGACGCTAGATTATCTCTCACTCTCACACGAAGCGCATGCGTATGACTGAAAATGGCAACAAGCGAATCATAAAAAAATATCCGAATCGCCGCCTGTACGACACCAGCGAAAGTAAGTACGTCACCCTGAGTGACGTTCGCAAGTTGGTGTTAGAAGACGTGCCGTTTTGCGTAATCGACAAAAAATCGGGTGAGGATATTACCCGGAGCATACTCCTGCAAATCATTGTGGAACAAGAAGATAGCAGCGATCCCATCTTTTCTAGTGATGTGTTGCAACAGATGATCGGTTTTTATGGGAACTCGGCGAACAAACTCGCCGGGGATTTTTTACGCAACAGCGTAAATATGTTCTATCAGCAACAAAAACGTCTGCAATCGCAGGTCACTAGCGCCTTAAATATGGCGCCGATCCCGAGTGCGTTTACCGAAGTCGCGAAACACAATCTGGAGCTCTGGCAGCAGATGCAGGACAGTTTTTTCAAGTCGGGTGGATTATTTAAACCAGACGCTGACCGAGACGACTAATCAGACCGGTCGTTACTTCTCGGCGTCTTCAGAGAAAAAGCCGGGAAGTAACGTTGCCTACAGCGAGGGTTAAGCCGCGGCCCGCTTATCCGCAAGCTCGCGCTCAATACGCGTCACCTGCTGATTGAGTACGGTTGGCACACGGCTCCCAAATGTCGCAAAATATGCCGCAATATCAACGAGCTCGCGAGTCCATACCTCCGGGTCGAAAGCGACCAACGCCTCCAGCACCGCGCGTTCGATAACAAGTCCCGTCGTATCAATGTCGTCCGGGTGGGGCACATTCCCGATCGGCGTCCGAACTGCACCAGCCGCGCCGTTACAGCGCTCGAGTATCCACTTGAGCACGCGCATGTTGTCACCGTAACCGGGCCACATAAAACTGCCCTGCGCGTCTTTTCTGAACCAGTTCACGTGGAAAATTTTTGGAAGCTTCGATGCCTTTGTCCCGAAACTGCTCCAGTGGGCCCAGTAATCCGCGAAGTTGTAACCACAAAACGGTTTCATCGCCATCGGGTCTCGTCTGACCTGACCGACTTGTCCGACGGCAGCCGCCGTAGTTTCAGAAGCGACTGCGGCGGCTGAGAATACGCCGTGGTCCCAATCAAGAGCCTCGTATACGAGTGGCGCCACCGTTGAGCGGCGCCCGCCAAATATAATCGCAGAAAGTGGCACGCCTTCCGGCGCGTTTGCTTGAGGGGAATAGCTCGGGCACTGCGTCGCCGATACGGTAAAACGGGAATTCGGGTGCGCCGCCGGGCCGTTTGCAGGGTCGTAAGGCCGGCCCTGCCAATCGATCAGCCCCTCCGGTGCAGGCGCGTCGATACCTTCCCACCAAGGCTGATTATCAGGCGTAAGCGCGACATTGGTGTAGATGGTGTGACGACCCAATGTAGCCATGCAGTTGGGATTCGTTTTCGTACTCGTTCCCGGTGCAACGCCGAAAAATCCCGCTTCAGGATTAATCGCCCATAATCGCCCGTCGGGTCCGGGATGCAGCCAGGCGATATCGTCACCGACGGTCCAGACTTTCCAACCTTTTAAGGCGAGAGGAGGCACCAACATGGCCAAATTGGTTTTGCCGCACGCGGACGGAAACGCCGCGGCCACATACGAAACATTCCCCTTGGGATCTTCGATACCGAGGATAAGCATGTGCTCAGCAAGCCAACCTTCCGTACGTGCCTGCCAACTAGCGATGCGGAGCGCATGGCACTTTTTCCCTAGTAGGGCGTTGCCGCCGTACCCAGAGCCAAAACTCTTGATCAGCAACTCTTCCGGGAAATGCATGATGTAACGACGTTCCGGATCAAGCTCTCCGATTGAATGTAATCCACGGACGAACGAATTTCCGGCCTCGATGTGAGCCAGTGCACGTGTTCCGATGCGGGCCATTATCCGCATGTTTGCCACTACATAGGGGCTGTCTGTGATTTCCACGCCCGCGCGCGAATAAGGCGAACCATATGGCCCCATCAGATAGGGGATGACGTACATCGTGCGGCCACGCATACAGCCTGCGTACAGCGAATTTACAAGTTGATGGCCATCCGCGGGGGACATCCAGTTATTGTTCGGACCCGCGTCGTCTTTGTCGCTCGTGCAGACAAAGGTGAGGTGTTCAACGCGCGCGACGTCGCTCGGATTTGAGCGATGCAGATAGCAATCTGGATGTGTCTTAGGATTGAGTGCCAGCAACGAACCGTCTGCGAGCATTGTCTCAATGAGTTGCGCATTCTCGGTATCTGAACCATCACACCAGTGCACGGCATTTGGCTGCATCAGCGACGCTGCCTCGTTCACCCACGCCGCCAACTCCAAATTTGAGGTCATTGATCAAAGTCTCCTGAGTTCGAAATGCGGATGATCTGGGCGAGTTGCGGGAGCTTGCGGCTCGGCGGATCACAAATAAGGTCCGCCATGCTACCCAACCCCTCTGGAGTTTTGAAGATTTTCCGATGAATTGCACACAATCAGAGACATTTGACGACCCCTTATTACCGATCACCACCCGCGTCCAGACCTAGTCTGACCGCCAACGCTGAAAGGATTTGACGCAGCGCACCAATTCTTTTATGCTGCGACGCAACAATTGAATGTTTATCGACGATGTCAAAACTTCCGGTATCGGCCACCTACAGGAGCACGTGATGAATACGAATTACAGTTTCCCAAATTTTTTTTCGAGTGAACCATTTGGTTGTTGGGATGGGCTTACCAAAGCCTCCGTCGAAAACAGCAAGCAGCTCGAGACACTGAATGTGAAGCTGACAGAAAAACTCGTCAAGAAACAAACCGCCTTTTTCGACAAGGCGGTCGCGGCAAGCCATCAAATCGTAGCGATGCTCAGCGAAAAAAAAGCCCTATCCGAGGTGATAACGGCTCAGCGCGAGCTTGCCGCTGAATTTAGCAACTCACTTCTGGCATTAACGCGGGAAACCAGCGAAATAATCGTCGAGTCCCAAGAAGAATATCGCCATTGGTTCGAGCAAGGCTTGAAAAACCTGATGTCAAAGGCACCCATCTCCGAAACGCCGAAGGCGAGCCCGACGAAAAAGGCCGCGTAGTCCGACATCCCGCGGGTTACCGATTAACCTCCCCTCTTCCCTTCGGATTGGTAGATGCTACCGCTCCGAAGGGGGCTTTTTACGACTCTTCGGCTATTTTCTTTTGGGTCACGGTACGCGCTGACGCGGGATCTCCGCGCTGGTCCAACCAATCAGCCACCGAAAGCGCGAACTGCCGACGTGCCTTAGCGCTCACATACACGCCGATATGTCCCCCGGGCAGCTCAACCTCAGTATAGTCTTCGCTGCCCACCAGCCTGGCGAGGGCACGCGACGCCGCGGGGGGAACTAAGTGATCATCTCGTGCGAAAATATTGAGGATGGGCATCTTTAAATGCTTCAAGTCTACCAATCGAGAAGTAATACGCAGGGCGCCTTTCACCAGATCGTTACGTTGGTAGCACCCCCCGACGAAATCTCGGAAAAACGCCCCCGCCAGAGCCGGGCTATCAAAAATCCATTTCTCCATTGCCAAAAATAGATTGGTCGCTACCGGATCATGGGCGTTATGAACAAAATCGACATATTTCTGATGCATCAACTGCAATGGCTTCTGAGCGAGAAAAACCGCATTCAGGAACTCGCCGGGGATGTTGCCGTAAGCGGCGACTAAGGCGTCTACATCGACTTGCTTAACGAGGTGGCTGAGCAGATCCGTGGCGGTTTTAAAATCCACCGGCGTCACGGTCGTAATCAGTGTCCGGATTTTTTCACCAAATAAAGTCGCATAGCACAGACTCAGGGTTCCTCCTTGGCATATCCCTAATAAATCAATCGCCTCACAGCCATGCACGGCGCGAATATGCTCTACGCAGGCATCCAGATCGCCGTTGACATGATCTTCAAGTGACCGAAAACGGTCATCTGAATCCGGATATCCCCAGTCAATAAGATAAATGTCGAGTCCCCGATCGAGCAAATCCCCGATGAGGGAACAATCCGGAAGCAGATCAGCCATGTATGGCCTATTCACGAGCGCGTAAACCATCAATAACGGAGTCGCTCGACCATTTTCGCGCCTCTTGTACCGAAAAAGCCGCAGCTTACCGTGCGCAAATACGACGTCCCTTTGTGCGTGGGTCGGCTCGTCATCCTGCCAGATCAATAGTCGCCGTCCCGCTTGCCGGCGCTTAGTATCGTAGGCCGCCCGCTCTTTTCGTAGATTTTCCAACGAAAAATTGACCCGCGGCATTAGGTAATCCCCTGCTCGAGGTGCCCAATCTCCGTGAGGTCGACACGCGACAGTTCCGGGTCAAGCGGCTTCTTGTTCATCGAAACCCCGGTCTTTTTTGCACCTTTGGCTACAGGCTTAGGTTTGATCGTTGCCTTAGGCTTGATCGTTGCCTTAGGCTTGATCGTTGCCTTAGGCTTG
>CAIKBL010000052.1 GCA_903825645.1 uncultured Pseudomonadota bacterium | reverse complement strand
GACAACGTGAAGGTCCAGGTAAAGCTGATCAATCCGATTGCGATGGAAGAAGGATTGCGCTTTGCAATTCGCGAAGGTGGCCGGACGGTCGGCGCCGGCGTGGTTGCTAAGATCCTGGATAAATAAGTTTCGCTGTCGAGTATCACGACTACCGTGGACGAACGAACCGGGAAGTGCGCGACAGGCGAAT
Source organism: uncultured Pseudomonadota bacterium (assembly GCA_903825645.1). GTDB lineage: Bacteria > Pseudomonadota > Gammaproteobacteria > CAIKBL01. The sequence goes on along the minus strand of CAIKBL010000052.1, from coordinate 15,817 downwards.
CTCAGTTACTTTCAGGATCGAGTCTTGTAACAGGTTTAGCGGACTACAGGCCAGTAGCTCAATTGGCAGAGCGGCGGTCTCCAAAACCGCAGGTTGGGGGTTCGAGACCCTCCTGGCCTGCCATTGTAGTGCGCGCAGGACGGCCCGGATCAACGAGAGACAAAGAAGGCCGACACCATGAATGCTAATGCAGAGGCGTCATCAGGCGCGCTGGACACACTTAAATTAGCCGTAGCGCTCGCCTTGGCGCTCGCCGGCATCGCCGCCTTCCATTTACTGGGCGATGTCTCAAAGCTGGTGCGGGTGCTTGGCTTGGTGGTGTCAGTGGGGGTCGCCGGGTTCGTGGCGATGCAAACCGTGAAAGGCCGGGCGCTGGCTGTATTTGCCAGCGATGTCCAAATAGAAGTCCGCAAGGTGGTGTGGCCAACGCGCCAAGAGACGTTGCAGACGACGCTGGCGGTGTTAGTAGTAGTTATCATTTCGGCAATCATTCTCTGGCTGCTCGATATGGTGCTGGGCGTGCTCATCCGATGGATCATGGGATAGATAGAGGAACGATCGATGGCACTTCACTGGTATGTGGTTCACGCCTATTCAGGATTTGAAAATCAGGTCAAGCGCTCGCTTGAAGATCGGGTCAAGCGCAGTGGGCTGGATGAGAAATTTGGTCAGATCTTGGTACCTACCGAGGAAGTCATCGAAATGCGCGACGGTCAGAAGCGCAAGAGTGACCGGAAATTTTTCCCGGGTTATGTCCTAGTGCAGATGGACATGGATGAGTCTTCGTGGCATCTCGTGAAGGACTGTCCGAAGGTCATGGGATTTATCGGCGGGTCGAGTGACAAACCGACCCCAATTACGGAAAAGGAAGCGCAAACCATCCTGAATAGAATTCAGGAAGGTACCGAGAAGCCGAAACCGAAGGTTCTCTTCGAGGTAGGCCAGGTCGTTCGGGTTATCGATGGACCCTTCACCGACTTCAACGGCGTCGTCGAGGAAGTCAATTACGAGAAGAACCGGCTGCGCGTCGCCGTGTCGATATTCGGACGTTCTACCCCGGTGGAACTGGAATTCGGACAAGTTTCGAAAGACTGAAACAAACCGTGACGACCCGCGCTTGGACATGGTGTCCTGGCCCCGGGTGTAAAACAAAATGGGGAGCCGTGAGGCGCTTGTACCCAAGGAGTTCGAGCAATGGCAAAGAAGATTGATGCCTACATCAAGCTGCAGGTTGCAGCGGGGAAGGCAACCCCGAGTCCGCCGGTAGGGCCCGCGTTAGGACAACGCGGCGTAAATATCATGGAGTTCTGCAAGCAGTTCAACGCGCGTACCCAGGAACTGGAAGTCGGCTTACCTATTCCAGTCGTTATTACGGTATTTTCCGACCGCTCCTTTACCTTCATCACAAAAACGCCCCCGGCGTCCGTTTTGCTGCGCAAGGCTGCGGGTATCCCGAAGGGAAGCCCAATTCCGAACAAGGACAAAGTTGGTAAGGTTACGCGCGCGCAGATCCTCGAGATAGCGAAAGCCAAAGCGCCTGATCTGACCGCCGCCAGCGTCGACGCAGCGGCACGTACGATCGCTGGAACAGCCCGTAGCATGGGCATTGACGTAGAAGGGGGTTAGTCATGGCCAAGACAACTAAGCGCTGGACGGCCATTATGGCCAAAGTTGGCGATCGCAGTCGTTCACGGACGCTCGAAGACGCCTTGAAACTCGTCAAGGAAATAGCTTCGGCGAAGTTCGACGAGTCGATTGACGTCGCCGTCAATCTCGGCGTCGACCCGCGCAAGTCGGACCAAGTCGTCCGCAGTTCAACCGTGCTGCCGCACGGCACGGGCTCTCAGGTACGCGTTGCCTTATTCGCGGATGGTGCGGACGCCGAAAAGGGTCGGGCGGCGGGTGCGGATATCGTGGGGCTTGATGATCTCGCGGACCAAATTAAACAGGGCAATATTAATTTTGATGTCGCCATCGCTACACCCGCCACCATGCGCGTCGTGGGCCAACTCGGCCAGATTCTGGGGCCCCGCGGCCTGATGCCGAATCCCAAGGTCGGCACTGTGACGACTGATGTCGCCACCGCCGTCCGCAATGCCAAAGCCGGACAGGTGCGCTATCGCACTGATAAGGCAGGCATTATTCACTGCCCGATAGGTAAGGCCTCCTTCGATGTTGTGGCGCTGAAAGAGAATTGCGAAGCTGTTCTGGCTGATCTGCGGAAGGCTAAGCCCAGCACGTCAAAAGGTATTTATCTCCGTCAGATCCGTATTTCCTCGACCATGGGGCCCGGCATTGCCGTGGACCGCGCGTCGGTGGAAGGCACCTGAGGGACGAAAAGGGAACTTTGGGTTGCCGGGCGTTACGTCCGGCAAGCGTCAAAGATCGCAGATCACGTCGATGCCGCGAAATTTAGCACCACCGCCTGACCGGGTCGACCGGCAATGTGGTGATGCGAAACAAGCGCACGGTGGGTTAATCGGTCTCTGGACCGGTCTGCGTAGACGGTGGCTCCAATGCAGGTAGCACCTGGTTAGGACACCGTAATCAACCGTCTGCCGTGAGGGGGACGAAAACGAGGTGGGGCAGGACCGTCAGGTCGTGCCAATCCAGGAGAAGTATCGTGAGTTTGACTTTAGAGCAAAAGAAATCGGTTGTTGCTGAAGTCAACGCAGTCGCAGTGACGGCGCAGGCGGCAATCGCCGCCGAGTACGCCGGGTTAACGGTATCCCAGATGACTGATCTGCGAGTCCGAGCCCGAAGTGCTGGCGTCTTCGTCAAGGTGGTTAAAAACACCCTGGCGCGGCGTGCGCTAGTGGGTACCAGCTTCGAATGTCTTAAACCGAAATTGAGCGGACCCCTGCTCCTCGTCTTCTCGCAAGAAGATCCAGGCGCAGGTGCGAGAGTCGTGCGTGATTTCATTAAGGCAAATCAAAAGCTGGTTCCCGTAGCGATTGCGTTTGGTGGCGTGCTGCGTGGACCTGAAGATCTTCAGTTGCTGGCAACCCTGCCAACACTGGACGAGGCCCGCGCACAACTGCTGGGCGTGCTAAAGGCACCTGGCGCCAAGTTGGTCCGTACGCTCGCCGAGCCGGCCGCACAGTTAGTGCGCGTCCTCGCTGCCTACTGCGACAAGCAACAAGCCGCTTGATTAAGCAAATATTCTGTCTATCTGTGAGGAGAGCCCATCATGGCCGTTTCTAAAGAAGAGTTAGTTGATATTCTGAGCAAAATGTCGATCCTTGAGGTCACCGAGTTGGTGTCTACCCTCGAGGAAACCTGGGGTGTCTCAGCCGCCGTTGCGGCTGCCCCGATGATGATGGCAGCTGAAGCGGCTGCCCCTGTGGAAGTGAAGGAAGACTTCGACGTCATCATGACGAGCTTCGGCGAAAATAAGGTCAATGTGATTAAGGCCATCCGCGCCATCACGGGCCTTGGATTGAAAGAAGCTAAAGATATGACCGAAGGCGTCCCTTCGACGGTCAAAGAAGCTGCCCCGAAAGTGGAAGCAGAGACCATCAAGAAGCAGCTTGAAGACGCTGGCGCGAAAGTCGAACTCAAGTAAGCGTTCGTTTTTTGCAAATTTGCAGTTCATGCACACAGCAAGCAGCGGGCAATGACCAATTGTTCGCTACTTGCTGCGTGCCCGCTCCCCGACGTTCTAAGCATTACAGCGCGAGAGATTTTCGCGCGGTAATCGACTGAAAAGAGGACGACTATGGCTTATTCGTACACCGAGAAGAAGCGGATCCGTAAAGACTTCGGTAAACGTAGTTCTATTCTCGGCATTCCATATCTGCTCGAAACCCAGATCGAATCCTATCGCGCGTTTCTTCAGGCTGAAGTTCAGCCCGACCGACGAGCCGAAGATGGTCTGCATGCGGCTTTTAAATCGGTGTTCCCGATTGAAAGTTATTCTGGGAATGCCGTCCTTGAATACGTCAGCTATCGTCTGGGTGCGCCGATTTTTGACGTCAAGGAATGTCAGGTCAGAGGTCTGACTTACGCGGCGTCGCTGCGCGTTAAAGTTCGCTTGGTCCTGTTCGACAAAGAATCAGGCGCCGATAAAACGATCAAAGACATTCGCGAACAAGAAGTCTACATGGGCGAGTTGCCCCTGATGACGGAGAACGGTACGTTCGTCATCAATGGCACGGAACGTGTCATTGTTTCTCAGCTGCATCGATCGCCAGGTGTATTTTTCGACCATGATCGCGGCAAAACCCATTCTTCCGGCAAGCTGCTGTTTTCCGCTCGGGTCATTCCTTATCGCGGCTCTTGGCTGGACTTTGAATTTGATCCTAAGGATCTCGTCTACGTACGCATCGATCGTCGCCGTAAAATACCGGCGACCGTGTTGCTGCGGGCGCTCGGCTATTCTTCCGAGCAGATGTTGCAGATGTTCTTCGAGCGAGACACGCTGTTGCTGTCTCAGAAAAATGCACTACGCCTGAAATTAGTGCCCGAGCGTCTGCGGGGCGTGACGCTTGATTTCGATCTGGTCGATGGTGAGGGCAATGTCATCGTCGAGGCGGAACGCCGCGTCACCGTTCGGCATATCCGGGACATTCAGAAGGCCAACCTCAACGAGATTGAAGTGCCTCGCAGCTTTGTGGTCGGACGTGTGCTCGCGCGGGATATCGTGCGCACAGATACCGGCGAGTTGCTGGCCGAAGCTAATACAGAAATAACTGAAGATCTTTTGACGAAGTTGATCGTCGCGAATATTGAGTCGGTGGAAACTATTTTCGCCAATGATCTCGACCATGGCGCTTATGTCTCGGAGACCCTCCGGGCCGACGGCACCCGTACTCAGCTCGAGGCTCAGGTTGAAATCTATCGGATGATGCGTCCGGGCGAACCGCCGACAAAGGACGCGGCCGAAAACCTGTTTAAGAACTTGTTCTTCACGGAAGATCGTTACGATCTCTCCTCGGTCGGGCGCATGAAGTTCAATCGCCGAGTTGGACGCCCAGGGAGCGAGATCCCGGGTGTCCTGCTGGATAGTCTGTACTTCACGACCCTCCTCGAGAAGGATCTCAAGGATCTCTTGGATGACAAATCCAAGAAACGCGACGAGCGTGCGGCCGAACTGGTCGAGATCCCGTTGACGAGAGTGATGCCTGAATTGCGTCGCTTGCTCGCGAATGACGAAAAAATCGACGGCATCAAGATGGCTTGGGGCGATCTGAAGGCGCGCCTCGTCGAATACGGATCGGATATTGTCGACGTCGTTAAGACGCTAGTCGATATTCGTAACGGCAACGGTACGGTTGATGACATCGACCACTTAGGTAACCGACGCGTTCGAAGTGTCGGTGAAATGGCAGAAAACCAGTTTAGAGTGGGCTTGGTTCGCGTCGAACGCGCTGTGAAGGAACGGCTAAGCCTGGCGGAATCTGAAGGGATCATGCCTCAGGAGCTGATTAACGCCAAGCCGGTTTCCGCGGTGATCAAGGAATTCTTCGGCTCCAGCCAACTCTCGCAATTCATGGATCAGAATAACCCGCTGTCAGAGGTTACACACAAACGCCGTGTTTCTGCGCTTGGACCGGGTGGTTTGACGCGTGAGCGCGCTGGTTTTGAGGTTCGAGACGTCCATCCGACCCATTATGGACGTGTATGTCCTATCGAGACGCCGGAAGGTCCGAACATTGGGCTAATCAATTCGCTGGCGGTGTTTGCCCGTACTAATAAATATGGATTTCTAGAGACACCGTACCGCAAGGTAGATAATGTCCATGTGACCGACCAGGTGGACTACCTCTCTGCCATCGAAGAGAGCCAGTACATGATCGCGCAGGCGAATGCGACGCTGGATGCGAGTGGTAAGCTCACCGACGGATTGGTGTCATGCCGGCACCTGAATGAGTTCACGCTGTCTAGCCCGGATCGTGTGCAGTACATGGACGTGTCGCCGATGCAGATCGTCTCTGTGGCCGCCGCGCTAATCCCCTTTCTGGAGCACGACGACGCGAATCGCGCATTGATGGGATCCAATATGCAGCGCCAGGCGGTGCCGACGTTGCGCACGCAGAAACCGTTGGTGGGCACGGGCATAGAACGCGTCGTCGCACAAGATTCAGGGGTCACCGTCAGCGCGCGCCGTGGTGGTATCGTTGATTTAGTAGACGCCTCGCGAATCGTCGTGCGGGTCAATGATGATGAGACGATGCCAGGCGAGGCGGGCGTCGATATCTACAGCTTGACCAAATACACACGTTCTAACCAGAACACCTGCATTAATCAGCGTCCGTTGGTGAGTACGGGCGACCGTATCGCGAAGCGGGACGTGCTGGCTGATGGACCGGCAACCGATCTTGGTGAGTTGGCACTTGGCCAAAATCTTTTGGTCGCGTTCATGCCGTGGAACGGTTACAACTTTGAGGACTCTATCCTCATTTCTGAGCGCGTGGTTCAGGAAGATCGATTTACGAGTATTCACATCGAAGAACTCACCTGCGTGGCACGGGACACAAAGTTGGGACCGGAAGAGATTTCCGCGGACATTCCCAATGTGAGCGAAGGTGCCCTGTCGAAACTCGACGAATCCGGCATCGTCTACATTGGGGCCGAAGTCCATCCGGGTGACATCCTCGTCGGTAAAGTCACCCCGAAAGGGGAGACGCAGCTGACACCAGAGGAGAAACTGCTCCGCGCAATATTCGGTGAGAAGGCGTCTGATGTGAAGGACACGTCGCTGCGAGTGCCGTCGGGCATGAACGGTACCGTGATCGATGTTCAAGTATTTACGCGAGATGGCGTCGAGAAAGACGCGCGTGCACTTGAGATAGAACGGGCCGAGCTTGCACGTGTCAAAAAGGATCTGGATGACCAGCTGCGCATCCTCCATGGCGACATTCATCAGCGTGTCGAACGCTTGCTGCTGGGTAAAGCCATAGAGAAAGCACCGAAGGGTCTAGCCGGTGCCGAGACCGTGACCGCCGAAGGCTTGAAGACTCTACGACGGGAACAGTGGTTTGAAATCAGAACCAAGGATGACAAGACCAATGAGCAGGTCGAGCGCTTGGCGGGCCAGATTGAGCAACATAATTCGGACTTTGCGCAGCAGTTCGAGGAAAAGCGCTCGAAGCTGACCTCGGGCGATGATTTGGCGCCGGGCGTGCTCAAAATGGCGAAGGTCTATCTTGCGGTGAAGCGCCGGCTCCAGCCCGGCGACAAGATGGCCGGGCGTCACGGGAACAAGGGCGTCATCTCGATGATCGTGCCGGTTGAAGACATGCCGCACATGGCAGACGGCACGACTGTCGACGTGGTCCTGAACCCTCTCGGCGTGCCTTCGCGAATGAACGTCGGACAAGTGCTTGAGACTCACCTTGGGTGGGCCGCGCATGGCCTGGGCCGGAAGATCCGCACGATGGTGGATGCCATGGCAAGTTCAGCCGAGTTACGTGAATTTCTCACGAAGGTCTATAACTCCAGCGGACATCAGGAAGACTTGTCTCAGCTTGATGACAAGGAAATCCAAACGCTTTCGCTTAATCTGCGAGATGGCGTTCCGATGGCCACACCGGTTTTTGACGGCGCGGACGAAAGCGAGATCAAGAAGATGCTTGAACTGGCTGGTTTGCCGCAGAGCGGGCAGACACGGCTTTTCGATGGTCGAACCGGGGAAGCGTTTGATCGAGAAGTGACGGTCGGCTTCATGTATATCCTGAAGCTTAACCATCTCGTCGATGACAAGATGCATGCCCGTTCTACCGGACCCTATAGCTTAGTTACGCAACAACCACTGGGCGGCAAAGCGCAGTTTGGTGGACAGCGATTTGGTGAAATGGAGGTTTGGGCACTGGAAGCGTACGGGGCAGCTTATACCCTGCAGGAGATGCTCACCGTGAAGTCGGACGACGTCAACGGGCGTACCAAGATGTACAAGAACATCGTGGACGGCGACCACAGTATGGAAGCCGGTATGCCGGAATCCTTCAATGTACTGTTGAAAGAGATGCGTTCGCTCTGCATCGATATTGAACTCGACCGCGAATAACTGATTATTTTGCCAGGTTTTGAGACGGCCACCGTCTTAGGAGTTACCAAGCGTGAAAGACCTACTCGACTTATTCAAAGCGCACGGGCACGTAGAAGATTTCGACGCCATCAATATTGGATTGGCGTCTCCGGAGAAAATTCGCTCGTGGTCATATGGAGAAGTCAAAAAACCGGAAACGATCAATTACCGAACGTTCAAACCTGAACGTGACGGGTTGTTCTGCGCGAAGATATTCGGGCCCATCAAGGATTATGAGTGCCTGTGCGGTAAGTACAAGCGCCTGAAACATCGTGGGGTCGTGTGCGAGAAGTGCGGCGTCGAGGTAACCCTCGCGAAAGTGCGGCGGGAGCGCATGGGTCATATCGATCTCGCTAGTCCGGTCGCCCATATTTGGTTCCTGAAGTCGTTGCCGTCGCGCATGGGCTTGTTGCTCGATATGACCTTGCGCGAAATCGAGCGAATTCTCTATTTCGAAGCGTACGTCATCATTGATCCGGGTCTGACCGAACTTGAACGTGGGCAGCTTCTCTCCGAAGACGCCTACCTCGAGGCAATTGAGCAGTACGGCGATGATTTTGATGCGCGGATGGGCGCAGAGGCCATTTACGAGCTTCTGAAAACCGTAGATCTCAATCACGAAGTCAAACGACTGCGTGAAGAGTTGCCTGAGACGACTTCCGAGACAAAGATAAAAAAATTCACCAAACGTCTTAAATTGATGGAAGCGTTTATCCATTCCGGTAATCGACCGGAATGGATGGTGATGAAGGTCCTGCCGGTACTGCCGCCCGAATTACGGCCGCTGGTTCCGCTCGATGGCGGCCGCTTCGCGACGTCCGATCTGAACGATTTGTATCGCCGTGTGATCAATAGAAATAACCGACTTAAGCGTCTTCTTGATCTCAACGCACCGGACATTATCGTGCGAAATGAGAAACGCATGCTTCAGGAGGCGGTGGATGCGTTGCTGGACAATGGACGCCGCGGCCGTGCGATTACGGGCACCAATAAGCTACCCTTGAAGTCACTTGCCGACATGATCAAAGGCAAGCAAGGGCGTTTTCGACAAAATCTGCTGGGCAAACGCGTCGATTACTCGGGCCGCTCAGTCATCGTGGTCGGTCCCACGCTTAAGCTTCATCAATGCGGATTGCCGAAAAAAATGGCGCTTGAGCTGTTCAAGCCGTTTATTTTCAGCAAGCTCGAGCGCAGGGGCATGGCGACTACAATCAAGGCCGCCAAGAAATTAGTTGAACGCGAGGGGCCGGAGGTCTGGGATATTCTCGAAGAGGTTATCCGCGAACATCCCGTGATGCTTAACCGCGCACCGACTCTCCACCGGTTGGGTATCCAGGCGTTTGAGCCGGTACTTATCGAAGGCAAAGCGATCCAGCTTCATCCGTTGGTATGTACAGCGTTCAATGCGGACTTCGATGGTGACCAAATGGCGGTCCACGTTCCGTTGTCGATCGAGGCCCAGCTTGAGGCACGTAGCCTCATGATGTCGACCAACAATATTTTGTCGCCGGCGAATGGTGATCCGATCATTGTGCCGACCCAAGACGTGGTGCTTGGGCTTTATTACATGACCAGAGAATCGGCGAGTGCAAAAGGCACAGGCATGATTTTCTGTGATATCGCGGAAGTTCATCGAGCGCACGAAACTGGCGCGGCGGTTCTGCATGCCCGTTGCAAAGTTCGCTTGACGGAAGTGCTTTTCGATGAGCAACGAAATGAGTACAGCAAGACCAGTCTAGTAGAAACGACGGTCGGTCGGGCGTTGCTCTCCACGATACTGCCGAATGGCTTGCCGTTCGAGCTGATCAACCGGACATTGGATAAGCGCTCCATTTCGCGTCTCTTTGACCGCTGCTACCGCAACGTCGGTTTGAAAGAAACAGTCATTTTCGCCGACCGGTTGATGTACACCGGATTCCACCAAGCTACCCGGGCGGGCGTATCGATCGGCGTCGACGATATGGTCGTGCCGGACGAAAAGAGTGCGATTATCAAGGCCGCCGAGGAAGGCGTGAAGGAAATCGAAGAGCAATATGCCTCCGGCCTTGTGACGACCGGTGAGCGCTATAACAAGGTCGTAGACATCTGGTCGCATACGAACGATCAAGTAGCGAAGGCCATGATGGACAAGCTCGGTTCAGAAATCGTGACGGACACGACCGGAAAACAAGTCAAGCAGGCCTCGTTCAACTCGATTTACATGATGGCTGATTCGGGTGCTCGAGGGTCTGCGGCGCAGATCCGGCAGCTTGCTGGAATGCGTGGTTTGATGGCCAAGCCGGATGGCTCCATCATCGAAACCCCAATCACGGCGAATTTCCGTGAGGGATTGGACGTGTTGCAGTACTTCATCTCGACGCACGGCGCGCGTAAGGGACTGGCGGACACGGCGTTGAAAACTGCAAACTCCGGTTACTTAACTCGTCGACTCGTTGACGTGGCACAGGACTTGGTCGTGACCGAAACCGACTGCGGGACGCAAGCCGGCGTTACCATGGCACCAATGGTGGAAGGTGGAGACGTCGTGGAAGCGCTGCGAGACCGTGTACTCGGTCGCGTGGTCGCTGTGGATGTCTGTCGCGCCGGGACTACGGACGTCGTTGCACCGGCGGGAACCTTGCTCGACGAGAAATGGGTGCAGGTGCTGGACGATTTCGGGATCGACGAAGTGTTAGTGCGCTCGCCCATTACCTGCGAAACTCGGTATGGGGTTTGCTCGAATTGTTACGGACGTGATCTCGCACGCGGACATCTCGTCAATATTGGTGAAGCGGTGGGCGTCATCGCGGCGCAATCTATCGGTGAGCCCGGCACGCAGCTGACTATGCGGACCTTCCACATCGGCGGAGCAGCATCTCGTGCGGCGGCCATCAGCAGTATTGAAGTTAAGTTCGGTGGAACGGTGCGGTTGCACAACATGAAAGTGCTTCGACACGAGAACGGCACCTTCATCTCGGTGTCCCGTTCGGGTGAACTCGTGGTGATGGATGAGGTCGGTCGTGAACGTGAGCGTTATAAAGTGCCGTATGGTGCGACGTTAACAGCGGGAGAAGGTTCGACGGTCAAGTCCGGTCAGAATATTGCAAATTGGGATCCGCACACGCATCCGATTGTGACGGAGGTTAACGGTACCGCCCGTTTCAAGGACGTGGTGGAAGGCGTTACCGTTGTGCGTCAACTCGACGAGATAACCGGTCTTTCCAGCAACGTGGTGACCGATCCGAAGCAGCGTGGCTCGTCGGCAAAAGACCTTCGGCCGATGATTCAGTTGGTCGACGAAAACGGCAAAGAAATCAAGATCCCCGGAACGGAGATCGCTGCGCAATATTTCCTCCCCCCCAACGCGATCATCGTCGCCGAGGATGGTGGTCAAGCCAAGGTCGGCGATATTGTGGCGCGTATTCCGCAGGAGTCATCAAAAACCCGCGATATCACGGGTGGTTTGCCGCGAGTCGCTGATTTGTTCGAAGCGCGCAAACCCAAGGAGCCCGCAATCCTCGCGGAGACCAGCGGTACGGTATCGTTTGGCAAAGACACTAAGGGCAAACAGCGCCTGGTCGTGCGCCAGGAAGACGGCGAAGAAGTCGAGACGCTGATTCCGAAATGGCGGCATGTCACCGTCTTCGAGGGCGAACATGTAGAGAAAGGTGATGTCATTTGCGACGGCTCACCGGATTCGCATGACATTCTCCGCCTGAAGGGCGTGCCCGATTTGACACGTTATATTGTCAATGAAGTTCAGGAGGTCTATCGCCTTCAGGGTGTGAAAATCAACGACAAGCACATCGAGGTCATCGTCAGACAGATGCTCCGCAAGATCGAGATTGTGGATTCCGGGGACACGCGCTATCTCGCGGGTGAGCAAATCGAGAAGGAACGCTTGTTGGAAGAAAACGACAAGATGGACGTTGAGGGGAAGAAGCACGCGACACATCAACAGTTGCTGTTGGGGATCACCAAAGCGTCGCTCGCAACAGAATCCTTTATCTCGGCGGCCTCCTTCCAGGAGACTACGCGGGTACTGACGGAAGCCTCAGTGACCGGCAAACGAGATGAGCTGCGCGGCTTAAAAGAAAACGTCATCGTTGGCAGACTTATCCCGGCGGGAACCGGTTTCGCCTACCATAACGAGCGACGGCGGAAGCGTCGGCAGGGGGCAGATGCACCGAATTTCGCCTTCACGACAAGCACGTCGGATTCGGAGTAATACTGGGTAACAAGAAGTAGCGTAATTAGGGGCGAAGGCGTTGACACCTCGATAGCCAGATCCTTATAATTCCGCTCCTGCGACAGGCCGGGCAGCCCCCGAGCCTGTCGTTTTTTTCGCACCGTAAAATTTCCCCCCGAGCCTGATTTGCCGAGACACCTCGGCACGGTGATGGGAGAGTCGTCTCGGACATCGCGCCTTTCGAAATCGAAAAGCGGAGCCGGATGAGGGATTTTGCACGGCAAACAATACGGTTAATTTCACCACGACACCTAGGGCGCCAGCTCTAGGCTATGGGGTGACAACATTCCGGCCCAAGCGGCCGATGCGGTATTGAGATGGCCACAATCAATCAGTTAGTGCGCAATCCACGGCGCCGTCAAAATCAGAAGAGCGCAGTTCCGGCGCTAGAGGGTTGCCCGCAGAAGCGGGGGGTATGCACGCGTGTATATACCACAACCCCCAAAAAGCCGAACTCCGCGTTGCGTAAGGTGGCCCGCGTGCGCCTGACCAACGGCCAGGAGGTAACCACCTATATCGGTGGCGAGGGCCACAACCTTCAGGAGCATTCGGTGATCCTGATTCGTGGTGGTCGCGTAAAAGACTTGCCAGGTGTCCGTTACCATACGGTGCGCGGTACGCTCGACACCTCCGGTGTCAGTGACCGTCGTCAGGGCCGCTCGAAATACGGCGCTAAACGACCTAAATCCTGAGCGACCACTGCGGCTGTTTGTGCAGTCGAAATCGCCCCGAATCCATACACGATTTAATATTTGAGTAGCTGAATCCTATGTCCAGACGTCGCGTAGCAGCTAAGCGTGAAATCCTGCCGGATCCCAAGTTCGGCGATCAAACCGTTGCCAAGTTCATCAACATGTTGATGAGTTCGGGAAAAAAGTCCGTAGCCGAAAAGATCGTATACGGCGCCTTGGACGAAATGGGTAAGCGGGGGCGCGGCGTCGCGATCGACCTGTTCAAACAGGCGCTGGGTAACGTGGAGCCGAGGGTCGAGGTCAAATCTCGCCGAGTCGGCGGTGCGACCTACCAAGTGCCCGTGGAGGTGCGGCCTAATCGTCGAAGCGCGCTCGCGATGCGCTGGCTTGTCGATGCCGCTCGTAAACGAGGCGAGAAGTCCATGGGACGTCGACTCGCAGGTGAATTCATGGATGCCTCGGACAACCGTGGCACCGCGGTCAAGAAGCGGGAAGATACGCACAAGATGGCGGAAGCCAATCGCGCGTTCTCGCACTATCGCTGGTAACAGCAAGGGAAGTTGAGGACAGTTAGCCGTGGCACGTACTACCCCTATCGACCGTTACCGGAATATCGGCATTGCAGCACATATCGATGCGGGCAAGACCACGACGACGGAACGAATTCTTTTTTATACCGGCCGGTCCCATAAGATAGGCGAAGTCCATGATGGCGCAGCCACCATGGACTGGATGGAGCAGGAGCAGGAGCGCGGCATCACTATTACGTCGGCTGCGACTACTTGTTTTTGGCGCGGCATGGGTAAGCAGTTCCCAGAGCATCGTATCAATATCATTGATACCCCCGGGCACGTGGACTTCACGATTGAAGTCGAACGGTCGCTTCGCGTGCTCGATGGCGCGGTAGCCGTGTTCTGTGCGGTGGGCGGCGTTCAACCGCAGTCGGAGACGGTTTGGCGCCAAGCGAATAAATACGGTGTGCCGCGCCTTGCGTTTGTGAACAAAATGGATCGCGCAGGGGCCGATTTCCTCCGCGTGGTTCAGCAGATGAAAGACCGGCTGAATGCCAACGCGATTCCAATTCAACTGCCGATAGGCGCTGAAGAAGGTTTCGAAGGCGTTATTGATCTGATCCTCGGCAAGGCAATTTACTGGCAGGAAGAATCCCAGGGGATGCTGTTTGAGCACCGAGAGATTCCGGAAGACATGGCGGAGCTTTGCGCAAAATGGCGGGAAACTGCTGTAGAGGCCGCCGCGGAAGCTTCCGACGAGTTGACCGAGAAGTACCTGGTCACCGGAGAGCTTTCTGTAGAGGAAGTCAAGGCAGGATTGCGCACTCGGACTGTCCGCAATGAGGTGGTGCTCGTGCTCTGTGGCTCCGCCTTTAAGAACAAAGGTGTGCAGGCGATGCTCGATGGGGTCATCGAATATCTCCCGGCTCCGGATGATGTCGAGGGCATTAAGGGCATACTCGAAGATGGCAAAACCGAGGAACGCAGGTTTGCCTCAGACGACGCGCCGTTTGCGGCACTCGCCTTTAAAATAGCGACAGACCCGTACGTCGGTACACTAACTTTCTTCCGGGTGTATTCCGGTGTTCTTAATTCGGGTGACTCAGTCTATAACCCCGTCAAAGATCGCAAAGAGCGCATTGGCCGGCTGCTACAGATGCATGCCAACAGCCGAGAAGAAATCAAGGAAGTACGCGCAGGTGACATCGCCGCGGCGGTCGGAATAAAAGACGTCACGACCGGTGACACCCTTTGTTCCTTAGACAGAATCATTACGCTGGAGCGTATGGAATTTCCGGAGCCCGTGATTGCGGTTGCCGTGGAGCCCAAGACGAAGGCGGACCAGGAAAAGATGGGTTTGGCGCTGGGGCGTTTGGCTGCAGAAGATCCGTCTTTTCGCGTCGCCACGGATCAGGAATCTGGCCAAACGATCATTTCCGGCATGGGCGAATTGCATCTCGAAATTATCGTCGACCGCATGCGCCGAGAATTTAAGGTCGAAGCAAATGTTGGTAAGCCGCAAGTGGCTTACCGTGAAACGGTCCGAAGCGTTGTTGAGAAGCAAGAAGGAAAATTCGTCCGCCAAAGTGGCGGTCGCGGCCAATACGGTCACGTAGTCATCAAACTCGAGCCTAACGAGGCGGGCAAGGGATTTGAATTCGTGAACGGCATCGTTGGTGGAGTGATTCCGCGTGAATACATCCCGGCCGTTCAGAAGGGCATCGAAGAGCAGCTGAACAATGGTGTGCTTGCTGGCTATCCGGTAGTGGACGTGAAGGTAACGCTTTACGACGGTTCCTATCACGAAGTCGACTCGAACGAAATGGCGTTCAAGATTGCGGGCTCGATGGCGTTCAAAGAAGCGTGCCAAAAAGCAAAGCCCGTTCTGCTAGAACCCGTAATGAGCGTCGAAGTCGTCACGCCAGAAGACTACGTCGGAACGGTCAATGGCGATCTTAACCGTCGCCGAGGGATGCTTGAGGGTGCAGAGGACTCTCCGGCAGGACGTCTGATAAAGGCCCAGGTGCCGCTTTCTGAGATGTTTGGTTATTCGACCGATTTGCGTTCAGCAACCCAAGGGCGAGCGACGTATACGATGGAATTTTCCCGTTATGTCGAAGCACCGAAAAATATCGCAGAGACGATCAGCAAGCGTTCCTGAGCTCAGTAAATTTTCGAAATCAACCGTCATATAGCGTTTGAAGAGGTAACGACACCATGTCCAAGGAGAAATTTGAAAGAACGAAGCCACATGTAAATGTGGGGACGATTGGCCACGTTGATCATGGGAAGACGACGCTGACAGCGGCGTTGACAGTGGTGACCTCGCAGAAGTTCGGGGGAGAGGCGAGGGCGT
>CAIKBL010000051.1 GCA_903825645.1 uncultured Pseudomonadota bacterium | reverse complement strand
TGAAGCACTGCGAATTATAAAGCGAATAAGGATGCTCAAAACCTAAGCCGCCTCCCACGATAGCAGGTCTTTCAGCGATTTCCAGACTTATGTGCGAGGGTACGTGCTGACTGGTGACGGCCGATCTCGAGCGGCGGATTCGCCAACCGTGAGGTGCTCATCAGGCCTGTCCGAGGAATCGGACCTCGCGAACATCAACCCGCGCCCAACATAAGGCCAGAGACGCTTAAGCACAATGTCGAATTTGGCGCCGCTAGAAGCTCCAATTTTTCCGGACGGTTGAGTCTGGATCAGATCAGGGATTGATTCGGCAGGAAAGTGACCAGCAGTCGTCCGCTTTCATGCCAAAAGTCTTGAGACAGGCGAACGTCTCTCGCGATAGGCGCTGCGGGAGTTTCACGGCAGTCGACAAAATATTTACCCCTGGTCGCAGCTACTTCGGTCGCGGTCGCGAGATACACCGAGGTTCGCGCGCCTTGTGTGGTTGGCGCTCCCCCCGCGCCAAAGCCGACTCTAAGCAACTTGGTCCCAATCACGCCGGGATGCAACGCGTTCGCTGTAATGGGGGTATTTGCCAGCTTGGCAGAGAGACTACGTGTGAACAATATATTTGCCAGTTTCGAGTTTGAATAGGCGCCGTAGGACGACCAACTCAACTCACCATTCAAATCTTTGAGCATCAGTTTCGCACTGTGGTGCGTTCCAGAGCTGACTGTAATAATCCTGCCTGCAGTCGCTCGGTGGAGATTAGGGAGCAGATGGCAGGTGAGCAGGAAATGCGCAAAATGGTTGACTGCCAGCGTTAATTCGAAACCGTCCGCAGTAATCGTTCGACGTGGAGCATAAATCCCAGCGTTGTTTATTAGAACATCGAGGGTGGGGGTCTGTAGTGTGACTTGTCCCGCAAGTTCGACAACTTCGCTCATGCGGGAAAGGTCGCCCCACACCGGCCAAACGATACCGCGTGGGAATTGGCGCAGCAACGTGGCACAGGCTTCTTTTGCCCGTGTCGCGTGGCGGCCGTGAACGAGCACCTCGTGGCCCAATGCCAACAGCTGACGGGCGGTTTCTAAACCGATCCCATCAGTCGAACCGGTGATCATGATTCTCGACATCCAAGCTCCTCGGATTTTTCGTGTCTTTTGCGCCGCAAGCATATCCGAAAGCTGCGGAGATGAGGCGTCTCCCCGTATAATCTGTCGATGAGAGAGCTTTCTCCCGGAGTAGATCCACCTGCCCCCCGTTTGCCGGCGGTCCCGCTCGCTTTCGTGCTGTACTTCGTGCGGCGCTACTGGCTTCCTGTCACTATCGTGGCGCTTCTGGAGAGCAGTCAATCCACATGCGCGATTTTACTGCCGTATGCGATCAGGCGGATTATGGATACCGTCACGATGGCGCAGGCTCATGGACGGAATATAGGGGACGTGATGTCAGGTCCACTGTGGTTTTTCGCTTGGCTCAACATCGGGATGGTCATTTTTTCCCGTAGCAGCGGCACCATCCTCGTCATGCTGGGACCCTCTTTGCGTCGACGGATTCGTCGCCAGTTATTTGCCTATCTCCAACATCATTCTCAACGTTATTTTCTCAGCAACTTTGCCGGATCCTTAGCTAACCGAATTGCTGAGACTTCGATGAGTACTGCACAGATTTTGTGGACGGTGATGTTCGATTTTTGGCCATTAGTCATCAGTTTCTCGGTCTCTCTTTACCTCCTGTCGGAGGTCAATTCGAACTTAGGCATTGTTCTCGGTCTCTGGATGACCGGCTACGTGGGCATATCCTTTCTGCTCGCTTTGAAGTGTCGCCGCTATGCCCGCGACTACGCGGCCGCCCGGAGTCTGGTCAGTGGCATTATTGTGGACTCGGTGACTAACATCATGAACTCGAAGCTCTTCGCGAGACGCGATTTTGAACGAGAATATCTCGACCTGTATCTGGATATCGAGGTCATGCGGGCCCGTCGTACGTTTTTCTTCATGGAAGGGATCCGCTGGTTTCAATATACCGCGGCGGCGGGTTTGATGATCGGCATGGTTTCTTACGCTATTAATCTATGGGTGGCGGCTCGTATGACCGCGGGACAGTTCGCGATGGCGGCCAGCTTATGTCTGCTATTGATCGAGCAGGCGCGGGGCTTAAGTCGGAAGTTTCTCGAATTCTTTGAGTACATCGGGAATGTGGGGGATGGTGTCTCCGTTATTGTGCGGCCGCACGATGTGGTCGATCTGCCCGAAGCCGCGCCCCTGCAGGTGAGCCGCGGTGAGGTAAGGATAGAGGCGCTCGATTTTGCTTATCTTGCTGAACGACCAGTTTTTTCCAAACTTAGTCTAGTGGTTCCGCCCGGTCAGAAGGTCGGTCTGGTCGGGTTTTCGGGCAGC
The DNA here is from genome assembly GCA_903825645.1 of uncultured Pseudomonadota bacterium. Lineage (GTDB taxonomy): Bacteria > Pseudomonadota > Gammaproteobacteria > CAIKBL01. The sequence continues at coordinate 340,360 of CAIKBL010000051.1, read as the reverse complement.
GGGAAGAGTAGCCTCTTAAACCTGCTGCTGCGTTTGTTTGAACCCCAGGGCGGGCGAATTCTCGTCGATGGGCAGGATATTCGGCAGGTCACTCAGGAGTCGCTGCGTGCGGCATTGGCGATGATCCCTCAAGACCCAATGTTGTTTCACCGCTCGCTGATGGAAAATATCCGATATGGCCGACTGGAGGCGAGTAATGCCGAGGTCATTGCGGCGGCTCGCCAATCACATGCGCACGAATTCATTATGGAAACCGAGCATCAATATGAATCGCTCGTCGGGGAACGTGGCGTCAAGCTTTCGGGCGGCCAGCGACAACGAATCGCGCTTGCGCGTGCCATTCTGAAAAATGCCCACATTCTGCTTCTTGACGAAGCGACTAGTGCACTGGATTCGGTGACTGAGCACCAGATCCAGGAAAGCCTGCAGACGCTGATGACAAATAAAACGGTACTGGTCATTGCGCATCGACTTTCGACGCTAGCTCATCTCGATCGTATCGTCGTTTTCCATCGTGGCCACATTATCGAAGACGGCTCACACGCGGACCTGCTCGAAAAAGACGGACATTACGCGCGTATGTGGCATATGCAGGCAGGCGGCTTTCTGCCCGAGAAGGAAGTCGTGATGTGTGAGACCGACGCATGTGCGGTTGGCGCTGAATACTAGTATGCCGCCGTCTGCGGCTGGGAGTGCGCGTAGTGAACGAAAAGACATGGGTGCTCGTGTGGGACCTCCCGGTACGTATTTTTCACTGGTTGTTAGTCAGCCTCTTTGCCGCTTCATGGATTACGGCCACGCTGGGTGGCGTAGCACTGAAATATCACTTCTGGTCAGGGTATTCAATTTTGGTACTGGTGCTCTTCCGGATAGGATGGGGCTTTGTCGGCGGCATTTACGCGCGTTTTGGGACGTTTTTACACGGACCGCGGCAGGTGTTAGCCGCATTGCGTGAATTGGCCAGCAGACGGCCCACTCAAAGCGTTGGTCACAACCCGTTAGGGGGTTGGATGGTCTTTTTTTTGCTATTGGAGTTACTGACGCAGGCGCTGACAGGACTCTGCGCCAATGACGATATTTTCAACGAAGGGCCGTGGGCTGGGCACCTGACTAAGGCGGTCAGCGATCGACTGACTGGGTTACATCATGTCAATTTTAAGGTGTTGCTTGGCTTGGTGATGGTCCACATGGCTGCAATTGCTTACCATCGGTTCGTCAAAGGCGAAAATCTTGTGGTCCCCATGCTGACTGGCTACAAGTGGGTGTCGGCATCTGTGCCCCGGCGTATTAATTTATGGCGCGGGGCGATGGTGTTTTTCGGTGCGGCCGTATTCGTCGTGCTCATAGTCAACTGCTAAGGGGCGATGCCTTGTTGAACCGCCCCCATAACTCAATTAAGGAGATCCAAGATGGGTGTGAAGTGGATTAAATCGCTGGTAATCGGTGCAGGCGTTCTCGTCATAACAACGCCTGCTTTGGCGGATAAGGCGGCTGATGCTGTGGACTACCGTCAAGGGATCATGACCGCTATCGGCTGGAATATCGGTCCGATGGGGGCCATGGTGAAAGGCAAAATTCCTTTCGACGCGACCCGTTTCGCCTTTCTGGCGGGACGCTCGGCCATGCTCGCCCCGATGGCCAGCGAAGGATTTTCCGTCGATTCCAAACAAGCGAAGAGTCATGCGAAAGCGACGTTGTGGGACAACAAGGAAGATTTCGACAAACGCATGAAGGAGTTTGTGGGAGCAACCACTAAACTTGCCGAGGTTGCAAAGAGCGGAGACGAGGCGGCCATGAAAAAAGAATTCGGGAATACCGTGCACAGTTGCAAAGGATGCCATGACAAGTATCAGGTAAAAGACTGATGTAAGCGGTACGTCGCCGCGTCTGGCGGCGTACCGCCACGGGGATTGTCGATGATCCTCGTCGCTCGCATCAGCCAAAGTGGCAGACGTAATCCAGCGTCTCGGACACCTCAATGTCGAACTGGCTGTTAGCCGCAACGGCAAATTCGGCGCCCGCGCCGTAAACTCGCCATTCAGTTTCCGATCCGAGCCGCACGCGACATTGGCCGGCGACCACTTCCATGCGCTCCGGTGCTTCGGTATTGAAGGTCAGTCGGCTCGGGAAGATGACCCCAACGGTTTTTCGTGTGCCATCTGCCGTAAGGATGGTATGACTGATACATTTGCCGTCGAAATAAATGTTTGATTTTTTAATCACTGAGACATTGTTTAGTTGAGTCATAGTGCTTTTCCTTTCTGGCGGTTGTGATGGATGAAAGAGGGCAAGAGTTTTTCGGCGGCGCAGTTTTGAAATTCGTTCCCACCGGGCGTGCAAAAGCCAGTTCATTGAGTCGGTTGGGTATCGATCCACGCGAGGCGAGGACCCAACGCTAATCGGACTATCCGCGAGCGGACGTTAGCATGACAGGCCGGTGTTGGTCGAATGAACTGGTTTGTCGGGAAAGTGGGGTGCGAGGGAAGAGGGGAGGTGGCTAGGTATCGCGTGGTCGCCGTGACGCTCGACTCGCTAATTTCCGAAGGCGCGCTGCCAGCGACCTCCTCTAAAGGACGCTAAAATAGCGAGAGGAGCCTGAGCAGATTAATTCCGGCGCTGCCTCCAAACCCGGCAAGAAAAGCGACGGTCCCGAGCCGTTTATTCTTAACCCAAGCGTGCTTCCTAGCCCACGACGACAATCGCGAAGAACGTGGCATCCGACCCGTAGCCGAGACATCGACGCGGGTTATCGGGTCCCTTGGCGGCTAGGTGCTGTCCATTTGCGGCAGTCATCTTACCCGCTGTTTTACGTGGACTTTATTGTCAGTGTGACACAAAATTGTGCTTTCTCTGGCTTGAAGGTCTTAAGGAAAATTTGATGTGCAACAACCTGCCGAGTCCGGAGGTTTGTCCCGGTAGTAGGGTACGGCAGGGAGACCGGACGGCCCGTGACAGGGGCGCACAGTGAAGTCTGGGGCGTTGCAGCTATTGCTCGATTTTTTTGCGCAACCTCCGGCTGCGCCGGCCTTGGTGCCCGCTGAGCCGCACTATGAAATTCTGCACAGTGCGCGTCGCCGAACGCTGAGTCTTGAGGTTCATCGGGATTTGCGGGTGGTTGTCCGGGCACCTTCGGGATGTCCCGATGACGTAATCACCCGTTACGTGACTCATCACCAGCGCTGGATTGCGCGGCAGCTGAGCCGTTTCGAGTCCCTACCGGAGCCGCGCGTGCCGCCGCAACACGCGGAGGGTGAGCCTCACCTATATCTAGGACAACACTATCGGCTCTGTCTTCGAGCGGAGGCGCGCGCGGGCGTCACGATTGATGGGGATACTTTGGTGGTGGGCGGTGCCAGTGCGAAAACGCCACGCGCGACTTCAATGGCGCTTTCTCGCTGGTATCAGGCACAGGCTCGGCGCTTATTTCCACAGGTTCTGACTACCTGCCATCACCATCCGCGTTTTGCGCGCTATCCCTTGCCGGCGCTTCGAATTCGGAACATGCGTACGCGCTGGGGGACGATGTCTCGTCAACGTGGCATGACATTGAACACGGTGCTGATCCAAGGGCCCGTTGAGTGTCTTGAGTACGTTATTTTCCATGAGCTCTGCCACCTGAGTTTTTTCAGCCACGGCCCGAGGTTCTATCAGCTAATGACGAATGTTCTGCCGGACTGGGAAGCTCGCAAGCGGTTGCTTGAATCGGTGATCACCTGGTGATCGAACGTGCAAGAGAGCCAAGATTCCCGGCGCGCTACTCGATCGTGCTGCTCTGTTTTGCGGCAGTATTTGTCTGTTATCTCGATCGCGTGAACATGTCCGTCGCGGTCGTGGCGATGAAAGAGCAGTATGGGTGGAACGACACGACAAAAGGTCTAGTGATGTCGTCGTTTTTCCTTGGCTATCTTCTGCTGCAAGTCGTGAGTGGTTGGGTGGCGAACCGGATCGGCGGGCGTCGGGTGCTCGGTGGTGCCGTGCTCTGGTGGTCTTTGTTTACCTTGCTTACGCCGCTGGCTGCAGGGGCGTTGCCCCTTCTCCTAGCCACGCGTTTTACCCTCGGTTTAGGCGAAGCGGCGACCTTCCCGGCGAGCTACGCGCTGTTTCGGCGTTGGGTGCCGGTGGCGGAGCGATCTCGGGCGGTGACGCTCCTGGCCAGCGCGATACCGCTTGGCACGCTGCTGGGTTTGGGCCTGACCGGCTGGGTCGTTACGCACTTTGGGTGGCCGATGGCGTTCTATTCGTTTGGGTTACTCGGCTTCGTGTGGGCTTTTTTTTGGTTCGAGATTGTCTACGACGAGCCCGCTGATCACCCGGCTATGTCGGAGACCGAACGGGCACTACTACAGCCGTCACAGGAATCAGGTCAGAGGGCAGTCACTATCCCCTGGGGTCGCTTTGCGCGATCGCCGGCCGTGCTTGCGCTAATTTTTAATCACTTCGCCTCTAATTGGGCGTTTTACATGCTGCTGTCGTGGCTGCCGAGCTACTTTCGCGATGTACAACATTTGAGTGTGCAGAATGCCGGATATTTTTCGGCGGCACCGTGGTTGACGATGTTCCTGATGGCGAACTTGGGTGGTTTTATTGCTGATGTGTTGATCCGTCGCGGTGTGAAGGTGACCTACGTGCGGAAGTTGATGCAGATCACCGGCCTACTTGTTTCTGCCGGATTTCTACTGGCGGCGCGCGGCGTGGATACTCCCCTTATGGCCGTGCTGTTGATGTGTGGTGCGCTCGGTTTTATGGCGTTCACCTGGGCGGGTTATTCCCCGAACCACCTTGAAATCGCTCCGCGCTACGCGGACGTTCTGATGGGGCTAACCAATACTTTCGGGACCTTGCCGGGCGTCATCGGGGTCGCCATCACCGGTTGGCTAATAGATAAATCAGGAACCTACGATGCGGCATTCCTGCTGGCGGCAGGCGTAAACTTGGCGGGTGCTTGTGTCTGGCTGTGCTGGGCGAAGGGTGAACGTGTCATCGACTGAGTCAGACTTCGTTGCCGTCATCGGAGGGGGTCCTGCGGGCTTGATGGCAGCAGAGGCCGCCCGCGCGGCGGGTGCGCGGGTCCGGGTGTTCGAGCGCATGCCTTCGGTTGGTCGAAAATTCCTGCTTGCCGGTAAGGGAGGCCTCAATCTGACCCACGCCGAGCCTTTTGTCCGCTTCCAGACCCGCTTTGAGGGACCTGCGTTATTACCCATGCTTGAGCAGTTCGACGCGCTAGCGTTAAGGGCTTGGGCGGGAGTCTTGGGTATTACCACGGTCGTCGGTAGTTCTTCCCGCGTGTTCCCGAGTGACTACAAAGCGGCCCCACTGCTTCGTCGGTGGTTGCATCGGTTGCGCCAATCCGGCGTAGAGTTCGCTATGCACCACCAATGGTTGCGTTGGCGCTCGGATGGTGCGCTTGAGTTCCAGACACCCGCGGGACTACAACAGGTCCGGCCGGCAGCTGTCGTGTTCGCGCTTGGCGGCGCGAGCTGGCCGCGACTCGGTTCCGATGGCGCCTGGGTCGCGCCTTTCTCCGCGCAAGGGATTTCAGTCACCCCCCTTGCGCCGGCGAATTGCGGATTCGACGTGGCATGGAGTACGCATTTGAGGGACCGACATGCCGGAGCGCCGTTAAAACGCCTCCGGGGCTGGACACGCGACGGACCACCCCTCTATGGTGAATGCGTCATCACCGCACGTGGGCTCGAAGGCGGACTCATTTATGCCTTGTCGAGTCCTTTGCGGCGGGAGTTCGAACAGACGGGATCAGCGACGCTGTTCTTAGACCTGCTCCCCGGGGTTCCGCTGGATAAGCTGACGGCTGCGCTCTCGGCACCGAGGGGCACGCGGACCTGGGCAAGCCATCTGCGCCGTAAGGCACATCTGGAGGGGGCAAAAGCAGCTCTCCTGTACGAGACACAGCGCATCGAGGCAAGACAGGATCCGCAGCAACTTGCGCAGCTTATTAAGGCGTTACCAGTACGCCTTACGGGTACATGTCCTCTGGCGGAAGCGATCAGCACCGCGGGTGGCGTGACGTTCGAGGCAGTGGATTCGTCTCTTATGGTGATCCGCCGGCCAGGTATTTTTGTGGCGGGCGAAATGCTCGACTGGGATGCCCCGACCGGTGGTTATTTATTGACCGCATGTTTCGCGACTGGCCGATTGGCGGGGCAGCGGGCGGCGGCGTGGGCACAGGCACAGCCATCCCACGTCGACGGTTGATTCTCGAGTTGTGATAACGTCTTGCGGTGCGTTTTAAGGGGAGCGGAGCGATGTTTTATTTAGAACAAATGGATTCGATGGCGGATATTCCTCGGCTCCATGGACGGGCTAGACCGCAAATGACCGCGCTCATTTTCGAAGGACGGACGACGACCTTCGCGGAGTTTGACCGGCGCACAAATCAGGTTGCCCAGGGCCTGATTGCCGAGGGACTTTCCCCGCAGTCCCGAATCGCGTTTCTGGGTAAGAATTCCGATTGGTACTTCGAACTTTTGTTCGGTGCTATCAAGGCGCGAGTGGTGTTGGTGGGCATAAACTGGCGATTGGCGGTGCCCGAAATTTCCTACATCCTCAACGATGCGCAGTGTGAAATGTTATTTATCGGGCCCGAATATCTACCACTTGTACCAGCCTTACGGGCGGGAAGTCCTACGCTGCGGACGCTGGTCGTGATGGACGAGTCGCGTACTGCGCTTGCTACGTTTCCCGCCTGGCGAGACGGTCAACCGCCGTTAGATCCGCTGTACTCTGTGCCGGACGATGATGATGTTTTGCAACTTTATACCAGCGGCACGACTGGCCAACCCAAGGGTGTGCAGTTGACGCACCAGAATTATCTCGGCGTTTTTAGCGCCGCATCGCAAGTTGGCCTGCTCGACGCCCAGCCGGGGGATGTGTCACTGGTCTGTATGCCGGTATTTCATGTGGCTGGCACCAATATTGGTATGCTCGCGCTCGCGCAGGGGGCCACCGGCGTTGTGACGCGCGAGGTCGATCCCGGCCAAATTTTGACGCTGATACCGCAATATCGGATTAACCGCGTATTTGTAGTGCCTGCGGTTCTTTTGTTCATGCTGCAACATCCCAAGTGCGCCGAAACTGATTTTTCCAGTGTTCAACGTTTGAGCTATGGCGCATCTCCCATTGCTGAAGAATTGCTGCGGCGAGCCCAGGCGATTCTTGGCTGCCCGTTTGTCCAGTTATATGGACTGACCGAGACCACCGGTCTGGGTACGTACCTGCCGGCAGAAGCACACGACGCCTCGAGAGGAAAATTGCGCTCTTGCGGCCTGCCTTTCCCGGGGATTGATATCCGGGTAGTTGACGAGTCGGGCACTGTGCTTGCCGCACATGCGGTTGGGGAGATCGTCATCCGTAGTCAGGTTGTCATGAAAGGCTACTGGCATAAGCCTGAGGCGACTGCGCAGGCCATTCGAGAAACGTGGTTCCATACGGGCGACGCTGGTTATTTCGACGAGGAAGGGTTTCTCTATATTCACGATCGTCTCAAAGACATGATCGTTTCCGGTGGCGAGAACGTCTACCCTGCTGAAGTTGAGAACGCGGTTTTCGGACATCCCGCAGTGGCGGATGTCGCGGTGATCGGTGTGCCGGACGACAAGTGGGGTGAGGCCGTGAAAGCGATTGTGGTGCTGAAGCCAGGCACCGAGGTCACTTCGGAAGAACTTATCGACTACGCGCGCGCGCGGATTGCGGGTTTCAAGATTCCGCGGACCATTGATTTCGTTGGCGCCTTGCCGCGCAATCCTTCCGGTAAAATTCTGCGCCGGGAGCTTCGGGAGCCGTTCTGGGCAGGTAGAACTCGTCTCGTCAATTGAAGCGCGGACGTGAAATAACCGATGTTGCTAAGCCTTGGCCGGCCTATCGGGAGTAGCGGAGTAGTTCGCTCACAATGCGTTCCAAATGTCGTAGCGAACGGCATGATTCAACACGATCGCAGGCTGCACCTAGGCGCTGCATTTCGGAATCGCCCATATTCCAGAACGAGCGGGGCTCGGGATTGAGCCAAATTACCCGCCGCGCGCGCTCCTGGATGCGGCGGAGATGTTGATGGCCGGGATCCCCGTAATTGGACCGCGCATCGCCAAGGATGAGGACCGTGGTACGGTGATCAATCTCGCTGAGGGTCAGTGCTGAGAGCTCTTCAAGGGCGCGCCCATAATCCGTCGATCCCCAGCCGTGTTGTCGCAGGGTGGTGGCGACAGCATCTTCAACCTTGAGCGTCGCGAACAGGTCCGTCACCTCAGCTAACCGCGCCGAAAACACGAATGCGCGGACCGCGGGTAATACCTCGGTCACGCTGTAGAGAAAGAGCAGTAGAAAACGCGCAACGTTTGCCACAGATCCGGAAACATCGCAAACCGCGACGACCTTGGGTCGGTCTATTTTGCGTTGTTTCCAAACCACGTCGAACAGTAATCCATCGAATTCGATATTGCGCCGCAAGGTCCGTCTGACATCAAGCTGGCCGCGCTGTGCGATTTTTCGTCGACGGGAATGCAGGGAGACCAGGCGTTTTGCGAGTTTTCTGACGAGCAGCTGCATGATGCGAAAATCGCTTTGTTCGGCACGTGCGAGTGGCATCTCGTGGAGGATCTCTTCTCTGAGCCGGGTTCCTGCATTTGCGGTGAGCAGCAGAATCTGACGTTCGACTGTAGCCAGGATCTCCTCACGTAATTCTCCTAGTCGGGCGCGCAGGCGCGTGACATCGTCCTCCGCGCCTGTTTTCTGGAGTTGGTGTAAGGTCTGCTCCAGCGCTTCAAGGCCCATGTGTTCCAGCATGCGGCGTGAATAGATCCCGCGTTGGGTAAAGAGTCTGATTTGGTTTATTTTTGCCGCCCGCGCGGCATTAGCTATTGCCAGTTGGAGTTGAGCACGATCACCCGTTTCGAGTAAGCCTTGCAGGGTCGCACCTTCTTCTCCGCCACTTCCGGAAGGTCCCATGCCATCACCACCACCCAGATCCGGCTCAGCCTGCGCTTCGGGGGTGGATTCGTCCCGCTGGAGACGCCGCAGATCCGCGGAGTGGAAAAACTGCTCAAAGCAATCCGCATATTTCGCTTTGTCCTCGAGCGTTTTGGCGAGCGTTTGCCCAAGTGCCATTTTCAACAGTTCACGATCTGCGAGACCGATGTTCTGAAACACAGCGCCGGCGTCTATTCCTTCTGCGGACGACACTCGCACATCGGCAGCGCGCAAGGCCTTGAGAAACTGCCCTAATACCTCACTCATGTGATGTACGCAGGTGAAAAGTGATATCGCCTCATGCGGATTTTTCCGCCGCATGGATAAGCGTAAATAACTCGGTGTCCACTAGGGCGATGTCATCCTGAAACTTCAGCAGTACATTCAGTGTTGCCCGCACGAGTTCGTGATCCAGCATTTCCGCGTGCATCAGTACTAAGGTACGCGCCCAGTCAATAGTCTCGCTGATGGCCGGCGATTTTTTAAGGTCAAGACCTCGCAGGCTTTGGACGAAAGCGACCAGTTGTCTCCGCAGACTGGCATTGAGTTCGGGTACCCGCCGTTCGATGATACGGCACTCGAGGGCCGTGTCGGGATAAGGAATATGTAGATGCAGACACCGTCGCTTCAGCGCATCGCCAAGCTCTCGGGTGTTGTTAGAGGTCAGAAAACAAATCGGTGGAACGTGTGCCTTGACAGTGCCTATTTCCGGGATAGAGATCTGGTAATCCTGCAACATTTCAAGCAGAAAAGCCTCAAATTCCTGATCCGCCTTGTCGATTTCATCGATCAATAACACCGCGCCGCCGGGCTCCCACAGTGCCTTAAGTAATGGTCGGGGTTCGAGAAATTCCGGATTGAAAAAAGTATCGTCGAATTCATGGAGGCGCGCGATGGATTCCCGCAAGCCTTGGGCGCCGACCATGAGATCACCGAGCTTATCCTTGAGCACCTGCGTATAGAGCAGTTGTTTGCCGTATTTCCATTCGTAAAGTGCCTTGGATTCATCAAGTCCCTCATAACATTGGAGCCGAATGAGCGGTTTGCCGAGCCAGGTCGCGGTGGCCCGCGCGAGTTCGGTTTTACCAACGCCAGGCGGCCCCTCGATTAACACGGGTTTATCCAGCCGGGTGGCAAGAAATACCGACGTGGCGATGGCATCACTGCAGAGATAGCCTGTAGATTCAAAGCCTTCTTGAATGGTCACGAGTGCTTGGCGCACGGCGTCTGGCATAGTGTCGAGCGGATTTTTCAAAAGTCTTTTGCTCCGGGTTCTCAATGCGCGGACAGTTCGTCCGCTGCGGCTATACACGTGATGTCGGTCGACTCATTCATCAGGCGTGCAATGGTTTGATGATAATTCTGGACGGCGGGTTCATTTCGGCCGTAGATGAAGGCACTGTTGGCGCCGGACTTTAAGCCTTCTTGAATTGCAAAGCCGACGGGATAATCTTCGTCGCGAACCGCTTGTAGGACCATCGCACTAAAAAGTTCAGAGGCGGTGCGGGCCTCCGGCGTGGATGGCGGTTGGTGGACGAGGACCGTTTGTCGAGTAATCGTGGTCTCGGGGGTCGGGCCTGGAAATACCTGACTCACTAGACAATGATCGCCAAGAATTCCTGAGATTGAAAGGTTTGGGAAGCCGTTATGGATGAGGCGAATATGTTTTCCAGTATCCCAGTCTGATTCTGGCGTTTCGATGAGTTCGCCGAGGGAGCGCCGACCAAAGGTGAGTCGCTGGTGCGGACCGAACGTATCCAAGACAAGTAAGTTACCGACCGTATGTTTGCCGACGGTTCGCCCATGTAGTGAGTTGTGATGGTACGCCTCCAGATAGCCATCCAGCGTGACTTTCCAGCCGGGTCCGGGAAGCTCACGCTGTTCAAAAATCACCCACTCGCCGAGCGCCAAGGTCGCTAACTCTTCTGCGAACGTACCCAGCCAAGTATCAAGATTAAAGGTTCGTCCGGGGCTAAGGCACACCCATACAAGCCCTGCGCGCTCTTCGCAGGCTAGTTCGGTCAGGCCCAGAGTCTCCTGATTAACGTCACCGAATGCCTCTGCGCCATAACGAGAAATCAGCGCGCCGCGATCGTTATATGACCACGCATGATACGGACAGGTAATAATCCGGGCATTGCCAGAGCCTGGCGCACACAATCGCGCGCCACGATGACGACAGACATTTAGGAACGCGCGCACCCGCCCATCGGCTCCGCGCACTAGCAAGACTGGCGTTTCGAGTACGTACATGGCGCGGTAGCTCGCCGGCGCCGGCAGTTCGAGACTGAGCGCCAAGGCGAGCGGAAGTTGCCTGAAAATACGGTCAATTTCGCGGGCGTAGCGCGCCGGATCCGCGTAGGCGGCGACTGGGTTCGACATGGTGGTCGGTGCCTGGTCGGTGCTGCCCGCGCAAAAGTGCGCTAAGGCGCGTCGGGTAAGAGCACGCATTTCTTTGGGTTGGGCCATGCGCGTGTTCCCGATTAACCTGTCGAGTCGTTGTATTGAGCCGCGAACTGCTGCCATGCGGGCAGGGATTCCGGATAGTCTGCGGCCAATCGCTCGCCCTTGATGGTCAGCCGATGTGGATCATTGAGTGCACGCGGGTACTCCGTGACCGGCACATAATAGAGGAAGCTTATCACGCGCTTTTTGAAGCGCCATGTGGTGCCATCTCGTCGATATTCGTCGTCGTACCGCATGGCCGCGAGACTCACGACATCTCCAGGTGTTGTTTCCGCGTGGCTGTAGACACGCCCGGTGGCGCGGTCAGGGTTTTCGCGATCGATTTTCACGGTAACGTCATGAGTCCAGTGAAAGGCGGGACCTCTAATCTTGAATAATTCGATGAAAAGCGCCTCTATGGCCACCCGTCCGTTGGCGACCATCGCACCGCTTGGTGAGTCGAAACATGCGTCTGGCGTGAACAAACCCATCAGTCTCGGCATATCGTGCTCATCACACGCACTCGCATAGTTGCTCGCCAATTCGGTGATGGCTGCGCGTGTTTCGAGACGGTCAACACGCGCTTTGAGTTCTTCTAGTTCGGACATCAGGTGGATTCCTTGTGAATAACGGGTCAAAAATTTGCAGCCCAGTTTCCGGGCGGCCGTTGGACGTCCATTAGGAGCAGCCGAGCGTGGTGCACCGCGCGAGTCATGTGGTCTAGGCTGACGCCCGGAGGAGGCGACGGGCATTTGCCGTATAGGATTGAGCTTCCGCTCGAATATTGCCGATCTGTTGGTCCCATCCAGCGAAATTAGTTCCAAAGACGAGTTGCTGCGAATTGACCCAGGTACGCAGGAGCGCTAATGATTCTTCTGCGTGGACGTGGATGTCGAACCATAACCGTTGCAGCAGTGCTTCGAAGGCGCCTTCCTGGCGAAGGCTGTCGGGTGACCAGGGGCGTTTGCGCGCAGCGCTGGCCATGCGACCGAAGAGATAACCGGTCGCGCCGCCACCGTGAGATAGGCACACGTCGAGTGACGGGTGGCGTTCTAAGACACCGCCGTAGATGAGTGTCGCAACGGCGGCGGTTTCTTGGGCCGCAAAACCGATAATGATATCCAGATCAAACTGACGGAGATTCGGATCGCCGGGTGGGCCGTCGATGCCGAGTGGCGCTGGATGGAGAAAGAGCGGGACGTTCAGTTCGGTAAGCGTCGCGTAAAATGGGTCGAGCGCCGGATCATTAAGGCGGCGGCCGAAGTCTGTCCCGATGTAAGGGCCTAGCATGCCCAGATCGTGCACCGCCCGATGAGTCTCTTCTATCGCGAAACCCACGTCCTGCATGGGGATCGCGGCAAACGCAGCAAGTCGTTCGGGGTGGGGCGCTACGAGGCGTGCCAATGCGTCATTGTGAGTCCTGCAGAAATCCTGAGCCATGCGCGGTTCGATGAAATGAAAATAGCTCAGAGGATTCGGTGAGAGGACTTGGAAATCGAGTCCAGCAGCATCCATGGCTCCTAATCGAAGGCGGGGATCCATGAATGCACTGCCACGGTAGCGGACGCCGTGGAGAATATAGTCGCCGACGCGAAATCGTGGCGCTGCCTCAAAGCCCAGTTCAGGCCCATAGGCGCCGGCAGCGCCCATGGTTTCCTCAAGCACGGCATGAGCGTGGACGTCGATGGTGTCTGCAGTTAAAAGACTCATAAAGGTTGTTTCTCGGCTCGCGTCGTGGCGATTGCTTCCCGGACATCAGCCCGACGCAGGATTTGCCGGCCATAGTGACTGGTGCGCCATCCCGGTGGGTCTCTGCGCCGTGGCGGGGCGGCGCGCTCGATGACGGCACCGCCAAGGATGACGTGCCGCAGGCGCTCGGGTGCGCCAAGGAGCGTGACGTCACGTGAGACATCGCCATCGACGACGAGTAAATCAGCCAGATATCCGGCGCACAATGCGCCCACCTCGCCAGACATGCGAAGGGCCGCTGCATTGGCACTGGTCGCACAAGCAATAGCCTGCAACGGGGTCATTCCTAAATCACGCACGAAGACCTCAAGCTCTCGGTAATGCCAGTCACCATAGGGTGTCAGCGAAAACCCACTTTCGGTGCCACATAATAGTGGTACGCCAGCGTCATAGGCCCGACGCAGCATTTCCGCGCTCTCGACAATTTCTTTCTGAAAAAGCGCACGAATTTCAGGTGATGCGCCCGTCAGCGCTCCATAGTCGGCGAGATTTGCCTGGAAGGTGAAGGTGGGAACGATCGGCACGCGCGAGGTGATCACCGCTTCGAGAGCTTCTTCATCCATATAGGTGGCATGCAAAATCATATCAAAGCCCGCGCGGGCCGCGTCGCGGGTGCTGGAGGCTCCGCGACAATGGCCCACGACGGGGGTCCCGAGTTCGTGCGCGGTCTCCACAACCAGACGCATTTCGGCATAGCTCCAGACCTGCACTTCGCCCTTGGTCCGCTGCCGCGGGGTTAACCCGGTGACATGTACTTTAATCCAGTCGACGCCCATTTTTATCTGCCGTCGGACTTCTTGGACGATTTCATCCCGGCCGTTGACGACTTTGCCATAACCGCACCGCCCATGATCGGGAATGAGTCGACCCGCTGTGCCACCGACCGACGTGAGAAGGGCGTTCCCTCCGGTACTCATGCGCGGGCCTTTTACGATGCCGGCTTCGATGGCGTCGCGCAGATCAATGCCCGTGTCATAAAGGGAGTCAGCATCAAGGAAGCCGGTGACTCCGGCGGCGAGGAGTTTTTGAACATTGACCGCGGCGATGATTGCCGTGAGTCCTTCGCGTCGATGAAAAAACAGTTCGTCGTTTGAATTCGGCTCGTCAAAACTGATATGGCAATGCGCGTCAATCAGTCCCGGCATAACCGTCATGCCGGTGGCATCGAGACGCGGGATGTCGGCGGTCAGAGTTGTCTGCTCGCCAGGGGATCGGATCTCGAGGATTTTGTCCTGGCCGATCAACACGTCCGCACGACGGGGTGGCGCACCGAGACCGTCGATTAGCATGCCGCCGTGCACGATCAGGGTAGGTGCGAGAGCATGTGGCATTGCAGGGACTCCGAGAAGTGACGACGTGGATGGCTGAACGAACGATTAAAAGGCAACGGGCAGGGTTTTCGCCCCCCGAACCCACAACGAAGGTAACCACTCGGTGGTCGAGTCGAGGCGCCGGATCCGAGGCATGCGGGTCAGTACCCGCTCGAGTGCAATTACCGCTAGGCGTTTGCCGACCGCCGCCCCGGGGCAATAGTGCGGGCCATGTGCAAAAGATAAATGCCCACGGGTATCGCGGTAAAGGTCAAACTTATCCGGTTCCGGGAACCGACGCTCGTCCCGATTGGCAGAACTTATGTATGACAGCACATAGGCACCCACCGGAATTGTTGTCCCGTGGAGTTCAATAGCCTGTGTAGCAGTCTGGAACACCAAATTGACCGGCGACCAATAGCGTAGCGTCTCGTCGATCAGATTCCCGTACAGCTCCGAATTACCACGGATGGCCTCTTGTGCGGCTGGATTTTCAAACAAAGCAATCAAGGCGCTGCTGATCAGGTGGGACGGGGTTTCGGATCCTCCAAAGTGAGTCAGTATTGCGATACTGAGAACTTGGATCGAAGAAAGCATGTCGCCGTCTTCCTCTGCCCTGATGAGATGTGAAATGAAATCATCCGTGGGCTGGCGACGACGTGCCTCAATCACTTTCTCAAGATAAGCTCGCAGCTGCGTCACGCTCGCGCGGATCCGCTCGGCGTCCGCCGTTTGCAGACTCACCCGATTGGCTGCGTTGAGCAAATCAGCGGTCCAGATTTTAAAATTCTCCCGTTGGCTGCGGTCAACGCCAATCAACTCGGCGGTTACACTAACGGGCACGTAGGCGGCGAAGTCGTTAACGAAGTCAAACTCACGGCCCTGAGCCTCAATATTGTCAATCAATTCATCCACGATAGCGTGAATCTTCGGTTCCAGCCCCCGTGTGACGGAAGGCAAGAAGCCTTGGCCGGCAAGTTTACGCAAAGGCGTATGAGCTGGCGGGTCCATGGCGATGATAGAGGGAACTTCAGGCACGGGGTCCAAATCGCCGAACGCTTGCGCAATGAAATCCTTAGCCGAGTAAAGTTCAGGGTGCAGGAAAGTATTTCGACAGTCCTCATACCGCGTAAGCGCATAGGCATTCAGCGCCTCAATATGAAAAACCGGCCGTGCATCACGGAGGCGTTGGTAGAACGGGTAGGGATTCTGCTGCACTTCCCGACAAGTCGGATCAAAATTGAGGGCATCCATAGGCGCGAATAAATAAGTATAGGACAGCGAATTTACGCAATTGGCTGTTTTCTGTCACGCTTTCCGGCCGACGCCTGGTAGGGCGCCGCAAAGAGCCTCGGCATTTGGGATCACTATCTTGCCAAGCGGAATATTGCTCACCACACTACGGCGTCGAGGCGCGACCGAGACGTTCCCGGAGGGCCGTTGGGGACCCTGTGTTTTTGTGCGCCGCAAAAAAGTTAGCTCACTGATGTTCGAGCCGGGGTGCTGGCTAACACTGAGACCGCGCGCGAGCGCGCCATTTGACGGACGCGATGTCGCCGATCGTGTCCTATGTCCGGCCGTCGACGACCGCGTCTAGCGTCTTCAACTGGGCCGCTGGCCAGTGGGGCTAGGGGGCACCGCGAATAAACCTTAAGCAGGAACTGACTTGATGGAAACCGAATTGATTAAATTTACCGTCGCCGAAGGGATTGCCGTTGTGACGATGGATCATCCCCCGGTGAACGCGCAAAACGCACAGTTCAATACCGAAATGGCCTTGGTGTTCGACATGATGAGTGACCGCGCCGATGTGCGCGTGGTTGTCCTAACCGGCGCAGGCAAGCTGTTCTCCGCTGGAGCGGATCTTAAGGCACGACCCGATCGGACCCAGCCCGGCGCGCGTTGGCAGCATAATCGTCGGACACGCGAGAGCTATCATGCCATCCGCGAATGTACCAAGCCCGTGATTGGCGCCATTAACGGGCCGGCTCTAGGCGCGGGACTCGCTGTTGCCGCGTCCTGCGATATTCTGTTCGCGGCAAATGAAGCCTCGTTTGGTCTCCCGGAAATAGACGTGGGTCTGCTGGGCGGAGGTAAACATACTCAACGATTGTTTCCGCATTCGACCTTGCGCCGTATGATGCTCACAGGTCATCGGGTGGCTGGACCGGAGCTCTTTCGGCTCGGTGTGGTGGAAGCGTCCGTGCCCCGGGAAGACCTGATGGCGTGCGTACTGGAAGTCGCCGCGCAAATTGCCGCGAAGAGCCCCGCCGCGATTCGGCTGGCGAAACGAACACTGAACACCATCGAAGATATGACGTTGCGCGATGGTTATCGCTACGAGCAAAACATGACGGCGGAACTTAGCGAACATCCAGATTCGAAAGAGGCCGGCGCCGCTTTTCTGGAGAAGCGTAAGCCGGTATTTCGGGCAGATTAGCAGAATGGCAGCGCTGGATGCTTTAGCGTCGGCGCGCGATCCTTGATGCGAAGATCGAACTCAACGCGCTCGCTGACTCGCTTGCGCAAGACAGGACATAAGCATGCACGATCTGAATAATCATTGGCGCACTGTGTCGAACGGTAGTCGCGAATGGGAGCGCTCCCCGCAGCCGCGGGCAGCTAACAAATACTTCATGATCTCAGCGGACTGCCACGTCCAAGAGCCGAACGATTTTCTGTCTGCGCGCATGCCTGAAAAATATCAGGACCGCCTACCTGGGATTGTGCTCGGTGGTGATGGGTCTAAACTGCAGAAAACGGAAGGTTTTCGTCCGATCCGTCTCGGTAGTTTTACGTTCGAAGGAGAAGATCTCGAGCGTAATGAATCCGGCAAGACGCCTACAGAGAGACTCGCAGCGCTCGATCGCGATGGCGTCGATTGTGAAATACTTTTCCCGAATAAAGGCTTGACCGTGTGGGCGACACCCGATCTCGAGTTCAGTCAAGCCATGTGCCGAGCCTATAACGACTGGGCGTGGGAGACCTTTGCGACGTATAACGATCGACTGTCACCCATGGCCTGTATCGCGAGTGGTGACATTGCCGGAGCGATTATAGAGGTTGAGCGTGCTGCGAAACGTGGTTTCAGAGGGCTGGCGCTGCCATGCAAGCCTGTTTGGGGCCCGCCCGATCACGAGCACACTAATTATAATCTCCCTGTTTTCGATCCATTGTGGGCGGCAATCGTCAATTGCGATTTGCCGGTGACCTTCCATGTTTCGACTGGTCGCGATCCGCGGACTGCTCGAGGCAACGGGGGCGCGGTGATTAATTACGCAGTACATTCACTGGCGCCGACGATGGAGCCGCTGGTTAATCTTTGTTCCTCGGGCGTCATTGAGCGCTTTCCGACGCTGAGGTTCGGGAGTATTGAAGCGGGAATTGGCTGGGTCCCGTGGATGATGACGGCGATGGATGAGGCGTATCTCAAACATCACATGTGGGTCCGCCCAAAATTGGAGCAGTTACCGAGTGCATATTTCCGGAGTAACGGTTTTGCTAGCTTCGGTGAGGACGCTCCAGGTCTCGCGTTGATGCGAGAATATGGATTGGTGAATAATTTTTTGTGGGCCAATGACTTTCCACACCAGGAAGGAACATGGCCGCATTCCGCCGCCGCAATCGAACGAACCATGAGTCGACTCAGCGACGATGAGCGTGCCGGCGTACTTGGATTTAATGCGGCACGCATTTTTAAATTCGACGTGCCCGCACGTTACCGACAACCGGAGAACGTGGCGGTCAGTTGACGGCGTTGCCCGCCCGCCACCGGGGCGTTTTTCCCGGTCGCAAATAACGTAGATAATTTGTATAGAAGGAATGAGGGACCTACAGCATGCGCATTATTGAAACCCCGAAAGACATGAAGAGCCACATTGGAGAAGACTTTGGTGTCTCCGAGTGGGTGACGGTCGATCAAGCCATGATTAATAAATTCGCGGAGGCAACCGGCGACCATCAATGGATCCATGTAGACGTGGCCCGGGCCCAAAAAGAGATGCCGGGCGGGAAGACGATTGCTCATGGTTTTCTGACCCTGTCGCTGCTTCCTCGTCTGGGCGCTGACATCTGGAGAATTGAACAGCGTAGTCGCGGTGTAAATTATGGACTGAACAAGTTACGTTTCACGGCACCCGTGCCGGAAGGCTCCCGCGTCCGTCTTCGTCAGAAACTGCTTGCGGCGGATGACGTCAAGGGTGACGGGATCCGGATGACATTTGAGAACGTCATTGAAATCGATGGTCAGACACAGCCGGCTTTAATCGCCGAGGCCCTTAGCATCGCCTATCCGTAAACATTCGGCGGTGACAGACGATTGTAGATGACTTGGGATCGCCACGTTCGTCGTGTGACGATCCCTTGGCTACGTCGTCTCGCCTACACGGCGTTGTTCCTGCCTTCTCTCCTCGCGAAGAGCAGCCTCGACTGATTTCGCGCATATTCGGCTGGAATGTGATCCGCCACGCGACCAGAAAAGCGTGCGTGATTGGAGCGCTCTTTAAAAGATCTGGCCAATTCCGACGCGCGTCAGGTGCCGTGCTTTGACTCGGAATAGGGGCGCTCAGGTTGCAGTGGATGGTGACCGTGTCAGCTTGGCGATTCGCCACGCCGTGAGCAGCGCCAGCAGCCAACACGCGGCGATTCCAAAAAAAACGCTGTAGAAATGCCCCTTATCGATCATTTTTCCGAACAGGACCGGCCCGATGGCGATGCCAAAATCGAGCCCGGAATATACCACCCCATAGACGCGGCCAGTCGCTCCTGGTGGCGCTGATGCGCGGATTAGCAAGTCACGAGACGGACCCGACAAACCGCTACCGAATCCCATCAGCGCAATTAATCCCCAGGCTACCGAGGGGGAAACCACATTGAGTCCGAGCAAAATCGCGCCCAACACAGAAAAGCCCAACGCCAACGAGATGTTGCGTTCTAATTGTTTTTGGTGCGTCACTAGCCATCCGCCGACCAAGATACCGGCCGCACTTGCGAGCATGAAGGTGGTAATACCCATGGCCGCGGTGGTGCGCGAAAAAGAGAAGATCTGAAAAAATAGGGTAGGCAAGAAATTCTGTATTCCGCCCGCGGCCATCGCGACAATAAAGAAAAAAACGAAGCACCACCAAACGGCCCGGAGGCGCAAGAAGCCGAAGAGAGACTCGTCAGTCAGGCGTTTCTCCGGTGTTTCCTGACTCTTTGCTGCCAGCAGATCGCGTTGCGATAACAGCAAAAAAATCACCATTATTGGCAGGAAGGTTGCGGCAAAAAGGCTCGCACGCCAAGTAAAGGAAGTGGCGAGTCCGACGAGGAATACCGGCGCTAATGCCCAGCCCAGACTTCCCGTGATTCCGTGTACGGAATACGCAGGACCCAGGCGAAGTACGCTTACGCGTGTATTCAACAGCGAATAATCCACGGGATGAAAGACTCCATTTCCCATGCCGATGAACACGGCGCTGATCAGCAACATGGAATAATTTTGGCTAAGTCCGAAAGACAGGCTTCCTAGCGCCAGGCTGATTAATCCACCGATTAGTGTAATACCCGGGCCAAAGCGATCGACAATGAATCCAGCGATAGCCTGACTCCCCGCCGATACGACAAAGATGACGGTCATCACGAATCCGAGCGCGGCATAGCTGAGGCCGAATTCGGTTTTCAGCCAGGGGAACAGGGGTGCGATAATTAGCTGGAAAAAATGACTGATGAGGTGGGCGAGGCCGATGAGCGAAATAATGCGTGCATCGGTGCGCCACGAGACCGGATTGTCTACAGCACTGGGACCTCGATTCATGATGGAATAGGCTGGTTGGATAAGGCACCGGGTCTGACTACGTGACCGCCCTCGATGCAGAGAAAACCCCGACTAATCACTTCGGTTGCCGAATCGTTTAATACCGAAAAATTGATACATCGCTCGTCAGCGCCATCTAGACGCAGCGTCAACGTCGATGGCACGTTGACCATCCCGGTAAAACGGCAGCCTAACCGCGTCACGCGCAGATGCGGACTATCGGGAAGACACATCTTCATCAGCGACGAAACGGCTCGCGCGAGCGTGGCGGTCCCATGGAGTATAATGTCGGCAAAGCCGGCCGCTTGGGCGTGGGCGCGGTCCGTGTGGATCGGATTCCAGATCCGAGCACATTCAGTGTAGATGTGTGCCGCACCCGGCGGAATAGTGAGCGGCACACGGGCAGTCGCGGGGCGCGTTGATACAGGCCATGCGGGTATATTTTCGAGTCGACGTGGCGCGCCCTTTAGCGCGACGTCGCGGTACAGGGTGTGCTGGAATGTCCGACAGACCAGCGCGCCGGTTTCATCCCGGGTGTCGATGCGTTTGATGAGACTGGCGCCTGGCTTGCGTTGCTCCACCTGGATGGCCATGGCCACCGTTTGAAGCCGCATTCCGGGTCGGATCGGACGTATCAAATGAAGGTCGTGCTCGGCGTGCACAGCACGTGCCTGCTCTTCGGGGGAGAGGCTCTCGGTTTCAGGCCCATGCCGTAGCGCAAGTACGGCATCCCATTCCAGACAAACGGGATATAGCGGATGTACGCGAAGCGGCTGGGTGGTATCGAAATAACGGGGTTCGCTGTCGTCGAGCCCCGCCGCGTAGGCCATAACCGAGCGGGCATCGCAGCTATTTTCGAACGGATCGGTGGCGATCCCCACTAAGGCGCTTGATAGTGGCACGGCTAACGTCGAGATCTAGCCTGACGACGTTGGCGGGATCGAGTTCGGCTCGCGTGGCCGCGTGCTGCCGGTGTCGAGGAAACCAGGCGCGGGGATAACGGCCCGGTCGCCGCCAACCCCTGGTCGGTCTTTAGTTCCACCCAAATCAGCACAGGCTGAGTAAGGTTTGACGGGCGATTGGCATGGGGGCAGTGGTCCGCAGGGTTAAGGGCGAAAGATGGATCAGATTATTGACGGTCTAATCCTGGACAACAAGTTTTCTGCCCTGGCACTGAGCGCCTGGCGTGACGCCTGAGCGCCCACTAAAAGAGGCACTATGCCGTCTCAAAAATCGCATGTTGTCCAGAATAAGCGGGACTCGGTTAGTCAGGTTAACAGCGGCGTCAGGTCCGGATCGCCTTTTTGCATGGCGCGGCGGTAAGCCTCACGGGCTCCGATCCGCAACAGGTACGCTCTGATATGGGGATACGGTGCCAGGTCAAAGAAGTGAAATAGCCGCATGGTCGTTAGGGAAAAAACGATCATGATGTCCGCTGCGGTGAGTGCATGACCCGCCAGGTAATCGTTTTCCCGCAAGCGCGCATCCGTTAGTTGTAATCCGCGTTCAAGGCGTCCGCGGGTACTGAGCAGAGTTGGGTCGTCAGCGGGCAGGCCCAAGCGGCCGAGGATCATATTCCGCCCTAAATTGGCTTGCAGGTCTGCGTTTGAAAAATGGAACCAGTACAGATAGTGGTGAAAATCAGGATGTTCGGGGCCGAGAGCAAGACGACCTTTCCCGTATACCCCGATGATGTATTGGATGATGGCACCGGACTCCGCAAGGACTAACCCGTCGTCTGTGATAACCGGTGCCGCGCCGAGCGGGTGGAGCGCCTTCAGCGCAGGTGGCGACAGCTGCGTAATAGGGTCGCGGGTGTAATGGGTGACGGTATAGGGAACTTCAAGCTCTTCGCAGAGCCAGATAATCCGCTCGGACTGCGATCTGCCGAGGTGGTGAATGGTAAGCATGTTCAGGATAGCTCCGGAGTCAGGAGAGACTCTAGTGTCTCAGAAAAAAAAGAAAAATGGGGCGTTGGCCGCACGACTGTAAACCTATTGAGCACGGCATCGCGGTGCGGCGGTGTGGCCTAGGGAGATGAAAGCGCACCCAGGTGGTCGAGACTGAGCGGTGTCGGATAGCGGCGCCCAGCCCGCAGCGGCCGGAAACAAGGTGCTTCGTTAAAGAATATCGCCTGATGGCTTTCCGGGTGCCAGCCGCCACAGCCACTCAAGGGAAGCGGACGTAGCTCCTGTGGATCGGTCAGCGCTTGGTTCGTCCGGATGGCGCGTCCAATCATTTCCAGTATCTGACACTCATCTCGGCAAGTTGTCTGGACGACGAGACATTTGGCGACGGGCAAGATGCCGGGTAACAGAAAGTGCTCCAGCAGGGCATGTCCGAACAGCACGATGCGTACGTCGGTCTGCCATTGGGGACGATGATGCAAAAGAAGTTGCTGCCAGTCATGCTGATCCCACCAAGGCAGCAGGGTCGTGTCTGGTACTACGACTACTGCCCCAGCTTCGTCGAAATGCGTCAGCGCGTATTGGCGCCGCGAGCGCGTTTTTAGGCAAACCGGTGTTTGGTCTTCGGTATAGGCGGTATTAATCGCTGACTTGATCTGCCGGCGATCGAGCCACATCAGCACGTTGAACAAGTCATGCCAACTATTTTCCCGGGTCGCAATTGCACCGGTGTGATAAATCCGTGACTCGTAATGCAACCCATCAGCCAGCAGCGCCGGCGTTTGCGCGACGAAGCGCAACGGCTTGCCCGTTTCAGGGTGGCATGCACCGCCAAGACCGGCATTGAGACGAGACAGACTTGGCCACTCGGCACCTTTCAATAAATCCACATGCGGAAACCCCGCGTAGGCAGGGTGTTGGAAGGTATCTGCAAGCAGGCGCTCGCGTGCCGGCGCTTCGAAGCGCATGTGCCGCCTTCAACGCCGTCTAAATGTCATCGTAACCTGTAACGTCAGGCCGCCATCGTCGTGGCGATATTCCAGCGCTTGAGTTCGGGCATGACGTGTTCGGCGAACGTCCGCATGGTGCGTTCTACGGACTCGTAAGGCGTTCCGGCGTAGCGCACGCAGAGCAGCGCGTCATAGTCACCAACGATTGCGCGCCGCGCTTGGATTTTATCCAGGATCTGCTGGGGCGTCCCCCAGATCTGACCCGCGACGTACGCGTCAGCGATTGCTTCCACGCCGGCTTCCCGCATCATCCGAGCGTTTTCGCCATATTCCGCATAGCCACGGGTGTCAGAGAAATGGGCGCCCATCATCTCGTAATGATGGAAGAGGCTGAGGAGGTAGCGTCTGACATGGCGATTCGCGGTTTCTTCGGCCCGCGCCGCACTGGTGTCGCAGACGCAGAAATCGACGAAGAAGGGCACGGGTGGTGCCGTTTTGTGTAGTTCCCGGTAGGCCTTCGCGTAGGTTTGTACTTCCTGCCGATGGACATCCATCGGCTTGTACGCGAATTGCATCATCTTCACGCCGTGCTTCGCCGCCTCCAGGACGGAATCGCCGGACATGGCGACCTGTGCCGTCCGGCCTTTAAAACTCTTCGTGGGTCGTGGCCGAATCACGGCGCGCGGTTGTTTGAAAAACTCACCCTCGTGTTCTTCCATGACGCCCGTCTCGAGCGCCTGAAGGATCATGGGCACGGCTTCATCGAAGCGTGGTCTGGATTCATCCATCGAGATCCCTGTCTGTGCATACTCCCGCCGTGAAAGACCCCGTCCGAGCCCGAGCAGCAGGCGACCACCCTCAGCATGTCAAGCAAAGCGGCTTTTTCAGCGACGCGCAGTGGCTGCGTATTCCAAGGCACGATCACAGCGCCGGTCATTAGTTTGATACGACGAGTTTTTGCCGCCAGATGAGCAAGGTAGACGAAATTATCTGGACATAGCGCGTAGTCTTCGAAGTGATGCTCGACCATGGATACGAGATCGTATCCGAGCTCATCAGCGAGCACGCCGCTTTTTATCTCTTCTTCATAGACTTGAGCGTCTGTAATGGCGTCATAACCAAAACTTTGTGCGATCTGACAAATACCTATTTGCATGGCATTACTCCTGATTGACGATGGTCTACAGTAGGGCTTCGATGTCCTGCGCAATTTTCTCCGGCGCCTCGATACTGCCGTAGCGCCTGACGACTTGGCCATTTCGGTTGACCAGAAATTTAGTGAAATTCCATTTAATGGCGGCGCTTCCCAAGAACCCGCGCGCGCCAGTTTTAAGATAGTTGAAAAGTGGATGCGCGTGGGG
Organism: uncultured Pseudomonadota bacterium; assembly: GCA_903825645.1. Classification (GTDB taxonomy): domain Bacteria; phylum Pseudomonadota; class Gammaproteobacteria; genus CAIKBL01. Next base: position 315,865 of record CAIKBL010000051.1, on the reverse strand, counting down.
CCCATTAACTTCTATTTTGGCGAACAGGGGAAACGTAATCCCAAACTGACTGGTGCAAAATGATTGAATTTCCTCGGCGTTCCCGGGCTCTTGATGACCAAATTGATCACAAGGGAACCCGAGCACGGTGAGCCCGCGCGAGCCGTATTGTGTCCAGAGCGTCTCGAGTCCCGCGTACTGTGGCGTGAAACCGCAACGACTGGCGACGTTGACGACGAGCAGGGCGCGGCCCTTATAGGCTTCCAAGGACAATTCGTCGCCGTCCAGGGTCATAGCCGAAAATTGGTACAAGCTCATATGCTGTCTCCCTCCGCCTGCGTACTGGCGGCGCGTCTGCACCCTCGCACAGCGAGGGCACCGAGGGCAAGACAGAGCAGTTTTCCTACAGGCAGAATTATTATTTTGGTGCGATGCAGTAAAAAAATTAATTCTCAGCAGCGCGTAAGTTCGATACGCTTCTGACTGCGCATAGGGCGCAATTTAGCATTTGTAAGGAGAACCTCTTGTATCCAGGTGTGCATGCCAAAAATCATCCCGACAAGCCATGTTTCGTGATGGCCAGTACGGGAGAAACGGTCTCCTTTGGGCAATTTGAGGAGAGGGCCAATCGCTTCGCACACCTCTTGCGTCAGCACGGACTGCGACGACTCGATCATCTCGCGGTTTTCATGGAAAACAATTCACGTTATCTGGAAGTCTGTGGCGCCGGCGAACGGTCCGGCCTCTACTACACGTGCATTAATTCCTATCTCACGGCAGACGAGCTCGCGTTCATCGTTAACGATAGCCACGCGAAGGTGTTAGTGACCTCGCGAGCCCGGCGGGAAGTGGCGCTGGAAGCGATCAAACAATGCCCGGGGCTTCTGCTACATCTGATGGTCGATGGCATAGGAGACGAGGGCCCGTTCATTGACTATGCGAGCGCGATCGCGGCGTGCCCGTCTACGCCGCTTCCGGATGAGCAGCTTGGGTGTGCGATGCTTTATTCATCGGGGACCACCGGGCGACCGAAAGGCATCCTGCGGCCGCTCGCCGACGTCTCGCCGGATACATGGCTGCCGCTCTATCAATTTGTGAACGGCCTCTGGCAATACCGCAATGACATGGTCTATCTGTCGCCGGCACCGCTGTACCACTCGGCCCCCCAGGCCGCTGTCGGTCTTGCGATCCGTAATGGCGCCACTTCTATCATCATGGAACGATTCGATCCCGAGCAATACCTGGAGCTGGTCGAAAAATATCGAGTCACGCACAGTCAATTGGTGCCGACGATGTTTAGCCGCATGCTCAAACTGCCGGATGAGGCGCGCAACCGCCATGATGTCTCTTCTCTGGAAATGGCCATCCACGCGGCGGCACCCTGCCCGGAGCAAGTCAAGCACGCCATGATGCGGTGGTGGGGACCCATTGTGCACGAGTACTATGGGGCGACGGAGGGACTCGGTTTTACCGCCTGTACGCCGGAAGAGTGGCTGGCCCATCCGGGTACTGTGGGGAGAGTTTTGCTGGGTGAGCTGCACATTTTGGACGAAGAGGGGCAACCGTGTCCGACCGGCGTGCCGGGCACCGTCTGGTTTAAGACGGCAACCCCATTCGAGTATTTCAATGATCCGAGCCGAACGGCAGAGGCCAGATCTGCCGATGGCGCAATGAGCACGGTTGGGGATGTCGGATACGTGGATTCGGACGGATTTCTGTTTCTTACCGATCGCAAAACCTACATGATTATTTCAGGTGGCGTGAACATTTATCCGCAAGAGTGCGAGAACCTACTTATTACCCATCCCAAGGTCGCAGATGCGGCGGTATTTGGTGTGCCGAATGAAGATCTGGGGGAAGAGGTCAAAGCCGTAGTGCAAGCGATGCCCGGGGTCGAAATTGGCCCCACCTTGGCAGCTGAGTTGGTGGCCTTTTGTCACGAGCACTTGGCTCGCCAGAAATGTCCACGGTCAATCGATTTCGAGGCGGAACTCCCCCGTTTACCTACCGGCAAACTCTACAAACGGGTTCTGCGAGATCGGTACTGGGGAGACCGGAAGACCCGAATCGTTTGAGGGCGATGGCTGAAGCGCGCTTGGCGCTTCAGCCATCGCGGTAAACTCAGGCTGCACTCAGCGTGAAGCCCTCATAGCCATTCGCGACCACTTCATTACATTTCTCTACATAAGGCGGAAAGCCTATGTAGGGCATGAAAATTCGTTTCTTTCCTGGGACATTGGCACCGAGGTACCAGGAATTGCAGGAATTAAATAGCGTACTTGCCGCGACGTCGTTTACGTGGGATACCCACGCTTCTTCCGCCTCAACAGTAGGCTCGATCTCGCGCAGACCCGCTGTCCGCATGTGATCGATGCAATCACCGATGAATTCAACATGCTGCTCGATAGACGTGATCATGCACGTCAGCACGGAAGGACTGCCCGGTCCGCTAATCGTAAATAAATTAGGAAAACCAGCGGTAGACAATCCCAGGTAGGTGCGCGGGCCGGCGGACCATTTATCCACCAGTTTTTCGCCACTCTTGCCGCGGATATCGATACGGTTCAGTGAGCCGGTCATGGCGTCGAAGCCGGTCGCAAAAACGATCGCATCTACGGCATATTCCTGGTCGCCGACCTGCACGCCTAGGGCGGTCATGCCGGCAATAGGAATTTCGCTGACGTCAATCAGTTTGACGTTGGCGCGATTAAAGGTCTCAAAGTAGTTGGTGTCCGCGCAAATGCGCTTGCAGCCGAAGATGGCTTGGGGCGTCAGTAGATCGGCCACCGTGGGATCGCTTACTTTTTCGCGAATTTTTTCGCGCACAAAGTCTGCAACGGTACGATTGACCTTTTCATCAATCAACATGTCCGCGAAGGCGCCATAGAAATACAGTCCCCCGAGACGCCAGCGCTTTTCGCATTCGGCCCGAATTTCAGCGGGCGAAGCATTAGCAGCCAGTTGGGGGTTGTACTCGATGTCGTAGGCGAGGATTTGCTGCTTCCCGGCCTCTCGTAATGCACCGTAATTGGCTTTAATTCGATTACGCTCATCCTCGCTCAGCGGCGCGTTAAAGGCCGGAATCGAATAATTGGGGGTGCGCTGAAAGACTAACAGTTCAGCAGCTTGCTCCGCGATCAACGGAATAGATTGAACGGCGCTAGATCCGGTGCCGATGACCGCCACGCGCTTCCCGGTAAAATCCACGCCATCGGAAGGCCATTGTCCGGTGTGATATTGAGGGCCTTTGAAGGCGTCGAGACCCTTGAAATCTGGCAGATTGGTAGAGGATAGGCATCCAGTAGCCATGATGCAAAACTGAGACGTCAAGATCTCGCCGCTGGCAGTGGTCACCGTCCAGCGCGCCGCACTTTCATCATAGACAGCTGACTTTACGCGCGTGTTGAATTGGATGTCGTCGCTCAACTGGAAACGTTCAATGACATGTTCGACGTATTTCAGTATTTCGGGTTGTGACGCATATCGTTCTGACCAGTTCCACTCCTGCTCAAGCGCCGTCGAGAACTGATACGAGTATTGCATGCTCTCGATGTCGCATCGCGCGCCGGGATAGCGGTTCCAAAACCAGGTGCCACCAGGCCCGCTGGCGGCTTCAACGACGCGTGCGCGCAGACCGGCGCTACGTAGCCGGTGCAACATGTAGAGTCCGGCGAAGCCGGCGCCGACCACGACGGCATCGAAGTCATTGGGATGGTGAGCTACAGTCATCAGTCGATCTCCTCGAAAGCTTCAATTGAATTATCACGATGTCATGAATTTTGGTGCGCATTGTACTGAATTCAAGCGCATGTACATGCGCGACCGGCTTGCGTCTGCAGGACGTGTGGAAGTCTGGTAACTTCAGTTGCATGGACTGGCAACATGGAACGCTAGGGTTGGCCGCCTTTTTGGCGGGATTCGTTGATGCGATCAGCGGTGGCGGGGGGCTGCTCCAACTACCTGCGTTGCTCCTGAGTTATCCGAGCGCGCCACTCGCCGTCCTGTTTGGGACTAATAAACTAGCCTCAATCTGGGGTACGGCGACCGCGGCATACCGATACGCTAACCGGGTGCATTTCCGCTATCTGCTGCTCCTGCCAGCGCTTCTGGCGGCGTTATTGGGCGGATGGGGCGGCGCGCGTACCGTCGCCCATTTGCCTGTGGCCGTTATGCGGCCAATAGCTTTAGTTCTCTTGGTGCTGGTCGGGATCTATACCGCGCTGAGTCCGCATCTAGGCCTCCGGCATTCGCCTAGGCTGCGGCCCCGCGCGGAAATCGGCGTCGGTTGTGGCATTGCCCTTGGCATCGGTTTTTACGATGGCGTTTTTGGTCCCGGCACGGGAACTTTCCTGATTTTTCTGTGGGTACGCTTCCTGGGCTTCGACTTTCTGCACGCTTCGGCTTACGCGAAATGTCTCAATGTGGCGACCAATTTCGCAGCGCTGGCCTATTTCTTGCCTCATGGCTCGGTATTTTGGGGCGTGGCAGGCATCATGGCGGTTTGTAATATCCTCGGTGCGCTGTGCGGTACCCACCTAGCATTGCGCCATGGTAGCCACTTTGTGCGGCGCGCATTTCTTGGGGTGGTCGCAGTGCTTGTAGTGAAACTCGCATCGGACATGCTGCGCTGATGGAAGACACTGTCGCGTTGCGTGTGAATTACAGGCTTTTTTGATGTTTTCAGCGCAGGGGCATTTTGTAGGGGGCGCCTGCCACTTCTCGCACGAGCCGAGGGACCAGAAATCCCGGTAGTAAGCCCATCAAGTCTTGATGCAGGGCCACTGCAGTTTTCTCCTCGACTTCGAAATGCGCCGCACCGCTGACCCGGTCCAGCATGTGCAAATAGTAAGGTAGGATGCCAGCGACAAACAGCTGTTCCGAGAGCGCAGCCAAAACAGCTGCGTCGTCATTGACGCCGCGGAGCAATACGGACTGATTGAGTAGGGTAACCCGATGTTCGGTAAGCGCTCGGCTGGCGGTGATGACTGCTTCGTCAATTTCCTGTGCATGATTGACATGCATCACCAGGACAGTCTGCAGCCGCGTCCTGGCAAGCGCGGTCAGTAAGGCGGGCGTCACGCGTGCGGGCAACACCAAGGGCAACCGCGTATGAATGCGCAGGCGTAGCAGGTGCGGAATTGATTCGAGTCGTTGCAGCAGCTCGCTCAACGGGGCGTCTTTCAACATGAGTGGGTCGCCCCCACTCAAGATGACTTCACGGATCGACGGATCGCTGGCAATATCGGCGAGCCCCGCCGAGAGTTGCGGAGATCCGACCAGTCCTTGGTAAGGAAATTCCCGCCGGAAACAATAGCGGCAGTTTACGGCGCACGCCCCGGTCAACAAGAGCAGGGCGCGGCCGTGATATTTCTTCAGGAGCCCTGGGCGGTGCATGGCGGCCAGATCACCCACCGGATCTGCATTGAAGCCCTGCGCGGACGTATTTTCCGCACGATGCGGCAACACCTGGCGCAACAGAGGGTCGTTCGGCCTGCCCGGATTCATCCGCCTGGCATAGGCGCGGGGTACTCGGAAGTCAAATTTGACCGTCATCGCGGGTTCATATCCGGTGTCGGCGGAGGTCAACCCAAGGTCCTGAAGAAGCAGGGCAGGATCGGTGTACGCCTCGCGCAGTGCCGTCACCCAGTCCCGCGACTCTGTTTTTACGAATCTTCGCGCTATCATATGCCGCCTCTTCTGATGTGAGCTTCATTCTAATGGCGACCTACAGCACGAACCAATTCAAGCCCGGTCTGAAAATAATTCTCGATGCAGATCCGTACAACATCGTCGAAAACGAAATGGTAAAACCCGGCAAAGGACAGGCATTCAATCGGGTTCGCGTGCGTAACCTGCGCACGGGGAGGGTCATCGAACGCACTTTTAAGTCGGGGGATTCGGTTGAGGCTGCGGACATTGTAGAAGCCGAGATGCAGTATCTCTATTCCGATGGGGAGGCGTGGCATTTCATGAATCAGTCCACGTTCGAGCAGATTCAGGCGTCTCATGCCGTCGTGGGCGACGCTGGGCAGTGGCTCAAGGGGCAGGAACTCTGCAGTGTCATGCTCTGGAATGGCGAGCCTATCGGGGTGACACCCCCCAATTTTGTCATTCTCAAAATCACACGAACTGACCCGGGTATGCGCGGCGATACGGCCACCGGCGGCACAAAGCCGGCCACCATGGAAACCGGCGCTGTGGTCAAGGTGCCGCTTTTCATTGAGGAAGGCTCCCTGCTCAGGATCGATACCCGTACCGGTGAGTACGCGTCTAGAGCAAAAGAAGAATAGTCCGCTCGCTGGTCTACGTTTGCCCTCGTCTTCTCCACGACCTGATTGGCGCCCGAGCGCCGATCTCGCCACGCTCCGCCGGCGTGCCGGGCTGCTTGGTGATCTCCGTGGCTATTTTGCGCAGACGGGCGCGATGGAGGTGGAAACCCCCTTGATCACGCCGTACGGGAGCACGGATCCGGCGCTGACGAGTTTCACGGTGCCCGGGGTTCAGGGCAATACTGGTTTTCTCCAGACCTCGCCTGAATATGCGATGAAACGATTGATTGCCGCGGGATCTGGCGACATCTATCAGATCTGTCATGCCTTTCGTCGGGAAGCACACAGCCCTTTGCATCAGGAAGAATTCAGCCTGTTGGAATGGTACCGGGTGGGCTTGGATCACCACGGTTTGATGGACGATGTGATGGGCCTGCTGAACGTTATCGGATTTCCGCTGGCGGTGGAAAAGGCGTCCTATGCTGCGCTATGTCTGGCCGCGACAGGGCTAGATCCGCACCTCGCGCCGACGGCGGCGCTCGCGGATCTGGCGCGTTCCCGCGGCGCGCTGTTCGACCAGGCTAGTCAACAAGACCGTGTGCTCCTGCTGGACTGGTTTTTGGGTTGCGCCATCATGCCGTCCTTACCGCAAGACAGGGCATTCCTTATTTACGATTTTCCGGTGGAGCAGTGCGCTTACGCGCGCGTTAGGCCGGGGATCCCCGCCGTTGCTGAACGGTTTGAATTAGTGGTTGGCGAGGTCGAACTCGCGAACGGCTTTCATGAAGTCACTCTCGCCTCAGAGCAGCGCGCGCGCCATCTTGGGGAGAACGCTCGTCGGCAGGCGCTGGGACTCCCCATGCAGGCAATTGATGAGGCGCTGCTTGCGGCCTTACAGGCAGGGCTGCCGGCGTGCGCAGGAGTAGCACTGGGCCTAGATCGGCTGCTGATGCTGCTTCTAGATGAGCGCGAGATCCGTCGTGTTATTGCGTTCCCGTCACAAACCGGCGTTTAATTTTTTCGATTCCGCCGCGCAGCACCGAATGGCGCTGCGTGGACGTCCTTACTGGCTATTCCACGCCGCTGTGGTTCGATAATTTTCGTAACAGCGCACGTGCGTCATTTTCCGCCTCAAATGGGCGTTTTTTGGCGAGCAAGTCTTCAAGTAGCGAGCGCGCCTTGTCTTTGTTTCCCAGTTCGGCCAGCGTATAGGCTTCGTGGTACTGGATATTAGGCTCATCTGGCCGAAGGCTATGCGCTTTTTCTAGCAGTGGCAGGGCTTTTTGAAAAGCCTGCTGTCGGGCCAGAATCCAAGCTAGGGTGTCTGCCGTCTCCGCACTGTTCGGTAGGATCCGGTGGGCGCGCTCAGCGAGACTCAACGCGCGGGGATCTTCCGCCTTGTCGTACAACCAAGCGAGATTATTCAGCGCAATCGCGTTGTCCGCTGCGTGTACCAGCGCTTTCTCAAATGTCGCCTGAGCGTCGCGCGTTTCGCCGTGAATTAGCTGATCAGAGCCTAGCCGCAGCCGGACTTCGGTATCCTCCTGATGTGTATCAAGCCAAGTGGACAAGGTTTTGTCGACCTGCGTGATATCCCCTTTTTGCTGTTGCGCATCCGCTAGCCGCATCAGATTTGTAGTGTTCGGATGACGTTGCTGGATAGCGGAGAAAATAGTGACAGCTTCGGCATGGCGATTTTGCGCAGCTGCAAGCTCACCATTGGCGCGCTCAGCATCTTCCGTATTGGTCAGTTGCTTACGCATGGTTCTGACCACGTTGGTCGCCTCGGAATAGTTTTTTTCCGCAATTTCCACGCCGAGAAGTCCCCATAGCACGTCGGCTTTGGCCGGTGAGTTGGCGAGCACGGTCCGGTAACTACTGCGGGCGAGATCCCACTGATGATCAAGGCGCGCCGCGTGGCCCAGGAGCGCGATCGCGGGCATTAAATCGGGCTTTTCGTGAGTCATTTTTTGAAGGAGATCGACCGCTTCGGCGGGGCGTCCAGCCCTGCTCAAAAAAGACGCCCAGAGCAAGCGAGAATTTTGATCACGGGGGTTAATAGCGTTCGCAGCTTCTGCTTGCTTAGTGGCTTCGGGAAGCTCTCCGACCCGGAGATGGCGCTCGGCTAGCAGCCAGCGGGGTTGCGCAGCATTGGGCTGGGCGGCTACGGCCTCTTCAAGCAGTTTCATGGTCTCGGCGGGTGCGCCACGACGCTCGGCGAGCGCCGCTAGGGCGACGGATGCGGTCGTGTAGCTGCCGTCTGCTACCAGCGCTTTCTTAAGCAGATCTGTTGCGTTCGAGACGTCATTTTTGGAGAGTGCCAGGAAGCCTAGGTTAGCTAGTGCCGGCGCGAATTTTGAATTGATGGCCAGCGCTTTCTTGAAAGCTTCTTCTGCCCCCGTATTGTCTTCGATGCGCGCGAGCGCGATGCCGAGCAGATTTTGGGCGAGTGGATCTTGCGGCTTGAGTAACGCCAAAGCCTGCGCGGATTCCAGCGCGGATTCGTTATTCCCTTTCATGAGATGGAAGTACGTCAGTGCCTGCCGGGGTGCCCCTGCCTCTGGCCCTTTCGCCAGGCCTTCGAGCTCGGAGATGCCCGCTTTTTCGTCCCCAGCGACGAGATCGCCCAGCGCTTGCTGCATCTGGAGCGCCTTGGAGTCAGGTGCGAGTGTCTCGGCCCGCTGTAGGAAGGCTTTGCCGCGTTGGAGATCACCCGCCGCGTAGCTGGCATAGCTGAGCAGGGCAAGCGAGCCCACATCAGGTTTTTCCAGTTTTGTCAGTGGTGCGAGCACATTTACCGCGTCTTGGGCGCGGTGCTCTTTAAGATAAAGCGATGCCATTAATTTAAGGGCTGGCGGCTGATCGGGATAAAAGCCGTTGAAGGTTTTTAGATAGGCTTCAGCTTGATTAAACTTCGCTTGGCGCAGGCAGCTGTCGGCCAGCATCAACAACGCCTGCGGGTGATTTGGTCTGGCGGTAATCACCCGGCTCATTGCGGATTCGGCTCCTGACCAGTCGTTCTGGGCATAGGCAATCCAGCCTTGGAAGAATTGGACGCTAATCGCCTTGGGACTCTCCTTCGAGAGTCTTGCTACAAGCTCTGGTGCATCGGTCGTTTTTCCTTGCGAGAGGATGGCCTCTAGTGCGCCGGCGAGGGCGGCCGGGTCGGATTTCTGGAGTTCGAGTACATGCTGATAAGTGGCCTCTGCCGCGGCCGGCGTCCCCTGCAACATCTGGATACGTCCACGAACCAAGAGGGCCTCCGGGTTGTCCGGCGCCAGTTCCAAGGCTCTAGTCACCGCCGCCGCTGCGCCGGTCAAATCGTGTTCAGACAGGGCAAGTCGGGCAGTGGCGAGCTGCAGAGAGACGGCATCGGGATCTTTTGCCACCGCTGTCGACAACACGGTCTTGGCTTCTTCGTCTTTGCCGAGCCCGAGGTTCGCCCGGGCTTCCAGTGCTAAGGCCTCTGCGTGGTCAGGGCCTTGATATTGCTTTAACGACTTTAGGGTGTCGGCGAAACGACCGGTTTCCAGTTGCGCGCGGGCCAAATCAAGCCAAAATTCGGGCTGTTTTTCGCCGATGGCTTGAGCGGTCTTCAAAGCGGAGAAGGCCTCAGGGATCCGCTTCAACGCTAAGTAACTCTGGCCGAGATGCCAACGCGCCTCAAGATTATCCGGACTTACCAGTAGGGCATTCTTATAATGGATCGCCGCCGAACTATAGGCTTTAGCCTTGCGCGCACTATCACCGGCGCTTAAGTATTGACTAGAATCCGGAGCAACTTTGGCGCGCCAGACAATCACACCGAGGCCAAGCAGTATGATCACTCCACCTATTTTTAAAGCCCTGCGGCGTGCGGTCCTATGCCAGGCAGTCTTGCGACGGGATAACCGTGGGGACATGAAAGAGACCTTTAGTTTTGATGAGTTATCGAGTGGGGTGTCCTCGCTGTTGATTATCGACCCCGCAGGCTCGCTTAGCGACCCGTTGTGACATAAATTGATGGCCGAGCTAAATTTTTGTAACCCTCGGTATGCCGCGCGCCGAGCCGCGGGTACTCCAGGTGCTGACGTGCGAGGCGAGATGGCATGGACATTTACATTGTAGACAAGCTGATGGGAGAAGCTCGCCGGTTAGCTGCCGAGTATAGGAAAGTCACGGGCAAGACATTGCCACTTAGTGGCGAAATAGCAATTAATGACGCGATGCGCCTCTTGGGACTGGAGCAAGCAGAAGGTCCCGAAGCGGGGTTCGATGCTTTTAAGACCACGGCTACTGGGTGTGAGCGTTTTTTGATCAAAGCTCGTGTTGTTTTCGATGAGCAAAAGGGCGCGCACCGGCTCGGCGAGCTGAAGCTAGACCGCCCTTGGGATACGTTATTGCTGGTGCTGATGGATGCGGACTACGAGACCGTCGAAATTTTTGCAGTGACGCGCGAGAAAGTTGCCCAAGCACTGGCAGAAGGCACGTTGAACAAGAAAAATACACTTAGCGTCCCGCGTGTCAAAATTATTGGACGGCGGGTTTGGGGGCGAGATCTTGATGCGGGCAATCAGTTGCCGGCCGTCGCCGAAGCTGGCTGAAAATGCGGAACGTTGACTGGCGAATTCAGTGATCGCGTCTGAGTTGCTTGGGCCGCATGGACCTTTTATCGAACACATTCCGCACTTCCGACCCCGGGAGGCGCAGCAGGCAATGGCGGATGCGGTTGCCGCGGCACTCGTCAAACCTACCACCCAACTGCTGGTGGAGGCGGGGACCGGTACGGGCAAGACATTTGGCTATCTTGTGCCGGCCTTGCTGTCTGGGCAGCGCGTGTTACTCAGTACGGCGACCCGAACGTTGCAAGATCAATTGTTTTTCCATGATTTGCCGGTAGTCACCCGTACCCTGAGGAGCGACCTTTCGTGTGCGTTGCTGAAAGGTCGGAGTAATTATGTGTGCCTTCATCGTCTCGATCAGAGCGAGGGCCATGCTGGGCTTTGGCCTGCAGATCAGGCGTGGCTGGCTGATATAGCCGCCTGGGCGCGGCATACGGACCAAGGCGATATCGCCGAAATGCGACAGATACCCGAGGACGCGCCCGTTTGGTCGCAGGTTACGTCGACAGCGGATAACTGTCTCGGTCAATCCTGTCCGAGTTTCGATGCCTGTTTTGTCGTCAAGGCCCGAAGGCGGGCAGTGGCCGCCGATGTCGTGGTGGTGAATCACCACCTGTTGTTTGCAGATATGGCGTTGCGGGAAGAAGGCTTTGGCGAATTATTGCCGACAGCACGCGTGGTCGTGGTCGATGAGGCGCATCAACTACCTGAGCTTGCGGCGCTTGCCTTTGGGCAAGCAGTTTCCAGTCGACAGTTACGCGACCTCGTTCGCGATGCGACGCGTGCCGCAAGCCTTGAGGCCCCTGACATGCCGACGTTGCGTGACGCGCTCCGCGCACTGGACGCCGCAACGCAATGGGCCCAGACCGAGTATGCGCGTTATCAAGGTAAACAAGACTATCTCCAAATTGCCGAGCAGCCCCGTGCCGCAGAGATACTCCAGACGCTCGGGGAAACACTGGTAAAAGCGCTCGCGAACTTGAATGCGGCCGCCGAGCGTGGTCCGGAGCTCGAAACTTGCGCGCGCCGAGCCGGGGAGCTTCATTCGAGGTTCGTTCAATTCGCAGACCGTACCGACGAGGATTGGGTTCGTTGGCTGGAGACGACGCCGCGTGGATTTGTGCTGCATGCCACGCCGTTGAGCGTGGCTGAGCAATTCCAGTCCCGACTTGCTCGATATCCAGCCAGCTGGGTGTTTTGTTCCGCAACATTGGCAGTGGATGGCGATTTCGGTCACTTTCGGCGCGAACTCGGTCTTGAAGTTGCGGAGGCCTTCAGCTGGGAAAGTCCCTTTGACTTTCAGCAGCAGACGCTCAGATATCACCCGGAGTTGACGGTTTTGCCGAACCACGAGCGTTATCTGGAGGCCGTGGCAGACGTCGCGATTTCAGTGATCGAATTGAGTCGAGGACGGGCTTTTCTGCTCTGCACGAGTCATCGTGCCCTTGGTTTTTATGCCGCGCCGCTCCGGACACGGCTCAAATATCCGGTGCTGGTGCAGGGAGAAGCGCCGCGGGCAGTCCTGCTCGAAGAATTTAAGCGGCTCGGAAATGCGGTACTGATCGGGACCGCGACTTTCTGGGAAGGGGTTGATGTTAGAGGCGAGGCGCTATCCTGCGTCATTATTGACAAGTTGCCCTTCGCACCGCCGGATGATCCGGTGCTACGCGCCCGCGGGCGGCGGATGGAATCACTGGGACAAAATCCGTTTCGGGATCATCAGCTACCCGTCGCGGCGTTGATGCTGAAGCAGGGCGCGGGACGCCTGATCCGCGACGTCGGCGATCGGGGTGTCTTGGTGCTCTGCGATCCGCGCCTCAAAAGCAAGGGTTACGGGAGAACGTTCTTGCGGGCTTTGCCTCCCATGCCGGAGACGCGTCGGTTAGCGGATGTCGCGGCATTTTTTTCGACTAAAAACCAAACGCGGCAGGATTCATAATTGCTATCGACGGCAGATTACCCATTCGGGATGCGGACGGTTTAAGATGCGTCCCGTCGTAAAGAGGCATCCATGAGAGGAGACAGATGAGCAAGCGTACAATAGGTGATATTCAGGTTGATCTCGCGGTAGAGATCCCGGTCGATGCGGGCTTCCCGGCTGCAGTGCTGGTGCCGGCAATGCAGCAGGATGTCGTAGACGAACACCGCGACATTTTGATTCCATTTTGCATTAACCCAGAGACGAACGGGCTCAAATTGAGCATCCACACTTGGATACTAAAAACCGCTCATCACACGATTCTTATCGATACCTGCTGTGGTAATCACAAGGAGCGGCCGACGTTCGAGCTTGCGCATCATTTGGATACGCCGTATCTGGAAAAACTTGCTGCAGCTGGTGTACAGCCTGGCGAAGTTGATTTCGTCATGTGTACCCACCTGCATGTCGACCATTGCGGCTGGAACACCCAATTGAAGAACGGTCGTTGGGTGCCGACTTTCCCGAACGCAAAATATATTTTCTCCCGTGCTGAATACGATCAATGGAATCCTGCCGACACGCGTTTCCCGAAAGCCGAGATCAATGATGGAGTCTTCAATGATAGCGTTTTGCCGGTGATCGAGGCGGGGCAGGCGACGATGGTAGACGGTATTCACGCCCTCGAAGACAAACTGATTATTGAACCAGCCCCGGGGCATACCTACGGCAGCATTGTGCTGAAAGTGGAATCGAAAGGGCAGCATGCGTTGTTTGCTGGCGATACGCTCCACCATGCTGTGCAAGTCCTTCGACCAGAATGGAATAGCGGTTTTTGCACGGTCCCAGAGCAGTCAGCAAAAACGCGCAGGACGTTGATGGAGCATTGTGTGGAAAAGAACGCGTTGCTGTTGCCCGCTCATTTCCCACCGCCGCACGCTGTGCGCGTAAAGGAAAAAGGAAGCTATTTCACGTTCGTTACCGAGTAAATTGAGTGAATTTGGATTGATGTGCCTTGAGCGTTGATGTAGTCGCCAAAACGAGCGCCATGCTGGCGCTTCAGGACGAAATGAATTCGCGAGTCGACCCGGATTGGCAGCGGCGAGAGCGGGCGTGGGCTCGCGCTATCTGGATTGAATGCGCCGAATTGATGGACCACTATGGGGGCTGGAAGTGGTGGAAGGCGTCCACCCAGGATCTCGAGCAGGCGATGCTCGAGATTGTGGATGTCTGGCATTTCGGGTTGAGTCTTCGGATCAGAGCTGATCGAGATCACGCCGTGTCTGCGGCGGTCATTGTCGAGGAGTGGATGTCCCCGCTACCGTCCCGTGGATTCCTTGAGGATGTCGAATCGCTCGCGCGGCATGCCCTAACCAGCCAGGATATATTGATTTCCATCGTGCCCGCGCTGTTGTCGCACCTCGGGCAGAGCTTCGATGATCTCTATAGGGCTTATATCGGTAAGAACGTCCTGAATGTTTTCCGGCAGGACCATGGTTACAGGGAAGGGACTTACCGAAAGAACTGGCAGGGCCGCGAAGACAATGTTCACTTGGTCGAGATCCTGTCCGCGTTGGACGCTGACGCCGCCAATTTTCGCGAAGAAATCTATCGAGCCCTGAGCTTGCGATATGCGATCATTTGACGGGTGAGGCTTACCTGCTTTACGCAGCGTCGTCTTTTGTCCCTTGCCTCATTTCAGGCTTTCTAGATAGCGATCCGCGTCGAGTGCAGCCATGCAGCCCGAACCGGCAGAAGTGACGGCTTGGCGATAGATCGGATCGGCGCAATCCCCAGCGGCGAAAACGCCCGGGATGTTCGTTGCCGTGGCCATTCCATCGCTTCCGCCCTCCACTTTCAAATAGCCACCGTGCATGTCGAGCTGTCCAGAGAAGAGGCCTGTATTGGGGGTATGTCCGATCGCGATAAATAGGCCATGCAACGGCACGTCTTTAGCGGTATGCCCGTCAACGGTCCTGATTCGCATGCCGGTCACCCCACTGGCGTCTCCCAGCACTTCATCAAGGGTGTGGTTCCATTCAACGGTGACTTTCCCCTGCGCGGCTTTTTCCAGAAGTCGCTGACTCATGATTTTCTCGGCTCGAAAGGCGTCACGACGATGAACGACCGTGACGTGGGAAGCGATGTTCGAAAGATAGAGGGCTTCTTCAACGGCGGTATTACCGCCGCCGATAACGGCAACCGGTTTGTTTTTGTAAAAAAAACCATCGCAGGTTGCGCATGCGGAAACGCCGCGCCCTTTGAAGGCCTCTTCAGAAGGAAGGCCGAGATATTTTGCAGACGCGCCGGTGGCGACAATAAGCGCATCACAGGTGTATTGTCCTTGATCGCCATCTAGTGTCAGGGGCCGACTCCCAAGATGGGCCGTGTGGATATGGTCATTCACCAGCACCGTCCCGAAGCGCTCCGCGTGACGCTGCATTCGGAGCATGAGCTCGGGACCCATCACCCCATGGTCGTCGCCGGGCCAGTTATCAACTTCCGTGGTGGTCGTCATTTGCCCCCCTACTTCGACACCGGTGATCAATACGGGCTCAAGCCCAGCGCGGGCTGCGTAAACGGCGGCGGTGTAACCGGCGGGTCCGGAGCCGAGGATAAGGAGACGCGCGTGTCGAGATGTCGGCATAGTGGATCTGTCGGTGGTTATAATCAGGGGAGAGTGTAACAAAACTCAGCTCACGTGACGGTTTCGAAAAAATTTTATGGGCACAGTACCGGGTCCGGCGTGTCCCATGCAGCCCGGAGGCAGACAGAATGAATATTCCATCGCAAATGACCGCAGTCGAAATCACCGCGCCGGGTGGCCCGGAAGTACTGCGTAGCACGCAGACCGACGTTCCGCATCCACGTGCCGGGGAAGTGCTCATTCGGGTACACGCCGCGGGAGTGAATCGGCCGGATTGCCTACAGCGAACTGGGCATTATGCGGTGCCGGCGGATGCGAGCCCGTATCCGGGCCTCGAGATAGCAGGGGAGGTAGTTGCGCTCGGCCCCGATACTCCTCGTTGGCATGTGGGTGACCGAATCGTAGCGCTAACACATGGCGGGGGATATGCCGAGTATTGTCGCGCGCACGGCAGCCATTGTCTGCCGTGGCCAAGCCGCTGCACCGCCGCTGAGGCTGCCAGCCTTCCCGAGACCACTTTCACGGTCGACTACAATTTGTTTACGCGTGCAGGTCTCGTTTCTGGTGAGACCTGTCTTATCCACGGCGGTAGTAGCGGCATTGGTACGACCGCCATTCAGCTCGCCAAAGCGGCCGGTGCCCGTGTCATCACCACCGTCGGGAATGAAGATAAACGCCACTATTGTCTCGGCTTGGGTGCCGACCATGCGATTAACTACCGGGAAGGGGATTGGGCTGAGATCGCTCGAGAGATTACCGGCGGGCGTGGCGTCGACGTGATTCTGGATATGGTGGCCGGGTCTTATATTGAGAAAAACCTGGGCCTGCTGGCGGCCGATGGGCGATATTCCATGATTGCGTTCCTGAAAGGCCCCAAAGCCGAAGTGAACTTCGGCCCCTTGTTGACCAAACGACTTGTCATGACCGGCTCTACGCTCCGTCCCCAATCGGTACAGCAGAAGGCCGCGATTGCACAGCGCGTGGAGCATCGGGTGTGGCCACTGATCGAGCAGGGAAGTTGCAAGTCGCAGGTATTTCGGACCTTCCCGCTCAATGAGGCGAGCGCCGCGCACGCCCTCATGGAATCAAGTACTCATATGGGCAAAATCGTTTTGTTGGTTGCCTGAAGCAGGCATGCGAGAGGCCATCATGGGTGCGAGCATCCTGATGGAAACTACGGCATAATCGTGGGGTTATTGGCGGCCGGTCGCGCCGTTCTCAACGGCGTTGCGAACAGGGAAAGCTTTGCCTTATCACAACTCAATGGAGGAATGCGTGCGAGCGTCTCATTTTTTTACCAGTGAATCAGTGTCAGAAGGACATCCTGACAAGGTCTGTGACCGCATTTCCGATGAAGTAGTGGATGCTTTTTTTCGCGAAGCTGCGCTCGCCGGTGTCGATCCAGGGCAGGTCCGGGTGGCTTGCGAGACGTTGGCGACGACCAATAGGGTCGTTATTGCCGGCGAGACGCGCGGCCCGAATACGGTCACCCCTGATTTAGTCAGCCATTTGGCGCGTCTGGCGATCAAAGACATCGGTTACGAGCAAGAAGGTTTCCATTGGGAACGCGCTCGCATCGAGGTCCTGCTCCATGCGCAGTCTTCGGACATCGCGCAGGGTGTCGATGCCGGTAACGACAAAGACGAAGGCGCCGGCGACCAAGGCATCATGTTCGGTTATGCCTGCACGGAAACCGCAGATCTGATGCCTGCGCCACTCTATTATGCGCATCGTATTCTGCAATTGATGGCCACGGCGCGTAAGACAGGTGGAACCCAGCTACTCGGACCGGATGCGAAGAGCCAGGTGACGGTCCGTTACGAAAACGGTAAGCCGGTGGCGGCAACCCAGATAGTCGTTTCGACCCAGCATCTGGACGAAAAGATGACTTCTCACGACGTCCGCTCGATAGTAGAGCCGTACGTTCGACAAGCTCTACCGGAAGGCTGGATTAGTAAGGATACCGTCTGGCACGTGAATCCCACCGGCGCTTTTGTGATCGGTGGTCCTGACGGTGACTGCGGGCTGACCGGAAGGAAAATTATCGTCGATACTTATGGTGGCGCCGCACCTCATGGTGGTGGTGCTTTTTCGGGTAAAGACCCCTCCAAGGTCGATCGTTCAGCCGCCTATGCGGCGCGTTACCTTGCGAAGAATGTGGTGGCCGCTGGTTTGGCGGAGCGCTGCACGATTCAGTTGTCCTATGCCATTGGCGTGGCAAAGCCGCTTTCCCTGTATGTCGATCTACACGGGACCGGCCGCGTTGATGCGGCGAAACTAGAATCAACGCTGATGAATGTCATGAACCTGACGCCACGAGGTATCAGGTTACATCTCGGGCTAAACCGGGCCATTTATGCGCGAACGGCCGCCTATGGTCATTTTGGTCGAACCCCGGATGCCGATGGCGGCTTTTCTTGGGAGCGGACAGATTTGGTTGACGTGCTAAAGGCTGCCGTCGCTTAGAACGCGGCATTGTCTTCGGCCGGTCGGCGCCAGGATGGGTAGTGACGCCTTCGTGCTGTTTGGTTGATCGGAGCAAAGGGCTCGCGCGTCCGCAAAGGAGGGCGGCCCTTTAGCCAAAGGCTTGGGCGAAGGAAGATTGTCGCGACGTGGCACTCATCTTGTCGTTTCCGGGTACAATCGTGACCCGCCGATCTTCGTGAACAGCCAAGATGTCGCTTTTCCTACACAACTCGCTCACCCGTCGCAAAGAGGAATTTATTCCGCTCGATCCCGTGCGGGTCACCATGTACGCGTGTGGCCCGACCGTCTATAACCCCCCTCATATCGGAAATGCCCGCGCTGCGGTGGTTTATGATGTCTTGTATCGGGTTTTACGGCGCCATTATCCCAACGTCGTATACGCGCGGAACATCACGGATGTCGATGACAAAATCAACTTAGCGGCTCGTCAGGAAGGGGTATCGATAGCCGTGATCTCGGCTAGGTATACCGAAATTTATCATCGCGACGTGGCCGCGCTGGGCGTCCTACCACCCGTCATAGAGCCGCGAGCGACGGAACATATTCCAGCCATGGTCCGGATGATCGAGAGATTGCTGGAGGCGGGGCATGCGTATGTGGCCGAAGGTCATGTGCTATTCCAGGTTTCGTCCTATGCCGCTTACGGCGCGCTCGCCGGTCGCTCGCACGATGAAATGATTGCCGGTTCACGGGTAGAGATCGCGCCGTTCAAACGGGATCCGGCGGACTTTGTCCTGTGGAAGCCCTCTGTTGGTGACCAACCCGGATGGGAAAGTCCCTGGAGCTACGGACGGCCCGGGTGGCACCTCGAATGTTCAGCAATGAGCGAACAACATTTGGGGCTGACGATTGATATTCATGGCGGCGGAAATGACCTCAAATTCCCGCATCATGAAAACGAGATTGCGCAGAGTACCTGCGCGCACGGGGGGCAAGTTTTTTGTCGGTACTGGGTGCATAACGGCTTTGTCGAGATCGACAGTGAAAAGATGTCGAAATCCTTGGGCAATGTCCTGCTCGTTCAGAATCTTTTAAGGCGATTTCCGGGGGAGGCGCTTCGGTTGGCGCTGATTAAGGGACGTTATCGCGAGCCGATGAACTGGAGCGATGATTTGGTCAATCAGGCGAAATCGCAGCTCGATAGACTCTACGGGGCGCTACAAAGACTGGGAGACGTTGTGGTACCTGATCAACGCGCACCAGATGAATTTCTCGCCGCTATGGATGATGATTTGAATACGCCGCAGGCACTTGCTGGATTGATGGGGCTCGCGACGCGAGCTAATACGGCAACAGATAACGTTGAAAGAGCTTACTGCAAAGGGGCCTTGCTGGCGTGTGGTAAGGAGTTGGGGCTTCTCCAGCAACCTCCTGGCGAGTGGTTTTCAGCTACCCGGGCGGGTGCTTTGGATGTTGCGCTTGTTGAATCGCTAATAGCCGCGCGGAATGCGGCACGCGATCAGAAGGATTGGGTAACCGCAGATAAGGTTCGCGCCGAAATCGCAACACTTGGAATTTCGATTCAAGATGGTCCCAGCGGTACTCAGTGGCGAGTGGAATAAAGGCCGTATTTCTCATGAATGCTGATTCGAACCCTATAAAACTAACGCCTGCCGCAGAACTTCTAGTGGCCCAGGAAGAAATCGTTGAGATCTTTGGGATCCTCGATGACTGGACAGACCGCTATCAATACATCATCGACTTGGGGCGCCAGGCGTCGCCGTTCCCGGAAAGCTGGAAGAATGAAAAATATCGGTTGAAGGGCTGCCAGTCACAGGTCTGGATCGTCACGGAGATGGAAGAGGGCCGAATGAAGATTCATGCGACCAGTGATTCTGCGATAGTCGCGGGACTCGTCGCCTTGTTGGTTAAGGTTTATTCCGATCGACGACCGGCAGATATCGTCGCGACGCCTCCGGATTTCATTAAACGCATTCAGCTCGAAGATCACCTGTCCCCGACCCGTAGCAATGGGCTGTCGGCCATGGTGCAGCAGATCCGGCAGACGGCGGTCGAGGCGTTGGCGGGGCGTACGCTCTCGCCACCTCCCGCGCGCGAGTAAGACTCCGGAAGCCGACCGGAGACAGCGCGCCCAATCACGGACGCGCCCAATTCTCGGTGCTTTTGATTTCCCCGTTGAGTGACCGATCGGGCCCGCCGTGTCAAACGGGTGGTAGGGCGCGCGGCGAGTAACAGCCCCTCCTTAAACGCATGTGGAACGTCTCCTGAGGGCAAGAGCATAGGCTATACTGCGTACTCTCCTCTATGGTTTTTTGAGCGCGATGACGAAGTCTTTTCCTGAAATTAAGAATCTTACCCAGCCGGTCCTCGAGCAGGAAATCCTCGCGTTTTGGGAGCGTGAAGGCATTTTCGAGCGTTGCCTTGAACACCGGCGTGAGGGACCGATATTCACGTTTTATGAAGGCCCGCCGACGGCGAATGGTCGGCCGGGTATTCACCACGTCCTGAGTCGGACCATCAAAGATCTGTTTTGTCGTTACAAAACCCTGAAGGGCTTCAGCGTGGCACGCAAGGCCGGTTGGGATACGCACGGACTCCCCGTCGAGATAGAAGTTGAGAAAGAACTTGGACTTGACGGTCGGGAACAAGTCGAAAAATTCGGTATCGCCGCGTTCAATGAGGCCTGCCGAAATAGTGTTAATCGCTATACGACGGAGTGGAATTCACTAACCCGGAAAATGGGGTACTGGGTTGATCTGGAAGATCCTTATGTAACCTATCATACCGACTATATTGAATCGGTCTGGTGGCTGATCAAACGCATTTATGAGCGGGGGCTGCTGTACAAGGGGTACAAAATTGCCTGGTACAGTCCAGGAACTGGTACGGTACTTTCCTCGCACGAAGTGAGTCTCGGTTATAAAGAAATCACGGATCCGAGTGCGTACGTTCGCTTTCGCCTCGAGGATGGAAGCAACGCGAGCCTGTTGGCGTGGACCACGACACCATGGACCTTGATTTCAAATGTGGCACTCGCTGTCGGTCCAGACATCGTCTATGTCCGAGTTCGGATCGAACAGGATGGCGATGCAGAAGAGCTCGTTCTAGCGGAGGCGCGGCTTGAATGTTTACGGTGCGAATATCAGGTGCTCGATCGTTTTTCAGGTCGGACGCTGATCGGCACACGGTATAAACCACTTTACGAACTTTCTAATACGCCTTCAGAAGGGAGTCCATGGCGTGTGGTGACGGCAGACTATGTGACGATCGGCGATGGCACCGGAATCGTCCATATCGCTCCCGCATTTGGCGCAGAGGACTACGAAGTGGGGCAGCGCGAGGGGCTACCATTGCTCAATCCTATCGGCCCGGACGGGAAGTTCCTAGCCGAGGCACCGCTGGTCGCCGGGCTCTGGTTTAAGGACGCGAATCGGGTAGTCAATAGAGATCTGACGAACCGCGGGTTGCTTTATCGGCAGGATTCTTATCTCCATAATTACCCCCATGATTGGCGCAAGGGCACGCCACTGATGAGCTACCCCGTCGAAAGTTGGTTCATTCGGACCACGCAGGTTAAGGAAAAGCTTGTCGCGCTCAACAAAACCATCAATTGGCAACCACCTGCCATTCGGGACGGTCGATTTGGCAATTGGCTCGAGAATAATGTTGACTGGGCCCTTAGCCGCAAACGGTTTTGGGGGACCCCACTTCCCATCTGGATCTCAGATCGACCCGGCTCTGATTATTTTGAAGTGATAGGTTCGGTCGCAGAATTGCGCGAAAAATGCGGCACTAACTTGCCCGTAGGCGACGCCCTCGATCTTCACAGACCCTTTGTCGACGCGTTGGTCTGGCCGGCGCCCGATGGTGGCACGATGAGACGGGTATCGGATGTGCTGGACGTTTGGTTCGATTCTGGCGCGATGCCGTTCGCACAATGGCATTATCCGTTCGAAAATAAAGAAATTTTTGAAAAAAACTTTCCTGCAGATTTTATCTGTGAGGGTGTTGACCAGACGCGCGGGTGGTTCTACACGCTCCATGCGATCGCCACCTTGACGATGGATAGCGTGGCATTCCGTAATGTGGTTGTAAATGGACTCATCTTGGACGAGAAGGGCGAAAAGATGTCCAAGTCGAAGGGCAACACGATTGATCCCTTCAAAACGGTGGGCGAGCACGGTGCTGACGTGGTTCGTTGGTATTTGATGGCTAATTCGCCCCCTTGGGACAATATGAAATTTTCCCTTCGGGGATTGTCCGAAACACGGAATAAATTTTTCAGTACGCTAGAGAATTGCTACCGTTTCCTGGCAAGTTACGCCAACATCGATGGCTTCAATTTTTCCGAACCCGCCGTCAACGCCCGTGATAGAACGGAGCTAGATCGCTGGATCCTGAGCCGATTGCACTCTACGGTGGCGCTTGCGGATACGGCCTATGCAGAATACGACGCAACCCGCGCCGCCCGCGCGATAGAAGATTTTCTCGATCAATTGTCGAACTGGTATATCCGCCGTTCGCGGCCTCGTTTCTGGGCGGCAAAAAAGTCGGCTGAGGTACACGGCAACGAACCGGATTCACACGACAAGCTGTGTGCCTACCAGACTACTTACGAATGCCTGGAGGCGATCTCCCGCATGATGAGTCCACTAGCTCCTTTCTTTGGCGAGTGGTTATTTCGTGCGCTCAATGCAGGAACGGGTCTCAACCAAGTACCCTCTGTGCACATGGCGGACTTCCCAGAGTACGATGCTTCAGTGATCGATGCTGAGCTTGAAGCAAGAATGGACATTGCCCGTACGGTCGTGTCGTTAGTTCTTCTGCTCCGGAATAAGGCACGAATCAACGTTCGTCAACCGTTGAGCCGAATCTTATTGGTCACTGGTGTGAGCGGGGTACAACGCGAGCGAGTCGAAGCGGTAAGCGAGATTATCTTGGATGAGGTAAATATCAGGGCAATCGAATTCATCGAAGATGCAGCCAGTGTGGTTTCACGATCGGCCAAGGCAAACTTCAAGACCCTTGGTCCCAAACTCGGAAAAAAAATGAAGGCTGCGGCCAGTAGGATAGCGACCTTCGGGGTAGACGAAATCGATGTGCTTCTCCGGACCGGCTCGTGTTCGATAGAAATCGAGGGCGACGTTATCTCGTTGTCCTTGGATGATGTTGAAATCGTTAGCGAAGAGGTTGGCGGCTGGTCTGTCGCGCAGCAAGACCGAATCACCGTGGCACTTGACGTCGAGATCACTCCGGCGCTTAAAAAGCAAGGTTATGCCCGGGAGTTGGTTAATCGTATTCAGCAGATGCGAAAGGGGCTCGATCTGGAACTAACAGAGCGGATATCCCTTGAAATTACCGGAAGTCCTGATTTTCAGGACGCTGTCGAAAGCCACCGGCAGTATGTGTTGAGCGAGGTTTTGGGAGCGTACTTGCTGTTTAGTGTCTCGGCACAGGGTGAAACAGTAGAAACTTTTGAGATAGGCGAAGGTGAAGTGATAATCGGCTTGACTCGTTCGGGCGCCACGCTCCAAAAAGATGCTGGGGTGGTTAATGTTTAGGCACCTTGCCCGGTCGGTTACGCTCACTCTGATGCTGACAATGCCCGTGCTAACTGTTTCAGCGACCCAAATAGGACCGGAACAAATGGTGCGAGAAAACGTCGACGCCATCATCCATATTTTGCAAAAAAAACACCTGACAAAAGAACAGATATGGTCGCAGATAGGCCGGATCGTCGATGCGCGTTTCGATTTTAGAAGCATGACGCAAACCGTACTGGCGACTAAATGGCACTCCGCAACAAGGGCTGAAAAACACCAATTTGTCGATTTCTTCTCGCAATATGTCGAAGATCGATATAGGTCAAGCCTTGAGGCATACACGGATCAACGCGTGGAATATGGTCCAGAGCAGATTAAGGGCAACAAGGCACTGGTAGAGACGCAGATTCTCGCTGATGGTCACCGCATTCCCGTCAATTACAAACTCAGGAATGATGCTGGTGAGTGGGTCGTTTATGACGTTGTCATCAAAGGCATCAGTATCGTCGACAACTATCGAGATACTTTTGATGCAATCTTGAAGGCGCAAGGTATGGGGGGGCTGCTCAACGAACTAGAAGGGCGCATCCACCAGTACGCAGAGCCGCCGACAGAGTAGCGACAAGTGTTGGTGAAGTAATACCGGTTTGCCGCGTCGCTTGTGTCGATTCAAGACATAGACGAGCTTTCGGACGGACGCGCGGAAGTAGATCGGTTCCTCGGAGCATCGAATAGTCCACGGCGTCTCTTATCTTGGTTTTGGCGAGAAATGGACGGTCCGTTGCCTTGCCGCGGGAGCTACCCGGCAAGCACAGTACGGGACAGTCCCGATTGCACCGCCAAACCTTGAATTTGGGCGAAATCGACGACCGTTTTAACCTATGATCGTTGACTGCTGATTGCAGCGCAGCATCGCCATCTTGACAGGCGCGGTGTTGCCGTAAGGCATGGTATATCTGTTGGCGTTTTTCGCGTAATCACGAAAGACGTCATGGCCCGCAGCCACGCGCGCTCAAAACATCCCCAAACTCCGCGGCCAACCACGGTCGAAATTCTGGGGAGATGAACGTTCTCACCCGTTTCGACATAAATAGTGTCTAATAGGTGGTACCCCCCGCAAGCGAAATACCTATGACTCTCGTCGCAAAGTACCAGCCTATCGGCCGGTTTGACGCTTCTACTGCCACACAGCATGAAATGGAAATGCGGCGCCTGCTGGGGGGGGACGCGCAGTCTCTGGAACTGGATTTTTCCGGGATTGAGTTCCTCAGCAGCGCGGGGCTCCGGGTTCTGCTGGTGGCGGCCAAACTCACGGAAAAAAAAGGTGGAACCTTGCAGTTGACGGGTGCCAGATCCGCCATCCGCGAAGTGATTCTGACTGTCGGGTTTGACGATATCGTGCATCTCGGATAACGACATGAAACCCACGACGTTGACCTATGGCGTTGACGATACGCCGCCACTTGCGACGCTCGCCATATTGGGATTTCAACAGGTGCTGACGGCTGCGGCAGGCTGGGTGATGATGGCCACCTCGTTGGCGGCATTTTCGCCGTTGGAGGGGGACATGCAAAACATACTGCGGATGGGGATGGTGGTGACTGGGCTGGGTGCCATACTGCAAGCGAACCGACGTGGATTCTTAGGCTCTGGCTTCCTGTGCCCGCCCATCGGGTCGCCAGCCTTCTTTTCTACCAGCCTCCTTGCTGGGGGCGGGTACGGTCTACCCACGCTGTTCGGTATGACGGCGGTCGCTGGCGCCATGGAAATCACACTGGCGCGCCTGCTGCCACGTCTCAGGCCCTTGTTCCCGCCCGAGGTGATCGGGGTTGTTATGACCATGGTGGGCATTACGGTGCTTCCGGTTGGATTTAACAGACTGTTGGCTGAACCGAGTACGCTGACATCGGGTGCCGATCAGGCGAGCAATATAGCCGTCGGGATCATCAGCCTATCTGCCATGATGGCCTGTACCGTCTGGGGCCGTGGTGTGATCAAGCTGTTCCCGATACTCATCGGTATTATCGCCGGCCTTGCTACTGCCTTCGCGCTGCGGGCTATACCGCCGACTGCTTTTCATCAGGTCGCGAACGAGCCTTGGTTTAACCTGCCCCATCGAACCGTCAGCAGCTACGCATTTGAGTGGTCTTTACTTTTGCCCTTCATGGTCGCGTGCCTAGCGGTGTCACTCAAGAATGTCGGCGATCTGACCATGTGCCAGAAGATCAACGACACGGACTGGAAGCGCACGGACATGGCATCTGTGAGTCGCGGTGCCACCGCGCTCGGTGTCATCAATGTTATGGCTGGCCTACTCGGCACAGTGAGCCACAACAGCTCCTCTAGCAATGTCGGGCTGGCTGTTGCCAGTGGCGCTACTAGCCGCACCATCGCCTACAGTTTCGGTTTTCTGATGATGCTCTGCTCGTTCATGCCAAAACTGTCCGCGATAATTACGGCACTTCCAGCCTCGACCATGGGAGCCGCGGTTATTTACTGCTGCTGCTTTATGATGTTGGCTGGCATTCAGTTACTGACGTCAAGACTGTTGGACACGCGCCGAATCCTCATGGCTGGCTGCGCCCTAGCATTCGGGCTCAGCGCTGGCCTGCTGCCTGACCTGTATGCGAACGCCCCGCCTTTACTGAAACCTATCCTGAACTCGCCCGTCTCGTTCAGCGCTGTTGTCGCGCTTGTGCTGAATTACCTTATGCAGATCGGTAACACACGGCGTACGCAACTGGTGCTGGTTGCGGAGGCAGACAACTACGCCATGATTCGGGACGGATTGTTGAGTTTTGGTGAATCGGTGGCGGCTCGAAAAGAGACCATCGCGACCGCGACTGAGTCGCTGCATCATGCGATGGAATCTATCACCACGGTTCTGGCAGTCGGGAAGATCACCGTCGACGTCGCTTTCGACGAATACAATCTGGACATTGATGTCTCTTATCAAGGGCCAGCGATAGAACTGGTCAAAACACGTCCCGACCGAGAAACGCTACTCCACGACCCCACAGGTCTCGCTAAGCTCGCCGGCTGGATCTTGAGCCAACGCGCTGATCGGGTGCGCATCAAGACGGTGGGGGAGCGCTGTCACGTGCTTCTTCGTCTGGAAAACTGATGCCGCGACGCCAGTGCTGAAGATACTCGGCCGCTTTGTTCCGGACTGGCTTAATGAGTCTCGCCAGTTGGCAAGATGGGACGTAGAGGAGCGGCGTGTGCTCTTGGTACGAGGAGAACGCGCAAATGAATCGGTGGCACCCTACATTGCGTTGGTAGCACTTGTTCTGTTCCCGTTTCTGCTGTTTATCGACATACACCGATTCGAAACAAGGAGCGCGCTGCCCAGTAATGTTCAGCTACTCTACGTATTCGCCGGCGCAAGTCACGTCCTCCTCGTCTTGAGTGCGCTGCCGGCCCTCGCGCTGAGATCTCCGCGCGTCTCCGGAGGCAGCCCGCTGGCAGGAAGTCTTCTCGCGCTGCACCTCATCAGTTTCATCTCCGCACTAATGATTTTGGCTGCCGTGACCATGATCGATCGCGGTAATTTCCTGCGCCTGAGCGCGCTGCTGATGACAGTCAATTTTGTGTACATTCTTCACTGGCGTGTACGCGCTGCGGTGAATCTTTTTGCATTCTTGTCCGGCATCGTGGTGATGGTCACCTTTGTCACTCTCGCAGCGGTTAAGACGACCGAGCCACAGAATTTCATTGAAGAATTCATGGGATTTTCGGGTATTTTGACCGTGATAGCGCTCAGCGTCATTGGTGGCGCCATCGTACATCGTGATCGCACCGAGGGTTTCATCGCGCAGTACCACGAATCACTCTCATTGGCTCGCCTGCAGCGCGAAATTCGCATCGCGGCGCAACTCCAACAGTCACTCTTGCCCGCCCCATGGCCAACGACGGACGGCTACGCGGTGCAGGGATTGATGCGGCCCGCGCAGGACGTTGGTGGCGACTTCTATGACCACTTTCATGTTCAGGACGGTGCGGCATGCTTGGTCGTCGCCGATGTTTGCGGGAAAGGCATTCCCGCAGGGCTATTTGCCATGTCTGCAAAAAGCACGATATTCGCGACGACGTTACAGTTTAACCGGGTTGTGGCAACGCAAGACCCGGCGATTCTGATGGTCGACGTCAACAACCTGCTACACGAGGGCAACACGGACATGTTGTTCGTTACCGCGGTCTATGGCCATTATCAACCGGCGAGCGGACGACTGATCTTCGTGAATGCCGGACATGTGCAGCCTCTACTGCTACCGAACCTTGGGCCCGCGCAGTGGCTGGACGCGCCTAAGGGTTGCGCACTCGGTGTGCGTAGCGGGCAATCTTACAAGTCGGCAGAGATTGAATTACAGGCAGGAGACACTGTGTTGTTTATTTCGGATGGCGTCACCGAAGCCTTGAACCCCGATTTCGAAGAATTTGGCTCAGCCCGGGTAAAGTCGGCGCTCGAAGGAATAGCCTACGAGGCGCCTGCGCAATGCATACAGCGGCTGCTCGCTGCACTGGACGTCTTCACGGAGCGTGTCGCGCAATCCGATGACATTACCTGCTTGGCACTATGCCACCAACCGACACGGTCGAGCCTAGAGAGCTAACACCAACAGGCTCGACAATACCCCTGAACCTCCCGAGCGCCGCAATGACTTTGCAGCCGTGTCATCTCGTCTGTGTGGGCACCCGCAGCTGCTCAACATACGGTACAGTGGTCGCTGAAAATATTGCTGCCCAACTCGCCGGGCAAGTTGATTCTGAGTCACGGCAGTCGCATAACAGAATCATTGATTCTGCCCGGAGCACC
Source organism: uncultured Pseudomonadota bacterium (assembly GCA_903825645.1). Classification (GTDB taxonomy): domain Bacteria; phylum Pseudomonadota; class Gammaproteobacteria; genus CAIKBL01. Next base: position 287,644 of record CAIKBL010000051.1, on the reverse strand, counting down.
CAGGAACGTTGAGCCTACGGCTTTGCCGATGACCAGAATGCGTCAGCGATTACCCGCTTGCTGGACCGCGCAAACCGCTGGCGCAAAAAAGTCGGAAATCGGTCTTGGTCGTCCGATCTCATAACCTTGTGCATAATCAACTCCAAGCGTACGAAGCGCGGAGAGGATGTCTTGGTTTTCAACGAATTCCGCAGTTGTCTTTTTGCCTAGCACATGACCTATCTCGTTGATCGAGCGCACCATGGCCATGTCGATTGAGTCGCGGGCCATTCCGCGGACAAAACTCCCATCGATTTTCACGAAATCGACGGGCAGATTTTTGAGGTAGGCAAAAGACGAAAACCCGCTACCAAAATCGTCCAGCGCGAAATAACAGCCGCGGGCCTTAAGCGTTTCAATAAAATTGGAGGCGTGGACGATGTCCGATATTGCGGCAGTTTCCGTCACCTCAAAACAAATTTTTCTGGCTATTTCGTCCTCGTCATTATCAAACGAATCGAGAATGAATTTGAGCATCCCGCTGTCGCCAAACGATCTGCCTGAAAGATTAATCGAGCACAGATGCACGCGGGAGAGAATATTCGGATTTCCCCTCAACCAATCGAGTGTATTGCGGATCACCCATCGATCAATTTTAGCGGCGAGATCGTATCGCTCGGCAGCTGGAAGAAATTCCCCTGGCAAGACCAGATCACCGCGTTCGTCACGCATACGAATCAAAATTTCGAAATGCTCGCCCTGATTTACGTCAAGATCAACAGGGATAATGGGCTGCAAACATAGTTCGAATCGATCGTCCCGAAGCGCGTCATTGATGCGCGTGGCCCAGCGCATTTGGCCGTGCCGATCGACAAGGCCTGCATCATCCATTGCGTAAATATGTGTTCTGTTCCTTCCAGCGTCTTTCGCCGCATAGCAGGCGGTGTCAGCCATGCTTAAAGCTGCGGCCGAACTTTCACATTGGCGGTCGATCCGTACAAGCCCGACGCTGGCAGATATCCGATGTGCGGTTCCATTCCACTCGAATTTCAAGTTAGAGAGCGTCTCCCTCGCCGCTTCGATCGTTTGACTGGACTGCTCGAGCGTACAGTCCTCAAATAGGATTCCGAATTCGTCTCCGCCGATCCGAGAGAGGGTATCTCGTTTACGCACCAATCCGTTGAGGAGTCGGGCTGCTTGTTTCAATAATTCATCACCCGCTATGTGGCCACTGGTATCGTTTATGATTTTAAATTGATCGATGTCCAGTATGGCTAGCGTATGTTGGCTCTGCTCCGAATGAGCGCTTTCGATCACCCGAGTGAGTCTATCTTCTAGCACTTTACGATTTGCTAAGCCGGTCAGTTCGTCATGTGAGACGAAGTGGGCCAGTTTTTTCGAAAGTTTGTAGGCGTCATCGATATCTTCACAGGTCATTAAGATGAGCGCTTCTGACCCTTCACCCAATAATCGGGCAGTTTCCCGCATCCATATGGTGCTGCCGTCTTTCTTTCGGCGCCTGATTTCCCATCGATGAATTTTTCCGGGTTGATCAAGAACGCCTTGCAGGTATTCCATTGCAGTGGCTTGGTCTGATTCGGGATAGAAACCTATGCCTGACTCTGCGCGAAGGTCAGTTTGGCTATAACCCAAAGCCTGGGCACCAAACCGATTTGCAAAGATGACTTCAAAATCCCGGTTGAGCGTGAAGCAGGTCATGGGTGTATTGTCATACAGCAGACCGTAGCGTCGGTTGATACCGACATTGAAGCCCGCGTCTAGGGCATCCGGTTGCAACCCGTTTATTGACGGTCCCGTGTTCGCAGAAAATTCAATTATGTTGCTGTGATTGAGTCTGAGGGCTTGTTCTTGCACGCGCGCCGATACTTTTTTCAGCGACAACTGCGTCTTGATTCGGGCAAGGAGGATCGGCAAGTCGCCTGGCTTGATCACGTAATCATTGGCGCCAAGTTGTAATGCTCTTGAAATGTCGTTCTTGTCGTCACTTGCCGCGAGCATGATGATCGGCAATTCGGTGTCTGAAAATCGATGCCGGACTCTTTTAAGTACTTCGTCCCCTCGCATTCCTGGCATCTGCAGATCCAGTAGCATGAGATCAAAGATATCAACGTCCAGGGCTGCGAGGGCCTGGAGACCATCTTCTGCAGTGCTGACTCTATATCCGTTTGAAGTTAGGCGCATAGCGATAGCGCGACGAATCGTCGCGTTATCGTCGACGGCCAGAACCGAAGCAACTGCCAGTGACAAATCGAACCTCCAGCGCGCCGCGGGCTTGATTTTTTTGGAAAATTTGTGGGCGCGATCGGAGTGTAGAACCGCTATTCCGGCAGATGCAAGGAGATATTCCCGTTTAGTGCGCGAGTGAGCAAAATGTGAATTTTTTATCCGCTAACGCTAAAGATCTTCGGCAAGCTGCCGCTCGTTAGGGATCCAATCTTTGGTCGTGCTGAAAACGAACTAAAGGCGTCTGCTAGCTTTAGTCCGTTCCAGTGCGACTCCCGGTGGCTGTATAAGGCGGTTTCGAGATCGCTTATCTCTACGTTTAGTGAGCCATTCGTACGGTGAGCCAAGGCGCCCAAGGTCCGTGGCGGATCTTCAGACCACGCCAGCTTTGCCCAAGCCAGCAGGGTATCTCGGAGGACACGAGGATCACTTTGCTGACAGGCACGCAGCACGTCCGCAGATAACGCCTGCTCGGTCTTGGGGCGTTGATTTGAGTTCACTATACGGTTATCGCGAGCAGGTTTAGTGGTGCGGCGCGTAATCCATAGAATGGAGCTTAGCCAGCCGATCGCACAGAAAATAGAAACAAATAACCAACCCGGCCATGTTCGCCAATTTCTGATGGTCGACTCTCCTGCGGGTGCCAGTTCGATAGGTGCGATCGTTTTCTCTTCTAGCGCTTTGGCTGACGGCTGGACGTCGAGCGCTTGCTGAGGAGCGCTTCCCGTTTGCCCGTGACTAGGTGGCGCTTCTATGTGCAGCACATGCGCGGGTAGCTGGGCGTGCTCCAATGAATCCGTTGTCAGATTCCACCATGGCATATCGATCGCCGCGATCTGAACATCACCTTCAACCGAGCCAATCAGGGCTCTTTTTTCCTGGCGATAGGAACGAACATCCGAGTCAGTCTTATCGTCTTGTAGTTGGGGCTGGTCTGGATAAATGCGGAGTTTTTTCTCACCCGCCGTGTCAAGAATTTGGGGAAGTTGCCCGCTCGTTAACCCGGAAACGCTGAGTCTCACCGTCTGGGTAATTGGATCGCCAGGTTGCGCGTGTAACCCGGCGGGTCCCCAGGTTTCGGACAGCCTAACGGCGGTTGCGGGCAACCATGCCGTATGAGGTGGAAACGCCGACGGAATCGGTCTGACTTTGAGAGAGATTTCGGATGAGTTGATTCTCCGTGTCTTTACATTACGGTCGAACATTTCGAAAAGCGCAGACTGCCGCTCTAATATTTGGCCAGTAACCGTCACGGGTTGAATAACTGTTTTGCCGCTGGTTTGTGGAAATATGGCAAACTTTCGTTCGACTACAGCATATCGTTTGCCGCCACGGCTCGCTTCAAATTGGCGATCTGCGCCGAGGGATTTGACCATACCATCGCTGGCCAATTTGGGTTCTGAGAGTGAGGCATTACTGAGTTCGTAGCGTCGCCACAAGCGGATGGTGTAGGTGACCTTCTGCTGAACATAAGGATTTTTAGGTTCGGCCTCTACTTCAAGGATGAGACCATCGTCTTCACTTTCCTGAGGTGACTTCTTCCCCGCTGGAACTGGAGTAGGCAGAGATGCGGTGTCGCCGAAGGAAATCGCTGGAATTTCGAGTTCAGCCCCGGGAATGGGTAAGACTTCGAGCACAAAGGTTGTGGCTCGTGTGAGTTTGCCATTCATCCACTGAATGGCGGTCTGCCGATTTTGACTCAGAATCTGAAACCTCTCGCGCAGCGGCGAAAAATCTGGATCCTTGTCGATTTCGCCTTTAGCCTCGAACGCTATCCGGAATGATTCACCGGCTATAGGCGGATCCGGATTAATTGAAACGTCGACCTGGACGGCATTCGTAGCCGCCATCACGGTCAAGAGCAGGACGGCGAAAAAGGTACGTGGGTGGCACCTAGGACTATTTAGCTGGCGCGTTTCAAGCGTGCAGAGCGCTACATTGCCGGCTACTGGACGCCTTACCATTGGTCTGCCTTCTCGGATCGTCTGGTGTTCATTTTTTCGAATTGTGTTAAGAATTTTTTACGCAGCAGCCCGCCAGGATCGTCTGGGATCTGTCTTATCCACTGCTCTGTCGATAAATTTTTCTCATCGTTATGCACGTCCCGTGTCACCGGCTTCTGATTTTCAGGTTTTTCGGCGTCCGGTTTTATCCCCGCTCGTGCATCGGCAGACTTTGCAGATGTTGATGCGTCAGGCTTATGTTTCGGATCTTTGGATTCGGGAGGATCTCTCTTAGGGTCTTCCGCCGAGTCGGCAGGCGGAGACGGTTTCTCAGCCGAGGATGAGCCGGTCTTCTGGCTCTCGCTCGCTGGATTCTCTTGAGCGGCTTTATCTTCACCTTCACTCGCCGTGTGTTGTGCTGGTTTTCCGTCTCCCTTTTGGGGGTCCAGTGATTTCTGGAGAAGCGCGCGGTTATAGGCGGCGTCCGCGTCCCCGGGATTAAGCTTCAGGACTTGATCGTACGAGTCAATAGCGTCCTCGAGACGCCCCAGCCGAGCGAGGGCATTGCCTCGGTTATAGAGCTCATTTTCTGATTTTGCATGTTTTAGCGTATTAACCATGTCTTCGTATTTCTCGGCGCGGTACTGGCTCGCGGCCCGCCAGTTAGTATTGTCGAATTTTTCGGCGGCATCGAGGTACTTCCCTGCTTGATAGGCTGCCTGTGCGGCTTGATCTCGGGTCAAAAACCAATCGGCCTGGACGTCCGGCGAGAGGCTGATATTCATGACGAACAGTACGGACAGTACGAACAGTGGGGTCCCCCGCCGAAACGCGAGTGCAGACAGGATTAACACGGGCAATAGCAACCAAGGTCCAATTTCGTCCCACTGGTTTGCCAGTTGATTGTTAGCCCGGCTGTCGTCGCCGTGAACAGCAGTTTGAAAAAAGTCGATAAGCTTCTCCGTGTCGCCCTTATTTTGAGTGGCGTTCACGTAAATACCGCGGCCACGATGAGCAAGGTCCTGAAATGCCATTGGCGTCAATTTAGAGAGGACAATCCCCCCAGCGGGATCTGTCGCGAAGCCACCGTCTTCTAGCGGGATCGGCGAGCCTTCTTCCGTTCCGACCCCAAGCACGGATAGTCGGTAATCGCCGGCCCCCAAAAAATGCGTGGCAGCAGCGATATCGCTTTGTGCTACGCCATCAGTAATCAATAAAAGATGCCCTTTTCCAAACCCAGCCTGGCGTAGTAATTCGACGCCTTTTTGGATCGCACCCGGGACGTCTTTCCCCTGTCGAGGCATAAGATTGGGCGCCAATACCGGTAGTTGCAGATCGATAGTCTTGACGTCATCGGTCAGCGGTGTGACGGCGAAAGCCTGGGCGGCGAAGACGATGAGCGCGGTTTGCCCGATTGAGCGAGTCCTCAGCAAATCAGCGATCCTAAAACGGGCCTGGTTCAGCCGCGTAGGCTTCACATCTTGTGCCAACATTGATGTTGATAGGTCTAGGATTAACACGAGCGCCGATTGTTCTCTGAAAATAGGCTGAGGAGTTCGCCCAGCGGTCGGGCCGCTTAGCGCAAGAATCGACAGGGCGCCTGCTATCAGAAAGAGAAGCGCGCCCGAGCGTCTATCGGGGTTATTCGAGTTGATCACGATGAATGGAATCAGCGCGGGTTCGCATATATTTTCCCAATATTTTTTCCCGGGATCATGTCGGGCGAGACGCCGTACCAGATAAAGCAGCGGCAAAAACAAAAGCAGCCAAGCCGGGCGCAAGAAATGAATATTTTCAATATATGCGATCATGCGGGGCGCGCGACCAGACGCCAAGTTTCGACCGCGGCGCAGAGGAGAGCGAGACCCAGGGGCCAAGGAAATAGCGGCGTGGCAGGTCTGAAAAATTGAGCCCCGCTTTCCACGGGTTCGAGCTTGTCCAGTTCTCCGTAGATATTCTCGAGCGCTGAGATATCACGGGCGCGGAAATACAGGCCGCCGGTCGCTTTCGCGATCCCCCGCATGGTCGGCTCGTCAAGATCGGTCGATGGATTGACGCGAATTGCCCCAAACAGCTGCTTTACGAGCATCTCATCTGCGCCAATGCCAATGGTATAAATTTTGAGCCCAACCCCCGCTGCCAGCTCCGCGGCCCGTAAAGGGTCAATCTGACCTGCAGTGTTTGCGCCATCAGTCATCAAGATTAGCACTTTGTGCTTGGTGTTTTGCTCTCTCAGCCGTTTGACGGCCAGCCCAATCGCATCCCCAATGGCGGTGCTGGGTCCAGCAAGGCCGATGGTTGTCTCATCTAACAACCGAAGCACTGTCGTGCTGTCGTATGTCAAAGGGACGTTGAGGTAGGCGCGTTCACCGAATAGCAGCAGCCCAATGCGGTCACCTGCGCGACGCTTGATGAAATCCCGCGCCACAGACTTGATGGCCGTCAAACGATCAACGCTCTCTCCGTTGAGAATAAAATCTTGGGTGCTCATGCTTTCGGACAGGTCTACAGCCAACATCAGATCACGACCGTTATGGGCTACTGCCATGGGCTCTCCGAGCCATTTCGGATTGGCGGCGGCGACGACGAGCAGACACCAAGCCAGCAGAGACAGCCAATATCGTCGCTGGGCGGGGCGTGGGACCCTAGACAGCGCGCCCAAAGTGCTGAAGTCGGCTATGTCTGGAACACGAAGCGCGCCGCGCGAGGCCTGGGGCAAGGGCGCAAGAAAACGCTTTGCTAGCCAGGGCAGGGGTAAACTCAATAAAATCCAAGGCCAAGCGAACTCAAACATGGGCGTCACGATACGATGAAGTCCTGGGGAGATGCCGTAGCCAATTTTCCATGCCGGCCAGCAGCTCCTCGGGAGCAAATTTGAGTAAAGGGTTGTAAGGTGCTTCTGCGAGGATTCTGCCCGCTCCTTGGGTGAAAAAACCATCTCGACACGTGGAATCCAGTTGTATCAGCCACAAATGACCGGTTTGCGATGCCCCGTCCATTGGCCCGAAAAGAATTAATCCAACTTGGCGAGACAAGACAGATAACTCCCCGGCCAGAAGATGCAGATCGCCGTGCAGCTCGAAATTTTGAGCGATTTCGCGGAGGCGAAAACGCGCCGCTCGCTTGATTTTGGTGGATCGCCTCCACCACCATAATGAGGCCGATGCAACGGCTAGACCCAGCAGGCTCCCCGCAAGCCACCACCAGCCCGGCGCCAGGGGCCACCAGCTAATCGGGTCTGGCAGGTGGATATCTTTGAGCGGCAAGTCCTTGTTGGGGCTCATCAGCGCCCTCCGAGGAGGCGCTGTACGCTGATAAACGGATCTCCAGTGGTCGCCAGCGTCCCAAACATCAGGCGCTGATTTTTGCAGAATTGATGGATCTCGTCCTCTCTGGCGCGAAAGCGCGCGGCGTAACGCCGTCTGATCTCATCATCAGCACTCGGCAGGTTAAACTCACCATCTTTGCTTTTGACGGTAAGCGGTTGGTTGAGTATTGGAAGATTCGCCTCGAATGCATCGTAGATTAATAAGATCCCGATTTCGTTGTTCCGGCTTATTACCGAAATTTCGGAAAATTCCTTGGATCCCAACATACGGCCGTCGGTGATCAGAAATAGCAGACTGCCTGGTTTGATCAAACGCCTCACGCGTGCCATCGGCGTAGCGGCCGTCATACCAGTGGATCTACGGTCGTTCGCGCTGGAATTTGTGGGCGAGGACGAAACAGAAACTATCGCTTTGAAGAAGCGCGCCGCTGCCAAACTCCCACGGGCAGGAATCGCTTCATAGCAGTCTCGATCGGTGAAGATCATGCCGCCGAGTCGATCGCCGTCCTCAACTGCTTTCCAGGCCAGGAGAGCGGCTGCACGGGCGGCTTGTACGCACTTGAACACGCCCCGCGTGGCAAAGGCCATACTGGATCCGAGGTCTAGGACGAGGTGGACTGGTCTTTCCCGTTCTTCCTGAAATAGCTTCGTATGCGGTTTCCCCAGTCGGGCAGTGAGTCTCCAATCGAGCGCTCGGACATCATCACCCTGCTGATAGGGACGGGATTCACCGTATTCCATCCCTCGCGCCTTGAAGTGCGCGCGGTAATCTCCGCGTTGCCGTGCATTGATGGCACGAGGAGGGCGCGAGAGTAAACCAGCTCGACCGGACAATTTCATGAGATCCGCAAACGATGGCTCTGTCAGCGCCCGCGCCCCCAAATCGGCTAATGGATCTTCCCTCATTCTTTTCACGACCATTTGAAATCAAGGTACCGGGATTCTGGACAAAAGCGCCGTTGTAAAGGAGTCAGCAGTCATTCCTTCGGCGGCCGCCTCGTAATTCAGGACAATCCTATGCCGCAGGATGTCGGGGGCCATTTCAAGGATGTCTTCCGGGCTCACAAAAGCCCGTCCTGCCAACCAGGCCCGAGCCCGGGCACAGCGATCGAGGGCAATGGTCGCGCGTGGACTCGCCCCATAAGAAATCCAACTGGCGAGATCGCGACCATAGTTCGCTGGGTCGCGTGTGCTACATACAATTTCGAGCAAATACTTCTCAAGCATGTCGCTCATGTACACATTGAGAACCTCGCGCCGCGCCGAAAAGATCTGTTCTTGGCTGAGAATGGCGCCGACGGCAGGGAGAGACACCATGGCTGCCAATGCTTCCTGCTTGGCAAGATTGAGAATGCGTCTCTCTTCCTCCGCACTGGGATAAGTCACGATGACGTGCATGAGAAAGCGGTCTAACTGTGCTTCCGGTAGGGCATAGGTTCCCTCTTGCTCGAGTGGGTTTTGTGTGGCCATCACAAGAAAAAGCTCGGGAAGCAGGTGGGTTTCTCTTCCAATGGTGATTTGCCGTTCCGCCATTGCCTCGAGAAGGGCTGACTGGACCTTAGCCGGAGCTCGATTGACTTCATCTGCCAACACGAGTTGATGGAAGAGGGGGCCGGGTTGAAATTTGAAAGAACCGTCCTGCGGCCGATAGATCTCTGTGCCTGTTAAATCGGCGGGTAGAAGATCGGGGGTAAACTGTATGCGGTGAAATGCACACTCTATTCCCTGCCCCAGTACCTTGATGGCCCGGGTTTTGGCGAGGCCGGGAGGCCCCTCGACCAGCAGGTGGCCATCCGCGAGGAGGGCGATAACCAGACGGTCTACCAGATGCTGTTGGCCTATAATGTGCTCTGCGATAAAGGTGCGAAGTGCGTTGACGGCGTTCAGGGTTGTCATATTTGGCGTTCTTCGGTGGTTGTATGATTTGCAGGCCGCCCGGATATCCAGTGGCCCCGTTTGTTCGCGCAAGACGGGTGCGCGGACTCCTGAATTGTGCGCTAGGCGCGCTGCACCGCTTTCTCCTCCGCGGCGCTGAATCGGCCTGTTGACTCGACCGGGGACTGTAAGTTCCCTCGTGTGCCCACAGCGTGCCTGTTTTCGAGCACTTGTTCCAGACTGGAAATGGGATGCGCCATGCGAGCTCGCGGTAACGTTTCGAAGCGTTGGGTGAATTAGCATTTTGGGTTCTTAGACAGAATAAGGGAAATTGTGATGCAGAAGAAACAGCTTGGATTCACGTTGATCGAGGTGATGGTTGTCGTCGTAATCCTTGGGATCCTGGCCGCAATTGTGGTCCCCCGCATCATGAGTAGACCCGATGAGGCACGAATCGTTAAGGCAAAACAAGACTTGCGTGCGATCGGGGCGGCACTGGATCTTTACAAACTCGACAACTTTAACTATCCAACCACGGCTCTGGGACTGGAAGCGCTCGTCACCAAGCCGGCGTCATTGCCCCGCGGCGCCACTTGGCACACCGGTGGGTATCTCGCGAAGCTTCCGGTTGATCCTTGGGGGACTGTCTATCAATACCTTTCTCCTGGCCAACACGGACCCTATGATCTCTACACGCTTGGCGCGGATGGGACGCTTGGGGGCGATGGCGCTAACAAGGATTTAGGTAATTGGGAAACGGATTAAACCTTCACCTAGCCGCGTACCGGGGCGGAATGGCGTCGGGGAGGCCGCGTAGCCCGTGGCGGGGCTGCCCTCGCTTTCACTGCCCGCCGTTGCGGACTTTGGGCTTCACGCTGATCGAGATTATCGTGGTTATCGGCGTTATTGGAATCTTGGCATCCTTTGTTCGGCTAGCGATCGGAGACGGCGGAAAAGCAACAAAATTGCGAGATTCGGCGGTGACCCTCCAACAGCTTGTGTCGGTCGCCAATCAGGAAGCTGTTTTTAGAGGTCGGCCGCTCGCGCTGGTGTTCGACCAGGATCATTATGGCCTGCAGGAGTACCGTGACGGAACGTGGCAAAAAAGACCGAGTGATAGCCTATTCAGGACCCGCACTTTGCCCGGTGGGATTGTGGCGCGCGTTACTTCTCCCGAGCGTGGCGCGCTGCAGGCTTTAACGAGGCATTCTCCAGCGATTTTTTTCCCCGATGGCAGTGTGGAGACACTTCAGATTGAACTTCTGGACGACTTGGGGACAGTCCACGCGGTGCTCATCCCTGATGGGGTTGGCTACCGGATAAAATTTTCCTGATGGCAGCGAAAAATCAAGCAGGCTTCACGCTTCTTGAGGTGTTGGTGGCGCTGGCCATTCTCGCCACCGCGCTTTATGCCACCAGCGGTACGATACGCAGCGCTGCGCGCCAACAGTCGCATCTGCAAGACACCGTTCTTGCGCACTGGGCGGCATCGGATCTGGCAGTCGAGCTTTCTCTGGTCGATCCGAATAAGCAACCGCCGCCGCTGCAACGCCAAACTACGGTTTATGGCAGAGCATTTGTCCAGAAGATCAAACCGACGCGGAGTGAGGATGACAAAATTGTCGCTGTGACTATCGATGTGGCCCTTGAAAGTGCACCGCAAGACATAGTCCAGACCTTCACGCTTTCATTCCCAACAAGTCTATCGGCTAAGGGGACGCCATGAACACCGGCATGGCGCGACGTTTATTCGGTTTCACCTTGATTGAGCTCCTCATTTCAATTGCTATTTTTAGTGTGATGTCCGTATTTGCATATCAGGGACTCCGGAATTTTATGCTGGCCCGCACCATAATTTCGACGCAATCAGCGTTGTTCGCGGAGATTGTCGGGGGATTCACCATCATGCAGCAAGACTTTGGTGAGGTGATTCCGCGGCCAGTTCGTGACGGATTGGGATCCCCGGAGCCGTCTATGCGCAGCGGTTTGGGAAGAGGCGAGATCCTCGCCCTCACGCGACATACGGCCTGGGCGGATATGGGGATCGGTAGTTCCGACTTGAAGCGCATCGAATATCGATTGGCGGATGGCCAGCTATTCCGTCGGGTATGGGGGGTACTGGATCGCACCCCCGATACGACGTTCCACGAACGAGTGATCTTAAACAACTTGGCGCAGATCTCCTTGCGCTATCACCAACAAGAACAGTGGATGGAAGTTTGGCCACCGGCGGACCAGCTCGCGCCATTAAACGCACTGCCCGACGCCATTATGGTTTCCGTGATCTTCAGCGACGGGCGTAGCATCAACCGAACGATGCGTGTCAGTGGTCCGAATTAGGCATGAACGGCAGACGAGTTTTAATTGACGGAAAAAATAAATGACGACTCGTCTCTCGTACGGACTTGCACCTGTCCTGCGATATTTTCGCCAATCATCACCACAGTCGGCGTATGCCAGCGCCGGGCGTGATGAGCGAGGCATTGCGCTCATTACGGCAATGCTCATTGCCGCTATTGTGACCGCGGGGGCGGTTGCGATTGCCGTCAATCAACAATTCGATTTCCGGCGCGTTGAGAATATTTTAGGTGCAGATCAGGTGGAAAATGGAATCTCCACTTTAGAACAACAGACGATGGATGTCTTACGGGAAGATGCCAAAACGGGAGGCTACGTGGGACTGAATGGGAAATGGGCGACATCAACGTTGTCCACGACGGTTGCTGATTATAAGGTGGAAGGCCGTCTAAGAGACCTGCAAGGTTTGTTCAACCTGACTAATCTGTCGCAAAGTCCAGCAGATGGCGGGGGACCGGCGTCGGTGGCTGCCGCCGGTTCTAACGCGTCGCCAGCTCCGCCATCCAGCGCAGTACCCCCTGAAGCCCCCAGCGGCTTGGCGCCTACCCGTGGGGCCACGCTCAGTAAGGCCGCTAACGGTGGGGTGGGTCCTCCGGCCGTCGTAGCGCCCAACGCCGCGCAGAGTCAACGTGCAGAGCAGGAGTTAAGGCGACTCTTTCAGGTTCTCGACATTCCGCCGGAGCCGGTACAGGCCATCCTCGATTGGATTGATCAGGATTCAGATACCCGTTTTCCGAACGGCGCGGAGGACAGCTATTACACTGGGCTAAAGCCCGCTTACCGTGCGGCTAATCGGTCAATGCGATCGATTCGAGAACTTCTGCTCATCAAGGGAATTACACCGGAGAGTTTTCACAAACTGGCACCGTACGTCGTATGTCTGCCGAGCACCACACAAATAAATGTCAATACGGCGAGCAAGGAGATACTGATGAGTCTTTCTCCCGGCATCGATTCATCTGTCGCAGATCTGTTGATAAAGTCACGAGAGACTCAGCCGTTCGTATCTGTTTCGGCTTTTGTCGGACATCCGCTTGTGCGATTTTTAACGCTCGCGACCGACGATCTTACGGTGACCAGCAGTTATTTTGAGTTAAAGGCTAATGCGCGCAACGAGCGGATTGATTATCGGGAGTCCGTTTACCTATCCGTCACAAGTTCTAAGCTACGGGTACTGCATCGCTGGCGGGAAGATTTCGATGAATGAAATATTGATTGCGCGAGCATTGTCCGAAGGCCGCTACGAATGGGTCCACATAAGCGGGAAAATAATTTCGGTCTATCCGGAAAACGGTGATATTGGCGCTTTAACTGCCGCAGCCGGGCCACGCCCGGTTACGCTCATCATGGACGGACGTGATGTCCACGTTCTTGAGGTATCGATACCGGCAAAATCCTATCGGCAGGCTAAACAGGCCGCTCCGTTCGCGATTGAAGATGATGTGGCCGACGACTTGGAAAAGCTGCATGTGGTTTGTAGCCGATCGGAAACAAGCGGAAAACGTGCGGTTGCGGTTATCGGTCGACAATTAATCGAGGAAAATATTGAAGTGCTGCGCACGGCCAATATCAATATCGAGAAAATTATCCCGGATTTTTTGGCGCTGCCTCGGCGTGACGATTGCTGGTCGGTTATGCAACTAGATGATCGTGTGCTGGTGCGGACCGGTGAAGAATATGGCTTCAGCTGTGATGGCGAGTTGTTGGCAACGTTGCTGGAGCGGTTGGAACTAGAGTCACCACTCGGGATCGATATATACGGAATGGCGGTGCCGATTCCGTTGCCTAATCTCCCCCCGATTCAACAGCATCGAGTGGAGGGCGCTGAGATGGTTTTTCTTGCCGCGACCGTGATGAGCAGCAACTTACTTGATGTCTTGCCTGATCGTTATCGGGCAGTTGCTCATTTCGGAAAGCAAGGTCTGAAAATAACCACAATTTTTCTCGTGCTTGCCTTGATACTGCATTTGGGGCTCTCCTGGCGAACCTCACAGCGGCTGTCGTCCGAGGTCGCTCGATTGCGATCCGACGAGTCCACGCTGTTGAAACAATCATTTCCGGAAATTTCTCGAGTGGTGAACGCCGAACTGCAGGCACAACAAGTGTTGACGGAACTTCGGGCTCACCGCGGCAATGACTCGGGTGTCCTAGAGATCCTCCATTTGGTCGGCCAGAGCATGCGTAATGGCACAAATCAAGGATTGGAACTGTCCGGCATAAACTATGCGGATGGGGTTGTGAATTTGCGGATCACGGCGTCAGATATTGCAAGTCTAGAGCGTTTCAGTGGGGCGCTGAAATCGTCCCTGCAGGTCGATGTGGTTAATGTGGAAGCCGGTCAAGGAAACGTCGTCGGTAGTCTCCGGTTGCAGGCTCTCGCGGGAGGAAAAACATGAAAATGTGGTGGCAAACCTTGAATGCCCGAGAGCAGACTTTGGTCTGGGTGGGTAGTTTCGCTATTTTAGTGACGATGCTTTTTCTGACCGTGCTGGAACCTATCGCTCAGCACCGTGGGCGTCTGGAGGCAGAGATCAGGGGCGGCCGGGTAATGTTGGGGAAATTGCGGCTACTGGCGGAGGAAGCGACGAGACTAAGGGGGCATGCGGCTACCACTACAAAATTGGGTGCATCGCAGTCACTGCTGGCATTGATCAACGACAGTGCTAAGGCGGGTGGTTTGGCGGAGAAAATCGCGAGAGTGGTACCCAATGGAGAAAATGAGGCGAGTATTACCCTGGATGGTATCAGCTTCGATTTGCTGATTGGTTGGATGATCCAACTGCAGGAGCGATTTGGGGTCACGACCAGTCATTTGGTTATCGATAGGAGCCCAGGGATTGGCCAAGTGAATGCGAGTCTTACGTTCACGACGGGAGTCTGAATGGGAGTACGAGTATCGGCGGTATATTGGTGTTATACCAATTGATTCATTTCAAAAATAGGCAACAGAATAGCGATGACGATAAGAAGAACGATGCTTCCCATGATCAGGATTAGTAGCGGCTCGATAAGACTTAGAACCAAGGCCAAAGAATTTTCGACTTTGAACTCAAATGACTCCGCAGCTGTATCGAGCATTTCTATCAAGTTGCCGGATGACTCGCCGTTACCAACAAGATGAGGGAGCAGTGGAGGAATAAGGGTGGCCTTTCCCAGTGCCCGGCTTAACGCGCCCCCCTCCCTTACTTCGTCTGTCGCCGTAACCAGCAGTCGCTGAAGTGGAATAAACGTCACGGCCTTATTGGCAATTGCGAGCGCATCTAACATATCGACGCTACTGCCCAACATGATGGCTAACATGCGCGAAAAGCGGGCTATCTCACCGGCAATGATGAGTCGGCCTAGTATCGGCGCCCTGAGCAGCAGGACATGCACAAAAAATTGGGGTCCCGGTCGACGTAACAATGCGCGGAGTGCGATCACGCCCCCGCCAAGCGCCATCAGCAGAAAAATCCCGTAGTGCGTGAAAAATGCAGAGATGGCGATAAGCCCTCTCGTCAAGGCCGGCAGTTCGTGCGCCTTGTCCACGAACACCTTAACGACCTCGGGGACGACATACGTCAATAATCCGGCGACTACCAAAATCGCCGTGACACTCAATACGGCGGGATATACCATCGCCAGTCGGACACGCTTTCGCATCCGGTCGGTGGATTCGACATAATCGGCGAGGCGCCGGAGCACCACGGGCAGGTGGCGCGTTCGCTCACCCGCCCCGACCGTTGCTCGATAAGCCACGGAAAAAATCCGGGGGAATTCCTCCATGCCGTTCGCTAAAGACTGACCCTCCATCACCTTCGCGCGAATAGCCAAAGCGACGCGCGTCATGATTTTGGAGTCAGCCTGTCGCGCTATTGCGGAAAGCACATCATCAAGAGGGAGCCCGGAGCCGAGGAGGGTACCCAAAAGCCGCGTCAGTAAGGCCGTATCCTCGCCGGACATGCGGACACCCTGCAACCCTAGCAAAGGATTTCCAGTACGTCGTTTCCTCCCCTCGGTAATCGTGAGTGGGGCGAGCTGTTTTTCGCGGAGCTGTTTGCGGGCATGGCGCTCAGAATCAGCTTCAATGACGCCTTTTTGAACAATCCCTTCGACGGAAAGCGCGGTGTAGTCAAATGCAGCCATAAGGCGCCAGAAAGGCCGAAAAGGCGGACGGTTTACACGGCGCGTACCTAGTATTCGGGAAATTCAAACTCATAGAGATTGCATGACGCGCAGTAGTTCTTCGGGCGATGTGGCGCCACTGAGGACCTTGCGTAGTCCGTTATTCATGATACTGGACGAATTCTGGCGTGCATGTTCTTCAAGTGCAGCTTCACTTGCGCCATCATGAATCAATTGGCGCAGCGGGTTGTCGAAGACCACGAGTTCATAAATTGCGGTACGCCCGCGGTAGCCGGTTTGGTTGCATTTTTCACAACCACCGCCCATCCACACGGGAGCCCCGACGTCGCTTTCCGCGCCCAACCGGGCGGCCACGGTGGCTTCCAGCGGAGCGCAGGATTTGCACGCGGGACAGAGCATTCGGACGAGTCGTTGTGCGAGCACACCGACCAGACTAGAAGCGAGCAAGAAAGGCTCTGCACCCATATCGCGCAGACGAGTGATGGCGCCAATCGCGGTATTGGTGTGGAGTGTCGAGAATACCATATGACCAGTGAGACTGGCCTGAATCGCTATTTGTGCCGTTTCAAGATCGCGAATTTCGCCGACCATGATGACGTCAGGGTCCTGTCGTAGGATCGCACGCAATCCGCGCGAAAAACTCATGTCGACCTTGGTGTTGACCTGCGTCTGCGCGATTCTGTCGATGAAATACTCGACGGGATCTTCGACCGTCATGATGTTACGAGTGCCCTCGTTTAGGCGGGCAAGTGCCGCATACAAGGTGGTCGTTTTCCCCGATCCGGTGGGTCCCGTGACCAGAAATATGCCATGGGGCTTGTGAATTAATGAGTCAAGGACACGAGTGGTCTGCTCGTCCATCCCGATGTGTTCGAGCTGCAGTCTTCCGGCTTGTTTGTCGAGCAGTCGCATGACGACGCGTTCACCATGTCCAGAAGGCATAGTCGATACGCGAACGTCGACTGGGCGATTCGCAATTTTTAATGAAATTCGGCCGTCCTGAGGTAGTCTTTTTTCGGCGATATCCAATTTGGCCATGATTTTTACGCGCGAGGCTACTAGAGGTGCTATCGCTGCCGGTGGGCTCATGATCTCCCGAAGCACACCGTCAACACGTAGCCTAATAAGAAGCCTTCCTTCGAACGGCTCCACATGGATGTCCGAGGCGCCTTGGCGAATAGCCTCGCTAAACAGCACATTAATCAGTCGTATGATGGGGGCATCGTCGGCGTTATCGAGAAGGTCCGTGGGCTCACTCAAGACTTCGGCTAATTCGATTAGGTTGGCGTCGCTACCGATATCTGCGATCACTTGCTCGGATTCCGCCTGACCGGCCTCATAAATTGATTGAAGGCGTTCATCAAATTCCGACTCAGGCACTTCTCGCGTCGTCATTTGACTGCCGAGAATACGACGTACTTCAATCAAAGCGTTGGCCGAGGTCTTCGCTGTCGTTAGGACGATGACGTCGCCTCGCGCCGTGTCTTCGATGAGGACGGCGTGTCGTCTTGCAAACGAGAAGGGCAGCTTCATGGACAGGGTGTTACTCGACACCGCTCGACGAAATCCAGGGAACAAGATCGGAGGTTTCCAGAAATAAACATTTCAAATTTTTTATGCAATTGAAGTGTGTTTGGAAATTTCACTCAGCCAATCCATCAATGTGCAATATGGGATTTTTTTCCCGCAGAAAAAAATGCCCATCTTTGTCTTGAACGCGTTCTTTTTCGCGTATGTCGTCGTAACGTTGATCGGTCAAAGCCTTGTTTGTCTTTTGATTCCTAATAATGGTCGGACGAAGAAAAACCATAAGGTTTGTTTTCGTCGACTTACTGTTGTTATTGCTGAAGAGATGGCCGAGTACTGGGATATTGCCCAGCAGCGGAATTTGACTTTTATTGTCGTTCAGCTCCTTCGAGATGAGTCCGCCCAACACGATAATCTGCTTGTCGTCAACCAGCACGGAGGTTTTGATTGAGCGCTTATCGGTGACCAAGTCTGTGCCAGTCGTGCCGGGTGATACGCTCGAGACCTCCTGCTCGATGTTGAGGGTCAACGTGTCCCCTTCGTTAATCTGAGGTTTTACTTTGAGTAATACCCCGACATCCTGGCGCTCGATTGTCTGGAACGGATTTCCCGGCGTTGTAGTGGTGTTCGTATATTGACCAGTCACAAATGGAACATTCTGACCAACCACTATTTTAGCTTCCGCATTATTTAGCGTCGTCAGCGAAGGTGTCGAAAGGACATTGGTGAACTTGTCGCCGCTCAGTGCGCTCACTAACGCCCGCATACTCCCCGCAGAGAAGTACCCGAGAGTTAGGCCGCTGAGTAAAGCAGGGGCCGATCCTTTCGCGAAAGGATCAGGGATAGATGACGTGATTTGTCCCGGAAGACTGCTGCCGGCGAAGACGCCGGTACCTGGCACGCTGGTCTCCCACTGAACGCCCAATTCGTCGGTCTTGGTTTTTGAAATCTCGGCGATAATCCCTTCGACGAGCACCTCGGCAGGTCGAATATCAAGTTTCTCGATGACTTCCCTTAATTGAGCCATGAGCTCCGGGTTAGCCTGGACTATTAGTGCATTTGTGGCTTCGTCGGCTTGTACCTGAAAATTGGCGCTACTGCTTGTCCCGCTACTTACGCTTGGCGCCGGGAGTCCCCCGGTACCAGATCCCTTCTGGTTGGCCACTGCCTTGTCGCGATCCCCGATAGCTTCGAGGACTTTCACGAGCTCCTTAGCCGTCGCATATCTCAGATAAATGACGGTTATTTTTTCGGCAGATCGACTCCCAGGAACGTCGAGCTGTTGTATCAACGTTCTGAGTCTGAATTTGGCAATGTCCGTCCCACCTAGGAGCACGGAATTAGAACGCTCGTC
Organism: uncultured Pseudomonadota bacterium; assembly: GCA_903825645.1. GTDB lineage: Bacteria > Pseudomonadota > Gammaproteobacteria > CAIKBL01. The sequence continues at coordinate 268,911 of CAIKBL010000051.1, read as the reverse complement.
CGCGGCGATCGGCGATGTTCCCGTTGGGGCGCCATTTCCTGCCGTTGCCAAGAGCTGTTGCAGCGTCGTGACTAAGGGACCCGCGACCGCAAATCGCAGCTTGATGACCTCTATTGAATTCGCGTTATCGTGGTCGAGCTCTCGCACCAGATGCATGATTCGCTCTACATTAGCCGAACTGTCCGCAATGACCAATGCGTCGGCTTTGGCGGTGGCGGCTAGGTGTGATTCTTGAGGCAGCAGCGGGCGCAACACAGGCACCAGTTCCGCCGCGTTCACATATCGGGTTGGAATAACTGCCGTCATTATCCGTTCGGATCGGCCGGGGATCCCGGTGAGGACGGCAGCCTCGCCTTCTTGGCGGGCATTGAGATCCGGGACTATCTTAATCACCTTTCCACTCGGTATGGCGGAAAATCCATTGACCTTCAGGACGGAGAGGAAGACCTCGTACAAGGCATCCGGATCAGTTGGGGCTGATGATACGACGGTGACCTGGCCCTTGACGCGGGGATCTATCACGAAATTCTTGCCGGTCAAGTCAGCAATGGCACTGATGAACGCTTGGATATCTGCGTTATGCAGGTTCAGTGTCACCGCTTTGCTTGAGCCGTCAACGGGCTTAATGTCAATGCCGGGGTGCTCATCGGCGATTGCCGACAACGTGAGGCAAGACAGCGCCATAACGGTCGGCAGTATTCCTATAAGCGTTCTAAATTTCTTCATTTATTAATCCCGCCCTAGGCAACTAGTGCAGAGCGTTAGCCGAACAGGGTCCTCATCGGACCGCTCGAATTTCAAATGTTACGGTGCCAACCTCTAGATTACCGATCGGACTACGGTTATCGACCGTCCTACCCAAAACAAGCACCCCAAGCACCGCAATTTCTCCGCTCTGTCCTCGTCTGCTACTCATACCGCTTGATGGGCATTTTTCTCGCTTTGGCCGTCCGTGGCGGGGGTGGTGCCGGCGCGGGGGGGACCGGGATCATTACCCCGGCGCTCTGGAGATTGGCCGCCGCTGAAGCACTACTATCGGCGGTCGGTTCCTGAAGTTTTAGGATCTCCAGTCTACCGTGGTTCGATATGACGATTTCTCTTGGTCGGACCGCTCGAACCTCCACGTCCGGTGCGAGTGTCGCCGCGACACGGTATTCGTGTTGCTCACCATCAGCCTGGGTGACGATGGCGTAGGCACGGGCCTGATCGTCTGAAAAGGCAACGCCCGCGAGATGCAGATCAATGGACGAGGTGGGCAGATCCTCGGGAATACTGCCGGTCTTAGATGACATCGATGCGGGCGCAATTCCACTCGCGGGATTGGCCGCGCCATCCACCGGGTTCGAATTGGCACCGAATAAGGACCAGCCCGCTATTTCGCGTAAGTCTTGGCGAACGGTCGGCGGCGAGATGTTTTGCGCGCTTTTTGTCGTGGGCTGTGCCGAACTACCCGTTATGGCGGCTTCAGACCGGTCTAAATCGTAACAAAGGGTCCCTATTAACACACTCAATCCCACGGCTGGTAACAGCAGGTTTAAGAGGCGGGCTGTCATGGGGTAACCTCTCCTAGGCGTGGCGTGGGGAACATTAAATAACAATAAAATCAGTTGATTAAAATTAAAATTCAAACATTGGTTGATTTTATCTTAACCGAGAGTATTGCTCGACCACACACTATAGTCATCAGAAATTACGCCTGAAATTCATAATACTGTCATTAAACTGTAAAGCTTCTGTGACGTGAGTCGAATAAAGTCAGTGTCCCTTCAGATGGGATACACGAGCGCCTGTGGCTCCGCTGAGAGTATCAGGCATGGATATTCCAATTGAATGAAAGTTAGAAACCGAGCATGAACCAAATACTACCTTTGATACTAGCCGGCGGGGGCGGTACGCGCCTTTGGCCACTGTCGCGTGAGCACTATCCTAAGCAATTTCTGTCGGTGGAACCTGACGTTACCCTATTGCAGGGAACCGTGAAAAGATTGATGTGCGACGGCGCATTCCCGCCTGATTTTTTGTCTCCGCTCGTGGTGTGCAATGAGGAGCACCGCTTTCTGGTGGGAGAGCAAGCCAGGCAGTCCGGTGTCTCGATCCAACAGATAATTCTCGAACCGGTTGGTAGAAACACAGCACCGGCGCTGACCAGTGCCGCAATGGCCGCGATGCAGACGGGAGCCGATCCGTTGCTTCTAGTGATGCCGGCTGACCATCTGGTGGCGGATCCCGACGGTTTTATGGCGGCCGTTAAGGTCGCCAAAGAATTCGCGGCCGATGGGCGAATAGTGACCTTTGGTGTGACCCCCACCGCGCCGGAAACCGGCTATGGATATATTCAGTTGGGCGGGCTTCTGTCCGGTGCGTCCCCAACGGTTAACGAGATCTTGGCTTTTAAGGAAAAACCCTCCCGAACCGTCGCGGAAAGTTACCTTGCCGCGGGAAGTTACCGTTGGAACGCCGGTATCTTCCTTATTCAAGCAAGTACGTGGTTAGCGGTGATCGGTCATTACCAACCGGCGATCCTGAGCGCCTGCCGCCAGGCCGTCGACGGCGCTCGAAATGATGGCGAGTTTCTTCGGCTAGACAAAACAGCTTTTATCGCCTGTCCGGCGGAATCGATCGATTACGCTGTGATGGAGCCCATTGTCGCGGACCAGCCGGAGCGGTCCATCGTTGTCTCCTTGGACGCCGGCTGGTCAGATGTGGGCTCTTGGTCGAGTCTTTGGGAGGTCTCGCCAAAGTCAGACGATGCGAATGTCATTCGCGGCGATGTTTGCGTTTTAGATTCTCATGACAATCTTATTTTTAGCGAAAGCCGACTAGTCGCCGCCGTTGGATGTGAAGGGTTAGTCATTATCGAAACGCCCGATGCGGTACTGGTCGCGCCCAAGGAAAGAGCGCAGGACGTTAAGAAGATTGTTGATTGGCTCGCCGCGCAGAAACGGGGCGAGCGGTTGTCTCACCGGAAAGTGTACCGACCTTGGGGAAGCTATGAAGGCGTCGATATCGGTGATCGTTTTCAAGTTAAAAAAATCATCGTGCGGCCGGCGGCGTCATTGTCCCTCCAGATGCACCATCATCGGGCCGAGCATTGGATTGTAGTCAAGGGAACTGCGCGGGTAACCCGCGGCGATGAGGTATTCCTGCTTGGGGAAAACCAGTCGACGTATATTTCGCTCGGGCAGGTTCATCGCCTCGAAAATCCCGGATCTATTCCGCTTGAGATGATTGAAGTCCAATCAGGAGCCTATCTCGGCGAGGACGATATTGTTCGTCTCGAAGACAGATATAACCGGACCTGAATTTTTCCCTCGCACGTGTCGAAGAGTGAACGGATTTCCTTGCCGAGATGACGTAAAAAAATAGAGACGCTGTGGAAAATAAAAGTCTAATGCACATCAGGAAGATTATCTTCGGAAACTGGAGAGCCCGAGTGTCTATTTTTAATAAAATAGAGATGATCGCGCTGATTGTCGTAAGCGCAATTACTTCGCCGACCACTTTCGCAGCGGACTATTTGGTCAATCCCGGAGATGTCCTCCAGGTTTCCGTATGGAAAGAAGCGGACCTGACACTCGTGTTAACGGTGCGACCCGACGGAAAAATAAATTTCCCACTGGCGGGTGAACTGCAAGCCGGAGGAAGAAGCGTCACGTCTATTCAGACTGAAATAAAAGCACGCATTGATAAATATGTGCCGGATGCTGTGGTTACTGTCATGACCAAAGAAATCTCGGGGAACATTGCCTATGTCGTTGGCAAGGTAAATCATCCGGGTCCTATTCTGATGGTCCGAGAAACCAATATTTTGCAGGCCCTCGCGCAGGCAGGGGGAACCGCGCAGTTCGCTAAATTAAAAGATATCGTTGTTATCCGAGGGGTGGCTACCAAACAAATATCGATCCCTTTCGACTATGACGCCGTGCTAGATGGAAAAAAACTAGAAAAAAACATCAGTTTGTTGCCGGGAGACACGGTCGCGGTGCCATGAAAAACACCCGGTGTGCGGTGTTCCCGTGACAGTTTGTCGCCAATCTCTCCTTATCTCGGATGCGAAATTTTTTTGTGCGCCAGAAAATTTTTGTTCTTTTGGCACTGTCGACGCCGTGTTCGCTTGTCTCTCCCGTGGCATCAGCTTTCGATGTGAGCTGGGCGCCGGCCGCTGAAGTCATAATGAGAGTGGATGACAATCTTCGATGGCAGAATGGGCCGCACCCGGTGGATGTTGGTTTTGATACGGGCGTCGGGGGGCGTCTCAAGGCGGAAGATGAAGGATTTAGTTCGGAATTAATTCCGCACATCCTCGACCGAGAATTCCCGATTGGTAATGAGCCGAGTGCCGATGAGTATTCTCTCGGCTTCAATAACCTCTGGCTTAAGCCCGACTACACGGCGGGTGCTAATGTTGCGTACGGACGTGATTCTACATTGACAACCAATATTGCGGACCGCGGACGACAGAACGCAGTGGGATACAGAAAATATCTGAACGTTTCTCCAAACGTGAACTATGCCTGGAGCGATAGACTAAATTTTCAGGCGTCGGTCAATTATAGCGATGTTTCTTATTCCGGCGTCGCCGGAACGGGACTTCAGAATTACAACTATCTTTCCCCTGATGTGGGGGTAATTTATCGCTGGAATTCAGATTTGTCGCTTAATGTGGACTTGTTTGCCAGTAATTTCAGCGTGCCTGATAGTCGAACGACACGTCCGGATCAAAAAAGCCGAGCGTTGGGCATCGGGGGACAATTTGGTTTCAGTCGGCAGTTGAGCGATACGCTACAGGTTTCGGGTTCCGCCGGGTGGGTCTCGACGGATATCGATTACCGGGCACAACACACGGCAATTTTGTTCGTTCCAGAGCCAGCTTTAATAGTGTATTCGACGAAAGAAAAGGCACGGGCGCACGGTCCTATCGCCAGTTTCGAGTTAAAAAAAATATTCGAGAACGATGTCGCTGACTTCAGTTATTCACGACAACTCAGTCCATCTGGACGGGGCTCGGAAAGCATTTCAGATGTGATGACCTTGGTACTGACTCGGGCGTTGTCGAGTTATTGCCAGATTGTTCTGAATGGAACGTATCAAATGAGAGCGTCCCAAGTTCAGTCGGGTGGATTTTCTTCGTCGGCCACGGATCTGAATTTAGACTATGCCGAAATGGGTGGGACTATTAAATATCAAGTAACTGATACTTGGACTTTCGGCGCTCGCTATAGCCATGCGTATAGCGTTAACACCTATGCGATTAAGCCGATTTCCGTCGAAGATAATGCGCTTTATTTGACTATAACTTATGCCGGTGTTTCTCAAAAATTGTGGAGCGATTTCTAAAAATGGATGAAACCAACGCCTATAACTCTAACCTTAGAGAAGTTTTTCGTCGTCGATTGTCAATTGGCGCTGGAGTTGGCGTTTTTTTTGCGATTATTGCCTTTATAGTTACGATCGGATTGCCGTCTCATTATCGTTCCCGTGCGGTAATTTTGATCGAGCAGCAGGAAATTCCACAGGATTTCGTGCGATCACTGGTCACGAGTTTTGCTGATCAACGTGTCCATATGATCTCTCAACGTGTGTTGACGAATAGCAACCTGACACAGATTATCCAGAAATACGATCTTTACTCGCGCGATAGGGGCCGAGATCCTTTGGAATTAATACTGGAGCGAATGCGCAAGGATATTTCCATATTACCCATTAGCGCGGAAGTGGTGGATCCTCGCCAAGGGCGCTCGGTGCCTGCGACGATTGCGTTTGAACTTGCGTATGAGAACCGGGATGCACAACTCTCACAGCGAGTCGCAAATGAAATCGTGAGTCTCTTTCTCAATGAAAATTTGAAACAACGAACGCAGACTTCGACTGAGACGCTTAATTTTTTGTCGTCTGAATCGGAAAGACTTGGCGGGAAAGTCGCAAACCTCGAGGCAAAACTAGCGACTTTCAAGCAGCTAAACCAGGGGCGTTTGCCTGAACTCGCAAGCCTCAACATGGATCTGTTGAATCGGACCGAAAACGAATTAACCGGCCTCGATGGACAGTTGCGTTCGCTTACCCAACAAAAAGTGTATTTAGAGTCGGAGTTGTTGAAGCAAAAACCCAACACGCTGCTTGTCTCGGAGACCGGAGAGCGGATTTTAGGTCCGGCGGATCGGCTAAAAATTATGGAGAGCGAATTTATTCCGCTCGCATCGAAATACGGTGCCGACCACCCGGACGTGATCTCGAAACGAAAAGAAATCGAATCGTTGAGAAGCAAAGTCGGCAATTCAAACAGTGTTTCCGAATTAAGACTGCGTCTGGAGAGCGCAGAGACGGCCCTGGCGACGGCAGAGAAGCGCTATTCCGCTGACCATCCCGATATCAAGAACATTAATCGTCAAATAAGTGCGATTCGCAAAGAACTCCTGAGCAAGGTGCCCGCGGCGGTAGTGGGTGCTGATAATACGAGAGCGGACAATCCGGCCTATATTGATTTGCAAGCCAGACTAAATGCAACCGACCAGGATCTCGAGTCGCTCCAGAACCAGCGTGTCACGCTCAAGTCGAAACTCAATGACCTTGAGACGAGGATTACCAAGGCACCTCAAGTCGAGCGGGAATATCGGATGCTCATGCGCGACTATGAAAATGAGCAGCGGAAGTATCAGGAGGTCCAGGCAAAGCGACAGGAAGCGGACTTGGCGACGAACTTGGAAAGCAAGCAGCAAGGAGAACGTTTTACGCTGATTGAGCCGCCCGTTATTCCGGAAGAGCCCTATAGTCCAAATCGAATGATTCTCGGACTCATTGGGGCTGTGATGACACTCGCGGGCGGTGTCGGTGCCGGTGCTTTGGCTGAGAACCTCGACAGTCGGGTATACGGTCGGGATGGCGTGATGCGACTTCTGGGGACGCCACCGCTCTCGGTTATCCCTTTTATCGAGAATGAAGCAAGCCGCGGCCGGAAAGTAAAACTAAAGATGTACGTGTCTCTCGTATTGGTGACGCTGGTTTTCATCCTCTTGGTAATCACCCATTTCTTTGTCCGACCCCTTGATGTGATTTTTTATCAGGGCCTACGGTGGGTAAGTGCAATAGTGTGAGCGGCGGTGACCGGAGCGCGCACGGGCTAGTTGCCCAACGCAGGCGTCGGATGGCAGACATAAGAGTGGAACTATTAAATGGAACGAATTAAAACAGCACTTGAAAAGGCTTCTGCTAATCGTGCGGCAGGCAGTGAACATCTGTCCCGTCGCTCCCAATCAATGGGGACCAGTGATAGCAGCGCTGTCCAAGGGCCGATTCTTTATTTGCAAACGCGGATAATTCAGCCGAACCAGCGGACGATGCAGGATCATCGCATTTTAACAGGCTCGGATCCGGTGAGCGTCAATGCATACAAGGTTCTCCGGACTCAGGTACTGCAGCGACTGGAAACCCGCGACTGGCAGACCCTCGGGATCACCAGTCCTACCTCAGGGGACGGCAAGACCGTCACCGCCATCAATCTCGCGATCAGTCTCGCCCGAGAGTTGCACCGCACAGTGCTCTTGGTGGACGCTGATCTCCGAAGTCCCGAAATTCATAACTATTTCGGTTTTAGTCCTGAATACGGTTTCGTGGATTATCTGCGGCACAGTCAGCCACTTGAGGATGTTCTTGTTAATCCGGGCATTGACCGCTTGGTGTTACTCCCGAACCATAGACCGATCGAAAACTCTTCGGAGATCTTGGCTTCGCCCGCCATGGGGGAACTGGTAGCACAATTTAAGGCGAGATATCCGTCTCGCCTCGTGCTTTTTGATCTTCCCGCAGTATTGACGAGTGATGATGCGCTTTCTTTTATTCCTTTCATTGATGCCTTTCTGATGGTGCTGCGCAATGGAAAGACCTCGCGGGGCGAAACAGAACAGGCGTTTGAAGTCATGAAAGATGCAAATATCCTTGGCACCGTTCTAAATGGCTGCGACACGAAGTCCTATGCATAGCGATGCGACGTTGAAAAGAGGCTGAGCGGAAATGTATGAAGCGCATTTTGGTTTTTGGGAAAAGCCGTTTTCATTGAGTCCCGATCCTGCTTTTCTTTACATGGGAGAAAAGCACCGCATGGCCTATGCGATGCTTGAGTACGGCATGAGAACTGAGGCGCCGCTTGTAGTCATCTCCGGCGAAATTGGGTCAGGTAAAACGACACTCATACGACATCTTTTGAATTCTGCACCTAAAGAAACCTTGGTCGGACTTATTTCTAATACGCACGCCGCGTTTGGGGATTTGATGCAGTCGATTTGTCTGGCATTCAGCTTGCCGTTCGAAAGTGAAAATAAAGTAGCGCTTTACAATTCATTTATTAACTTTCTGATCGATGGATACGGAAAGGGTAGACGTGTACTTCTGGTTTTCGATGAGGCACAGAATATGGACGCGGCGATGCTTGAAGAGCTTCGCGTGCTCTCTAATATAAACGCCGACAAGAAATTTCTTTTGCAGATCGTGCTTGCCGGACAACCCGAGCTTAGAAAAACACTTCGAGATCCGCGACTCGAACAGTTCGCACAGCGCGTGGCGGTCGATTACCATCTACAAGCATTAGATCAGCGTGAAACGAAGGCGTATGTAGCGCACAGGCTGCTGGTGGCCGGAGGCGAACCGGGGCTCTTCTCAGATGCGGCGGTTGATTTGGTTCACGAGTTAAGTAAAGGGGTTCCTAGAATCATCAATACTTTATGCGACACGGCTCTCGTTTATGCCTTTGCCGACGAAAAGCACGTCGTTGATGAACAATTGATTCGCGACTTCGTTCGAGAGCGAGAGGAGCGGGGTTTGTTCGGTGGAGGAAAACTTCACTATCCGGCGGCAGGCAACGAATAACCGAACGGGAGGGGAATTCGAGGTTATGTGGCAGGTGGTTCCTTGATTGGCGACCGGAGCGCACCGGGAGTCGATTTAAGCGTGGGATAGCGAATCACCGACTTTTGGTCGTCACCGGTGATGTCAAAAAAGCGATAGCCGATGGAAGGAATTAGAAAATGACCTTGCTGAAGAAAATTATTTTAGTGGCGGGCGCCCGCCCAAATTTCATGAAAATCGCCCCGATAATCCGGGAGCTTGAAAAGCACAAATCGGAATTCGAATGGCGCCTCGTGCATACGGGGCAGCACTATGATCCTGGGATGAGTGACGTTTTCTTCTCTGAACTGGGGATCCCTGCCCCCGACTTTCATATGGGAACCGGCGGGGGAAGTCACGCCGAACAGACTGCTCGGATAATGATGAGTTTTGAGAACTATTGTGCCGAATACGAGCCTGATTTGGTCTTGCTCGTTGGGGACGTCAACTCGACTTTAGCCTGTTCCATTGTCGCCAAAAAGTTGAACAGGAAGGTGGCGCACGTTGAAGCAGGTCTTCGAAGTGGAGACAAGGCTATGCCGGAAGAAATCAACCGGTTAGTGACCGACGCCATTTCTGATATTTTTTTTGTAACAGAGCCCAGCGGAGAACAAAATCTTCTCAAGGAAGGACACCCAACGGAAAAAATACATTTCGTTGGCCACGTCATGATCGACAATCTGTTTCATCAGGTTAAGCTACTTAATCAGATGGATGAAACGACGTTTGCAACCTCAGGGCTTCGTCGGGATCTGGGGCGCTACGGTGTAGTGACACTGCATCGGCCTGCCAATGTCGATGATGAAAAAACACTAAGACAAATACTTGTCGCTTTGTCTCACATTTCGACGCGGCTTCCGCTTATTTTCGCTGTGCATCCAAGAACGGCTTTGAATATCCAGCGCTACAATATAAACCTACCAACGACAATCGTTTGTACCAATCCGTTGCCATACATGGAATTTCTGAGTCTCTGGAGCCGTGCCGTAATAGTTCTAACCGACAGCGGGGGATTGCAAGAAGAGAGCACAGCGTTAGGGATCCCCTGCATCACACTCCGAGAAAATACGGAACGGCCGGTGACGGTTAGTGAGGGAACCAACACGATCGCTGGAACCAGCGCGCCCCGAATTATCAGCGCATTCGATAAAGCCGTTAAACGGGAATGGGATGTCAACTCGAAAAAACCCAGATTTTGGGACGGAATGGCCTCCGCCCGAATTATAGCGGTTTTGAGAAACCTCTAGATTATTGAGGCTGTCGAAACCATTGTGCATCCTCATCATAAGCCCGATCCGGTTAAATTCTGAATGTGCGGTATCGCAGGCGTCATAAGCGCAGAAAAGCTCTCCTCGTCTTCTAGAGAAGCAGTCAGGTCGATGATGGTATCTCTGTTTCATCGAGGACCCGATGGCGCGGGCGAATTCGCTGCCGATTACGTCCATCTCGGGATGCGCAGGCTGAGCATCATTGATCTCGAAGGGGGCTGGCAGCCACTTTATAACGAAGACAAAACGATCGTGCTTGTCGCCAACGGCGAGATTTATAATCACATCGAATTGCGGCGAACCCTCTCCAACAAGGGACACCGGTTCACGACTGCGTCGGATTGCGAAGCCATTGTGCATCTCTACGAGGAGTACGGGCTCGACTGTGTCGAACATCTTCGGGGCATGTTCGCCTTCGCGATATGGGATGTCACGCATTGCAAGCTTCTGCTTGCACGAGATCGCATGGGTGAGAAGCCGCTTTATATTGCGGAACAAAAAACGAACCAAGGTCTCAGGGTCTTATTCTCGTCCGAATTAAAGTCGCTTATGTCAAGCGGCCAAATCAACTTTGAATTGGACCCCGTCGCGCTCAACGAATTCATGCATTATGGGTTCGTTCCCGAGCCCAGAACACCTATCCTGGGTGTTCGAAAACTCCCGGCGGGGACCGTTTTTACGATCGATCTGCAGCTACGGCATGTAACCGAGAACTCGTACTGGAAACTGGAAGATGCGCCGCCGCTCATCGGAGATCCAGCATCAATCATCCGAGCGGAGCTAGAGCAGGTCGGCGAGCTCGTAACTCGCGCCGATGTTCCTCTCGGGGTGGCGCTATCCGGTGGGCTCGATTCTTCAGTGGTGGCAGCGCTCGCGGCGAAATATGCGAAAGGCACCGTGCACGCCTTTAGCGTCGGGTATAAAGGAACACCTAGACAAGACGAGCGCTCAGAGGCTCGAGCGTGCGCCGACCATCTCAAACTGCAGTTTCATGACCTAGAGATTGCTATCGATGATGTCTTGGACGGATTTCGCCATCGGCAGTTGATGTGCGATGACCCTATCGCGGATATCGCCTCTGCAGGCTACTTCGCGGTGGCGAAGCTTGCGCGCGAGAGCAACGTGCCGGTCCTCATGCAGGGCCACGGAATGGACGAATTGGCTTGGGGGTATCCTTGGCTCCGAGATGCCACCCGATTGTCGATTGAAAAAAACAGGGGGCAGGATCGCGGCATTGCCGGGGCGAGAGAATTTCTACCCGATGGTGTCGCCGGCGCGGATTTTCGGCGTTACGTGGTCAAAATGGGAACTTGGCTATCAGGATGGAACAATATCTTGCCCGAACGTTCGGGACGTCCTGATCAACTCGTCTCTTATGATCTCCAGCAAAATTATTGGTCGGGAGTATATGGGGTTAGATATCTGTACACCTCGAAGTTCCGAGAAGCGCTGCAGGAAACGACTGCGGCGGATCTCTTCTGCTTTGAGCGACCGTGGCAGGATATCCCTGTGCTCGTCACGAAACTTGCTTGTGACATTTATCTGCGTGAGAACGGCATCGCACAGGGTGACAGACTGTCTATGGCCTCGTCGGTCGAGCTGCGTTTGCCGCTGGTCGATTATCGCCTCGCCGAGACCATTATCGGGTTACGCAAATCGTACCAAGACCATGAACTCGGACATAAGGCGTGGTTTCGTGCGGCGATTAGAGGCTTAGTGCCGGATGAAGTGCTTGACCGACCCAAAAGAGGCTTCACGCCGCCGGTATCGGATTGGTTGCGGGCTTTACGGTCGCGATATGGATCGCTACTTGAAGATGGTTTCCTCGTGCAAGGTGGATATTTCGAGCCACTCGCGGTTAAAAAAATGTTGAGCTCGTCTTCGCGGTTTAGTGCGTGGCCGGGGCTTTTTTATAAGGCTCTTGTTTTGGAGTCTTGGGTTCGAGATATGGCTGAGGTGACCCGTCGGGCAAATAACCTCTCCACCTTCGATTGACGCATGGTACGGCCATCAATTAGGCAAAACAGAACGTCATGCCAAAATTCGTATTCGTAAATCGTTTTTTTCACCCCGACATTTCTGCCACGAGCCAGATTCTGTTCGATCTCACCACTGCGGTGGCTTCTGAGGGGTATGACGTCCTCGTTATCTCATCTCGTGTCGCCTATGAAAGGAATTCGCATAAATTTCCGAGCGAGGATTTTTTTAACAATGTGCACGTGAAGCGCGTGTGGTCGACAAATTTTGGGCGCCGTAGCAGCATCGGCCGACTTGCTGACTATGCGAGCTTTTATGTTTTTGCATTGTTGGCACTGCTCCGCGCCACGCGAGCACGGGATGTGGTGATAGCCTTAACAGATCCGCCGCTACTTTCCGTGGGGATTTCGCTCATCGCTGGCCTGAAAAATTTATTTCTTATCAATTGGTTGCAAGACCTTTTTCCCGAGGTGGCAGAGCGACTGCTTCCCGCGGGTGAACATCGGCACCTGTTCAAGGCGCTGAACAGTGCGCGCAATTATAGCCTACGACGAGCTTCTACGAATGTCGTGATCGGTTCATTAATGGAACGCGAAATTCGGGCACAAGGCATAGACCACGCGACGGTGATTCCGAATTGGACAGTCGGGCCTAGATTGCTTGACGGTAATCATCGCGCGGAAGCGGAGACACTGAAAAAAAAATGGGGTCTGGATGGGAAATTCGTTGTGGGATATTCAGGAAACCTAGGGCGCGCCCACGATGCAGAGACCTTTCTAAGCGCGGCAAAATTATTGCGAGCCGAGTCCTCGATCGTGCTTCTTTTTATCGGCGGAGGCGCGAAATACGACGAGTTACAGGATGCGGCGACTGGCAATGGGCTTGAGAACATGAAATTCATGCCGTACCAGCCACTGGAGAGCCTTGGTGCGAGTCTCAGCGTCGCCGATGTCCACCTCATTTCGCTTGATCCACGGATGGAAGGTTTAATCGTTCCTTCAAAGCTATATGGCGTTTTGGCGGTAAGTTGCCCTGTCATATTTGTAGGTGATAGTAGCGGCGAGATTGGGGAAATTCTGTCGAGCTATGGTTGCGGAGTGTCGGTGGCACAGGGAGAGTCGGCCACCTTAGCTGCAGTGGTACGGGGCTTGGCGGACGATCCGGATGGTATGTCCGAGATGATCAAGAACGCGCGGAAGGTCTCGACCACGCTTTACAATCGCGAGAATTCGTTGGCTGCATGGATGAGGGTCCTTGCCAACCCCGGCATGGGATACAAATGAAATCGGTCGCTGTCGTAACCAACATCCTGCCTCATTATAGAGAAGGTTTCTATCGTGAGTTGCTTCGAGATCCCACGCTCAAATTGACCATTTTTTGTCAGCAGTCCATTCCCGGTCTTCCTCTTGATACGGTTCACGCGAAATTCCCGAAACAGATTAGGTTGGTGAAGTATGTTGGGCTTACTCGTGAGGCATGCGGCTGGCAGTGCCTGCCGTGGCTAGAGCTCCTGCGGAAATTTGATGTCCTGTTTGTGCTGGGGAATCCTCGGATATTTAGCAACGTAGTTGTCAGTATCCTTGCAAAATTATGTGGAACTCAGGTTGTCATCTGGGGGCAGGCTCACACTGCCGGCGCGAGCCGATTCACGGAGTCCTTGAGACTTCTCTGGTGGCGGATGTTTGATCGTATATTCACGTATACCGATAGAGAAATATCAATGCTCGAGTGCCGAGGGTTTTTCGGCAAAAAAATCGTTGGTATGAACAATGGTCTCGATCAGAGCTTGATAGAAGATCAACTTATCAAGTGGTCTCCGGAAAGGCTGGACGAATGGAGACGGCTGATGGGTCTGGCTGGAAAAAAGATACTGCTGTCCTGTGCTAGGTTAGAACCGAAGAATGGATTCGAAAAAATACCCAAGATGTTGGCCCTGATCAGGAAGGATTTTCCGAACTTGGTGTGGTGTGTAATAGGGGAGGGAGCGGAACGTGAACATCTGGACGAACTTGTCCGCGCTAACCAGCTCCAGGGAACGGTGAGGTTCTTGGGAAAAATCATGGATGAAACGGCGCTCGCGCCCTGGTTTCTGTCGAGTGAGGTTTTAATCCATCCTACGGGTGTCGGATTGTCGCTTATCCATGCTTATGGCTATGGTCTTCCCGCTATTTTGGGCGCCGACGCCGATCGTCATATGCCGGAGTTCGCGGCCTTCATGGATAGTCACGCTGGCAGGGTTTTTAACATGGAAGACACCGATGACTTTTCGAAAACAGTCGTTGAAGCGCTCGCCGACCAAGATGAGCTATTTAAAATGCGGGAGCGTGCGCGGACAGTAGTTCGAGAAAAATACAATACCCATGTTATGGCGGCGCGTTTTAAATCGCTCTGCGAGGCGTGATGATTGATCTAGCTGAGAAAAGACAGCATCTGAATGTGCTTATGGTGAATACGCACATTAATTCAGGCGGAGCGGCGAAGATGGCGACAACGCTGGCGCACGGGCTGATGGCGGATGGGCAGACGCGCGTGACGATGCATCACGCGGGGGATGCCAAAGTCGATGAAGTGTTCGTTGGACATGGATCACAATCTCGTCGTAAGGTGAACGCACTGCTTGCTCGCTTCGGCGGTTCCCGTCTCGTCATCGATGGAGGACTCGCACGTCATCTGACTCGAGAGGCCCACTTTTACGATGTGGTGCACCTGCATAATCTCCATGGCTACTATTTGGATTGGGTTACCTTGCTCAAGGGGCTCGTCGAAAGACCCGTTGTCTGGACTTGGCATGACATGTGGGCGGTCACTGGCCGTTGCGGCTTTTCGTTTGAGTGTGATGGTTGGACCAGCGGGTGTTCCACCTGCAAAAGACGCCACTATTACCCTGCCGCTTGGCTTGATTTTGCGTCGAAGGAATTTGAGGAGAAGACTGAATTTTTTTCGCGACTGACTCATATGGTCGTGGTTACGCCATCGGATTGGCTTAAAGATCTCGCAATTCGAAGGGGGATCCCACCCGATCAGATTCGTGTTATTCCTAATCCCGTCGACGCAGGAAATTTCAAACCCCGGGATGTGGTAGGACTCAGACGGCACCATGGGCTTTCACCCGATGAGCGCGTGGCCCTCTTTGTGGCAGCCGACTGCGAAAATCCGTTGAAGGGCTATCGGGACTTTAAGATCATCGTTGGTCTACTCAAGTGGCGGGCGATCGTCGTGGGAAAAAATTCGGGCCGGTTACCTGACGGGTTTATTTCGGTGGGGGACATAACTGATCCCGCTGGTCTAGCTGATTACTACTCGATGGCTGACGTATTGGTAGTTCCATCTCTATTCGATAATTATCCAAATACGGCCATAGAGAGTCTCTCTTGCGGAACACCTGTCTTCGGCTATGACACGGGTGGGATCCGTAGCCAGGTGCATCCGCAGTACGGTGGCACGGTGAAAGCGGGAGCAACGGCGGAGCTCGCCAAATTGATGGCTAAGACGCTACCGTCCGGGAAAACCTCCGAAATCGCGGAAGCACTTGCCCGTCATTCGAGGGGGAAATGGGCCACCGACGGTATTGCCGGGAAATACCGCGAAACGTATCGGAGCGCCATTGACAGGGTTCTAAAAGCTCGGCGGGGACGATGAAATCTCGAGCCGCGGCACGCAAGGGAGCGTCCGGCCAACCTCGGTCGGTTTTTTTTACTCGACCTCCATGTTTTTCGACCCTGGGATAGACTGAGAAACGCAATCGTATTTATGCCACGGAACCATACGCCCGGAACAGCTTCATACGGATGGGAGACCGTTGTGCTTGCTTTATGGCTGTGCGGGGTGTTCTGGGCGCAATCTTATTTAAATCTCCGGAGCTCCGGCGACTCATTTTTCCCGTTGGTTATTCTATCCAGTGCCGCGTTGTGGCCCATTATTTTTATACCCGGCCTGAAAAATAAACGCGGTAGGGCGCGTTTCAATCCTTGGTTCCACCGGCTTTTTATCACCTACCTAGGTGTCTCGCTATTTTCGTGTGCCGTAAGTCCAATTCCGTACCAGTCTTGGGGATATTGGGCGGCTACCAGCATCGGCACATTCATTGGTTATCGCATTGGGGTTAGGGTTCCCTTTCGTGAGATTTTGGGACTCATCAAGCTTTACGCTATTTTCATGGCGTCCACCATGCTCATCTTGATGCGGTGGGAATATCACCCCGGGTTCCGCCTCGGGGACTGGTCTGGTATCGGCAATCCCAATTCCCTTGGGATGATTGGTTTTTCGGTTGGTGTTTGCGGTCTGGCGTGGGGAAATATTCTCACGAGGCTGCTTTGCGTCGGAACTTCCGTTCTCTCAATCTATTTATCGGGATCCCGGGCCGCCGCGGTCGGTTTGTTGCTTGCACTCTCCATTTACTTTTTTGCCTATGTTTCTTCCTTGAAATTGGTCAGAAAATTATCGGTTCTCTGGCTCGTGCTTTGCGGCGGTCTTATTCTTGCACTTTTTTTTTCGAGTCCAATTTCAAAACTGGCAGATTCGTTTTTTCTATTCACCGACAGCTACCGCGGGGTATCTACAGGCGGAAGCGGGCGACTCTATCTGTGGGGAAAAGGCCTGCATATATTCCTCGAACATCCATTCCTCGGCGTAGGGTTTCGTGCGCACCAATATTTTATGGAAGGGGCGTCCTCAGCCCATAACGGGTACATCGCGACCTTCGCGGACGTTGGAATCTTCGGTGGATTGGCTATCGTCTCGGCGTTTTTTTTGTTAGCGGTGGTGCTCCTCAAAGAGAGCTTTGTGCGTAGGCGTGACCCGTTATCCGAGAGGGTAGTGTGGGTGCTCACGGGCTTGGTTGGAGGATATCTGATCTTGATCATGTTTGAGCGATATCTGGTCAATGTTGGCAATCCAGTTTCGTTCATGATTTTGATCGCTTTTGGTCTTGGTTCTAATCTCGCAGGCACACCTCAGTACCAGGCAGAAGAGTTGAGGTTGAAGCGGAGAAAATACTTTGTGTAGTTCAAACGGGCACCTTCGCCGCCACGCGAAGTGGCTTTAAAAAGAGCATTAAAAAGAGAATGAATCGAATATCCTCGGACACTCTTTTAAGTGGCCCGATTGCCCTGCTGGCAGGGTCGCTTCTGTGTGCGGGTCTGCTCTGTCGGGCCGGGTTGGAGTTCATGGCACAGTTCTGGTTTGGTCAAGCGGAATATAGTCATGCCCCGCTCATTCCGGTTATTAGTCTCTACCTCATCTGGATAAAAGGACCAGAAATTAGAAGGCTGTCTTTTGTCGACACGAAGATCGGCCCATGGATTGTTTCTGCGGGAATAATTATTTTTTTTGCTGGCGAATTGAGTGCGCTTTTTGTTATTACACAATATGCGTTTTTAGTGATTGTCTACGGCTTAATTTTTAGCACGGTTGGTATCCATATATTCAAGAGAATATTCACGCCGCTTTTAATTCTTTTCTTCATGATTCCGCTACCCAATTTTATTTTCAATAATTTATCGGCGGCGTTACAACTGCTTTCGTCCGAAATCGGGGTTTTAGTCATAAGAGGTTTGGGAATTAGTGTTTTTCTCGAAGGGAACGTAATTGATCTTGGTTCTTTCAAATTACAGGTTGTTGAGGCTTGTAGCGGGCTGAGATACCTGTTCCCTCTGATGACATTGGGATTTATCGTCGCCTATCTTTTCAAAACAGCCTTATGGAAGCGAGCACTTATTTTTGCGACGACGATTCCCATCACGGTTCTCATGAATAGCTTTCGGATCGGTGCCATCGGAGTGCTCGTAAGTCATTGGGGGCAGAAAATGGCTGAGGGCTTTCTTCACTATTTCGAGGGCTGGGTCATTTTCATGGCCTGCTTCGCTATTTTGTTCATCGAAATGATCATCTTGATGCGTCTCACGGGAGACAGGCGCTCGTTGGCACACGTGTTCGGTCATGATCCTGTTCAGCCCGCGAGGCCCGAAACCGTAACACGAAGACGGATCTCCGGAAGTCTCTACATAAGTAGCCTGCTCGTGCTGGTGGCGCTGGTCGCAACGATGGTCCTTCCCGGGCGGCAGGAGGCTGTCCCACTCCGACGGATGTTCACGGAATTTCCGGTACGGATTGGGGTTTGGCATGGAACGACCGAGAAGCTTGAAGAAGTTTTTATAGAAGCGCTGAAATTCACAGACTATAGCCTCGTGAATTACACAGACGGAAAGGGCCATCTTATTAATTTCTATGCGGCCTATTATGAGTCGCAACGAAAAGGCGAGTCGGTGCATTCACCGCGCTCCTGCCTGCCTGGGGGCGGATGGAAGATCGAAGCCATAGACCAAGTCACCCTCCCAACAGCGTCGCATCGCGGTCGTGCGTTACGGGTTAATCGAGTCTTGATCAGCCAAGGCGACCAGAGGGAATTGGTTTACTACTGGTTTCAGGAGAGAGGTCGGATACTCACAAACGAGTTCTTGGTTAAATGGGATCTCTTGGAAGATGCGTTGGTGAAAAACCGAACCGACGGCGCCCTGATTCGTCTGGTGATGCTCCTCCCCCCCGACGCTGATCTTCCGGACTATGAGGCTCGGCTATCCGACTTCGCGGCCAAGATCAGTCCCCTTTTGCCAGAATACGTCCCGGACTGATTTCGATGAATGCGGTCTTTGTGCTGATTGTAGCGATGCTCATCACGATGGGCCTCATCCCCCCGGTGACTAAACTAGGCAAACGGTTGCTGCTTGTTGATATCCCGGACACGCGTAAGGTACATGAGAAACCGGTTCCCAGGGTAGGTGGTATCGCGATGATCGCGGGATTCCTCGTATCCTGCGCGGCTTTTCTGCCGAATAACCCAGGAAACGCGAGTATCTTAGCGGGGTCAATTATCATTCTTATTTTCGGCGTGTGGGACGATCGAAAATCGCTTAATTATAGAATCAAGTTTTTGGGTCAGATCATGGCGATTTCGGTTGTCATCTTTTATGGCCATATCGGTATACAGTTCGTGCCTTTTCGTCTGGCCGAGCCCTTGCCCACTGGGGTGTGTATTGCGCTTACGTATTTTTCTCTTCTAGGGATAACCAACGCAGTTAATCTTGCCGACGGTTTGGATGGGTTGGCGGGTGGCACTACTTTCATCACGGTCGCTGGCGTGTGCCTTCTCGCCTATCTTTCTGGTGATGTCGATGTCTTCATCATGGCCGGAGCGATTTTGGGTACGATTATCGGTTTTTTACGATATAACACGCATCCAGCACAGGTCTTCATGGGGGATTCGGGTAGCCAGTTTCTCGGCTTTTCGGCTGGAGTGCTGGTAATCCTCGTGACCCAAAACAGTAATTCTGCGCTTAGCCCTTCGCTGGCGTTCCCACTGCTTGGGATCCCGCTCCTAGATACGCTTGTCGTCATGACGCAGAGGGTCCGTGCAGGTCGGTCTCCTTTTTCTCCTGATCGGAATCACCTGCACCATAAACTTCTCGCTCTCGGCTTTGATCATTACGAAGCGGTCGTATTGATTTATTTCGCGCAGGTTTTGTTGGTGGTCGGATCAGTCTATCTGCGATATTTTCCCGACGCTTGGAATATTGCCTTCTATCTTGTTTTTTCGGCTGTCGTACTTGTCGCCTTCAAGGTGATGGCCGGTCGAAAGGTTACCAAGATTGCATTTGGCGGGGCTCGGCAGGGGCGGAAGCTGGGAGATTTTGTGCGAAGGATTAAGGCGCAAGGCAACTTAACCAAATACCCTGTATGGATCATCTCGACGCTTGTGCCCGCCTATTTGGCATTAGCCGCATTCAAAGCCGGTCGGTTTCCGCCAGATATCCAGTTCATCAGCTTGGTTATTCTCGCCTTGTCGATTCTTCTATTTCTCGCTAGAGAGCCGCAAAAGAAAATAACCGTTTACGAACGTCTCTCTGCAGGGACCCTAATCGCGACGATTGTCTATTTTCATGTTGTGACGGGGGCCGGTTCTTTAGGATCTAAATTTCTGGAGGATGCCATTTTTGCTACGCTGGCGTTATGTGTTCTTGCTGCTTTTAAATTCTCCGAGAATCAGGCATTCCGTGTCACTTCTATGGATGTGTTGGTGTTGTTTGCGGTTTTTGTTATCCCCAACATCCCTCATTTAGGGATCCAAACCGGGATTGTCTCTGAAGTCGCATCAAAATCGATTGTGCTTTATTACTCTCTAGAATGTCTGGTCCTAAATGCCACGAAATACGTTTCCCTCTTTCGTTTGGCTACGGCCACGATCGCGCTTATTGTTGCTATCGGAGGTTTCGGCTGGTGACGGGCTGTATTTTTTAAAAAAATCAGGATGCCTTTAAATCCCATCATCCTTTCATGAAATCTACCTATCGTGCCGTCCAGAAAAAAAATCGCAAATTTATTGTTGATGTCTACTAGCGAATAATTTTTTTTAGATTAAGAAAAAATGATAAAAAAAATAAAATACTATTTGAGACTAACGTATCGAACTCTGCGAAAAATTAGGGTTTTTTTTCTAAATTCGGAACCGAAATTGCCCGTTTCGGCTCACGATCAACGTCTAATAAGACTGGGGTCCGAATATGGAGGGTGGACCTTCGCGGAGACTGAATCGTTAAACAAGTCATTGATGGTGAGTTGTGGCGCTGGCGAAGACGTTTCTTTCGATATGGAGTTTGCAGCGCGCTTTAATGCGGAGGTTGTCTTGGTAGACCCGACGCCACGTGCCGTCTCGCACTTCCAGTTAACGCGAACCCGGATGAGTGAGAAGAATACGAAAATCTACGTATCCGGTGGCTCACAGCCGGTTGAAGCATATGATTTGGAAAATTTGAGAGAAGACCAGTTCAAATTCGTGGAAGTCGCACTATGGAATAAAAATACGCCGACCAGGTTTTTTGCGCCTAAAAATCCAAGTCACGTCTCTCATTCCATCGTTAATCTGCAGAACGATTATCGAAATGACTCTCCGTATATTGAAGTCGAAGCTATCACGATAGATGTGCTTCTTGAACGTTTGAACGTCAAGGAAATTGGAATTCTAAAATTAGATATCGAGGGTGCGGAGATAGAAGTCATCGAAGATTTGATATCCAAGAAAATATATCCGGCACAAGTTTTAGTCGAATATGACGAACTCTCAGTGCCAGGAAAGAAAAGCAAAGAGAGAATAAAATACGCTCATGCCTTGCTGATAAACGCTGACTATGATCTTATTTTCAGAGAGGACAGGAATTTTCTCTATCTAAAAAATAAATCGTAAAGTGAATTTTTTAAATACGGTAGGGAAAACGGGTTTATTTTCCATTTTTATTGAGCAGAAAATAGCGAGTCTGGAGGCAGAGGATGGGATCCATTAAAAAAATAAAAGACATGAACAATTTATTTAAAAATCTCAAACACTGCGCAGCCATCGTGAGTTTAAAAAGAAAGATATGGCGAAAATATGTCGAATTCAGCAGATTAAATATACCTGAAACTTTACTGTCATTTAGACCTAACAGCGCCGGTTCCTATAATGCCCGAGCCCTGTTGACGATTCAGGCTGTTGAACAGACATTTCCCGCATTATCGGCTTTAGCCATAAAAATAGGCTTGCGGGAAAGCCAAGTAGAAAACATTGATTCTGGGGTTTACTCGGCAGAGGAAAATAGAGCAATAGATGACTTGAAAAATCTTCTCGATGCTAGCGGCAGTGACAAAGCGAGCGCACACAATTACCATAAATTGTATGCTCGGATATTGAAGGAGCGAGATACCATCGAGGCTCTCCTTGAGATCGGCCTCGGCACCAACAATCCGGATGTCACTTCGAATATGGGGGAGTCGGGTCGACCGGGTGCTTCGCTCCGGTCGTTCCGTGACTTTTTTGCCCTTGGCGAATATATATGGAGCGGATATCGATAAAAGAGTTTTATTTACAGAAGAAAGAATTAAGACATTTTTTGTGGATCAGACCGACTTGGGATCTTTTTCGAACCTGGACCGCATGGTTCCCTCCGAATTCGATCTGATCATAGACGACGGACTCCACTCGCCTCACGCGAACATTATTACCCTGACGTATGCTCTTCGGAAGATTAAGGTCGGGGGCTGGTTCGTGGTGGAGGATATCGCTTTGGAGGCGCTGTCGGTTTGGAAAGTAGTCGCAGCAATAATGCCCCAAAGCTACGAAGTACATATCTTTATGGCAACAAAAACGCTTGTCTTTGCTGCTCAACGACTCGCGTAGATGCGCGCTGAAGCAGTCGTCACAAAAATATCGTGTTTGAGTGCGGAAAAAAATCGGAAACTCGTCCGCACTCTCGGATAGAAATATAGATGTTCGACTTTTTATAACTAAAGACGCTAAATTTAAGTCATGAACACAATTGTTACTTGGATGTATTGCTCGCCACCGGGTGAGAACATCCTTCACGCCCAAGTTGGAAAATTCTCCAGCTCAATGAGAGTTCAAAATTATTACTGGCGGTGCGTCTTTGTTTTATTTGAAAGCAGCAATCGATTAAACGACGGCGCCCGCCATTTGTTGTTTGTAAACCAGAGACCGCCGGTTGAAATCGATGGAATAAAGACATCAGACTTGATAAGTCATTTCAATATTGAGGTAATTGAATTCCCGACAATCACGAAGTCTCCGGAAAACTATTATGGATCGTGGAACACTCAATTTATTGTGATAGATGTGCTGGATTGGTTGAGCAGAAACGTACTGGACGATGACGTCATTCTAATTCTGGACAGTGACATCGTATTTAATAAAAGCCTAGACAATCTATTTTATGAAGAATTAAAGTGCCACAAAGCACTGCTCTATTCTATTGATTATTCAAAATCCCATGTAATAAACGGGCTAACTAAATCCGATTTACTCGAAATAGCGAAAGATATCGATCCGGATTTTTCGGAAATTGAATTTACTTATTCTGGTGGAGAACTCATCTGCTGTTTAGGATCTCAGGTGGAAAAAATAGCGAAAATCGCTAGAAAAACATATGAAATTTGCATTCAGCGATATTTTGAAGAAAAGATTAAATTTAATGAAGAGGCACATCTTCTCAGTTATGTGTACGCGAAAATGGGGTATTCAACACATACTGCGAATATGTTTTTAAAGAGAATATGGACTGATCGTAGCGTGCACAGCAACGTGGATGGTCGAGAAAAGGATCTTGTCTTGTGGCATCTCCCAGCAGAAAAGAAAACGGGATTTGTAAAAATGTTTCGCTCGCTAAAATTGATAGATGGAGTTTACGCTGCGCCAGCGGTTAGAGCCGCGACGATCTATCGGTTGGAAGAAAATTTCGTTTCTAAACTTGAAAGATTAACGAAAACTTTTATTCGTTGGATCTTGAGACGTCGGTGATATCTGCGCGCGGAGGCAGGCTAAATTATTTTAAATTTTTTTTATTGAACCCCCGATACACGCGACGACACTGGATGAGAGCACAGTGAGAATAGCCGATAACAAGGCTATGTGGACGAGTGAGGACTGAACGAATGTGCTGGACTAGGCCGATCGGTGGCTCAGGTAGTTCGGACAGAAATCTTTTTTCGATAAGTGAAAAGATCTGCTGATTGATTGAGCCCTGCGAGGCGTTCTTCGTCAAGTCTTCGTCTGTGATCTTTTGCTATCGCTCCTGACCCAGGGCAGTCTGATGCCGAAGACACCATAAGCTCTTGTTTTTTCCTTGGCCGAAAAATGCTGATCGAATAGGAAGGCGCAGGAGCAGCGATCTCGATCTGGCTGCTCCCTGAGCATCCTCTGGTTTTGGATCTTTGCCGTTATCTGCGTTCATGGCGGTCCTTCAGGCTGCGATCGCCAGTGGCTCGCCGACGTCGGAGGCGTAGTAGATTTCATCCGGAGTTTGATACTCGTGTCTATTTTTTAAAAGACTGCTAGTGAAATCCTTGTCGGCGGGACATCGACAATCCCATGAGGATTCCTCTGGAAATCACCGTTGCTGAACTCCGGTACATTCCCGGCTACGCATGTAGCCTAACGAAGCTCGGATAAGCGTGCATAGGCCTTGTCTTGAAAAGGATAGTCTGCGACGAGATCTCCTTTGGTGGCTTAAAGGGTGTCTCAATGTTCCACGTGGTCGAAACTGGTCTTTGGGTGAAGAAAATCCTTATACGTCTAATCCAGAAGGCTGCAAAATTAAAAACAAGAAAATTCCAAAGGGACCTCGAAAAGTATGAAGCTCATCAAGTGTAAAAATAATAGTGGTTACCCGCGCTCGCGGCGGAATATTTTTTTTTGAGGGGTTGCGATTGTCTGGACAAGATTAACTATCAGGGATTTTTCTTGTGGTACATGCGCATATCCAATACTTTAAAAAAGATGGAGCGTTAGCAATGCGTCTTTTGGTTAATCTATATCATTCGCTGAGCCTGTGGCTTTTAGGAACAGCGTTGGTGGTAATCGCGCCTGTTATGGCGGGAGATTTCGTCGCCGGAATACCCGGGCCATGGAAGTACATTGGAGGAGACGAATTCGACGGAGATAGGCTCGACGGAAAAAAATGGAATATTGGCCATTGGTATGAGCGAGACGATATCCGTTTGGTTACCCACGAAGTTTCGGACGGATATCTTCGGCTTTATCCGAAACTAAACAGCACGGGAAAACTAGTTTCCCGAACGCTCAACACGGATGGAAAGTTTTGGCTGCCGACGGGTCGTACATATTATGTTGAGTTCAGGGCCATCCTGCCAAAGGGGCCCGGAAGATGGCCCGCGTTATGGCTGTTTTCTCACGACGATTCGAAGCGGCCAGCCAGACCGGAGCTTGATATCATGGAGACGGGTACGACCCGTCCTTGGGGTAACGAGTCGGAACCCACAGCTATCAAGGCGACCTCTTGGACGGACAAAGGTCTTGACCCGCTCACTCATCGGGTGGTGGAGCAGCAGGGTCAGCATTCGAGCCCGAAGCACGTGGACGACCTGACGGTGTTGTCGCATGTCTTTGGCGCCGTGATCGATCCTGCTAGACAGCGCGTGGAATATTTTGTTGATGGAGAGCGATTCGCTCGGCATGTACTAGATGCGACTGTGTCGCCTCTCTACCTGGTCATCAGTGATCAGTACGGTGGTCCATTTAATGATCGCACACCGGCGAATCCAACTCGTACGCAGTTCATGGCGTCTCCTTTTTGCATTGATTATGTTCGGGTTTTCGTGCGCCAGTGATCGAGGCGGTGCCATGTCAGCAGCCTCGAAACTGTCAGCTTGGTGTGGTAGGTCTAGGGTAACATTTAACCAGTGCCGGTTTGAGTAACTCGCCGAAAAATAACCACGCGGAGCATGAAGTCAAAATCCCGAAGGTGATGAGCGCGATGATGCAGCGTTGGACTGGCTCGGATGATGACGTCAAAGTGACGCTGAAGCCTAGTGCGAAGGTGACGCAGAGGGCTATTACAAAAACGGGTTTCAGGAAAGACTTTAAAATCGAGAAAAAAGGGATTCCGATAAGTGTCGGCAAGAAGTACAACGACGCAACGTGGAGCGTGATGTAGAACATCGAGAGGCAGCCCGCAATGACGTTGAGATTTTTTGTCCAAGCTGCTGCCGCGACAACCCCGAATGTTCCGACACCATAGACAGACAGGAGTGCGAGTCGGTCGCCCCACAGCCCTCGGGCCTCTAGGATCGCTCGGAAAATTGCGATACCTACCCAGGCAGGAACGCTCAACACCATGATGCTCACGACATTCGCGCTTCGGTCCCATCGCCCGTTCCAGACCAAATGGATCACGGTATGGGCTGACAATAAGGCGGCGCCTGCGATAAAGGCGGAGATAAACAAGAGGATTTCCAGGAGATCTACGATGGTTTTGCGTTGTCGCACCGAATCAGCTTGGAGGTCTACAAGGATGGGTGGCAAAACCGTTTCTATCCCGTTGTTTATGATGACGAAGAATGTGTAGGCCAGTTGGAACCCGAAAAAGAATATGCCGACCGTTTCCGGATCAGTGAAGAGGCCGGCGGCGAAATAATGTCCCGTCAGTCCCAGAGATAACATCACGATCCCCAGCATAATCAGGCGGGTCTCGCGGAAATGTCGAACGAATTCCGGCCAGGTGATCAAACCTCTTTTCAGGGGCCATTCCCGAACATATAGCCAACCGAGTAATCCATCCACGATGCTTTGTAAGATCATCGGAATTGCGAAGCTGTAGGCTCGGAAGCCGAGGAGCGCGAGCGTGATGACTTCAGCTTGCCACAGGCCTGTCGAAACGAGACCTAGGAGCGCGACCTCTTTAAAACGGCCATGGATTGACAATTCAGTTCGGAAAATCGTCGCGAGCGTGCCCAGAGGAAAGGACAGGGCAATTGCAACGATGACCCAACCCGTATCACTCACTTTGCTAACCGTGTCGGCCAAGGGCGCTACCACCAGCAGGACGAGGAACGCGATAAAATTGCAGATGAATGCGTACTGGGTAGTGGAAGAGAGTGTGTCTTTGTAGCGTCTCCCTTGCGTCACCATGATCTGTGCAGTGCCGCCATTTCTCACCCCCCCCATGATGTTCGTCATCGAGAGCGCGAGGGCATAAATCCCAAAATCGCGGGGCTCCAAAAGGTAGCCCAAGAAAATCTGTGAAATAAAGACGATACCGCGAGAAAAGAGGGTATTGACGACGATCCAGGACATACCATGCACGGCTGAAATTGAATGAACGGGCGCATTGTTCATGAACAAGAAATTCCAAAAATAATGGCGGGTTGCCTAGAATAATTTTTACCCGGCGAGTAGGGCTTACAGCCGACCAGTGGCTCGAGCATCGCGGAAAACATGGCCATCCGATGCGGCGACATGAAGCGGATGGTTGATGCAAACAACTTCCAGACCTCTAGCGGATTATCGGAAATTCACGCTTACGTTTCATAAGGCGTCCTTCATCTTTCCGTCAGCATAATGCATGAATCTTCCAGATGGGTCTAAAAGCAGCGATGTACGGACAAGGTCTACGCAAAAAAGATGTCGACGCGAAGTGCGGTGCGAAAGGCCTCTCTTGCGCGGAAGGGCTGCGTGCATCCCACACGGTCGAGCCGGCAAAATTTCCGAATTCGGGGGGTGATCGTCAAAAAGAGAACGGTCAGTTTCTGTGTGGTCGCTCGGAATGATATGAATTGTTACGGTGTCTTAATATAGCGAGATTACAATAATACTCGACACAAATTGGCAGGAGTTCCGCTGATGCTCAAGGGTTACGTTAGACATTTTATGCTCGCGCTGACGTTGGTCCTTGTTGCGTGTGGAGGGGCTACGGAACGGAAAGCCGCGTACATCAGCAAGGGACAAGATCTCTACAAGGCTGGAAATTACGAGAAGGCCCGTCTGGAATTCAAGAACGCGCTACAGATAGATCCTAAAGATGTCGAGGCACGTGTCTTCTTGGCTGAAACGCTCGAGAAGCTTCAAAACTTAGGCGAGGCGGCCGGTAACTATCTGGCTGTCCTGCAGTTAGCGCCGAAGCATCAGCAAGCACTCGCAAGAATGGGGCGGATCTATCTGCTTAATCAAAAAATTGATGAGGCCAAAAAACTCGCAGACAGATTGATAGAAGCGAATCCTCAAAGCGCCAACGGTCTCGCACTGGAAGCGGCGATAAAGATATTCAATAAGGACTTCAGCGGGGGCATCGGCGATGCAAAAGCGGCTTTGGCGGTGCAACCTAATCACGAGGACGCGACGCTGTTACTTGCGGCCACTTATTTTAAGCAAGAAAAGCCAGAGTCCAGCATTGAGACACTGAAGCTAGCGATAAAAAACGCTCCTAGCGACATGAATTTCCAAATGTTTCTAGCTCAGCTCTACGTCCAACTGGGGAAAAAACAGGAGGCGATCGATCTCCTCACACAGATAATCCAGCACGACGCCACGACGCTTTCGCACAGATTGAGATTGGCGCAGTTTTACTTGGCAGATAAGCGTATTGACGAGGCGGAAGCCGTTCTAAGAAAAGCGATACTGGAGATTACGGCTGATCCGAAGGACGCGACCAAAGCGAAGCTAGCGTTGGTGGAATTCCAGGCTAAATTCAAGACGCCGGATGTCTCAATCAAAACGCTCAAAGCGATGGTTGAAGCGGAACCGAGTAACCGTGAACTTGAATTCGTACTTGCCCGTCTTTACGAGGCGACTAATGAACTGGATGCGGCACGTAGTGTTTATCAGGCCATCATTGACCTAGAGGAAGATAAGAAGGGACCTGCAGCGCTTACGGCGAAGACTCATCTGGCCGCGACATCGGTGAGAACGGGAAATAAAGCCGAAGCCAGAAAATTAGCCGAAGAAGTCCTGAAAGAAAATCCTCGAGATCGCGAAGCCTTGTTATTGCGAGGCAATCTTTTTCTCGCAGATAAAAATGGTGCGGCCGCAATCTCGGATTTTCGAGCGGCACTTAAAGATGATCCCAGCTCTCCTGAGATTAATCGAATTTTAGCGGATGCACATCTTTCCAATAACGAGCCAGAACTGGCCATCGACACGCTCCAAAAAGCGATTAGCCTTAATTCGATTGACACCGTCATGAGGGGTGACTTGGCGAATATCTACGCTTCTCAGAATAAACTGGATGATGCGATTAGGGCGCTCGAAGAAATTATCAAACTGGCACCTGTAATGTCGTCTCCCTATGAGGGTGTGTTCAGGATACGAATGTCCCAAGAAGACTGGAATAAAGCCCATGAAATAGCCGGCCGGCTGAAGGCGGCCGCTGGCAATGATCCGACGGGGTTTTTTCTGGATGGCGTCGCGTATCAGGCGGAGAATAAATTGGCTGAGAGCACTACGCAGTTTGAGGCAGCGTTGGCAGTTTCTCCCGACGCCGTGCAACCGCTCGGGCAGCTCGTTAAGTCCCTCGTCGCGATGGGTCAAAAAGACGTTGCGGAAAAGCGACTCGTCCAAGTGCTTCAGAAGAATTCGAAGAATTTTGTTGCGTCAAATCTGCGGGGAGAGTTACAGCTTTCGGGCAAACACTTTGCCGATGCCGAGAAATCGTTTGAGGCAGCTATCGCAGGTAATCCTGGTTGGCCTGTGCCCTATCGGAATCTGGCCGCAACTCAGCTGGGCATGGGCAAAGAAGCGCGTGCCCTGAAGACGCTGGAGGAGGGCATCGAGGTAACGAAGGGCTCAGCACTACTCGTGACGACGCTCGCCGGCTATTTTGAAAAAGCAGGCAAATTGGATCTGGCGATGGACCAGTATGAGGCGGTTTTAAAGGCGAATCCGCAATCAGACTTGGCTAAGAATAATCTTGCGGTATTGCTTGCCGAATACAAGACAGATCCGAAGAGTCTGCAACGCGCCAAGGACTTGACCGCGGCTTTTTCGGAGCCGGTTAATCCCATGTTCCTCGATACGATTGGTTGGGTGGCATACCGAAACGGAGATTTCCACGCGGCACTACAATCGTTGGAGAAGGCGGTAAAAGGTGCGGCTGATGCGCCGATTGTTCGCTACCATCTCGGGATGACGTACCTGCAAAATGGTAATACGGTACTCGCGAAGGACAATCTCAAGCAAGCGGTCGACAGCGCCCAGGAATACCATGGCTCGGTAGACGCCAAGGCAGCTCTAACGAAGCTTGAGGCGAGGCAATAATTGGTACGGATAACTGCGCTTGGCTGCTGAAGCTCTGTGGCGGACAGCGAGTGCCTTAGATTGGCAAGTTCCAAGTCGCCCGATAGCATGACGGGCCATGTGTTAGAAAAGCCGAGAGACATCCATGAATAGTGCTGGGGCGAAGAACCATTACGCGGAAGAACTTTCGCGCTTATTCACCAACAACCGTAGATGGGCAGCGGAGCTGATGGCGCGGGACTTGCAGTTCTTCGAGCGTCTCACGCATCAACAGGCACCTGAGTTTCTATGGATAGGGTGCTCGGACAGCCGCGTACCCGCTAACGAAATCATCGGACTTGCGCCGGGAGAGGTCTTTGTCCACCGCAACGTAGCGAACCTGGTGCTGCATTCGGACATGAACTGCCTGTCTGTTCTGCAATACGCTGTGGAGGTTCTCAAAGTTCGTCACATTATCGTCACGGGCCATTATGGGTGTGGGGGGGTCAGAACGGCGCTCGACGCGCAATCTCGCGGTCTGATTTCAAACTGGTTGAGGCCGATAAGGGAGATTGCGGAGCAACAGCGTGGCGAACTTGCTCATCTGACACCGGGTGAACGAGAGGACAGGCTTTGTGAATTGAATGTGATTCACCAAGTTGCCAATGTGGCCAACACGACCTTTGTCCAAGACGCCTGGATGCGAGGACAGGCTTTCGCCGTACATGGGCTCATCTATGGCATTGCGGATGGGTGTCTACGAGATCTGGGCGTCTCGGTGTCCGAAAACGGCGGCATTCAGGCCGAGATGTTGGGGTTATAGGGTCTCGACGGCCTAATCCTGCTCTTATTTTCGAATTTAACATAATATACATTATGCGAATAATGAAAATGCAGTTGGTATCGCTTCAGGTTAACTGAGCGCTCAGACGCGTTGGCATCGCTTCAGGACAGCTTCGAATTGGCCAGGCTCGTCGAATGCCTCGATAGCCTGAAATAACGCGGACAAATTATCGTGCGTCAGATAATCCTTCAGCAGGCTATCTGCTTTGGTACGCAGACGTTGAGCTTGCAGATCTAAATCTTTCATCGGGCGACTCGCGTCGAAGTGCGCCTCCGTGATATGCCCCGATCCCGCTTCAATCCTTACCACGGCCTGTGATGCGGGCACTGTCGAGTCTAATGCCACGACAATTTTGTCGCGCAGCGCGCTAAGCGCGGCCACCGCCACTGTTTCGTCCGTAAAGGTCTGGGCTGACGCGGTGTCGTAATTCGCAAGTGAGAATGCGGCCGTCTGGCGAAGGCTGAACTTCGCCTCCAATCCGGTTTCTGGTGCGAAAATATTACAAATTTGGTCGCAGTATGGGTTGACGCGTATGTTAATCGAGCGGAGCGACTCCAATGAGAAACCAGGTTGCTCCCGTAGCGCCCGACAAGACTCGATCGTGGCGTGAGTTTCGTAGCAGGAAGCGTGGTATTTAAAAAGGTTCGCGTACAAATGTAACCCACCTTCCGGCTCTGCCAGTGCGGCCTCCGGGTTGAAATCCGGGCTATGGGTGGCGGCAAATCCCTGAACACACTCTAAGCTGTCCATGCGGCTTATAAAGCCACGCGCAGCCAAGCGAGCCGCTTGCGCCCCGATTCTGGCCGCATTCCCGGCATGGAGGGGCTTACAATCGGTGCCGAACATGGACTTGAGTCCAGCAGATTGCGTCACCGCAATTCCCACCGCGTGGGCGGTCTGCGCCGGACTAAGTTTCAAGAGATGTGCGCAGCCGACTGCGGCACCTAAGGCTCCCACCGTTGACGTGGCATGAAATCCACGCGCGTAATGTCCAGGCGCGACAAGTAGACCAACTCGGTTCTCGAATTCGTATCCAGCCACAAACGCGGCCAGAATGGCATCTCCCTCCAAGTGGTGCGCTTCTGCAAGTGCGAGTAGCGCGGGTAAGACCGGAACCGTCGGATGTCCCATTAACGCGTAGTTGACATCATCGAAATCAAGCGCGTGGGACGCTGTTCCGTTTATAAGTGCAGCTTGATACACGGAAAGCCGTGCCGCCTGTCCAAACACGGTTGCCTGCGGCGCACCACCTTCCGCAATGAGATCATCCATGAGCCGGCGAACCAATGGATCCCCCTGCCCTGCGATGGTTACCGCAAGCCAGTCAGTCAGGCACTGGCGCGCTAATTTCTTCGCCGCGGCAGGCAAACCCACGTAGTCGATAGCCAATGCTTGGCTTACGAGCTTTTGAGTCAGTCCGGTGCTTGATTGATCCATACGCCACTAGCCCATTTTTTGAGAAATCAAAGTATGCCACACACTAGTGAGCTGACAGACACTCGTCTGTGGGCGTCCGACCCAAGCGGCTCTGGCGCCTATTAGCCGCTTTCTGTTGTCTCGCAAGGCGGCCGAACAGGGCCGCGCTGCGCCATGCCAAGCACGAGTGCGCGTTAACTACTTGAGGACTGTGGCGCGCGCCTTAACTGCCTACCTATAGCAGCTTGGCACGAAAAACACGCGCCCTGTCCTTCAAGATAAGTTTCGGAGGTGTTCCATGATTCTGTCTGCCGCGGCTGGAAAATCAGTCCGGATACTGACAACGGCACCCGATATGGTCGGTGCAAAGCCCCGCTCTATTCGCATCCCGGTCATCGGCATGCCGACCGTGAAGCCGGCTCGTGAGCCGGGTAATTTGCCGCCCGCTCGGGTGACCACGCCTCCGAAACGGTGCGGCACCGTGAACTCGTTCTTGACGATTATGCTCTGCCACAGCGGCACGCGCTCCTTGATGTCGTTGAAGTCGTTGGACATGCCAACGCCGCAATAGACGCGATCGAAGCGATGTAGCGCGCGAGGACTGTCCGGCATGTCGTGCCGCGTCAGGTCGATATAGATCCCGTCGGGTCGCTCTTCCATGTCGTGGATATCGACTGCCCACGTTTCAAGGCCCCGTGCCGCTGCCCGATCGAGCGCCTTGCCGACGTTTGGTGCAATCCCAATGGCACGGGTATTGAGCGGCGTTTTCTCGCGAAACAAGTGCCGAAGTTCAGCGCTTGGTAGGTTGGCACACAGATCGGGTATGTACTTCTGCCAAGCAAGAATTACCTGCTCACTAGTCAAGCCGCCGCCACCTTCGGCGACGGGCGCGGTGAGCTCCTGGAAGATTTCGATCGCGCCACGGAAATATCCCGGTTTGCCGTGGAGTAGCTCATCAGCAGTGCTTGAATAGACCAGCGCATCGGGGATCCGAACCTCGGTCGGCGCATGGACATGACCTTCCGAATAGACGTGGTGCAGATCTGCGTGACGGGAGGCCATGACGGCCCCGCCGGTATGTCCCCGACCCTCGTCGAGCATGATCAGATCGTAGGTGGTCATCCCGGTACCGACATAAAAAATCCGCTCGGATTGATCCCGGGCCGCCATTCGTGCGGCGATCTTCGGGCACCAAGGATCCAGCAAGGCGCGTTCACTGGCCACAATATTACGCATGAAAGGTGGCACGAGGGGCGGGCCATGGCCGGTAGCCGCCACCCAGATATCGGCAATGACGCGATTACCCGGGCCGTTGTCGACGTTCATGGGATGGAGCGGATTTCCGCAGGTATTGATCATGGCGCTCAGCGTCAGAACGGCGCGAGGCTGTGACTCGTCGATGTCCATCACCTCTGCCATGATGGACACGTAGTGGATATCGATCCCTCGGCGCTCGGCGCGCGCCTTGGCTTCGTTCAACCGGTCGAGCGAATAGAGCCGGAACAGTGAGCGGGGGAATGCTCCACTGCCGGGCCCGAAGACTTTGTCTGCAACCGTTGACTTGAACGGTTCCGGCCAGCTGCTCCGGTCGCTGGTGTTCAGCCAGGCGAGATAATCTTGATCGTTGTCGTGAGGCCCGTATTGTCGCGAGGGAGAAAGGTTTACCTGATGCATGTCTGCACATTCGCCGTAGGCGACACCGCCCCCACGCCGTCCCTCGTAGGACTCTATTTCAAAGATGGTGAGGGCTTTTTGTGCGCGTTCGAGCAGATAAATCTCGAGCCAAGTGCCCGCAAAGCCCATGCCGATGATTGCGATGGAAGGTCGGGAGTGCTCATAAGTGGTATGTGCGGGCATCGTGAAGTAACCTCTCTTTACCGGGTGTTCTGGTGATAGGGGCTCGCGCCGAACTGGTAGCACGAATTGCCCACGGGGGCTACTTGGACGCGCCGCGTCTCAAAAGCATGCTACCGTCGGACCCGCAATATGCGTGAAGCCGCGCGCGGCGACAAGACCTGGCCGCTTATGCCGTTAGAAACGGTTAAGGGGTACATTGCCCTTAGTAACAAACAAGTCGCAGTGTTGTCCCCTTGAGGCCAACTGAGTACGAGTCGACTTAGATCACGAACAATAAACTCGCGCACCAACGGATGGCGCCTGATCCGTTGCCCATCCTGTGTGGAGGCTGGGCTTTCCCTTACGAAATTTCGGCATTTTAAAAGGTTTCTTGCTTAATGAATCAAAATAAAGAAGACGAAAAGTCGCCTGTCGATATCGAAAAAATTTATGCGAAGGTGACCGTTCGCCTCATCCCCTTCTTGTTCGTTTGTTATATCTGTGCCTATCTCGATCGAGTCAATGTGAGTTTTGCGAAACTACAAATGTCCCATTCACTTGGCTTGAGTGAAACGGTATACGGGCTTGGGGCCGGGATGTTTTTTATCGGGTATTTTTTCTTCGAGATTCCCAGTAATTTACTCCTGCTACGTATTGGCGCCCGTCTCTCTATTTCAAGAATCATGCTGCTGTGGGGCACGATTTCAGTTGCTACGGCATGGGCGCACAGCGCTCAAGCATTCTACGTCTTGAGATTCCTTCTGGGGGCCGCCGAAGCGGGGTTTTTCCCCGGAATAATTTTCTACCTTACCCGCTGGTATCCGGCTGCTAAGCGAGGACATGTCACAGCACTTTTCATGACGGCAGTTGCTGTCGCCGGTGTCTTGGGCGCGCCGATATCCGGGCTCATCATGGATAAGCTCAATGCTTGGGCTGACATGGCGGGATGGCAGTGGCTTTTCATCTTAGAGGGGATCCCCTCGATCACCCTAGGAATAGTCGCGTTTTTCTATCTGGACGATAGCCTGGAAGACGCCCGCTGGCTTCGTCCAGAAGAGCGTCTTGCTTTGCGCGACATGCTTGAGGTTGAGCGGATCCAAATCCAGCACACCAGCGTTCTGGATGGCTTGCGCTCGGCACGCGTATGGCTTCTCAGCCTGATTTATTTTCTTTTCGCTCTGGGGCTTTACGGACTCAATTTTTGGTTGCCTACCATGATAAAAGAACTAGGCTATATCGGATTAATTCAAATCGGGCTAATTGCCGCGATCCCTTTCGGTGCGGCGGCAGTGGTGATGGTCGTGGTTTCCAGACGGGCAGATCACCGCAACGAGCGACGCTGGCATGTTGCTATCCCGGCGGTATTTGGAGCAGCAGGGTTGCTGACAAGTGCCTTGATGGCCAATCACCCCGCGTGGTCCATTTTCGCATTGACGGTCGGCATGAGCGGGATCCTTGCTTCGGTGCCGCAAACCTGGAATTTGGCCACAAGTTTTCTCGGCGGTAGTGCCGCCGCCGCCGGAATAGCCTTGATTAATTCGGTGGGTAATTTGGCTGGATTCGTCGCGCCCTATTCTATAGGCTTCCTGAAAGACGCCACCGGTAGTACCAGCGGCGGCATCATCGCGATTGCCATCTCCCAAGTGATCGCGGCAATCCTAGTCCTCTGCATCCCCGCAGTAAGTTCGGCTAGGCTTGCGGCGGGAAGAAATTGAATTCAAGCGTAAGTCCGTCGGGATCTTTCACGAACAGTTGCTGAAGCTTCATGTCCGGTACCTCCCGATGACGATATTCTACGCCATGCTGGTCCAGCCTCGCTTTGTATTCGGGAAAATCCTCTCCTCGGAAGGCGACATGATCAAGCGCGCCGGTATCCGGGCCTGTCTTATTGGCCCGCGCCCCGAGGTAGTAGTCGAGTTCGGGCGATGAGTCTGCCGTACCTAGATGGACACAAGGGGACCCCCCGAGGTACAACCAATAGCCTTTGAAATCGAATGGTGGTCGGTAACCGACTTCAAAACCCAAGACCGTCTCGTAAAATTTCTTGGAAGCTTCTAGATCCTTGGCATATATAAAGTAATGCTCGATCGTTTTCAGGCCCATGACATTTCCCCTTGGCTTTTGAGAACCCTAGGGTGCGAATTTTTGAGTGTGAGCGCAAGCCCGTTGATAACCCGTTGACGCTGCGAACCCTTTCCAACCTAGCACGGAGTCTTTTATCGGCAGGGCCAAGGCTCAAATCACCAATCGCTACGAAGACAAAAGGTGGTAGACGTCAGTCCGGTTTGGCCGCGGCGAAGAGTTCAAAGAAATTTTGGGACGTCATCAAGGCGAGTTCTGCCAAGGTCTCGCCGCGAAGTTTGGCGAGAAACTCAGCCGTATGTCGGACGAAGGCAGGCTCGTTCTGTCTACCCCGATGGGGTACCGGCGCAAGCCATGGAGAGTCTGTTTCCACTAACAGCCGCGAGAGAGGAATTTTTCGGGCGACGTCTTGGAGTGCCGTGGCGGATTTGAAGGTCACGATCCCGGAGAAGGAAATGTAAAAGCCCAAGTCAAGCGCAGCGCTCGCGGTCTCCCAATCCTCGACAAAGCAATGCATGACGCCTCCGACCTCATGCGCACGTTCTTCACGTAGCATTTTTATCACATCCGAAGCGGCGTCACGCGTATGAACGATGATGGGTTTGCCACATTCTCGAGCTGCCTGAATGTGCGTGCGAAATCGGTTGTGCTGCCAGCTCAGATCTCCCTCTGAGCGGAAGTAATCAAGTCCCGTCTCTCCGATCGCGACGACGCGTTCGTGCGTGGCGGCGGCGACAAGTGTCGCGACCGTAGGCTCTTCATGGCGCGCAGCGTCTGTGTTCGGGTGAGAGCCGACTGAGGCGAATACCGCCCGTGAGTTCTCTGCCGCCGCGCGCACTTCCGGGAAAGTCTCCAAGTCGACGGCGACGCACAGCATGTAATCGACAGCCGCGGCCAAGGCATCGGTCAGAATAGCCGGAATCCCACGCTCAGCGGTCGCGACAAGCGGTAAGTGACAATGAGAATCAATCAAGGAAATGGGCATGGCTGCAGTGCTCGCGGCCCCTGGGGTGAGGTGATGGCCCATGGCGGCGTCGCTACATGGTCTGCGTCGGACGGTCAGACTTCAGTGAGCCGGCCAAAAGAGTTTCGATTTTATCCCGAGTCGCGCCGCTGTCGAGCTCACCGAATTGCACACCGATGCCGGCCGTACGGGCGCTTTGGGCACCGGGCGGGGTAATCCAGACCACCTTCCCGGCGACGGGCAACTTTTCCTTTCTGTCGGTCAACGTCAGTAACATGAAAACCTCATCGCCAATTTTGTAGACCTTGCTGGTCGGGATGAATAACCCGCCGTTCTTCACAAACGGCATATACGCGCCATAAAGCGCGCTTTTATCGCGAATCGTGAGCGAAAGGATGCCTTGTCGTGGGTTTTTGCCGCTAACTGCCATAAATGCCGCCCTATTTATCTCTTCGACACCTGCTGTCGCCTCGTGGCCGGACGAGAAGCACGCATCCAAGAACTCCAGAGTATATCGATCAGATCAGCCTGTCTAAAATTAGCGGTCGGACCTGCTTGATTCTTGACCTCGATGGCAGCCTCGATGAACTGACAAAGTGCTCCGGTCTGAAGCTGCCGGGCGAGATTTTCCACCCGTGCATCGATTGGGTCACCCGTTGCGTCGTGGTTTCCCGGTTCGAGACCATAGCGGGCAAGCGCGACGCGATGCACGTAATTTAACATCATGTCGGCAAGTTCAAGGGGGACTATGTCACGACACGCCTCGGCGGCTTGAACCGCGTGAACACGTCCAGCCGCCACATTGACCATTTGGCTTTCCAGCAGGTCGAGCACATCGCCCTTCCCCTCTTTCATCGCCTCCAGTGCCGCGAGGGGAGCTTGCCGGTGCAAACGTAACATAGCGCGAAGCTCAACCTGCGTCACGTCACGGGTCTGCGTTTCGAGCCAATGAAGGGCGACTTCTGGGTCAATATTGTCGAGCGCCAGGCGTTGGCAACGGCTCCGTACCGTTGCCGGGAGACGTTCAAGATGGTTCGCCACGAGCAGGAAAAGCCCCAGCTCGGGAGGCTCTTCCAGCTGCTTGAGTACTGCGTTGGCGGCGCCGCGGGTAAGTACATCAACGGGTTCCAGCAGCGCGATCTTTGCTTTCCCATAATGCGACTTGAGTGCAAAAAAACCGGAAAGCGCACGGATTTGATCAATACTGATCGAGTTTGCTTCTTCAATTGGCCGCACGATTCGCAGGTCCGGATGGTTGCCTGCCAAAAACAGACTGCAGCTGCGGCAGTGTCCGCACGCGGCTCGGATCGCGAGCGGTTCTTCGCACAACGCGAGCTGCGCGAAATGGTGTGCGAACGTTGATTTTCCGATCCCGGCTCGGCCGGATAGCAGCCAAGCGTGTCCCAACCTCTCCTGTTCGCGCATTCGGCACAGAACCTCCCAGGGAACGGTTTGCCACGGAAAAGGTGCGCTCATGAGCGCAACCTGAGCCTCAGCGCCGCGCGCACTGCCTCCGACACTTGTTTTTCTGGCTGATTGGCGTTGATGACACAGAACCGCTCAGGTTCGGCCTGGGCGCGGGTCAAATAACAAGCGCGGACACGTTCAAAAAAATCAACTTTCTCCTGCTCAAATCTATCGGCTGCACCTCTGCGAGCGGCGGCTCTCGCCAGTCCTACCGCGACAGGGGCATCAAGGAGAAGTGTTAACGAAGGCTGTTCCTCTCCAACAATCAGCTTATCGAGAGTGCTGATCTTCAATTCCGGAACGCCTCTTCCCGCACCTTGATAGGCGTAGCTTGCATCAATGAATCGATCACTAATCACCCATTGTCCACGCCGGAGCCCCGGCAAGATGATCTGCGCGAGATGTTCCGCGCGTGCGGCGAACATCAACGTTAGTTCTGTGACTGGATCCATAGGAGGCAAATCGGTGGCAAGAAGTAGCGCACGCAGCCGCTCTGCCAGGAGTGTACCGCCCGGCTCTCGTGTGGTGATAACGTCAATTTTTTGAGATGCAAGATAATCGCGGACAGTGGCGACTTGTGTCGATTTGCCAACGCCCTCTATGCCTTCCAGGGTCACAAATTTTCCGCGCATAACGACTGTCACCGACATCACCGCTTGAGTTGGAATTTACGCACGGCGCGCTGGTGTGCCGCCAGCGTATCCGAAAATTCATGCGTGCCATCGCCACGTGCCACGAAATAAAGGCTTTCGCCTTGAGCGGGATTCAGCGCCGCGTGAATGGCTCGCGCACCCGGCATGGCAATCGGGGTTGGCGGCAGTCCGAGGCGTGTGTAGGTATTGAAGGGAGTATCTCGAAGAAGATCCACTTTCCGCAAATTCCCATCAAAGGTGGAACCAAGACCGTAGATAACTGTCGGATCGGTTTGCAGTTTCATGCCCTGCTTAAGGCGACGAATAAAAACTCCGGCGATTTGTGGGCGCTCGCTTTCACGACCGGTCTCTTTTTCGACGATGGAAGCCATAATGAGGGCGTCACAGACGCTTCGATAAGGTAGTCCAGATTGTCGTGCCTGCCATGCGTTGCCCAGTAAATGCTGCATTTCGTGATAGGCCCGGCGTAAAAGCTCGAGATCAGTGGTGCGATGAAGATAGTAGTAAGTCGAGGGAAAGAACTGTCCTTCGGGACGCTGATCGCCAGCCCCGATTCTTCGCATGAGTTCGCCATCATCGAATTTTCTGAGCGTGGAGATCACCCCAGGCAAATTGGCCATCTGTGTGCGCAGTTGGAGAAAAGTGGTGCCTTCAATAATCGTATATTGATAGCGCTTGACGTCACCTTTGACGAACTTCTGTAACAGTGTCTTTAAGGTTGAGCCCGGTGCGATTTCATAGGTCCCCACTTGCAGACGGGACGTAACTCCCCTGCGGGCCGCTTCAATACGAAAATACAAGGGATGTTCCAGCCAACCTTTGTCCGCTAGGGCTTGAGCAATACCGGCGACAGATTCTCCTGCGGACAAATCGAAAAGCTCAGGGCTTGTGACGGGCAGCGGATGTTCCATCGCGTTTTCTAGTTCACGCGTAGCCCACCAGCCGCCTCCCCCGATAAGGATCGTCGAGAACCCCATCCAGACTAAAAATAGTCTTAAACGCGATTTCACAGGATTGACTGCGGCGCTCGTGGTTCTAGGGCGAGGCCGCGTGCGAAACCGGCATCATTCATTCGGGGAGAGTCCTCTTTACTTTGCAACTGATGGAGCCGACTGTGCATGCAATCGCCGGAGATGCCGAAATGGGCCAATAGTGCCGGGCCACAAGCCCGTTGTGGATCGGAGATAGCGGCAACCTATAGAGACTCGCGGGAATCACATGCGCAAAGAGTGCTGTCGCACCAAGGAAAAGCCAACCACAGTTGGTGTACTTGGTTAAAAATTTTCACGGGGAGTTGCGTTCGGTGAAACCCCTGCCTCTAAAGGCTCCTACGAACCCACTGGCCAACGGTGCCGCATCACAAAGTTTGTTGGCCCGTTTTCAAATACGCCGAAAGGCCAGTGAGGCGTTGGTGCCACCGAATCCGAAGGAGTTTGACAGGACAACATCGAGTTTCATGGCACGTGCTACGTTAGGCACGTAATCAAGGTCGCACTCAGGATCCGGCGTTTCCAAGTTGATGGTCGGCGGTGCGATCTGATCGCGAAGCGCTAGCACGGAGAAAACGGCCTCTACACCGCCGGCAGCGCCAAGCATATGACCCACCATCGATTTAGTCGAACTCATCGCGAGCTTATAGGCGTGTGCTCCAAACAGGTGTTTGACTGCATCCGTTTCTGCCTTATCCCCGGCAGGCGTTGAGGTCCCGTGGGCATTAATGTAGTCGATTTGATCTATGTTCAGTCGTGCGTCCGCCAATGCAAGTGCCATGCATTCAGCCGCTCCTTCTCCATTGGGAGATGGAAGGGTCATGTGGTACGCGTCGCTGTTCATACCAAAACCCGCAAGTTCGGCATAGATTCGCGCACCGCGCTTGGTCGCGTGTTCTAGGGATTCTAGGACGACGACGCCTGCGCCGTCGCTTAACACAAAACCGTCTCTGTCCTTATCCCATGGCCGACTCGCGCGTTCGGGATCATCGTTGCGGGTCGATAGCGCTCGGGCCGACGCAAATCCACCGACACCTGTTGGACTGGATGCGAATTCCGACCCGCCTGCAATCATGACATCGGCATCGCCGCGCTCGATATGCCGAGCAGCGAGGCCTATCGAGTGCGCGCCGGTCGAGCAAGCACTAACCAAAGCATAGTTGGGACCCTTGATG
Organism: uncultured Pseudomonadota bacterium; assembly: GCA_903825645.1. Lineage (GTDB taxonomy): Bacteria > Pseudomonadota > Gammaproteobacteria > CAIKBL01. Next base: position 227,818 of record CAIKBL010000051.1, on the reverse strand, counting down.
CCATATTTAATAGAAAGGTTCCCAGAGATCATGTTGATGATATTGCTCGGCACGAAGAACGGCGAGATTTTGCGGGGACCGCCATCGAGAAAAGCCTGATAGCCCTTCTCGATTCCGGGAAGTCCGCCAATGCCGGAGCCAATTAGCAAACCCACTCGCCGGCAATTCTCTTCAGTGATCTCAATACCGGCGTCTTCTATCGCCTGAATACCCGCGGCCATTCCGTAATGGATGAAGGGATCCATCTTCCGCGCTTCTTTCGCGGAAATATATTTCTCGATCTCGAAATTCTTTATGGAACCACTGATTCTGGCCGAGAAATTAGTGGCATCGAACGCGGTGATGAGTCCAATTCCACTTCGCCCCGCCACAATATTGGCCCACGCTTCGCCTACGGTATTCCCCACGGGGCAAACCGTTCCCAACCCAGTCACTACGATGCGACGCGTCACCTGATAGCCCTCATCCTACCTGCAGAATGTAAAAGGCCGCGGTCAACACAGAGTTTAAACCGCGGCCCCTAAGCAAATTGACGCAGGTAATTACGCTAAGTTTTTGTTTATGTAATCGACAGCTTGCTGCACGGTGGTGATCTTCTCGGCTTCTTCGTCCGGGATCTCTGTTTTAAATTCTTCTTCCAGCGCCATCACCAACTCAACCGTATCAAGGGAATCGGCCCCCAGATCCTCAACGAAAGAAGCTTCGGTTGTGACTTCTTCTTCTTTGACGCCGAGTTGCTCGATTACTATTTTCTTGACACGTTCTTCAACGCTACTCATTTTGAAACCATCCTCCCAACACATGGGCAGCCTAGGCTGCGGCGGCTGCTAGTTTAGTGGAAACCCGGTAAGTTGCAAGCCGGAACAGGCTTTGCCACCGGTCGAATTTTGCGCTAAGCGCTTCATGTTGATTATTATTTTTTTTTTAAATCAACCCATATACATCCCGCCATTGACGTGAATCGTTTCTCCCGTGATGTAACCTGCCAAGTCTGACGCCAAATACAGCGCGAGACTCGCTATTTCTTCGCCACTGCCCAGACGACCCGCAGGGATTCGGCTTAATACCGCCTCGCGTTGCCCTTCTGTCAGCGCTCTTGTCATATCCGTGTCGATAAGACCTGGTGCGATCGCGTTCACCGTGATGTTGCGATTGGCGACTTCCGCGGCCAGCGACTTACCAAAGCCAATTAATCCTGCTTTTGCCGCCGCGTAATTGGCTTGCCCAGGATTCCCGGATATCCCAACGACGGAAGTGAGATTGATAATTCTACCGAAACGGGCCTTAAGCATCGGACGTATGAAATGCCGGCAAAGCTGGAAAACAGACGAGAGATTCGTTTCAATGACTTGATTCCACTCATCATCTTTCATCCGCAAGAGCAGATTGTCTCGGGTGATTGCTGCGTTATTCACCAGGATTGACGGACTAATTTGTGCGGAACCGATCTCGGCAAAAAAAGCAGATAACGAATTCTTATCGGATACATCGAGCAGATAAGCTTTATGACTGTCGCCGTATGTGCTCAGTGCCGAGAGTATCGATGTTTTGCCGCGCTCGCCCGTCGCGGTGCCGATTACTGTGTAACCTGCGCGGGCAAATGCGAGGGCAATTGCCTGACCGATTCCACGGCTGGCGCCTGTCACCAAGACAGTGCGTGATTCAGTCATTTGGTTGTCCTTTGAGTGAATCCCGTGCCTTGCGCAACTCTTCCGGACTGCCGAGCGGAGCCACTGAGATCTCGCTCGCGCAACGCTTGATTAGAGGGCCCAGAACCTTGCCCGGACCGCATTCAATTATCTGCCGTATGCCGGCGCTAGCGAAATAAGTAATCGTTTCCTGCCATCGCACGGGCTTCGCCAGTTGTTCGAGTAACGCTTTTCGTATCGATGCTGGATCGGAGTGGGGCTTAACGTCCGTGTTATGAATCACCGGGATAACAGGCGGTTGAACTGCCACGGCATCAACAAACTGGTGATAACGTGCTGCAGCATCGGACATTAACGCGCAATGGGCCGGAACGCTGACCGTAAGCGGAATGACGCGTTTAGCACCTCTCGCACGGGCCAGCTCCCCGGCACGTGCTACGGCGGCACTGTTGCCGGAAATCACAATTTGACCTGGGGCATTTAGGTTGGCGCATTCGACAACCTCTTCTCCAGCGCTTTCGGTGCAGATCGCTTGCAGCTCCGGAAATTCAAGCCCGAGGACAGCCGCCATCGCGCCCACGCCCATGCCAACCGCTTCCTGCATAAGGCGACCGCGAATCGCCACGAGGCCTACGGCGTCTTCAAATTTCAGCGCGCCCGCGCACACTAACGCGGAATATTCACCAAAACTGTGGCCTGCAAGAAGGCTGGGGCGTGCGCCGCCGATGCTGAGCCAGATGTCCCAAGTCGCCACACTTGCCGCCAGTAGCGCTGGTTGTGTGTTGCGCGTCTGGTTCAAATCTTCCGCGGGACCTTCGTTGGTGAGTTTCCAAAGGTCGAAACCGAGCACCTCTGAAGCGGCTTCGTAGCGCAATTGGACTGCCGGAAATTCGTTTGCGAGGGCATTGATCATCCCAACTGACTGGGCGCCCTGGCCTGGAAACACGGCCGCTAATGTGGTCATCATTTAGATGACCTGCTCGCGGACCAACAGCTGCTCCAACATGTTACTGACTCTCTCTGGCACGGCTTGTTCCATTTGGGACACGGCCTCATCGATCGCACGACCGAACGACATGATGTCGGCACTTCCATGGCTCTTCACAACAATTCCCCGTAGCCCTAGTAGGCTTGCGCCGTTGTAACGACGCGGATCCGCACGATCGCGCAAACTACGAAGTGAGGGCGCCGCGAACACTGCTCCCAATTTTCTCCACCAATTGCGACTAAATTCCGCTTTTGCAATTTGCGACAGCATGGAGGCCACACCCTCGCTTGCCTTGAGCGCGACATTGCCGACAAAACCGTCGCAGACAATCACGTCGAATACACCGCCGAAAATATCATTACCTTCGGCGTATCCCCGATAATTGAGCGTGCTTTTTTCCAGCAACACCGCTGTCTGTTTGACGCGATCGTTGCCTTTTATTTCTTCCTCGCCGATGTTCAGCAATGCGACTGACGGATTCGGTTTGTGATCAACAGCCGTAGACAATATCGATCCCATCACGGCGAATCGAAAGAGCTCCTCGGAGCTCGAGTCAACATTCGCCCCGAGGTCGAGTACACGGGTGCCTTGGGTAACCCCTGGCAGCGTCGCACAGATCGCCGGCCGATCAATACCAGGCAATGTTTTTAGGACGAATCGAGCAATCGCCATGAGGGCCCCGGTATTTCCGGCACTCACGCAAGATCGCGCCTCACCGCTTTTCACGAGGTCAATTGCGTAACGCATGGACGAATTGCGCTTGTTCCGCAAGGCGAACGACGGCTTGTCGTCCATCTCAATTTTTTCCGCTGCGTGACGAATCGTAATGCGAGCACGCAGACTTGCGGCGACATTCACCAGCTCGGCATCGATCGCCGCCTGATCGCCGACCAGAAAAACATTAAGTTCTGGGTGTCGGCTTAGTGCCGACACGGTGGCTGGGACGACGACCGAGGGTCCGTGATCGCCACCCATGGCATCGAGGGCGATTAATGAAGACAACTTGGCTGCACGCAACTATGTTGAAAAAAAAGAAAGTGCGGTACCTGTAGGTGCCGCACAAATCAATTTATTCTTTCTCTGCGATCACGCGTTTGCCACGGTAGTAGCCATCGGGGGTGATGTGGTGGCGTCGGTGCGTCTCCCCAGTCGTGGGATCTTCCGACAATGCGGGACTTGTCAGTGAGTCATGTGAACGGCGCATGCCGCGTTTGGATGGTGTCTTACGATCTTGCTGTACAGCCACGACTGATTACTCCTCTGGGTTCGAAGCCGGGTCTGTCCCGCTCCGCTTATCGGTGGTATTTTGACGTAATGAAGCCAATACGTCGAACGGATTTTCTCGACTCGGGTTTTCGCCCTCGTCCGCCGAATCTTGCGTGTCATAACAAGCTTCGGTATGTCTTGGAATCATGGGGCTCGCGAGGAGCACTTCATCCTCGATTAGCGCCAAGAGATTCATGGCGGAATCTGCCGGGACCAGTGTTGGTCCGACTTCTAGCAGCGAATCCGCGTCCTCTGGTAGATGTTCAAATTCTTCATCAATTTCCAGCCGGACAGGGTTAAGACACCGCTGGCACACGGCGGTCACGGCCCCTTTAAGGTTGCCGGACAGAATCACCCCCCCGCCCTCTTTCGGAGAAAAGAGCACGGACACTGTGAAGGCCTCGACGCCGAGAAAAACTTTCGCCAGTCGATGCAGCACGGACGGCAGATACACGCCATTAAGCGTGGTCCTCTGGGACGCCAGTCGTTCAGCATCTATTTTTTCGGGAAGGGAAAGTAACATCGTCGCCGCGTAGTATACGTAAAGAACGACTATCAAACATCATCTAAAACACCGATAGGACTGGTTATTTGTGCATTCTCCAACCCCAGCGTCCGCCCCGTTCTCTCGCTACCAGCTAATTCTCGCTTCCACCTCGCCCTATCGACGTCTTTTGTTGGCGCGTCTCGGGGTCGTCTTTCGGGTGGAAGATCCGGGACTGGACGAAATTGTGACGGCGGAAGAAGCGGCCTCGAGCGCGGTGTGTCGTCTGGCACACGCGAAAGCCAGCGCAGTCGCAAAGCGACATTTGGATGCGTTTGTTATCGGCAGTGATCAAATGTTGACACTTGGAAATAAATTAGTCAGCAAGCCGGGAAACTTGGAAAACGCGATAGAACAACTAGCTGCCGCGAGCGGTAAAACCGTTCGATTTCATACGGGATTATGCGTCATGGCGCCTGACGGGCGGCACCTCACTTCGGACACCACCACCGATGTTACATTTAGGACCCTCACCGAGCATGAAATCGTGCACTACCTTAATATCGAAAAGCCATTTGATTGCGCCGGCTCATTCAAAGTAGAGGGTCTTGGCATCGCCTTGCTCCACCGGATATCTAGTCATGATCCGACTGCACTGATTGGTCTCCCACTGATAGCTGTTGTGGAGCATCTGCGGGATTTGGATCTGAATATCCTGGATTTTCTACCAAAGCGAGGAAAAAAGAGAACGAAACGCCAGTGACAACTGTGCGCTAAATCGACGCGTGGCCTGCTCTATCAAGCCTTCTTGAGGTGTGAAATTCACAATATCCTCCGCCTTGATAATTTCGCGCGCCACATAGCTGGTAGACCCTAACGCGTCGACTAGTCCCATGTGTAGTGCTTTCTCGCCACTCCACACTAAGCCCGAGAAAAGGTCCTTGTCGGGTTTTAGCCGTTCTCCGCGTCCCCGCTTCACAGCGTTGATGAACTGCTGGTGGATTTCTTTGAGTAGGCCATCCACGTGCGCTACCTCTGCGAGGTTCAGCGGCATAAAAGGATCGAGAAAGCCTTTATGCTCTCCGGCCGTTAACAGCCTGCGCTCTACGCCGAGTTTCTGCATGGTACCGACGAACCCAAAGCTGTCCATGCGTACGCCGATTGAGCCGACGATACTGCTCTTGTCGGCATAAATCTCATCGGCTGCGACGGCCACGTAGTAACCTCCCGAGGCGCAGACGTCCTGAATAACGGCATAGACTTTGATCTTCGGATATTTTGCTTTGAGTCGATAGATTTCGTCATTTATATAGCTTGCCTGGACAGGGCTGCCACCCGGGCTGTTGATTCTGAGGATGACGCCAGCAGTAGACTTATTTTCAAAAGCATCTCGCAATCCAGTGGCGATATTGTCGGCGTTTGCTGGACTGGTCTGCGCAATAACGCCCTGCAAGTCGACCAGTGCAGTAATTTTTCCGCCGCCGAATGAGAAACCGGGCGATAGCTTGGGCATGGATAGCGCTAACAGGCTGATAACATAGCTAAAAGCGAGCAATCTAAAGAAAATCCCCCAACGCCGCGTGATACGTTGCTCTCGCAGCGATGCGAAAGCGAACCGGCTCAGCAGGTCTCTCTCCCAATCTGCGTCCTTGCCCGGCAGATTGTGGTTATTAGGCTCTGGTGTGCGTTCTTCACTCATACAATCACAACTCCACTGTTGGTTCTAGGCGACCCGTCTGTAAATGTTCTAAAAAGGCTTGAAGATCGGACGCTAGCGGAGCCTCTACACGATACTTTTGCCCCAAGTAAAACTCGAGAGAGACCGCGTGCAGGAACAATCGGCGAAGCCCGAGTGCTTTCATTCTAGTATTGAAATCGGCCGGCCCGTATTTTTCATCGCCCGCGAGCGGATGTCCGAGGTGGAGTGCGTGGGCCCTTATCTGATGCGTCCGGCCGGTTTCGGGTTTCGCCTCCACCAGGCAGCAGTCGGCAAACCTCCGCAGCACCCGGAACTCGGTTTGTGCCGAACGGCCTACCTCAGCGGTAACGGTATGCCGTTCTGACGCTACCCGATGTTCCACATCGAGCGGTGCATCTACCGAATAATGGTCTCTTTCTGGCCGCCCTAGCACGAGCGCCACGTAGGTTTTTTCGAACGCTCGGGCGGCGAGCTGACCGTTAAGGGTGCGTAGCGTTTGCACATCCTTTGCGATAAGGAGACATCCCGAGGTCTGTCGATCGAGACGGTGCACCAAATCCAGACGTGGTGCCTCCGGCCGGGCCGCGCGGGCTATGTCGATCAGACCGAATCGCACGCCGGAACCCGCGTGGACAGCAAGTCCCGGGGGCTTGTTTACAATCACAATCTGAGCGTCTTCCAGCAGAATCATGCGCTCAAACGCATCTAAGTAGCGCCGCGAGATCGGGGGCGGCGCGTCCGAATCCAATCTGATGGGAGGAACCCGCACGACATCTCCTAGCGTCAGTTTGGTCGATGGCTTCCCTCGGCCCCCGTTGATGCGGACCTCGCCGGTGCGAATGATCCGGTAGATATGTGATTTTGGTATGTCACCCAAGGCCGATCCGAGGAAATTGTCTAGGCGTCGGTCGGCCCCGTGGCTATCTACCACAAGTAACCTGACAGCCGTTCGCTCAGTTTGTGCGTCAGCCACCGCGAAGTGCCTTCGGGCGCAATTGCCGAATCCACGCGAAGGCTGTTATAGTCCCCCGGCCCCAGTGCATATAAGGCGACTCCATTTTTGAACTAAGACCAAGCAGTTAGCGTTGAGAGTGCTGACAGTTTATCAAATTCCAAGCGTCAGCTCTGCGACCAATACAGAGCAGTGTCGGCAAACTGACTCAGTCGAGTTCTGAAATTCGCTCAATACGGCAGTGTGAAGGTGTGGCAAGTTTCGGCAAAGATTTGCGTGCCACCCGCACACTCCCAATGAGCTAGCCCACGTTCGGTAGCCTTATCGAACCACCAGGGGAAACATAGCGTTGCCCGGCTCGTCAAATTTCTTGGCAACGTAAAACATCAGAATCAGCGTCCGTCACCGCGCATGTCGCGGGGAATCGTGCCCACAGGGGCACCACAATCGTGGGTTGTCCGCAACGGCGGAACGGGCGCGTAGCTAGGAAATTCAAAAAATGAAAAGAATGCTGATCAACGCAACTCATCCAGAGGAGTTGCGGGTCGCACTGGTGGATGGTCAACGTTTGTATGACCTAGACATTGAAGCGGTCGGGAAAGAACAGAAAAAATCCAACATTTATAAAGCCCGCATCATGCGGATCGAACCTAGCCTAGAGGCTGCGTTCGTGGACTATGGTGCCGATCGCCACGGCTTTTTACCCCTCAAAGAAATTTCCCGTAGCCTCTTCAAGGAGGTTCCGAAAAACAGTTCCCGAGTCAATATTCGCGAAGTCCTAGACGAAGGTCAGGAGCTGGTTATCCAGGTCGAGAAAGAGGAACGTGGCAATAAGGGTGCCGCGCTGACCACATTCATCTCGCTCGCGGGCCGATATCTCGTGGCGATGCCGAATAACCCAAAAGCCGGGGGCGTGTCTCGCCAAATTGAGGGGGAGGACCGCGAAGAAGCCAAAGAGGCGATGTCGGGTCTCGTGATTCCCGAGCACGTCGGACTAATCCTAAGAACGGCCGGCATTGGAAAGACCACAGAGGAGCTCCAGTGGGACTTGGATTACCTCTTGCAGCTGTGGACAGCCATCGACGAAGCATCCAAGACCCGCCACGCCCCATTTCTCATTTATCAAGACCAAAACGTTATTATCCGGGCTATCCGGGACTATCTCCGCAGTGATATTGCCGAAATTCTGGTTGATGATCCGGCGCTTTATGAGACGGCACAGGATTTCATGAATCAGGTGATGCCAGCTAATTTGTCGAAGCTTAAGCTATACAAAGAGAGCGTCCCTCTCTTTACGCGCTATCAAATCGAGAGCCAAATAGAAACGGCCTTCAGTCGAGAAGTACGGCTCCCGAGTGGCGGCGCGTTGGTCATCGAGCCGACCGAAGCCCTCATCACCATTGATATCAACTCGGCGCGGGCTACTCACGGTGGAGATATCGAAGAAACCGCGCTGACGACCAACCTCGAGGCAGCAGAAGAAATCGCTACTCAGCTGCGAATTCGCGATCTCGGTGGGCTGGTGGTTGTCGATTTCATCGATATGATGGCCGCCCGAAATCAGCGAGCGGTCGAAAATAAGCTGCGTGATTGCGTTAAAATGGATCGCGCCAGGGTCCAGATAGGCCGGATCTCGCGGTTCGGACTGTTGGAAATGTCGCGTCAGCGCTTGCGGCCGTCATTGGCCGAGTTTAGTCATGAAATCTGCCCACGTTGCGACGGCGTCGGCACGATTCGAAGCCTGCGTCCAACGGCGCTTTCCGTCTTGAGACTCCTTGAAGAAGAAGCCATGAAGGATTCTACGGCGAAGGTCGCGGCTCAGGTGCCGCCGGACGTAGCCGCTTTCCTGTTTAACGAAAAGAGACGAGAAGTAACCAGAATCGAGGAGCAACAGGATGTTGAAATCCTCATTATCCCGAACCCAAATCTGGAAACGCCGCATTTCAACGTTCAGCGCATAAGAGAACAAGACCTCGCCCGCGGAGATATTGGTGAAAGCCATGAAATGGTGAGCGAAATGGACAGCACACCCGTCTACGACATCAATCAGCGCGATCGTCCTCGACAACCTCAGGCGATGGTAAGAGACATCGTGCGTAATGCGCCCGCGGCGACCTCAGGATCTGATGTGGCGTCGGTTGCACCGAAAGGCGCTATCCGGCGATTTTTTTCGGCGCTCTTCGGCAATGATGCGGCAGCAACCACGCCGAGTGCAGTAGAGCCGTCAGCAAATCGTCCATCCGACGCCGCGACGAGAACTCAGGCACCACGTCGTGCGTCTTCAAATGATTCGCCTGGAACCGCGGCGGACACTGCCGGACGTGCGGATGGCCGCCGTGGGACGAGTACGAACCAGGGACGTCAGCAAAGACAGCGCCGAGGTGGTGAAAACCGAGGTGGTGAAAACCGAGGTGGTGAAAACCGAGGTGGTGAAAACCGAGGCGGTGAAAACCGAGGCGGTGAAAACCGAGGCGGTGAAAACCGAGGCGGTGAAAACCGAGGCGGCACCTCTCGCGGTAGAGGGGACGACAGACGTCCATCTGAGCCCCGCTCGTCTTCGGAAGCGGAGACGGTCACGACGACGGACAGTCAGCCTCGCCGTGGCGGGGAGCGCGGAGATGGTCGTCGCCGGGAGCGGAGCCCGCGGCAGAGCGAGCAGCGCGCGAACACCGGGACCAGTGAGGCTACGCAAGAAGAAATGAGAGAAACAACGGCGCATATTCACGAAGAGCAGGCAAACGATAGACTCGTCCCCGCTAACGAGATTGTGCCGATCAGAGAAGACGTGTCGCCACACGATGATGGGCAGAGCGCTACCGTATCAACAGCACCGAGCCTTCCGCCGCGTTACGAAGAGCCGGTGGCTGCTGCTCCGTCTCCTTATGGTCTAAGCGACGGACCCGTGACTCCAAGTCAGGCGCATGTCGCTCATGTCTCGAGTGCCGAAGAGGCACCTCGAACTGTTGCGGCAGTGCCTGAATCACACGAAATGACGTCGCCGCCGGTGGCATCAATGGCGCCGGATCTCGCCGATGTTGGACGACCGGCGGCAAGTGAGCATGTTCCCGTGGAGGTGGAGTCCAAGAACCACTAAGCGGGTAGCGAGGCGACTGGGCTTGAGGGAGAAGCGCCGATGTTGTTCATCAGGCGCTCTTCTGAACAGAGATGAAACAGCCACAGTCCGTTCCGGGTAGATTACTGAGTGGCCGCGACTTTATTACGCAGACTTACTTCTCGCGTTGCATTAAAGTCGACATCAGGCCACCGCTCCGTTGTAATTTGAAGATTCACGCGAGTAGGAGCCAGATAGGCAGGCAAGCCGCTTCCGTCGAGCGCGACATTCTCAGCGACGTGCCGCATGAATTTTTCTAGTTCACCCGGCTTTTTGCTAGATATCCAGCGCGCATACTGGGTCGCCACCGCTTCAAACAAGCAATCTACCCCATACTCGTGCTTTAGCCGGTAGGCGACAACCTCGAATTGCAAGACCCCAATTGCGCCAAGAATCAGATCATTTCGCTGCGTCATTCGAAAGACTTGGGCGGCGCCCTCCTCTCCGAGCTCTGTAAGACCTTTGACCAAGGCTTTATTACGCATGGGATCGAGTGGTCGAACGCGACGAAAGAGCTCCGGTGCGAAACTCGGAATGCCGAGAAAATTGAGGTTTTCACCTAAAGTAAATGTGTCGCCGATCTGAATCGTGCCATGATTATGTAGGCCTATGATATCTCCGGCATAAGCGTTTTCGACTTGCTCGCGCCCACGCGCGAAAAATGTGAGCGCATTAGACATCTGGATGTCGCGCCCTAGGCGCACATGTCGCAGCCGCATGCCTGGTTCAAAGTGGCCTGAACAAATTCTCAAAAATGCGATTCTGTCCCGATGTTGTGGATCCATGTTTGCCTGTATTTTGAACACGAACCCACTGAAATTAGTTTCGTTGGCGAGCACCACCCGCTCAGCGGCTGGGCGGTCTAGCGGCGTCGGGGCAATCTTAATGAAATAGTCCAACATCTCACGAATGCCGAAATTTCTGAGGGCGGAGCCGAAAAATACAGGCGTGACTTTCCCTTCTCGGTAGGCGTCCAAATCGAAATCTGTGCCTGCCGTCTGGACCAGTTCTATTTCTTCTTTGCACTCTCGCAAGATATCGCTGAACCGTGGATCTACTGTGGCGTCATCAAACGGGATCCGCTCCGTCTCAACGACTTCCGCATTCGCATCGACGTCTCTTGCGTAACGCAGCACGCAACCCTCATCGAAGTGGTAAATTCCTGCAAAATGCTGTCCAGAGCCGATTGGCCAGGTAACGGGCGCGCACTTTATCTGGAGAATGTTCTCGATTTCGTCCAACAAATCCAACGGGGGACGACTATGGCGATCGAGCTTATTGATCAACGTGACGATTGGGGTACGACGAAGCCGGCAGATTTCAAGAAGCTTGATTGTCCGCTCCTCCACACCCTTGGCGGCATCGATGACCATCAAAGCCGAATCAACAGCAGTTAATACCCGATAGGTATCTTCAGAAAAATCTTGATGGCCTGGTGTGTCCAGTAGATTGATAACGCAGTCCTTGTATTCGAACTGCATGACCGACGAGGTTACCGAAATGCCACGTTGACGTTCAATTTCCATCCAATCCGACGTGGCAAATCGCGCACTTTTTCTCGCCTTTACGGTCCCCGCGGCGTTAATGGCGCCCCCGAAAAGCAAAAGCTTTTCTGTGACCGTGGTTTTACCCGCGTCAGGGTGCGAAATAATAGCGAAGGTGCGCCGTCTCTCGACAGCATGTTCTAAAGGGGTCACGAGAAATTCTCAGGCTGATTCAAAAACAACCACTGCGGCGGCGTAATCACGTTCGTCAGTTAAACTCACATGGGTGGCTACCACGTTCTGGCGATCCGCATGGGCCGCGACTTCCCCGTGTAATCGTAAGGAAGGCTTCCCTGCCGCATTATGCAGGACTTCGATGAGTCGAAGTGAAACGCCTTGTCTGAAGCCGGTCCCTAGTGCTTTGGAAGTGGCCTCTTTTGCGGCGAAGCGCATGGCGAGAAAGTGCACCGGAGATGATGAGCGAGAGAAAGCAGTTAGCTCATCGGGTGCCAAAACGCGGCGGGCGAACTTAAAACCGAACCGTTCATAAACGGACTCCACCCGGTTCACTTGGACAATGTCGATACCGATCCCCGTGATCATTGACGGGCCGCATGCATCAATTGCTTCATTTCACGCACGGCGGATTCGAACCCGACAAAAAATGCGCGTGCGACGATGGAATGACCAATATTGAGCTCATGGAATTCGGGTTGTTTGGCAATCGAATGGACGTTTTTATAGTGAAGTCCATGACCCGCATTGACGCGCAAACCGAGTGTCTTCGCATAGCGCGCCGCATCCAGAATTTTTTCGAACTCTCCCATCAATGCCTCCTCAGATGCTGCGTCGGCGTAGCGTCCAGTGTGCAATTCTATGGTGGGCGCGCCGGCAGCATGGGCCGCGTCGACTTGTGCTCGAGACGGTTCTATAAAAAGTGATACTTGAATATGTGCTTCGGCGAGACGCGCACAGGCGTCCTTGATTCGGGGAAGTTGCGATAGCACATCTAACCCCCCTTCGGTGGTCAGTTCTTCTCGACGCTCAGGCACTAGACAGCAGCAGGCAGGCGTCACGCGTGTCGCAAAAACCAGCATGGCCTCACTTGCCGCCATTTCTAGATTGATTCGCGTTTGCACCACGTCAATTAAGGTCGTGACGTCGCGTTCTTGAATGTGGCGACGGTCTTCTCGGAGATGTACGGTAATGCCGTCGGCGCCGGCCTCTTCAGCAAGCAACGCCGCCAATACAGGATCGGGATACTTCGTGTGACGTTGTTGCCGAATAGTCGCAACGTGATCAATATTTACCCCTAATCTAAGTCGACCCACGGTACTCAAGATTCCTTATGTTCGGATAGCAAGGGTTGCTAGTTTAGCGGTTGACTACTCGGAGAGATAGAACGGACCGGCTGCCATCGAGATCATGCCTGCGGTTCGCCGCTGAAGCGAAATAATTCCCTCGAACTGAGTGGTCGTCCACCAAGATGATGACCGATGAGGAACCGCATCAACCCCTTCGCTTCTTTGAGCGCTCGTGTTGTCCACGTATTTTCTCCCGATAACGCAGATAAGGTTTCACCAGATACCACGCGGTGTGGGAGCGGTGGAATTCGGGTCAAGGGGCCTCTCTCGGGCACATAGAAGTAACGGGTGTCGGGGCTGAATGCCTCACCCGTATCGATGGCACAATGGAGCTCCAGGCCGTAACCACAGGTTTGAAGGAGATGGACTTCAAAGCGCCTCAGGAGGGGTTCGAGTGGCCCCTCTGCGGACAACTCTCCAAGCGTATGCTCATAGGACGAGAATCCGGATTCATCGCTATCACCGCGATGCACAAGACGGACGATGAGTTCGTTGAGGTACATTGCGCTGAACAAGCGATCTCCCGCATAGCGATATCCCCGTCCCGTCGGCTCTGCACGTAGCAACGTCGGCAGATCTCGCTTGGTTGACCAAGCGAAGGCATACGGCATGAACTCGACGTAATCCCCTCCTCCTTTATTATTTTTTTTGCCCCCCAAGGCGCCTCGTGCGACGACACCAAACCGGCCGTGACCACGCGTAAATATTTCTAACAGGAGGCTGCTCTCGCGTAGTCGTCTACGGTGAACGATGTAACCGGTATCGATGATTTCGGGAGCGGCCAACGTTTAACCTCGGTCGCGGGCACCAAACACCTCGAGAGTGGCTGGATCCTCGGTCCATTTTCCTTTTACTTTGACCCAAGTTTTAAGGAATACCTTCCGCCCAAGCATTTTCTCTATATCGAGGCGCGCCGCGGTACCAATTTGCTTGATTCGCTGACCACCGCTACCGATGACTATCGCTTTCTGACCAGGCTTTTCTACCCAAATGGTTGCATCAATATGCGTTACTGCATCTCGCTCCTCAAAGGTATCGATGACAACATGGGTGGCATACGGGAGTTCGGCGCCGAGTTGTCGAGCTAGCTTTTCGCGAATCATCTCAGCTGCAACGAACCGCTCGGGTCTATCGGTGACTTGATCCGGATCGAACATATAGGGTCGTTCCGGTGCCGTCGCTGCTAGCTCGTCGAGTAAGACCTCAAGATTATCGCCGTTCAAAGCACAGACAGGGTAGACGGCATCAAACGGAAAACGTGCCGCGATGCTTTCGATCAGCGGAAGCAGGCCCTCGCGCCGGTTCAACTTGTCCATCTTGTTGATCACTAGATACTTCGGGCCATCAAAGGACTGGACACTACCCGCGAGCGCCTCGTCCTCAGTTCTCCACTGAGTAGCATCAATGACCAGTAAAAGGCCATCGATTTCATGTGTGGCATGCTCAATCTGCTGATTCATCAATTTGTGCAACCTACCTTGGGGCTGGCGCTGCCAACCAGGGGTATCCGCAAACACCAATTGAACTTCTCCACGCTGCAAAATCCCGTTGACTTGATAACGGGTTGTTTGTGGTTTACGTGAGGTGATACTTATTTTTTGCCCCACCATTCTATTGAGCAACGTGGATTTACCCACATTGGGGCGCCCGACGATCGCAAAAACGGCACAGCGAGAGATGGATCTGCTCGACATTGATTTTCCTACTGTTGCGCCTGCCTCTGCTGGAGGGAGGATAAAGCCAAGCGTGCAGCTTCCTGCTCCGCCTGACGTCGGCTACGGCCACTTCCTTCGACACGGAGGGCCGGAGAAGATAGCTCGCAGGAGATGAGGAATGACTGGTTATGCGCTGGCCCCGTAATAGCTACGGTCTGGTAAATCGGAAGTGCATATTGCCGTTCCTGAAGATATTCCTGAAGTTGTGTTTTGGAATCCTTTTGGGTGACCGTTGGATCGACCACAGCCAGACGTTCGGCGAACCACGCCGAAAGCTCGTCCCGAGCCGCTTCTATCCCAGCGTCCAGATAGATTGCGCCTATAAGCGCTTCGAGGGAATTTGCCAGGATCGAATCTCGTCGCCAACCACCGCTCTTGAGTTCGCCTTCACCTAGCGCAATGGCACCACCCAGTTCCAGCTCCCGCGCAATGCAGGCGAGCGTCTCTCGATTAACCAGCGTGGCACGCGCCCTTGTGAGTTGCCCTTCGTCTGCTTTCGGAAAATTGCTGAAAAGAAAGTCTGCGATAACGAAACCGAGGATAGCATCCCCGAGGAATTCCAGACGCTCATTGTGTCGACTACTGGCGCTGCGGTGGGTCAGCGCCAAGGTGAGCAGTTGAGGGTCTCTGAAACGATGGCGGATGCTTGAACTCAAGATCACAAATTCGACGCTATTGCCCGCTGATGGCCGGGAGTTCATGCGTCCAATGGTAGTTCAGCAAGACATCCAAGTTCAGACAAAGCGGACCTCTGATTTCGTAATCAAGCGTGACGGTGCGTTTGGAATCCCTAACCGCGCGAACTACCAATAACCGAGAAAGTTCCGCGTCGGTCCAACGACGTTGTTCAGAAACCTCAAACTGTTTCATCAATGCGCTCACCATCTGCGGTTTGGTCAGCTCTCCGGCTTGGGGATCTCGCACGAGTCTGTTCAACGCGTAGTCGACATGAGTTTTTTCGAGGTACAGCGGAATCAATCTTAGCGTAAGCAATGCCAGAGCAGAAAAAATCACACAATAAAACAGGAACCCCAAAAACGAGACTCCTCGTTGCGAAAATGGTCTGCTATGTTTCATTGGGTTTCCTCAATTGATTGCCGTACCGATGCGTTTTATATCAGGGCCTTTGTCCCAATTCATCCAGATCATGAAGGCTCGCCCGATAAGATTTTCATCCGGCACGAACCCCCAGTAGCGTGAGTCTCGGCTGTTATCCCGATTGTCACCCATGACAAAATATTTTCCCGGCGGCACTTCCAGTCCTCTGTGCGCTAAGACTTCCGTATATTCGCCTTCTATCGAAGGCACTCTTGGCGCAACCAGAAGCTTATGTCGAACATCTCCAAGTGTTTCTTCGATAAAATCGGCACCGGTGTTTACGGCCGCTGATTTCATCCCGACGTAACTGCCTAGCGAGCTGTAATTCAGTGGTTGACCATTGATTGAGAGCCTTTTGTCGCGATAGGTGATCTTGTCGCCGGGCAAACCGACGATTCGCTTGATAAAGGGCGTCGAGGGATCTTTGGGATAACGAAACACGACCACATCCCCTCGCTTTGGAGAAGAGATGCGGTAAAACACCTTATTGAGCACAGGCACTCGCAACCCGTAGGTATACTTATTGACCAAGATGAAATCTCCAATCAAAAGTGTCGGGATCATCGAGCCGGAAGGGATCCGAAACGGTTCAATTAGGAAGGCTCGCAGGAGCAGCACAATGACAAAAATAGGGAAGAATGAGCGTGCATGTTCGACGAGCATCGGCTCCGGCGGGCGGGCATCCAGTGGCAATGCCGCATCTCTTTGCTGACGTGAACGGGCAAAAAACAAGGTATCGATTCCCCAAATACCGCCGCTGCCCGCTACTAGCAGCACCATGACCGCAGAAAAATCAAAAACCATTATTTCCCCACCTTCAATACGGCCATAAATGCCTCCTGCGGGATCTCAACGGAGCCCACCTGTTTTAAGCGCTTTTTTCCTTCTTTTTGCTTTTCAAGTAGTTTCCGTTTTCGCGTGATATCCCCTCCGTAACACTTCGCGGTCACGTTCTTGCGAAGCGCCTTGATACTTTCTCTGGCGATGACCTTCGCTCCGATAGCGGCCTGAATCGCAATGTCGAACATCTGGCGAGGAATAATTTCGCGCATTTTAGACACGAGATCACGTCCGCGTCGCTGCGCATCGTCGCGATGCACGATCACCGAAAGCGCGTCTACTTTCTCGTTATTGATCAGTACATCGACCTTCACCATGTCCGCTACCCTGTAGCAATCAAAACTGTAGTCCATCGACGCGTAACCGCGGGTAAGGGATTTGAGGCGATCAAAGAAATCTACGACCATTTCACTCATCGGTAAGGCATACCCAACCGAGACCTGCCCCCCTAGAAAATTCAGCTTGTTCTGTACGCCACGCTTCTCGACACACAGCGAGATCACATTTCCCAAGTATTCCTGAGGCGTCAGCAGATCAGCTTGAATAATGGGCTCTCTGACTTCCAAGACAAGCCCGGGATCAGGCAGTCGAGCAGGATTGTCGACTTGGATGATTTCACCGCTCCGCAAGACGACCTGATACACCACAGTTGGTGCCGTCGTAATAAGGGACATTCCATACTCGCGCTCTAAGCGCTCTTGGATAATTTCCATGTGGAGCATGCCGAGAAATCCGCAGCGAAATCCAAATCCAAGCGCTTCTGAAGTTTCTGGTTCGTAGGAAAGTGCTGCGTCATTCAAGCGAAGTTTGCTCAACGCCTCCCGGAAAGCTTCATAATCGGAGGACTCAATCGGATAAAGTCCCGCAAACACATTCGGCTTGGATTTCTGAAAACCAGGTAACGCTTCGGACGCCGGGTTAGTCGCCGTGGTGATGGTATCCCCGACCGGCGCTCCGTTGATGTCCTTGATCCCAGCCACGAGGAATCCTACTTCTCCCGCTGACAGCTTATTTTTACGAACGCGTTTGGGCGTAAAAATACCGACTTGATCGACATCGGCATCTCGCCCCGTCGACATGATTCTGATCCGTGCGCCGCTGTTCATCTCGCCGTCAAAGATACGCACGAGCGACACGACCCCTAGGTAGTTATCGAACCACGAGTCGATAATGAGGGCTTTGAGTGGTGCTGCCGGATCTCCCTTGGGGGGCGGGATGAGCTTGACCAAACGATCGAGCAGTTCACGCACGCCAAGCCCAGATTTTGCACTGACCAATGCGGCGTCCGTAGCGTCTATGCCGATAATATTCTCGATTTCCTCCGCAACTCTGATCGGATCTGCTGACGGGAGATCGATTTTATTGAGAACAGGCACCACTTCTAATCCCTGGTCGAATGCCTTATGACAGTTAGCGACGGACTGCGCCTCAACGCCTTGAGCAGCGTCAACCACAAGCAACGCCCCTTCGCAGGCTGCCAAAGAGCGCGATACCTCGTAGCTGAAATCGACATGGCCCGGCGTATCGATGAAATTCAGGTGATAAGTTATCCCATCACTCGCCGTATAGTTGAGGCTTACGCTCTGTGCCTTGATGGTGATCCCTCGCTCGCGCTCAAGATCCATTGAATCAAGGACCTGCGCAGACATTTCGCGATCGGCTAACCCCCCGCAGGTCTGTATGAACCGGTCGGCCAAGGTGGATTTTCCGTGGTCAATGTGGGCGATGATTGAAAAATTGCGGATATTTTGCATAAAAAGCGCACGGTGGGAGGGGGTAAGCGGCACGACAGAAGAGTCGCTCATATTACTCGAAGCAGCCGGCCGGAAACAGCCGCAAATCGGCATGGATTCGGTGTGCCTAGGGTAATGGTGGACGTTTATTAGCGTTCAGATCCCGAGACCGTGCGTAACGCGGCGCACAAGCGTGCAAAAGCATCCTCGTTTACGGGGCCTACCCATAACTCGGCATTGCCGCGGAGGATCACAGGGACACGATAGTGGTAAATGGCCCGTAGGTCCGGGTGCTCGTCAATGTCGATAACCTCGAGCTCTTCTGGTTCCAAAATCCCGGCATTCAAGAGTATCGCGTGAAGTTCCTGACATATTTCACAGTCTGCCCGTGTCAGTAGTCGGAGCGAAGGAAGGTGCGCCATTCGACTATTTCGACACCGCAATAGCCATAAAGAGGGGCCTCCCCTGACGATTAATCAAGAGCGGCACTTTAGTTCCCTGTGTCAGGGATTCAGTCAATTTTTCTAACATGGAAACAGAGCCCACTTCTTTGAAGTTTAGTTGCAGGATGATATCCTGGGGCTGAAGCCCCGCGTCGGCCGCAGGCCCGGCACCCACCTCTTCCGCCAAAACGCCCGGTCCCGCTAACCCAGTTTCTTCGCGCTCAGCGCTGGTCAGCTCTCGTACCGAAATTTGGAGTCGGGGTATCCGCTGATGGGGAGCTTCCTGCGGATTTTTTTCCGCAACAGCCACTTGGTCTTCGGCCGGAAGCGCTCCTATAGTGATTGAAAAGTCACGAGGTTTTCCTTGCCGCAAGATTTGCATCGGAATTTTTTCATTCGCTTTAATTTGACCGACAAGCGGGGGCAAATCTGCGGAATTGGCAATCGACTCTCCATTGAATTTCACGATTACATCACCGGTCTCGACACCGGCATGCTCGGCGGGGCTTCCTGCCAGAACCTTGGATACGAGTGCTCCGTGCGGACCGGTCATCTGGAAGGATTCTGACAATTCCGGCGTCACATCCTGAATCAACACCCCCAACCAGCCCCGGCTTACTTCCCCTTTTTCCCGGATCTGGCGATAGACATTCACGACGACATCAATAGGAATGGCGAATGACAGTCCCATGAATCCGCCGGTGCGGCTGAAAATTTGAGAGTTAACGCCGATGACTTCACCGTCAAGATTGAATAACGGCCCCCCAGAGTTGCCCGGATTTATCGCCGCATCAGTCTGAATAAAGGGAACATAATTCTCGTTCGGGAGACTTCGTCCTTTGGCACTGACGATCCCAGCTGTTACAGAGTGATCAAATCCAAACGGCGAACCTATTGCTAGTACCCATTCCCCCACTTTGAGCTTGCTTGAGTTACCAAGACGCAAGGTCGGTAATTTTTGACGGGTCTCGATCTTCAACACGGCGATATCACTACGTGCATCCATGCCCACCACTTTTGCTTTAAGTTCGCGCCGGTCACTCAGTCGGACCATGACTTCGTTAGCCCCTTTGACGACATGATAATTAGAGATCACGTATCCATCCGCGCCGATAATAAAACCAGAGCCGAGTGAGGATCTTGGTCGCGACTCTTCGCCACCCTCTGGCTCTTGTTCTTCCAAATACTTTCGAAAGAAATCGTTGAGCGGATTACCTTCTGGACCGTCTTGCGCAGGGGGATCGTCGCGAGAGGCGCGATCATGTTTCTTTGCGTGCGCGGCGCCTTCTATAGTTGTGCTAATGTTGACTACTGCAGGACTGTTTTTTTCGACGAGAACCGTGAAATCAGGCAACCCACCGGCGTAGCTCGCAACGGTCACCGTCAATCCCACCCCCGCGCTGATTACGTACCGGAGGAAGATGCGGAAAGTCAGTCGATCTGGGGCAGGTGCGGGACGCATGTTGGAATCAACTTGAAATAGAGGAATTATTGAACAACGACTGAGGCTGCGATTTTTCGCACGGTCGTCTGCGGTATTTCGCCTACGACGGTAATCTGATGCCGAGCATTAATTCGGCTAAAGGCATTTATGGCCCCCATCGAGGAATAGCCTTTTAGGGGTGGGGATCCGCTGGTCAGGGCTTCGACAAATACCGACACCATCGCGAGGCCATCGGAATAAACCAGATGTTGTACGGGTATGTGGCTATCTGCCATGCGCTGCACGTAGGAATTTTTGAGGGCGAATCCATGCGGAATCCAACCCACCTTCAGGTTCTCGATGGATTTGTGGTCGGTTTCTGCACGAGAGCTCGTGTTCGTAACTGACTTGAAATCGCCGCCTAGAGAAGCTCGCAGTTTTGTCGCATCGATTGGCTTACCAATTTCTACCGCCGTGAACATCACTTGTTCTAGGACGGCGCCAGTATTGCTGAGTACAGTCGATTTCAGGAGAAGGTTCGTTATCGAGTCGATCCATAGTTGGTAGCTGTAACGATCGGCAGTCACCGGCGTGATACGGATGACCTTAGTGGGCCGCTCCGCCACGCGGTCGTCTGGCAGCAACTTGAAAGAATAGTATTCGCTGATTTTCTTGACCGGCTCAGAAAGGGCTAGACCAATAAAATCTTCAGGTCGCCGTTTTTCAACCATGAGGTAACGGTCTTCGCCAAAAACGCATGTCACGCGGTCACCATCGCGTGTGACTTCACGAGTAGGGCCAGACAATGAAATCAAGCGCTCGTATTCGGTGCTATTTTCGACCTTGTGAACGATCAGCATCGCGTCGATGTTGGTTTCGTGCGTGTAAACGAAAGTCCCCTCGTAGTTCAGGTTTTTCGTAGCCTGAGTCACCTGATTGACGAGCGTTTCGGCATCTGCTGCGGCCTGCGCGGCCCACGTCATTCCCAGCAAGCTCCACAAGCACAATCCATGCATGACGGCCTTGGTCATGCGCACGCCTATCGAGAGCCCGCTGGATCGAAGCCAACCAGCCGCACGTACGGTGGGGCACCCGGCGCACTCGAGGCTCGTCGCTGCTCGTTGAAATTGACCAAATATCCATTAATGCGGCGCTTGTAGTCCGCCTCTGAAAGACTCGACACCCTGTCTTCGGCACCCATCTCCGTGTTGGATGGGTCGGCCGTCGCCAGCGCCTTGGGTTCTGTCATATACGCGCTAAACCAGACGAATAGTCCCAGCATGGCAGCTGATGCCGCGACTGCGAATCCGGTCGTCGCGGGTGTCGACCATCGCCGAGTTCGTGGTTGCGGAGCCAACGTCACGATGGACGCCAACAGCGGTTTTTGTTCGGTAATTGCGGCCGCTACTCGCGCGGCGAACTCCACCCCGGCTGAGCTCGGAACGTTGTCTCGGATCAAATCTCCGATCAGTTGATAACGTGCCCAAGTCTGACGAGCCGCCGGATCATCGCAGATGGCGGGTAATGCAGCGCGATCAGCATCACTCCCGGCACTATCCACTAGCGCTGAAATTCGCTCAAAATTTTGCATGACGATCTGACCCCGTGGCTTTCCCCTGACCGGTGTTGCTTTCACCGCTCCAGAAGAGGTTTCAATTGTTCATCGATCACTTCTCGCGCCCGAAAAATCCTGGAGCGAACTGTTCCGACTGGACAGTCCATCGCGTGGGCGATCTCTTCATAACTCAGCCCATCAATTTCGCGCAACATAATGGCTTCTTTTAAGTCGCTCGGAAGGCTGTTAATAGTCTCAAGTACTACTGCCTTCATCTGTTCAACTTGCAAGAGTGCCTCGGGCGTCTCGAAATCCTTCTGAAAATCACTGAAGGGGACTTCTTCTCCATCGAGATAAGTTAGCTCCGTCTCCCGTGGCCTTCGAGCTCCTGCGGTCAGATGGTTTTTCGCGGTGTTAATCGCAATTCGGTAGAGCCAGGTATAAAACGCGCTTTCGCCTCGAAACCCAGCCATTGACCGATAAGCTTTTATAAAAACTTCCTGCGCCACATCCATCGCTTCGTCTCGATCGCGCACGAACCGTGACACCAGATTGATAATCCGGTGCTGATAACGTGCAACGAGCAAATCGAAAGCATGCCGATGCCCCTTCTGAACTTGCTCGACCAGCGCGGCGTCCGTGAGATCGCCCATCAGCCTGCGCACCCTGTATCATGCCGGATAATCGAGACTACCCCTGAGGCATAGACCATCAAAATGCTGCTAAAGTTCGGGTAGTTAGACATTTTATTAGGACTCAGTTTATAGCAAGCGAGGCACGATGCCACACCTCCAAGATTGTGACGTGCTCATCATCGGCAGTGGGGCCGCGGGATTGAGCATGGCCCTCCATCTAGCGGACCGTTTCACGGTTGCCGTTCTTGCCAAAGGTGAGATTTTTGAGGGCGCGACTTTTTACGCACAAGGCGGCGTATCGGCCGTCATTGACCAGAACGACTCTATCGAATCCCATGTGACCGATACCTTACGGGCGGGAGCTGGTCTTTGCCACGCGGACGTCGTGCAGTCTATTGTGCAACAAGGTAGCGATCAAATCGCTTGGCTGCTCGCAAAAGGCGTGCAGTTCACGACAACAGCGAGCGCCGATGGTGGGCAGACGATGCATCTGACCCAGGAGGGCGGACACAGCCAGCGTCGCGTTGTTCATGCGGAGGATGCAACCGGTCGCGCTATCGAGACGACGTTGTTAGAACAAGCGTCAGCTCATCCGAGAATATCGCTGTGGCCTGAACATCTTGCCATCGATCTTATTACCACCGGAAAACTGGGTCGCACGCCGGATCGCTGCATCGGTGCTTATGTCCTCGATAAAACCGAGAATGCGGTCAGGACCATCAGGGCTCGTTGGTGTGTCTTGGCAACGGGCGGCGCGGGGAAAGTTTATCTTTACACGAGCAACCCAGACGTCGCGACGGGAGATGGCATAGCCATGGCTTGGCGCGCCGGATGTGCCGTCGCGAATATGGAGTTTGTCCAATTTCACCCGACCTGTCTTTATCATCCCCACGCAAAAACGTTTCTGTTGACCGAAGCCCTCAGGGGTGAGGGAGGTGTTTTGCGGTTGCCGAATGGTGAACGTTTCATGCATCGGTTTGACGAACGCCTAGAACTCGCCCCTCGCGATATTGTGGCGCGAGCAATCGATTATGAGATGAAACGGTTGGGATCGGATTTTGTCTATCTTGATATCTCCCATAAACCTGCGGATTTTGTGCGAGAACATTTTCCAAATGTCTATCGCAAATGCCTAGAATTCGGGATTGATATTACGACCCAACCGATTCCAGTGGTTCCCGCAGCGCACTATCTGTGCGGAGGCATCGTCACCGATTTGGCGGGTCGTACCTCCCTTCCCGGTCTGTTCGCCATCGGAGAAGCGGCTTGCACTGGGCTTCATGGCGCGAACCGAATGGCGAGTAACTCGCTCCTCGAATGTTTGGTGACGGCGACCATGGCCGCGGAAGCGATCGTCTCCGATGAATCAGTCCCCTGCGTTCTGCCGGAGGTACCGCCCTGGGACGAACGCTTGGTGACCAACGCGGATGAGGAAGTGGTCGTTGCGCATAACTGGGATGAGCTTCGCCGTTTCATGTGGGATTACGTGGGCATCGTGAGGACTACTAAGCGTCTCGAACGCGCGCGCCGCCGTGTTCATCTCCTGCGTGGGGAGATCAGTGAGTTTTATGCCAATTTCCGAGTAACGAGCGATCTTATTGAGCTTCGCAATCTGGTCCAAGTGGCTGAGCTTATTATCCGCTGTGCGCTCAAGCGCAAGGAAAGCCGGGGTTTGCACTTCACGCTGGATTATCCGGAACGCGATGATATTAATTATGCCCGCGATACGATTTTACGGGCTGGCGATTTTAGCTAGGACGACATCAACATGGCTCGACTACTTTCACCCGAACTTCCGGCCTCGCTCGAGGCGCTAAGTGGCAAAGTTATTCTTGTCACTGGGGCGAACCGTGGCCTCGGGAAAGAGGTGGCGCTGAGCTGTGCGCGGCACGGCGCCACGGTACTGCTGCTTGGGCGGGATGTGAAACGTCTTGAGGTGCTCGCGGATGAGATCGAGACCTTTAGTGCAAACACGCCGGTTATTATCCCGCTCAACCTCGAAGGTGCGACGATTGATGACTATGTCACCGTCTCGACGCTGATTGCAGAGCGCTTCCAGCGTCTCGACGGCTTAGTGCTGAATGCGGCGTTGTTAGGTGAACTGACAGGCATCGAAACCTACGATCCGGTTTTGTGGGCTCGTGTGTTCCAGGTGAACGTGCACAGCGCTTTTCTGCTTTTGCGCGCCAGTTTGCCTTTGCTTCGTCGTGCAGTCTCCTCGTCGGTTATTTTTACGTCGTCGGGTGTCGGAAGAAGTGGGCGGGCTTATTGGGGTGCTTATGCCGCCTCAAAATTTGCACTCGAGGGCATGATGCAGACACTCGCGGATGAGTTGAGGGATGTCACTAAGGTCAGAGTCAATTCACTTAATCCGGGACGCCTTCGAACGAGAATGCGATCCCAAGCTTATCCAGCGGAAGACCCGTCGACTCTGCCCGAGGCCGCCAGCGTGGCGCGATATTTTGTACATCTCTTAAGCGACGCCAACATCGAACATGGGCAGGCTTTCGAGTTGCCGGTGTCGCTGGAGGTCGCAACACATGTGAATTGATGCGGGAAAATGTGCCTTTGGCCGGGAGCGTGAGGCCTCGCGTGGGCGAGAATTGACGCCATCTTATTGACGCGCAATTGATACGCAGCACTGTTCGCTGCGCGCTCGTTGGCGAGACGCTATTCTCGCTTTTTTCTTATTTTAAGTTGTTGTTATTTAATAACAAAACCACTTAAAATTCGGATAATTTACCGGCGCCTTAGGCCACAAAGTGGCAGAAACTTCCGTAAACGAAGGCGACATCGCCGTTAAACGCTTAATTTTGACGGTGTGCGTGGGTTTCAGCGTCACATGGCACGAATTTCGCTTTAATTGGAGAGTGCCGTTCCAAACAAGGAAGAAATATGGTTGCGAACTCTAGGTCCTCAGAGGATATCCCGCAGCCAATCCAGATCGGCGCGATGCCGTATTTCTCGCCGGATAGTTCGGGACGCAAACTGCTCGGTGACAGCGCACTCCTGCGCATCACCAATGCGCTGCAGTCGAACCTACGAGTCAAGGAAGTTTTCCAGGCCTTCGCCCATGAAGTCCGCAGTATTGTGGGCAAGAGCTCGCTACGCTACTCGAACCGGACCGACGGTATCACCGAAGAAACTGGTCGCCCCCAGGACAACCACTGCACTTACGAACTCAACCTACTGGGGAAATCTGTCGGTGAAGTAGCGTTCATGCGTAACCAGCCGTTCACGACCGAAGAGCAGATGATCTTTGAAGTGATGTTATGCGCCCTCATCTACCCGTTGCGTAACGCGATTATGTACGAGCGTGCGCTGAATTCTGCGCTCAAAGATCCCCTCACCGGCATCAATAATCGCGCGAGCATGGAGCAACATCTCGAGCGGAGCGTGTCGTCAGCTCAGCGCCATGGTACGCCGCTATCTATGTTGATGGTGGACATCGATTTCTTTAAAAACGTCAATGACGCGCATGGGCATGTGGCGGGAGATTTAGTGCTCTCGGCTGTGGCGGACAGTATCGTCGGGTGCACGCGAGATAGTGATGCCGTTTTTCGCTACGGCGGCGAAGAGTTCGCAGTACTGCTGACCAATACGAAATTGGCTGGTGCCCGTTTACTCGCCGAGCGGATCCGCGAGCGGGCAAATGATGTTGTCGTACAAGCAAATGGTAGCCGGCTCAAGGTGACGGTGAGCGTTGGCGCTGCCCAGCTTGCGGCAGGAGATTCAAAAATTGATCTCCTGAAACACGCGGATGAGATGCTCTATCGGGCAAAGTCCCTAGGGCGCAACAGAGTGGTCAGTTTGGAGGAAGTAGAAGCGCCCTGAAGGGAGAGCGCCTGCTCCGCTAAAGTTGATGGTCGATGACAAACTGCGCCGGATCTGTGGGCGCCGCCAACAATCCTTGCAGGCCAACTTCATCCAGACGAGGGATCCCCAGCGTGACTGCACGCTCGGCCTTATTTCCTGGCTCATCGCCCACAATCACCAGTTTCGTTTTTGCGGAGACACTACCCGTAGTCTTAGCTCCCAAGCCGCGCAGTTTCTCACTTGCATCCTCGCGTGTCATGGTCGCTAACGAGCCAGTCAGCACGACGGTCCATCCCGCCAACGGTAACGCTGCTGCGCGTTGGATCTGCACTTCAGGCCACGTAATTTCCGCCTTTAGCAGCGCGTCAATTTCCGTCCGTTTTGCCGGGTTAGCGAAAAAAGCATGAATACTGCCCGCGACGGCCGGCCCAATATCCGGCACGCGCTCTAATTCCTCGGGGCTCGCCACCAGTAGCGCATCGAGGTTACCGAAGTAACTTGCTAGCTGTCGTGCCGTGGCCTCTCCCACTTCACGGATCCCCAGTGCGTAGAGAAATCTCGCTAACGTTGTGCGTCGACTCTCGCGGATTGCTTTGACCAAATTGGCCGCAGATTTCTGGCCCAGACGTTCCTGCTCAGCAATTTGGGCTTCTTCTAGCTTATAAAGATCCGCAGGTGATTTGATCAGACCTGATTGGACAAAATTCTCTATGAGGCGATCACCTAGTCCATCGATGTCCATCGCTCGGCGAGAAGCAAAGTGCACAAGCGATTGAATCAGCTGCGACTGGGCTTGACCGGGAACTGTACAGGGCATGACGAACGGGACAGCTTCGGATCCGCGCGCCTCGAGAACCACCGAAACGATTTCTGGAATGACGTCACCGGCCCGTCGCACCCATACGGTATCGCCGACGCGGACGTCCTTGCGGTGAAGTTCATCGGCATTATGGAGTGTTGCGTTGGTCACGGTTACCCCGCCAACGAATACCGGTTCGAGACGGGCTACGGGCGTTAATGCACCGGTCCGGCCTACCTGGACATCAATGGCGACGACACGGGTCATTTTTTCTTCGGGTGGAAATTTGTATGCGATTGCCCACCGTGGGGCTTTTGCGACTTGCCCGAGTATTTCCTGCGCGGAACGGCTATCGACTTTAAAAACAACGCCATCAATGTCGTAGCCAAGCCCTGCACGCCGTTCGAGCATACCGACATGATACGCAAGTACCTCGCTTACGCCTGACAAGCGCCGCGACTCCGGTGAGATTCTGAATCCCATCGCTCCCAACAGTTGCAGGCACTCGAAATGGGAATCTGGAAGCAGTAATCCCTCGCATGCGCCTACGCCATAGCAAAATATCGTGAGTGGTCGTGAGGCGGTGACATTCGAATCGAGTTGACGGAGACTGCCGGCCGCCGCATTTCGAGGATTCGCAAAGGCTTTCTCTTGCCGTACTCGTTGTGCGGCGTTAAGTCGTTTGAACCCAGCGTGGTCAATATAGATTTCACCTCGGACCTCCATCAATGCTGGCGGCAGGCGTTGCCGAATAACGCGGGGTATGCTGCCGATTGTGCGAACATTGGAGGTGACATCCTCGCCACGCTCACCGTCACCCCGAGTGGCGGCGCGCACAAGTTCGCCATGCTCGTAAACGAGGCTGATGGCAAGACCATCGAGTTTAGTTTCCGCGCTATAGATCACGGTCTCAGTGCCCAGTTTGCTGCGCACGCGCTGGTCGAACTCTTCGAAATCCTGAGGCGAGAATGCATTGTTCAGCGATAACATCGGCAAAAGGTGGGTTACGGGTGAAAATGTCTCGGCTACTGCACCCCCTACCCGTTCCGTTGGTGAATCCGTCGTCTTTAACGCGGGATACGCCGCCTCGAGCGCCGATAATTCGCGCATCAATGTATCGTATGTGGTGTCCGTTATTTCGGGATCATCGAGCGTGTAATAACGATGATTGTGGTAATCGAGCATCGCACGCAATTCGGCGATCCGCCGTTCAATAGATGAATCAGCTGGCATGGCGCACAAACGCCGCAGCTGCACGCCGCATCTGCTCTATCGCTGTACTATCCAGAGGTGTCTGGGGATCCGTCAGCAACTCGCCATGTAGGCCTTCAGCCAAGCGTTGGGCGGTATTGAGAAAAAGTTCAAATGAGACTGGCCCGTCAAGTGCCGCAGGAAGATTCAGAAACATTACCAGACCTGCCGTTTGGAAGGCTTCTATCCGTTGCAAATCAAAATTGCCCGGTTCGAACATGTTTGCGAGACTGAACAAAGGTTCGTCAGTCCGGAGATCACCGGCCCCAAAATGGTGAAAAATCTGTAAATTGCCATGCCGCAGCCCAACGACATTAGCGTTCCGTACGATGGAGGGACCGACAAATGCAGGACCGTGACGCGGCCGCAAATAAAGCGTCAGGATGATTGGCTCGGCAGGCGCTAACGGACGTTCCGGCACAAGCTCTGGTGCAACAAGCGCGGTTTCATCGAAGCCCAAATCCATTTGGGTGGTTTTGCCGCGATTACGCCGACTTCGGGGGCCAGGTGCCGCGGCAGTTCTGTCCTCCCGCTTCTTGGCTGGCGTGGGCTTTTCTGTTACTTGCGGTGGACGCTCGGCCGCGGCCTCGTTCTTAATCGCTGGTAAATCAGCTTCGGGTTCTATTTTTCGAACACGCACGGCAATGACTTCATCATCGGTCGGATCGCGATCGCCTAGATCAGTTGATTCGAAACCGTATCCGGAACTTCCCGGCCAGGCCTTGACGCGTCCTTCATAATAACGGTTGCGTCGTCGATGCCTGACCACGTTGAAGATGTAAATCGCCGCGACCACGACCGCCCCTATCAAGAGCAGCACAATGCGGAGTATCCAAGGAGAGTCATCCATCAGAACCGTCCAGCAAGAAGACCAATTTTGTCACGCACCCACACAACTCCCCTGTAGCGCCAAGTCAATCAACCATTTCATCTTTCAACCTCAACCCGCACACCGCCGCCGCGCTATCGGCTTACTATGCGGTTTCTACCATGGCAACAGCTTCATCCATATTCACTGCAACTAGCCTAGAGACGCCTGCCTCGTGCATGGTCACGCCGATAAGTTGCTGTGCTATCTCCATGGTAATTTTGTTATGCGTAATGAACAGGAACTGTATACGTTCCGACATCTTTTTCAGCAACTCGGTTAATCGAACCACGTTGGCATCGTCAAGCGGGGCATCGACTTCGTCTAGTAAACAAAAGGGCGCCGGGTTTAACTCGAACAATGAAAAGACAAAAGCCAACGCGGTTAGGGCCTTCTCTCCACCTGACAACAGATGGATATTGCTGTTCCGCTTCCCGGGAGGTCTTGCCATCACCCCCACGCCGGTTTCGAGCAGATCTTCACCGATCAACTCGAGATAAGCGTGACCTCCTCCGAAAAGCACCGGGAACATGGCTTGTAGACCGGAATTGACCTTATCGAAAGTCTCTCTAAAACGCGTGCGGGTTTCCTTGTCAATTTTTTGGATAGCGTCCTGCAAAGTGGCGAGGGCTTGGGTCAGATCGTCACATTGGTTATCTAGGTAAGTTTTTCTCTCCGAGAGCTGTGCAAACTCGTCTATGGCCGCCAGATTAATCGGCCCGAGCCGAGTCACGCGGGTCGCGATCGTTTCGAGTCGCTCGCGCCAGCGATCTTCCGTCGCCTCTTCTGGGAGCGTACTCATCACTTCCTGCACAGTCAGATTGTGGAGGCGCAGACGCTCTTCCAGTTCCTGACTCCGAACCTCCAACGCACGCTCGTCTAGACGGACTTGTTCTAGCGCCTGCTGCCGTTGTGTGATTTCGCGACCGGCCGACGCAACTTGCTGCTCGGTTTCCCGGAGCGATGTTTCCGCCGCATCTAACTCTGAGCGACTTGTCCTGAGCGACTCTTCGAGCGTTTGTCTTTCGTTTAGCGCTGCATTGAGTTGGGTTGCAAGTTCCGCTTGCGGTGCCATCACCGCCAGCAGGGTGCCGTCGAGATCTGCGCACCGTATGGTCAATTCCTGGACGAGGCGTGCGTTTCTGCTCAGTGCTTGCCCGAGCGAATTATGGGTGGACCGTAACCCTTCTAACTTGAGTGCTACAGCATGCCGCGCTTCACGCGCCGTACGCCACATTTCCCGTGCAGATTCGAGCGAAGCTTGGACTTCGCGCCGATCCACGTTGAGCGACTCGCCTTGCCCAGCCAGTTGCTGAAGACGGCCTCGTAAATCCGTGAGATGGCCTCGCAGCGACACTAATGTCGCTTCATTTTCATCGGATTTTTTGGTTAATGCAGCCAGATCATTACTGATAACACCCAGCCGTGCCCGAGCCCGTTCTCGATCCGCCTGGCGCATGCCAAGACGACTCTTGCAATTGGCGATCGCGGAAAACACGGATTGAATTTTTTGCGTAAGACTTCGCTCTTGGACCTCCTGCTCGTTAACCGCCGTGCGTAGCTGCTCTAGCCCTTCCTGCGCGCCTTGAACTTCTGTTCGGAGTGTAGTCACCGACTTGGCAACCTCTTCCAGCAGTCGCTGGCGCGCCAGTACGCCTGCTTCGACCGTTTCACGTCCTGGAATTTGGACCCAGTTGGGTCCTAGCCATACCCCTTCCGGCGTTACCACCGATTCATGCGCTTGCAGCAAGGGGCGAAGCGCTAAGGCGGCATTGAGATCGTCGGCGATGAATACCCCTGCGAGAAGCGGGGCCAAGGAGAAAGGGCAACGTACACGGGTAAGTAATGCAGGCGGCATTCCCTGTCGCTCGTCGTAGAGCGCAACATGACCATCGCCCTCAAGCCCACCCAGTCGTGCAACCGGCAGATCACCACTCGGTGTGCTGGCCAAGCGCTCGACGAGTCGACCGTCACATAGTGTTGACAAAGGAAGTCGCAAAGCGACTTCGATCGCGAGTTCCCAGCCCTGGTCGATATCCAGTGAGCCGGCGAGGAGCCCCATCCCAGACAACTCATGTTTGGTCAGCCAGCGATTGAGCGCTTCCCGGTCGCGCCCGAGTGCCGCATTCTGCAAAGCGCTCAACGAGGCCTCTTGACCTATTTTCTGCTGCAGCTCTGAGCGCAGCCGGTGGAGTGTTTGTGATTGCCCTTCTAAGGAGCTTCGGGTGGTCTGCAGATTCGCGCGCAGGGTTTGTTGCTCAGCGACGAGTGCCACTTGCTTGCGCTCCTGCTCGCCGAGTTCTTGCTCAAGCGCCAAGACTGCCTGCGTTGGATCTTCGGCTTGTAATTGCGCTTTCTCTGTCGACAGTGTCTGCGTGCGTCGTTGCGCTTCAACGTTAGCCGCCTCCAGCAGTTCCAGTCGGACCTGCTCCGCGTGTTCAGCGCGGGAAGTCTCCGCCTGTTGGCGGTTGAAGTCATCCCAGGCGGTCTGCCAAGCCTCTGCAGCCTGCTCAATTTTCTGCAGGTTTTCTCCCGCGGTTTCTTCCGCTAGACGCTGTGTGCTCTCTTCGGGGTTGAGGACTTCAATTTCGACCGATAAAGCCAACTGCTTCGCTGAATCTTCATCATGCATACGGGTCGTCTCGTCGAGACTGAATCTGGCCCGTGTACGATCCTGCTCCAGCGCCTTCCGACGATCCTCGTTATGCTGAATGCTCTGCTCTAGGCGAGAAACATCGGCACTTTTCGCATAGAAATTACTTTGGCGCGCGTTGAACTCGTCCAAGGCCTGCGTCTGACTAGACCGCAACTCGACTTGTCGTGTCTCGATGCGACGCAGATCGGCCAGTGAGGCTTCAACCGCGACTTCGCGCTCTGAAATGAGCAGACGCTGAGTTGTCTGCGCATCATTGATTGCGCGCCAGCGTATCGTCAGTAGCTGGGCCTCGACCTGTCGCTCTTCTGCTTTGAATTCTTGGTATTTTTCAGCGGCCTTCGCTTGACGTTGCAGATGACCAAGCTGCTTGCCGATTTCTTCCCTGACATCATTCACACGCGCAAGATTTTCGTTCGTATGGCGAATACGCGTCTCAGTCTCTCGGCGCCGCTCTCGGTACTTTGAAATCCCGGCCGCTTCCTCTAAGAAGCCACGTAACTCATCCGGCTTGGCCTCAATGACACGGGAAATCATCCCCTGTTCAATCACCGAATAGCCACCCCGAGCCCCTAGACCCGTCCCAAGGAACACATCGATGATGTCCTTGCGACGGCAGCGGGAACCATTCAGAAAGTAGTTGGAGATGCCGTCTCTGGCTACGGTCCGTCTGATGCCAATCTCAGCAAAGCCTGCGTAGGAGCCTCCGAGAGAACCATCTGAATTATCAAAGACGATTTCGACGGAAGCCTGGCCGACCGGCTTGCGCGAGCCGGAGCCGCTGAAAATGACATCCGCCATGGAATCACCGCGCAACTGTTTGGCTGACGACTCCCCCATCACCCACATCATGGCATCGATGATGTTGGATTTTCCGCAACCGTTAGGGCCGACTACCCCGGTCAGATTTCCGGGAAGGTAAAGAGTGGTTGGGTCCACAAACGATTTGAAGCCCGAGAGCTTTATCTTGGTTATACGCATCCCGGCAGCATACCGTACACGATCACCTCAGACAAACCGCCGACTCCTGACCTCGGGTCGCTCATCTGTCTGAATAATCAACAAAATAGAGATCATTGAGCGAAAATTAGTTATTCATTTCGAAAGGGGCGATAGCGACTCTACCTCATGTATTATTCGCAACTTGTCACTGTCCAGAGAAAACCCCAGTCATGTCCAGCAGTCCATCGCGCGCCCTAGAGACATTCCCCAATCCGGCCGTTACGCGGGATTACACGATCCGGATCGAAATGCCGGAATTCACGTGTCTGTGCCCGAAGACGGGTCAACCCGACTTCGGGCACATGACCTTAGAATATATTCCTGATGAGGTTTGCGTAGAGCTCAAGTCCCTGAAACTGTATATCTGGTCTTTCCGCGATGAAGGACATTTCCACGAAGCGGTGACGAATCGGGTTCTGGACGATTTAATTACGGCATGTCAGCCACGTTTTGCCCGTTTGACCGCGAAATTCAACGTCAGAGGGGGCACTTACCCTACGGTCACCGCCGAGCATCGCGCGGCGGGCTGGACAGTCGCGCCGCCTGTTGTATTGCCTTGACCCAAACCTTGGTACCAGGTTGCATCAAGGGCGTGTTCTACGTGTGCCGGGGCGCGGCCATGCTGCGTAAACCGGCGGTCCGCGGACTCGTTGCGGGCCCTCTGCTGGTCAATTTGGTCGTGCTCGCAGGGGGCGCGATTGTCGCGTATCGGTTTTTTTCACGTATTTTGTTGGAATGGTTGCCGCCCGCGCTTGGTTGGCTTCGCTATATTGTGTTTCCCTTTGTGGCTGTGATGACCGCGTCGAGCGTCTTCTGTGTTTTCAGTGTCCTCGCTAATCTGCTCGCCGCGCCTTTTAATTCCGCGTTGTCTCGGGCGGTCTTGAAGCAACTAGGCAGACCGGTGCCTTTGCCTCCTCCCGGCTTCGTGCATGAAATAAGTCATAGCGTTCGGAGTGAAGTCAGGAAATTAGTTTATTTCCTGAAGCTCGCTGTGCCCTGTGTCATCCTGACGCTGATCCCTGGTCTGAATCTACTCAGCCTCGTCGCGTGGTTCTTGTTTTTTGCCTGGATACTCGCGGTGGACTATCTCGATTGTGCGCTGTGCATCGAACAACGTCCCTTCCCTGCTGCCCTGGAAGCACTGAAGTCACGGCGTCTGCTCGGCTTGGGTTTCGGGATCGGCATCGTGTGCCTGACGACTGTTCCGTTTCTCAATATCGTCGCCATGCCCATTGGTATCCTAGGAGCGACTTTGCTTTGCGCAGATAACTTTGTGGCCAACCCGCCGGATGTCAGATAAGGGCTACATCGGACGATTCGCGCCTTCGCCGACGGGGCCGCTCCACTTTGGATCTCTGGTCACCGCGCTCTGCGGCTATCTGCAGTCACGTGCTTCACGGGGGCAGTGGTTATTGCGGATTGATGACATCGATCCCCCTCGTCACCAAGCCGGTGCTACCCATTCGATTTTGCGGACACTCCAAGAATGCCAACTTCACTGGACGGGCAAGGTGCATTATCAAAGCGTCCGTCTGGGCGCCTATCGTCAGGCAGTCGATGACTTACTCCGGCGTGGCCTAGCGTATTACTGCACCTGCAGCCGGCGGGAAATTGGTGAGCGCCCGTATCCGGGCACCTGTCGCGGACGCGTGCAGCGACCCGCGGGCCAGCACACCGTGCGCGTGCAGATCACGGAGCCCGACGTTGAACTGCAGGATTTGTTGCAGGGAACATTGCGATGGAATCTTCTGAGTCAAGGCGGGGATTTCGTCGTTTGGCGCGTGGAGGATTTACCCGCCTATCATTTGGCCACTGTGTTAGACGATGCGGCGCACGGGGTGACGGAAATCGTGCGGGGCGCAGATTTGCTGGAATCCGCCCCAAGGCAACGATTCCTTCAGGCCTTACTCCGATTGCCCTCTCCCGACTACCTGCATATCCCGGTGGCCGTCGACCACGAGGGCCGAAAACTCAGCAAACAGAACCGGGCACCCTCGCTGGAAGGTTTGCCGGTCGTGAACTTGCTTCGCGCAGCCCTGTCGTGGTTGGGGCAGGAGCCCCTAGACTCTCCGAAGAGTCCGGGAGCGATGCTTGAATGGGCCGTTCTTCACTGGGATAGATCGCGTCTTCCGCGCGGACAGGCTCGCTCCGCTCCGCCCATATCCGCCCTATAGCGAAGAGTCCGAAATGGCCGCGGCAGGCGGTGCTGCAATCAGCCTGTGCTCAGGCGTGATCCTTTTTCGCTTTCATCAAAACTTCTCCCAGCTCGTCATAACTGCCTACGGGCGGGATATTCGGATGATCACGACAGACGTTATCAGGTGGGCAAAAAAACCAACCATGGTCGGCTTCAGTGAGCATGGGGACATCGTTATAGGAGTCGCCGGTGGCTACAACGGTGTAATTCATCGACTTGAAACCACGGACTGCATGCCGTTTCGGGTCGGGTTGGCGAATGTTGTAACCGGCGATTTTGCCTTCCCCATCAATGGTTAGTCGATGACAAAGCATCATCGGATAATTCAGCTTGCGAAGTAGCGGCGCCGCCAGTTCGTAGAACGTATCCGAGACAATCGCGACCTGATATTCGGTACGAAGCCAAGCGAGAAACGCCTCCGCTCCCGGCAGTGGTTCCAACGCATCGGCGGCTGCTTGGATATCCCGCAAGCCCAGTCCATGACGGGACATGATCTCCAGCCGTTGCCGCATCAGTTGGTCGTAATCAGGTATTTCCCGGGTGGTCGCCCGCAAGCCGTCGATACCCGTTCTCTCGGCGAGACCCACCCAAATTTCCGGTACCAGAACACCTTCAAAATCCAAGCATGCAATATTCAACAAACACCTCGTGCGTTGGTAGTTTATTCTCGATGATCCTGCGTTTGGCGCGGTATCTTCGTCCACGCCAGCCACAGGGAACCTTTTACGTTTGGGTGGGAAGTTTACCAGCCCTGAATCAGATTAGGCGGTTGCATTTTTTCAAAAAAACGATCGGACAAGCGTTGGCCGTTCTTCCCGGTGACGGTCGTTCGGTCCAGCGGTAGGCAGCCTCCTCGCCAACCGGCGGCGCTATTTACTTATAGGGCTCTTAAAGCGTGTGCGGTCCCACATCACTTCCCGCCCGCCTTCCTGACGAGCGAGGACGCGGGCAAGCACGAACAGCAAATCTGATAGCCGATTTATATATTGCAACGAAGATGCTTCGGTGGTCTCGGCCTGGGCGAGATCGACGACCGCGCGCTCTGCGCGTCTGCAAACGGCTCGTGCTACGTGACAGTGAGCGGCTGCTAGGCCGCCACTTGGCAGGATAAATTCCTTCAGGGGGGGTAGGTCGCCGTTATAGCGATCAATTAATTCCTCAAGGCGTTGGCACGCGCTGTTTGGGAGTAACGTGGCACCGGGAATAGAAAGTTCGCCACCCAGGTCGAAGAGATCGTGTTGGATTTCAAGGATCTCTCGAGACATGCCGCTTTCGGGAATTGCCGCGAGGAGCACGCCAAGCAACGAGTTAAGCTCGTCAATATCGCCCATTGCGCGGACGCGAAGGCTGTTCTTCGCCACCCGGGAGCCGTCACCCAGCCCCGTAGTGCCCGCATCTCCGGTGCGCGTGTAGATTTTTGAGAGGCGGTTTCCCATGCGTGCTGTCTTCCTAGGTTGCGCGCCTGAATGTACAAGCGACCCTGCAACCTGTCAAAACCCGATGGGTGCCGCGAGAATAGGCTGGTAGAATGCGCCTCGGCGTCAGGCACGATGTGGAGGGCGACAGACTTGGGCTGGCACGACGAAGGAGACGACAAAAGACGGTAATAGCGCCCACGCCACCCGTGGTGACGGTTAAGAGCGGCTTTGGCCATGCTAAGACCAAGCGTCTTCTCCTCGTCTGGGAGGCGCATTCGGACTCTCATGTTCAACGGGATGCCCGTCGCTGGCGCGAGGTTAGTTCCTCGCCCCCCGATGACGGCGCCGCCATCAATTGTGACCCGACGGACGTCTCGCCATACAGGACGTCTTCGACAATACATAAACCGGGCGCCGACCATCAAAATGACAAAGCATGAAAGCCACAATCTTCGCCGGATGTGTCCCCATGCGAATATCAGAGATGCCCCCGCCAGCACTCTCGCGGCCACGTGCGCGCTGGCAGGGGTCACAATAAAAATCTCGAAGGAATTGAGATGATTCTCGAACGATACCTCATGCGAGAATATTTGCGGATGTTCGCAATGATTATTGGCGGTCTGTTCGCCATTTACTTCAGTACGCGGTTGGCGAGTTTCTTGGGGGAAGCTGCCGACGGCAAGATCTCACCCGAGCACATTTTCGAACTGTTAGGTCTGAAAATGTTTATAGCGCTGCGCGATTTGGTACCTATGAGTCTTTATATCGGGATATTCGCGGCGATCATTCGTCTCCAGCGCGATTCGGAGCTTTCTGCGATGCGGGCGGCCGGGGCTGGACACACGACACTCATGCGTGCTGCCTTCAAGCTGGCGCTACTGTCGGGCTTGTTCGTGGCGGTGATGACGCTCTATGTACAACCGCCGACTGAGGAAACTGTCCGAAAAATTCGCGAGCAGACGGAAAACGAAGCCACCATTGCAGGGGTCAAGGCGGGTCGTTTTAAAGAACTAAGGGGAGGGCGGATTTTTTACGCGGAGAACATCTCCAAGGATGATCAAATGATGCAGAATGCCTTTGTCGGGGTAACCAAAAACGACAAAGTCGGTCTCCTACGCGCAGATAACGCTTTTATTGAAACCAACGAAAAGACACAAGATCGTTTTGCGGTATTCCTGGATGGCACCACCTATGCGGGCCGCCCGGGCGCGCTGGATTACGTGATTACGCATTTTGCAAAATATGCGCTGCGGATAGACCCACATGATCCGGCTGATCTGTCTAATGAGATAACCTATCTCCCGACCGCCCGACTCCTAAAATATGACACGCAAGGTTTTAGAGGGGAGCTGCAGTGGCGCATCGCGCGCCCGATGGGCGCCCTTCTGCTGCCTCTGCTGGCCGTGTTGATTGCCATGGGGAGTACCGGGGATAGCTGGTATCTGGGTCTTTTGAGCGCTATCTCGATGTATTTCGTTTATAGCAATCTACTCGGGGTAGCCCACGCAATGGCGCGTCGCGTTACGTTTCACCACTCTCCTGCCCTTGGTTTTTGGGCGGTGCAGCTTGTTTTTGCCTGCGTGATTGGCCTGTTGTTCTGGAAGCAACGATCGCCACGAAATTTTTTACGTTTCCGGCGCGGCTAATTCGTTTCCCACGAGGATTGAACAATGACAGATTTCGCGACCATTCTACGTCGACGCCTGGCGGAAAGAATTCTGATCCTCGATGGTGCGATGGGCACCATGATTCAGGGCTTTGGCTTAACTGAGCCGGATTATCGGGGCACACGTTTCGCCGCGCACGGGATAGACCTGAAAGGCAATAATGACCTACTTAATCTTGTTCGGCCAGACATCATTGCCGGTATACACCAGGCGTTTCTGGATGCCGGGGCCGATATCATTGAGACCAATACGTTCAACTCGACCGCGATTGCGCAGGCTGATTATCAACTCAGTGCACTGGCCTATGAACTTAATTTAGAAGGCGCGCGTATTGCGCGTCGGGAAGCCGACGCGGCCTCTAGACCCGACAAACCGCGTTATGTCGCCGGCGTCCTCGGCCCGACCAATCGTACGGCGTCGGTGTCTCCGGACGTTCACGATCCGAGCTTCCGGAATGTCCGTTTTGATGAGCTCGCTGAGAGTTACACGGAGGCCATCCGAGGACTCGTTCAGGGCGGCGTGGATATATTGCTCGTCGAGACCGTCTTTGACACCCTGAACTGCAAGGCTGCGATTTACGCGTTGGAGACTTTTTTCGAGGCGAGCGGAAAACGGCTTCCGGTCATGATCTCAGGCACCATCACGGACCGCAGCGGTCGCACCTTGACTGGACAGACTACAGAGGCCTTCTGGAATTCGGTGCGCCATGCGAAGCCGCTTTTTATTGGGCTGAACTGTGCCCTCGGTGCGCTCGATCTTCGACCCTATGTGGAAGACCTGTCACGTCTTGCCGGCACCTTTATCAGTCTTCATCCGAATGCCGGGCTACCCAACGAATTTGGCGGGTATGACGAGACGCCGGAGTATATGGCGTCCGTGCTGCAGGAATTTGCTGAGGCGGGATTTCTCAACATGGTGGGCGGATGTTGTGGCACCACCCCCGCTCACATCAAAGCCATCGCCCAGGCCGTCGCTCAGGTCGCTCCCCGTAGACTCCCGGAGATCCCGTTGTACTGCCGATTGAGCGGATTGGAGCCGCTTAATATCACGCCCGAGACGGGTTTCATTAACGTGGGCGAGCGTACGAATGTCACCGGATCACCTAAATTCGCGCGCTTGATTCGTGAGGGGCAACTGGAAGCGGCCCTCGATATAGCGCGACAACAAGTCGACAACGGCGCACAGATCATCGACATCAATATGGACGAGGGGATGCTCGATTCCGAGGCGTTGATGGTGGAGTTTCTCAATCGGGTCGCGTCCGATCCGGACATTTCGAGAGTCCCCATTATGCTGGATTCCTCTAAGTGGAGCGTTCTTGAGGCCGGCATGCGATGCCTGCAGGGCAAAGGCATCGTGAATTCTATCAGTCTGAAAGAAGGACCCGAAAAATTCAGGGCACAAGCCAGAACTATTCAGCAGATGGGCGCAGCTGTCATCGTGATGGCTTTCGACGAGTACGGACAGGCAGAGTCAGCACAACGCAAATTCGAGATTTGTGCGCGTTGCTACCGAATTCTGGTCGATGAAATCGGATTTGCGCCGGAAGACATCATCTTTGATCCGAATATATTGACGGTTGCCACCGGCATCGAAGAGCACAATGAGTACGCCGTGGCTTTTTTTGACGCGATCCGCAAAATAAAACAGCAACTTCCGCACGCTTTGGTGAGCGGCGGTTTGAGCAACGTCTCATTTTCCTTCCGGGGGAATAATCCCGTCAGAGAGGCCATGCATTCGGCTTTTCTCTACCATGCCATCAGGGCTGGATTGGATATGGCAATCGTCAATGCGGGACAGTTGGGTATTTATGACGATATCCCAACGGATCTGCGTCAAAAGGTCGAAGATGTCCTGTTTAATCGAACACCGGAGGCGACCGACAATCTCGTCACCCTCTCCAGTGGCGTTAAGGAAGAAGTCCGCGAAAAAAACGAGATAGAGCCCTGGCGGCTGACTTCGGTGGGGGAGCGGTTGAGCTATGCGTTGGTAAAGGGCGTCGCCGACTTTGTAGTCGAGGACACCGAGGAAGCAAGGCTCGCCTCAAATCACCCGTTGGACGTCATCGAAGGACCGCTCATGGCGGGCATGAACGTGGTCGGCGATCTCTTCGGCGCTGGGAAAATGTTTTTGCCTCAGGTGGTCAAAAGTGCCCGAGTGATGAAAAAAGCGGTCGCACATCTGCTGCCCCACATCGAGGCGGCAAAGGCGACCGGTAGTGCCCGGACCGCCGGCAAAATGGTCATTGCCACGGTCAAGGGTGACGTTCACGATATCGGGAAAAATATCGTTGGGGTGGTACTCCAATGTAATAATTTCGAAGTTATCGATCTCGGTGTGATGGTCGCTTGTAACGACATTCTCGATGCTGCAGTTCGTGAAAATGCGACGTTGGTCGGGCTTTCTGGCCTTATTACGCCCTCATTGGATGAAATGGTCTACGTCGCCGCCGAAATGGAACGTCGAAAGCTCGACTTGCCGCTACTGATTGGGGGCGCGACAACCTCGAGAACACATACCGCCGTCAAAATAGCCCCCGTCTATTCGGGGCCAGTTATTCATGTCAAAGATGCCTCGCGTGCGGTCGGAGTCGCCACTAGTCTCGAGAGTCGAGATTTGAAGCGCGGATTCGTCTCGCAGATAAGGGACGAATACGCGACGATAAGAGAGCGACATAAGCTCCGCCAATCAGGCATCGAGTGGTTGTCGTTAGAAGAAGCCAGAAAAAATCGGTTTGACGCCGATTGGAACGCGTATCACCCGCCAGTGCCTCGGCAGCTCGGAGTCCAAACTTTTATGGATTGGCCGCTCGCGGATCTCGTGGACTACATCGATTGGACGCCCTTCTTCTCGGCATGGGAACTCGCCGGGCGTTACCCCAGAATCCTTGACGACGAGATTGTGGGAACCGAAGCGCGTCGCGTCTTCTCAGATGGTCAGCAGATGCTCGCGGAAATTGTCGCCGACCGCTCACTACAGGCACGTGGAATCGTGGGCCTATTTGCGGCGAACGAAGTCGGTGCTGATGATATCGAAATCTACGCAGACGACCGTCGCAAAGGCGAGCTCACAGTAATGCACAGCCTGAGGCAGCAACAACGCAAGGCCGGTGGTCAAGCTAATTTGGCATTAGCTGATTTTCTAGCACCAAAAGAGAGCGGAATAGCGGATTACATTGGAGCATTTGCGGTCTCGACGGGGTTTGGCCTTGAAAAAATCGTAGAGAGATACGAACGCGATCATGACGACTATCAGGCGATCATCGCAAAAGCGCTCGCCGATCGACTCGCCGAAGCGTTTGCGGAGCGACTGCACGCCTACGTCCGCCGCGAATTCTGGGGTTATGCGGAAAACGAGCAACTGGACAGCCAATCTTTGATCGAAGAGCACTACCGAGGTATCCGCCCTGCCCCCGGCTACCCCGCCTGCCCGGATCACACAGAAAAGCCGCTCATCTGGCGATTATTAGACGTTGAAAAAGCGGTCGGCATCGAACTGACGGAAAACTACGCGATGTATCCCGGGGCCGCCGTTTGCGGCTGGTACTTTTCTCATCCGAAGTCTCGTTATTTCGGTGTTGGGAAAATCAACCGTGACCAAGTTCATGACTATGCCAAGCGCAAGGGGATGGACTTACGCGAAGCGGAACGTTGGCTAGCCCCGAATCTGGGGTATGAGCCGGAGTGACACGAATGAACAAGCTAGGTCGTACTCCTATCGTTGATCTGCTCCGATCAGCTTTGGCCGGGAGTAGTGTGAATGTCGCCGGGTGGGTCCGGACCCGGCGTGATGCACGCGAATTCTCTTTCCTTGAGATCAATGACGGATCGTGCCTGGCGAATCTTCAAGTCGTCGTGGCAGAGCACTGCGCGGGGTACGAACATATCCGCGAAGCTAGCACGGGCAGTGCCGTCGAAATCGTCGGCGTATTGATCGAATCGCCAGGCAAGGGACAGCGGGTAGAGCTTCAGGCCAGCGCATTGCGCATCGTGGGTGGGTGCCCTGAAGATTATCCGCTACAAAAAAAACGGCATTCCGATGAGTTCCTGCGTGAAATTGGACACTTGAGAAGTCGCACGAATAAGTATGGAGCACTATTTCGCATTCGTTCACGTTTGTCCTTCGCGGTCCACGAATTTTTTCAGCGTCGCGGTTTCCATTATATTCACACCCCGATAATTACCGGCGCGGACTGCGAGGGGGCTGGGGAAATGTTTCGAGTCACCACGTTGAGTGGGACTGAAGGCGGTCGACAATTCGGCGCGGACGATTTTTCGGGCGATTTTTTCGGCAAACCGGCCCATCTAACCGTGTCGGGTCAATTGGCCGTCGAGACCTTCTGTCTGGCGTTGAGCAAGGTTTACACCTTTGGTCCGACGTTCCGGTCGGAGAATTCAAATACTAGTCGTCATGCGTCAGAATTCTGGATGATCGAGCCGGAAATTGCGTTCGCCGATTTGGAAGACGACATGCTGCTGGCGGAGAGCTTTGTCCGCCACTTATTGGAATTTCTGCAGACAGACTGTCGTGAAGAT
Organism: uncultured Pseudomonadota bacterium; assembly: GCA_903825645.1. Lineage (GTDB taxonomy): Bacteria > Pseudomonadota > Gammaproteobacteria > CAIKBL01. The sequence continues at coordinate 185,172 of CAIKBL010000051.1, read as the reverse complement.
CTGGCGCTTTTTACGCAATTCGTCGATCCGGAACTCGCGGATCGCTTGCGCAATGTTCTCGAGGCCGAGTTCGCCCGTGTCTCCTATACGGAAGCCATCGAAATTCTGGCCTCATCTCGCCACACCTTCGAATTTGAGCCTATTTGGGGCCGCGATCTCCAATCGGAGCACGAACGTTACCTGACAGAGCAACATTTCAAAGGTCCTGTTTTTGTGTACGACTGGCCAAAAGAAATCAAGGCGTTTTACATGCGCCAGAATGCCGATGGAAAAACCGTCGCCGCGATGGATCTGCTGGTCCCGAAAATAGGGGAGCTTATTGGAGGAAGCCAGCGTGAAGAGCGTCATGACTATCTTCTTGAGCGTATCAACGCCCTGGGATTCAAGGCAGCGGATTATTGGTGGTATCTCGATACGCGCCGTTTTGGAAGTGCCCCTCACGCTGGATTTGGCCTTGGTTTTGAGCGACTGCTGATGTTTGCGACAGGCATAAGCAATATTCGAGATGTCATACCATTCCCGAGATCCCCTCGTAACCTGGAGTTCTGAAATGCACGTCATGATCGACTTGTGTGTAGTGCCTATAGGGGTTGGCGTGTCGGTTTCCAACGAAATCGCGGAATGTCAGCGCATCATTAAGGCGGCTGGTCTTAAATCGCAAATGCACCCGTATGGGACCGTCATAGAGGGTGAGTGGGATGCCGTGATGGCCTGTGTTAAAGCCTGCCATTCGCGACTACATGATCTGGGCGTCCCACGTGTGTTCACCAATTTAAAATTAGGCACGCGGACGGATAAAATCCAACACATGGAAGACAAAATAACGAGCATAGAAGAAAAACTCGGACGTGGGAATTGAGGCTAGTCAACGTTAAAACAACGTGCCCGGAGGAGATAAATGGCTGAAAACGTGTTGAGTTACGTCTGCGGCACCAGTGATGAGGCGCTGACTTTCAGTACCCTCGGCAGCGCGCTAAAGAAAACGTGCGAGACATGGCCAGACCACGAAGCGTTGGTTTCTTGTCACCAGAATGTCCGGCTTACCTACGCCGCACTTGCCGCCCGCGCAGATGACTTTGCGGCGGGTTTGATTGCACTTGGGTTACCCAGAGGCGCCCGCGTGGGGATTTGGTCTCCCAACAACGTCGAGTGGGTTATCACGCTGTTTGCAGCGGCGAAAGCCGGGCTCATTCTTGTTAATGTGAATCCGGCTTATCGCCTTTTCGAATTGGAATATGCCCTCAACAAAGTGGAGTGTGCGGCGCTGATCACGGCGCGCTCGTTCAAAAGTAGTGATTACCTGAAGATGCTGGTCGATTTGGCGCCAGAACTCGCCACAGCGAGGCCGGGTGCGTTACGGGCGACTCGCTTGCCGCACCTAACCACCCTCATCGTTATTGACGCGGATCTCCACCCTGGGACGTTTCGATTTGACGACATTCCTAAGCTCGCGACGCCCGAATGTCGTCTAGCCCTCGCAGCAATCGAGTCCTCGCTGCAACCCGACGATCCCGTCAATATTCAGTTTACCAGTGGCACCACCGGGATGCCGAAAGGGGCAACGCTTTCGCATTTTAATCTCTTGAATAACGGCTATTTTGTCGGGCAATCGATGCGATTTACTGCGCAAGATCGCCTGTGCATTCCCGTTCCGCTTTATCACTGTTTCGGCATGGTGATGGGCGTGCTGACGTGTGTCACCCACGGCGCGACAATGGTATTCCCCAGCGATGCTTTCGATCCTGAGATGGTGCTGAGGGCTGTGGCGCACGAGCGCTGCTCTGCGCTCCACGGCGTGCCGACGATGTTTATCGCGGAGCTTGATCATCCGGATTTTTTTCAGCACGACCTGAGCAATCTGCGCACTGGCATTATGGCCGGTGCACCGTGCCCCGTCGAAATCATGAAACGGGTGTTTAGCGAGATGCACATGAGCGAAGTCACTATCGCCTACGGTATGACTGAAACTAGCCCCGTCAGCTTCCAGAGCAACCCTGACGATCCGCTGGAGCGCAGGGTCTCGACCATCGGCAGGGTGCATCCTCATGTAGAAGTCAAGATTATCGACATCGAGGGACAAGTAGTGGTGCGCGGAACGCCGGGCGAACTATGCACCCGGGGATATAGCGTCATGCGCGGCTATTGGGGCGATGAGGCGAGAACAAGGGAGGCCATTGATGTTGCCGGATGGATGCATACCGGCGATCTAGCCGTCATCGATGAGGACGGCTATTGCAATATTGTTGGGCGGGTCAAGGATATGATCATCCGGGGAGGTGAGAACGTCTATCCGCGGGAAATAGAGGAATTTTTATTTCGACATCCGAAGATCAACGATGTCGCGGCATTTGGTGTGCCGGACGTTCGCTTCGGTGAGCAAGTCGCGGTGTGGGTCAAATTACGAGACGGGCTGGCCTCCTCGGAGCAGGAAATTCAGGAATTTTGCCGAGGACAAATCGCCCATTACAAAGTCCCTCACTATGTTCATTTTGTCGCGGAATTCCCGATGACGGTGACTGGAAAAATTCAAAAATTCGTGATGCGCGAGGCGATGATTGAAATGCTGGCGCTGGAGATCCCACAAACCGCCTAATCGGACAAAATTTCAGGCAGGTCGGAATGCGCTCCCGACCTGCCTGAAGAATCCCACTATCAGCCTCGGCTTGCACTCCACTGGGCAAATGTTTGCCCCGATTTTGCAAGACGCTCAATCAAGGGCGCAGACGTCCAGTACAGATCTCCATAACGCCCGCGATATTTCTGCATGGCGGCATAGACCTTGTCGAGGCCGACCTCATCAGCATATTGCATCGGGCCGCCACGATGCCGCGGCATGCCATACCCACAGCAGTAGACGACATCGATATCGCCTGAGCGCATGGCAATCCCTTCATCCAGTATCAGCGCGCCCTCATTAATCATCGAATAGAACAAGCGCTCAATGATTTCTTCATCGGAGATCTCAAGCTGAGGGATATTGAGTGCCGCGGCCTCTGCCTTAGCAATTGCCAAGACCTCCGGATCGGATACCGGCGTACGTCCCTCATATTTATAGATCCCTGCACCGGACTTCTGTCCGAGACGACCCTTGGCCACCAGTACTGTAATCAAACGACAGTACGCCGGATCGTCGGGCTTTTCCTTCCATTCCTTGTTCAGTTTGTCGAACACATCAAGCCCCGACAAGTCAGATACGCCATGGGGCCCCATCGCCATTCCCCAGTCATACGCTACGCGATCGATACGTTCAGGCGGAACACCCTCAAGAACCATGCGTTGTGCTTCGCGCACGTAGGGGAAATACATTCGGTTACCGACAAAGCCGAAGCACACCTTCACCAGCACGCCGATCTTTCGGATAGTCTTCGCCAGCGCCATGCAGGTTGCGATCACGTCCTTCGACGTTTTCTCGCCGCGGACGATCTCTAGTAAGGTCATGACATTAGCTGGCGCGAAGAAATGTAGCCCGATCACATCCTGAGGTCTTTTTGTGAACGCGGCTATTTCATCGACATTGAGGCTGGATGTGTTGCTCGCCAAAATTGCGCCGGGCTTGCACACCGCATCCAAATTCTCGAAAACTTCTTTCTTGACGGCCATCGTCTCGAAAACGGCTTCAATGACCAGATCGGCATTCGCGATTGCCTGATAATCCAAGGTCGGCGTGATCAAGGCGATGCATTGATCCATTTGGGTCTGGCTCATGCGCCCTTTTTTGACAGGTCCTTCGTAATTACCGCGAATGATCGCCATGCCACGATCCAGTGCTTCCTGATTGATTTCCTTCAGCAGGACCGGGATCCCGACGTTTGCGAAGTTCATGGCGATTCCGCCGCCCATCGTGCCGCCACCGATCACGGCGACCTGACGGACTTCGCGCATTGGAGTGTCTTTAGGAACATCCGGAATTTTTGCGACTTCGCGCTCAGCAAAAAACATATGGCGCTGCGCGCTCGATTGCGAAGAGGTCATGCACTGCATGAATAATTCATTTTCGCGGGCGACCGCGTCGAAGTACGGGAGAGAGACTGCCGCCTCCACGCAACTGATTATCTGTCCTGGCGCGAAAAAGCCGCGGGTATCACGGGCGATCGCTTTGCGGTAATCCGCGAAGAAGTTGGTCGGTAGCGTGCTGGCATCGATCTGGATGTCGCGCACTTTCCGCGGGCCTTTGCCTGCTTTCAGCAAGTCATGTGCAAATGCGATTGCGCCGGTTTTCAAATCACCCTCGACAACAGCATCGACGACGCCCTTCTCTTGCGCGCCTTTTGCCGTCATCGGTTTGCCGCTGATCATGGCATCCAACGCGGCCTGAACACCCGCGAGGCGGGGCAACCGCTGCGTGCCGGTCGCACCCGGGAGCAAGCCAAGCGTCACTTCTGGCAGACCGAGTTGGGCGCTGGCTATCGCTACGCGATAGTGACAAGCCATCGCGGTTTCAAGTCCGCCCCCTAAGGCCGTCCCGTGAATCGCCGCCACCACAGGCTTAGCGCAATCTTCGATTTGATGCACGACGACCGGCAGCCAGGGCTGCTCAATTGGTTTGTCGAACTCCGTAATGTCCGCGCCGGCGATAAACGTCCGTCCATCACAGATGAGGACCGCAGCTTTGGCACCGGCATCGGCGGCAAAACGCTCGAAACACTTGGCGAGCCCCTGGCGAACCGGCAGCGATAACGCATTTACGGGGGGATTTGCGACTGTAATAACAGCAATGTCGCCCTCAAGGGCGTAGCTGACTACCTCTGGCATAGGTCGGGTTCCTTCGTACTTGGGCCATTATGGCAATGGAACAGAAACGGGTGCAGGGCACGCCACCCGCGAATATATCGTGACGGGCGATTATAGCAGCCTCGCACCGGCTGCACCCCGCGCGCTTTTCCGCAACCGAGGTAAACCATGGTTTCTGCCTTGCCAAAGTACGAGGTGCGCCCCCTGAGCCAGCGCATCGGCATGAGCGCAATGCGGCATTATGAGTCAAATAGAAACAACTTGAACGTCAACCAATGAAAAACTAGAGTTAACCTTAACGTCAATTAAATATATCGGATGACTTTGGCCAGCTATTCAATTTCGGACCTTGCTGAGACTTTCACGATCACCCCGCGGACTTTGCGGTTTTATGAGAGTAAAGGGCTTTTAAGTCCGAAAAGACAAGGAGTTATCCGCGTTTATTCAGAAAAAGATAAGGTTAGATTAGAACTCGCCTTGCGCGCTAAACGATTGGGATTTTCACTTGAAGAAATTAAAGAAATCATAGAGTTATATGATCCAGCTCAACCTGAAGATCCTCGCCAACTCTATTCGGTACTTCGCAAGCTACATGAAAAAAGAAAAGATTTAATAAATAAATTCAATGATATAAGAGAAACACTTAATGCTATGGATATCATAGAAGAGCGAGCGCTTGCCACACTCGGCAAACGGCAGAATCCTCGCGTAAACCAAATTCCGCTCGAACTCATTTGACGTAAACGTCAATTTTGAGATAAGACGTCTACCCTCATTCAGCATTTAACGTTAACTATTAAGATATGAACCAATTTCACTCAACCGTGGATACTCGCGCCTCCGTTTATCAGCAAAACCACGCGGCAATGCTGACCATTGTCGACGATCTCAAAAACAAAGTGGTCGAATCCGGCGCGGGCGGGGGCGAACAAGCGCGGGCCAAACATCTGGGCCGAGGTAAACTCCTGCCAAGAGTCCGCATTGACGCCCTGATTGATCCGGGCAGTCCGTTTCTTGAATTCTCACAACTCGCCGCGTACGGAATGTACGGCAATGAGGTGCCCTGCGCGGGGATGGTTACCGGGATTGGACGCGTCAATGGCGTGGAATGCGTCATCGTCGCGAATGACGCGACCGTCAAGGGCGGAACCTACTATCCTGAGACCGTAAAGAAACATCTTCGTGCGCAAGAAATTGGACGAGAAAACCGCCTCCCCTGCATTTATCTGGTCGATTCCGGAGGCGCCTTCCTGCCCAAACAAGACGAAGTCTTTCCCGATCGAGAACATTTCGGTCGCATTTTCTACAATCAGGCAACGATGTCAGCTATGGGGATCCCGCAATTGGCTGTCGTTATGGGTTCGTGTACCGCGGGCGGCGCCTATGTGCCGGCGATGTCGGATGAATCGGTCATCGTACGGAATCAGGGCACTATCTTTCTCGGCGGCCCGCCACTGGTCAAAGCCGCGACGGGTGAGGTGGTGAGTGCGGAGGACTTGGGCGGCGCCGATGTGCATTCGCGGCGTTCAGGCGTCACGGATCACTATGCGCGCAACGACGCCCACGCGTTGGAAATTGCACGACGGATGGTGGCGAATCTCAATCATCACAAAAACCTCGGCGTTGAGATGAGGCCCTCCGAGGAGCCGCTTTATGCGGCCGAGGAGCTCTACGGGCTGGTCCCTACCGATCTGCGGAAACCCTATGACGTCCGCGAGGTGATTGCCCGCATCGTTGACGGTAGCCGCTTCGATGAATTCAAAGCGCTCTACGGCACCAGTCTGATTACCGGATTTGCCCACTTATATGGCTACCCCGTAGGCATTATCGCTAACAACGGGATATTGTTCTCCGAGTCCGCCCTAAAGGGCGCGCATTTTATAGAGCTGTGTTGCCAGCGCGGCATTCCCCTCATTTTTCTCCAGAACATCACCGGTTTCATGGTGGGATCAAAATATGAGGCAGGTGGCATCGCAAAAGACGGTGCGAAACTCGTCACCGCGGTGGCCTGCGCCAAGGTGCCCAAATTGACGGTGATTATCGGGGGGAGTTTCGGGGCCGGAAATTACGGGATGTGCGGTCGAGCCTATAGCCCGCGGTTTCTCTGGACATGGCCCAATGCGCGGATCTCGGTGATGGGCGGGGAGCAAGCGGCAGCCGTCCTCGCGCAGGTGCGGCGTGACAATATGGACGCACAGGGCAAGGCGTGGACAGTCGACGACGAAGAACTCTTCAAGGCGCCCATCCGGGCGCAATACGAGGCACAAGGACACCCATACTATGCGACGGCCCGTCTATGGGATGATGGGATCATTGACCCTGCAGATACCCGTAAGGTGTTGGGTTTGGGGATCTCCGCCGCGCTCAACGCGCCCATCGAACGTACGCCTTTTGGCGTTTTCCGGATGTAATGGATCACGAAGATGTTTGAAAAAATATTGATAGCCAATCGCGGCGAAATCGCCTGTCGCATTATCCACACTGCCCGGCGCCTGGGGGTGAGGACGGTGGCGGTGTATTCCAGCGCCGATGCGGGCGCGCTCCATACGCGGCAAGCCGATGAGGCCGTCTGGATTGGTCCCTCGCCTTCGAATCAAAGTTATCTGAACTCGGCGCACATTATTGCCGCGGCACTCAGCACGGGGGCGCAGGCCATTCACCCGGGCTACGGTTTTCTGTCTGAAAACGCTGACTTCGCGCAGGCCTGCGCCGACGCCGGCATTGTTTTCATCGGCCCGGATGTCAATGCGATCCGGGTAATGGGATCTAAACGAGAAGCGAAGATTCTGATGGAACGCTATGCCGTTCCGTTAGTCCCGGGGTATTACGGCGCGGATCAATCCGAGGAGCAACTCACCCAAGCGGCTCGAAACGTCGGGCTGCCCCTGATAATCAAGGCGTCGGCCGGTGGTGGCGGTCGCGGGATGCGGATTGTGCGCGATTTCGCGGAGTTCGGATCTGCCTTGGCGTCTGCCCAGCGGGAGGCACAGTCTGCTTTCGGCGATCCGGCGGTGCTACTGGAGCGCTACGTCGAGAACCCGCGACATATTGAAGTTCAGATTTTTGGGGATAGCCACGGCAATCTTGTGCATTTGTTCGAGCGTGATTGCTCCTTGCAGCGGCGCCATCAAAAGGTCATCGAAGAAGCACCTGCCGTGCTCCTCAGTGACATCCAGCGCAAACATCTGTTTACCGCAGCACTAGAGGCTGGCCGTGCAGTGAACTACATCGGCGCGGGTACGGTCGAGTTCATTATCGACCAGGCGGGTGAGGTGTTCTTCATCGAGATGAATACGCGCCTGCAGGTCGAACATCCAGTGACTGAAAGCGTCACGGGGCTAGACCTCGTCGAATGGCAGCTGCGGGTTGGTGCTGGTGAGCTGCTGCCGCTGGGCCAGGACGCCATCGAATGCCGTGGCCATGCGATTGAGGTCCGCGTCTACGCGGAAGATCCCAGTCAGGATTTCAAACCTTCGACCGGGCTGCTCCAACACTTGAGACTTCCCGTCCCAAGTCCACATGTCAGGGTCGACACTGGGGTCGGTAGTCAGGATTCGGTCACCCCGTTCTATGATGCCATGATCGCTAAAATCATTACGGCGGGTCCAACTCGAGTCGAAGCGTTGCAGCAAATGACGCGTGCCCTAGCCGAGACCGAGATTGTCGGTGTGACCGGAAATATCGCTTATCTGCAAAAAATAGTGGCCCATCCGGCGTATCAGACGGGTGGATTCAATACCCATTTTGTTGAGGATGTACGGGGAGACTTGTTACCCGAACCGGCGCCTGCACCGGACGTGGTGCTCATGTTGGCAGCTATGCGAACAGTCGTCGGTCTCGCGGCTCAGGCTAAAACTGAGGCCGCGCGCACCGCAGAGCCTGCGTCACCCTGGGCAGGTTTGACAGGGTTTCGGCTGAACACGCCACCCCGGTTCGAATTTCATTACGGCACGGGCGACGTGCACATCGTCGTGTTTCTCACTCAGGATCGAGCCTCCTGGCGCTATACGTCAGGGAGCCATACCGAATCCATCGAGGCATGTGAGGTCGCGGGGCAGGTGGTGCGTCTTACGCTTCCGATGCGGACAATCCAGGGCGCTGTCATCTCGACTCCGAGAGAAATCCATGTGTTCTACGCAGGAGATCACTATCGTCTTGAGCCGGTTGACCTCCTTCAAAGTGGGGAAGTTGCCGAGGAAGTCGCCGGCAAAATGGTAGCGCCGATGCCCGGCGCGGTGACCGCCGTGATGGTCAAGGTGGGCGAACAGGTCACCCGAGGCAAGCCTCTGCTCGTCCTCGAAGCCATGAAAATTGAGCACACGATAAGCGCGCCTTTCGATGGCATCGTCACCGAAATTCGATTTGCTGTGGGAGAACAAGTGCTGGCTGAAGGGGTTGAACTCATTAAGCTGGAGCCCTCGGCACCTGCCCTCGACGCGGACTCCGCCTCATGAACGATACGTCTCTTCCCCCCGCCGCAGAAGCCCGCGCACTGTTACTCAAATGTTATGACGGTGTTCTGTCTACGCTGTCGGTCAGTGTCGCCGGATATCCGTTCGGATCCGTCGTACCATTTTGCCTCGACCGAGCCGGTAATCCGATCATCCTGATTGCAGACATCGCGCAGCACACCAAGAATGTGAAAGCGGACCCCAAGGTCTCTCTTATTCTGTTTGACCGCACGTCTCACGATCTGCAGGCAAACGGTCGACTGACGCTTCTGGCTGATGCGATGCTGGTGGATACCACCGATACTGACACCTCCGAACGTTACTACCGCTACTTTCCCGACTCGCGCGACTATGATCGCACGCATGGTTTCCAGTTTTGGCGACTACACCCACGGCGTTTGCGTTTTATCGGCGGCTTTGGCGCGATTCACTGGTTTGAACCGAGTGACGTACTTACTGGGAACCCGTTTACGGCCGAAGAAGAAACCGGTATGGCCGAGCACATGAACGCCGATCATATCGACGCCATGCGTCGATATTGTGTACCCCACCTCGCGGTAACGGGCGCCGTGCCGTCCCCCAGTTTCGCAGGCTGTGATCGCGACGGCTTCCACCTGGTGGTCGGACAACAGGTCATACGGATCCCTTTTCAGAGTCCGGTCAACAACGTGTTGGAGGTCCGCAAGGCCCTCGTGGCGTTGGCCCGCGCGTAGGACTCGTCTAGGCGGCTGGGCGAGTCCATCAAGCTCGAAGGCGCTCAAAGGATCTGCGCCTTCTCCGTATTATTTGTTAACGTCGATCACCACTCGCCCTCTTATCTTGCCCATCAGAATCTCTTCGGCGAGCACAGGCACTCGATCCAACGGCTCCGTCACCGTGATTTGAGAAAGACGCGCGGTATCCAGTAAACGTCCGAGATCCGCCCACGCGCGCAACCGTCGCGCCATCGCACATTGGACCGAGTCAATGCCGCGCAAGGTCACGCCACGCAAAATGAACGGCATCACCGTCGTCGGTAAATTAATCCCGCCCGCCAACCCGCAGGCCGCGACAAGTCCTTCTGGCTTCGTTTGTGCGAGGATGGTCGCAAGCGTCGTGGAACCTACGCTATCAATACCAGCAGCCCACCGCTCCTTTTCCAGCGGCTTGGCATCCCGCGCCAAATCAGCCCGCGCAATGATCTCCGATGCTCCGATACTCCTGAGGTAATCCCCCAACTCTGCACGCCCTGTTACCGCCGCAACCTGATAACCGAGTTTACTCAACAACATGATAGCGACAGAGCCCACGCCACCCGCGGCGCCGGAAACTACAATCGGGCCTTGTCCAGGTTTAATGTCGTGGTCGAGGAGCGCGTTGACGCTGAGCATCGCTGTGTAGCCTGCTGTTCCAATCGCCATGGCGTCGAACAGACTCAATGTCTCCGGGACACGTACGAGGAAATCGCCATTGACCCGCTGTTGCTGCGCGTACCCGCCTGGTTGATCTTCCGAAAGCCCGTAACCATTGACCAAGACCCGATCGCCGATTTGCCACTGTGAATGATCGGATTCGCGTACCGTGCCGGCGAGATCGATGCCGCACACGAGTGGCGTCTGCCGGCAGATGCGCCCCTTTCCAGTAACCGCCAGACCATCCTTGTAGTTGACGGTCGAATATGCCACATCAATCAATACCCCGCGGCTCCCTAACTCAGCGACTCTCAGGGTTTTCAGTCGACCCTGGATTTTGCCGTCATGCTCTTCCGCCACGATCGCCCGGATGGTGTCACTCATGCGCTTCTCCTCAAAATAGGGGGTGGATGAGCCGCTATTGTACGGGATGGCTTATAATCAACACATGAGCGAACAACACTGGGACCCCACGGTCTATCTCCGCGACGCCGCATTCGTACCCGCGCTTGGGGTGCCGGTGCTCGAATTACTAGCGCCACGAGCGGGCGAACATATTCTGGATCTCGGTTGTGGTGACGGTACGCTGACTGCGCAACTGCGCGCCGCGGGCACCGAGGTGCTAGGCGTCGATAGCAGTCCAGAACAGATTGCGGCGGCGCGTGCGCGAGGCCTAAAAGCCGAGGTGATGGACGCACACGCCCTCCCCTTCACCGAGGAGTTTGATGCTGTATTCAGTAACGCGGCTCTGCACTGGATGCTCGAGCCCGCGGCGGTTTTGGCGGGCGTGCGGCGTGCGCTTAAAATAGGTGGTCGCTTCGTCGGGGAGATGGGCGGTGCAGGAAATGTAGCCAGTGTGGTTGCGGCTTATGGCGGCGAACTGGCAGCACGAGCTCTCGATGTCCGGCAGTATAATCCGTGGTTTTTTCCTACCGTGACGGAGTATACCCGGCTTCTCGAATCTGCCGGGTTTATCGTCGATTCCATTGATTTGTTCGCCCGCCCGACGGCACTGCCTGGCGATGTGCGTGAATGGCTAACGTTGATGACCCAACCCTTCCTCTCGGCAGTGGCCCCCGCAGCACAAGCTGAACTCGTCGACGCCGTGCGAACGCGGATCCGTGGACAAGCCCAGCAGGCGGACGGACGATGGGAACTCGATTATGTGCGTCTGCGTTTTCAGGCACGCAAGGTCTGATCCGGCGATGGAAATAACCGGTGGATGTTTGTGCGGCAAGATTCGTTATTCACTGACGCATGCGCCGACGGAGGTGTTTCTATGCCACTGTCGTCAATGCCAGAAGGCACAAGGATCGGCCTATGTCGCCAGCATCCCTATTCCCGCGGGAGATTTCGAACTGACGCAAGGCGCCGCGTACCTGCAGGCTTATCGCGCCTCTCCACCCAAGGCACGTTATTTTTGTCGAGAGTGCGGCTCACCTATTTATAGTCGTCTTGATGGCAAACCGGCTATTAGACTGCGCGCAGGCAGCTTGGACGTGCCGCCGCCACTGAAAATAAAAGCGCATATCCACACCGTGGGGCGTGCGCCGTGGGATGAAATTAACGACGATTATCCTCAGTTCCCAGGCGAAGAGTCTGGACGTCCCTAAGCGGAGGCTAACGGTTAACAAGCGCGTTGATTTAAGCGGCGAAGTCCCGCGCGCAGGGTACCCACGTTTTTCGGGGCCAATGAGTGCCGCCGGTGGTAAAGTACACGCGTGTCAGGCATCCCCCACAGATATGCAATGATTTCAGTTTGGGAGTCCGAAGATGCATGACAAGCATTTGTTAGAGCGCTTTGGAATCAAGCACTTATTCCTAATGGAATGGAGAAGCACGTTGCAGAATGCTGGATGCACCATTTCTCGTCTTGGCAGTAGCTGATAACAAACACTCAGCTAGACGCCATTAACGATGACATGGCCATGTTTTTGACCGCTAGGCACGGCGCATCGTTTCAAGTTATAAATTTGGTCGCTGCTCAGGGATTTGGTCCCCGGTAGGCGCGCTGCGCAGATTGGACAGCGCAATGCCCCTTGGCGGATGTTCATGGACCACGGGTGCGCTCGAACTCGGCAAAGGCACCCATAACCGACAGCATCCGATTGGTTATCGGCGAGTTCTCGCCCGTCAACCCTTCTTTCTCCAACGCCATGCGCACGCCTCGTTAGGCTGCGTTTCGTAATGACGCATATCGGCTTACAGAAGCTGGAGTGGCATTATGTCCTCTGCTTGAACCCTTGGTAAATGGGCTGGCACTTATCCGATACTCAACCCAACATAGTCAAATCGCCACGAAGACATGGCCAATTTTATTTGGGAAACCAGGGTGTCGTCAGCGCCAGCCGCTTGCTCGTTTCAGGGCGGACCGCCAACACGGGTCCGGACATCAGGCGGCTGGTTCTGTCGAATACCCGTATAAATTCAGCTCTTGCTGCTACGCCATGGAAAGCGTCCCTGCCGTTGGCAGCAAGCCGTCGATGACATGCCCTGCTTGCACGCGATAGGTGTCTCTCGTAGCGACGAGATGCCACGAACTGACCAAAAATACCAAGGGCCACGCGCTTGGCCGCTTGTTCTGTCGCCTTCGTCGCGAATCGTCACAATTTGGCACGCTCACCAGATCGGGGTGTGCCAAGCACGATTCTTGGCTTTCCTCACGAAAACCTCTTCTGGCTAAGACGCCAATTCCATTTGCGAGAAATGGCGCACCTGATCGGCTGCGAACTCGTGATCTCCGCGTTCGGAGGACATGGCTCGCCGTTAATGTGTCTTTAAGGCAGGTTGCTTATCCGACATTAATATCATCTGCCCCCGGAAGCATTGCACCATAGCGCTCTGAAAAAGCCATTTCAGACAGCGGGCGACGGGTCAATTTTTTTGGGAAAGCTTTGGTCGGCCAACCGATAGTCACCATCGCCGCTGTCGACACCTCTTCCGGAATACCGAGCAGTTGCTTCACTTGTGGTTCCTGTTCACACAACAACGTGGTCAAAGCAGTTCCTAGGCCTTCTTCCCGTGCGGCGAGCAGAACGTTCTGCACGGCGGGATAAACGGAAGCCCCTCCGACGATGCTGAGCCGACCCAATCGGTTGTCTGTCGGGTGAACATCCGCGAGGCGCGCGCAGACCACCAGCAGGACCGGAATATCGGCCATGTTCCTCGCGAAGAGATCCGCATTATCGAGAAGCGACGATTTGGCGCCGATGCGTAAAGTGCCCTCCTTCGCGGCCGCATAATAAGGTCCCCAGATAGGCAGATAGAGATCCCGCAGCGCTTCCTTTACCGCCTTATTCCTGACTACCACAAAGCTCACCGGTTGCCGGTTACCGCCCGTCGGTCCCCAGCGCGCCGCGTCAAGCACCCGGGCCAGTACCGCGTCGGATACGGGATCTGGCTTGTAATTCCTGCAGGAGCCATTGGTACGCATGATCTCCGAGAGCTTCATCTTCTACTCCGAACCAAAAGGGAACAGGCGACATTGTGCTTCAACCCCAATACCTCGTCGAGCGCAGTTGAGCGTCGTCGACGCTACTGCGCGAAGAATATTGAATGTTTTCTGTTATGCCGATGTGGAGCCCAGGTGAATTTCAGCTACGTGCGCTCACGGTATTCTCGAGAATACCGATGCCGGAGATCTCAATCTTGACCGTATCTCCCGGCACGAGCCAGCGGGGTGGATGAAACCCAGCGCCTACGCCTGAGGGCGTGCCCGTCGCGATAATGTCACCTGGCAGCAGGGTGATGCCATTCGAAATGGTCGCGATTAGCGTGGCGACATCAAAAATCATCTGCGCCGTGCTTGCACGCTGCCTGAGCTCTCCGTTAACCCAGCAACTGATGCGGGCGTCGGTGATATCAAGAGAATCGCTGGTCACGAAATACGGACCCATTGGACAAAACGTGTCCAGAGACTTGCCGAGCAACCATTGTTTGTGTCTTTTTTGGACGTCACGAGCGGTCACGTCATTGATAGCCGTATAGCCCCAGATATGTTCCAGCGCATGCGCTTTAGCAATATTGCAGCCACCGCGGCCGATGATGATGGCAAGCTCCGCTTCGTAGTCCGTTTCCACTGACACTGACGCGTCTTGGACGATGGGCTGCCCTGAGCCGATAACGGACTCTGGCAGTTTTGAAAAAATAATCGGGCACTCCGGAGGTGCTTCTGCGGTAACACTGGTGTCATACCCGCTGCGGGCCATTTCCTTTACGTGCGCGTGATAGTTTTTCCCGACACAGAATATATTGCGCCGCGGCCTTGGAATCGGCGCGAGCAACGTCACTTGATCTAGGCTGGTCTCCTCGGTCGTCCGCACGAGCCTTCTTTCAGCGCCGGCCTCATCGAGCGCTACCAAAATTCCCTCGGACTCGATCTCGCCATGAATATCCAGCGGAAAAACAGTGTTCCCATCGCTCGCCAGTTCGCCAATCCGGGCCTTCTCGTCTGATTCTTTGAAAACAACCAATCGCATGGCGCGCTCTTTTCTCAGTTTCTATGGAGCAGAGCTGATGTTACGCCGGTTATCCCACGCAACGCCAATCTGGGTCCATCCGGCGGAACTGTGGGCGATCAGACAGATGCTTGTCGATTGACTTTCGCTTACCCGCGCCTGTTTGGCGTCGGCGATCTCGAATACGGCGTCTCACCACGCTTATGCACCCGTTGACAAGCGGCGCGCAAAACTTACCTCTGGCTAGGCCCACCGGACGCTGAGTTTGCGGCTCCCAAGACACGTTGGGGTGCAGCGCGGTGACGTTTCCGCACCGAGACAAACCGGCTCAGCCGAGCCTCTTGGACGATCGGGGCCAACCTCCCCGCTCGCCATGGAAGACGTCCCCTTGCAATTAGCTAGGAGGAAAGGTCAGAACTGCCCATTATTTCATCGCGGCGCCGAGATCTTCGGAGCACACACGCGCCTCTTTTAACGAATTTTCCACCCCCCAAAAAGCCTGGCTAGCTAGCCCCTGTGATGACTTGTAGAATACGCAATCAAGCCGCAGAAAGTCCTGCGCGTTGACCGCTCTTGTTTATTCACCCCTATGGAAATATCCCCATGTCAAAAGGCCTTAAGATTTTAGCGACGGGTTTGTTAGCGACGTCCGCGCTTGCCTATGCAGCTTCCCCTGAAGATACCCTGGTCATGGAATTGTCGAATGGCGGACGGGTGAACATTGAACTTCTTCCTGCACGAGCCCCCGGTCATGTCGCCCGTATAAAGGAGCTCGTCCGCAAGCATTTCTACGACGGCATTCTTTTTCATCGCGTCATCCCGGGTTTCATGGCACAGACCGGAGATCCGACCGGGACGGGAACCGGTGGGAGTGACAAGCCAGACCTGAAGGCCGAGTTCACCAACTATCCTTATAAACGGGGCACGTTGGGGGCTGCGCGAACCAGTAGTCCGGATAGCGCCAATTCGCAATTTTTTATTTGCTTTACGGATGATGGTTGCAGCTTTCTGACCGGGCAATATACGGTTTTCGGGCAGGTCGTCGAAGGCATGGAATTCGTCGACAAAATAGAACCAGGCGAGCCTCCGGCAAAACCGGATCGCATCGTCAAGATGTCAGTCGCGGCAGATATGAGTGTCGGCGTAAAGCCTTCAACCAAAACCTCCTTGGCTAGGCCTTGATTAGGGAAACGGAAGTCGGCGGTTTGATTCACTGAATTTAGTTGGGACGGCGCTACTTAAGTAATGAAGATCTTTAGGTAGCTAATTACCCGAAAGCAGCGCTTGATTCTCACTGGAAAAATAAGTAAGGGTGCGGCACATGATGGAGAAAATTTTTACTGTCGGGCGCGCCGGAAGATTTGGCATGCTGGCGCTGCTCCTTATCGTCAGTGCGCTAGCCGCTTTTCAGCTACCTCACTTGAGCATTGATCGGAGTGACGAACGTCTAGTCGGCGCTGACGATCCGGGTAGGCCGGCAATTCGTCAAATGGAGAAAAATTTCGGCACAGAACAATCCGTGTTCGTCTATCTTCGCGCAAAAAATTTATGGACGACTGGGAATCTAAAAGCGATCCAGGACACGACCAACGCTCTACTGGATACCCCGGGAATTATTTCGGCCAAAAGCGTATTGTCGGCGACAAATATCCGCGACAAGGGCAATTACGTCGATGCAGGACCGCTCGTCGATATCGTCCCCACCACGCCGGAAGGGATCGCGACCATCCGGGATGATGCAAAATACAGCCCATTGATTCGCGGAAACTACCTGTCGACTGACGGGTTAGCGACGGCCTTGACGATCGGCTATAGCGTCAAGGCGGACGATCCTGATGGTGAACTAAAGGTCTATCACGTCATTGAAGAAAAAATCGCGCCACTGCGCGAAAAATTTGACGTTGTATTTCAGCTCGGTTGGCCACGTCTGAATTTCGAGATAGATGGTGGCTTGAAAACCGACATGACCAAAATGGTGCCACTATCAGTACTCGTACTGCTACTGACGGTCACCGTCCTGCTGCGCTCGCCAGGCATCACGCCCATTCCGCTCATCACAGCAGCGTTGACCGTTCTGTGGACCTTTGGTTTTATGGCGGCGGTGGGGATCCCGATTACATTACTGACAGCCATCCTGCCGGCCTTGATTATTGTGGTGGGATCGGTCGAGGACGTGCACATGACGTCCACTTATCTGGAAGGCCTAGAGACAGGCGTACCTAACTATAAAGATCGTGCGGTCGCCTATATGGCGCACCATGCGGGTGTCCCCATCCTGATTACCTCGGGCACTAATATTCTCGGTTTCGCTTCCAATATTCCGACGGATATTCCGTTGATTCGGGAATTTTCTATCGCGGCATCGGTGGCGATGTTAGCCAATTTTTTTGTCACTGTTTTTGCGATGCCTATGATGCTCCGTGTCTTCGGACCGAAGAAAAATCCGCTAAAGAGTCAGGAAGAGGGAATGCCCGATGGGTTGATCGGTGTCGTGGTGAGGACGGTCGAAAAATTGACGGAGCGTCGTCCGGTACTGGTCCTAACCGTCATCGTGTTGGTGGTCGCAGGTATTGGCCTTCAGATCAAGGATCTGAAGGGAAATAACGACCCCATGGGATATTTTAGTTCGAACCATTCTTTCGTTGTCGATGCGCAGAAAGTGCACAATGATTTGGCGGGGCTGCAGAGTTTCAGTTTGACTTTGCATGCTAAGGAGCCCCATTGGTTCAAGACGGTGGAAGGACTTGCGGTGATTGCGGATGCGCAGCGTCTTCTAGACAGTCAGAAGCTGTATGACAAGACGTTGTCTCTGGCGGACTTGATGTCCTTGATGCATCAAGAAATGCATAAGGGTGATAAAGCGTTCTTCAAGATCCCTCAAACCCAGGCAGACTACGACCTTTATCTCTCGACGATGCCGCGCAGTGAGCTGCAAGCCATGGTCACGGAAGATTTTTCGGACGCACAGATATCAGTTCGACATAACGTCACCGATTCAAGCAGATTGAATGAGGCTATCGACAAACTTGAGACGGAAATGCCGGCGGTAGTGGGACATCGGGCAACGTTCGCTTTTGCCGGTAAAAATCTGATGATTAATCGCGCCGCCGAATCGTTGATTAGTAATGAGATCCAGTCGCTTGAGATGATTCTGGGCGTGATATTTCTGCTTTTCAGCATTCTCTATACCTCCTGGCTCGCCGGTGTTGTCGCGCTCGTCCCGACAGTCATTCCGATTCTCCTCAATTTCGGCGTCATGGGTGCGTTGGGGGTCCCACTCAATCCCGGCACCGCGATGGTCGCCGCGATCGCCATCGGTCTCGCAGTGGATGACACGATTCATCTTCTTACTCGCTTCGGCAAGGAGAGCCGGACGCGCGTTGATGAGCGGGCCGCAGTTCGCGCGACCATCCGGGGAGAATCGATACCTATTTTGACTACCGCGGTCGCGCTTGCGCTGGGCTTTGCGGTCTTCGGGTTATCTCAATTCAAGATCATCGCCGAGTTCGGCTTGTTGGCCGCGGGCACCATGATTTATGCGGCGATTTGTGATCTGCTGCTGATGCCTATCCTGTTGAAACACGTTCGTCTGGCGACGGTCTGGGATATTCTTGCGCTGGAGATTGATGCCAACGTGCTAAAAACCTGCCCACTGTTTGTCAATATGAGCAGCTATCAGGTCAAGAAGTTGATCTTGTTGTCGGAGGTCACCTCCTTCACGCCTGGGCAGGTCATGATTACTGAGGGCGAGTCCTCAGCCGGCATGTACGTTATTGTCAAAGGAGACGTCTCTGTCAGTATTCGGCAGGGTGACGCCGATATGGTCATCGCGGAAGGTCATGCGGGCGAGCTTTTTGGTGAAGTTGGTTTCAGTGTGCAAGGCGCGCCCCGCACAGCGACGATCGTGGCGAAGACGGCTGTCACTGCAGTCCGGTTAGAGGCCGCCAAGACCCAAAAAGGACTACGCTTATACCCGAGCATTGAGCGGTCGATCTTTAGGAATATCAGTGCGGTATTGGGCGCGCGTTTGCAGGAGTCGCATGAGCGACTGAGACAGGTTTCACAAAAGCCTTGAGCCTAGCAGGCTACGCTGCCGACTGGCCGATCACCTGAAAGCCCGTGATCGATCTGCGTCATGGCGGCGCGATTCGCGGGCGCGAGAGGTGTCGCGCCCGCATTATTTCAAGGTAAAACAAAATATTCTTCGGTATTCCATCCCGGTCAGTGTCCGGGATGGAATTCAACGATGTGCTTGCGCGGATTTACTGTGCCGGCTAAAAAATGACGTCGACCGGGGATCCAAAGAAGGGCGAAGATCCGGAAGCCGTTGGCTAACCAACCGCTTCTTTCCCTTCGGCGCCAGCACTCCACATGCGGAGCTATACCCGGTTTAGCAGGACTAGTTTACCCATCTGCTCTGAGGCGAACATCCGTTGGTAGGCTGCGGCGGCTGCCTCTAATTTGAAGGTCTGATCGATTACTGGTTCAATCCGATGTCGATTGATGAACTCCACCATCGCCGCAAATTCCTCCGGTCGACCCATCGTTGTGCCTTGGACGCGCACCTGGCGGAAGAACAATTTTGCCATCTCCAGTCCGTCCTGAGGATTACCCAGAGTGGCGCCGAAGAAGATGAAACGCCCGCCATTATTGAGTGTATTTAAAGCCTGATTAACGACACTCCCCCCCGCGCTGTCGATGACAATATCAATCCCCCCCGACATCTCGCGAAGTATTTTGTCCCAGCCAGGCGTGTGATAGTTCACGCCGCCTTTAGCACCCAGAGCGCGTGCAGCGGTAAGTTTCTCTTCACTACCACTGGTCACGTAAACGTCCGCTCCATGGAAACGCGCCCACAACAACGCAAATCCAGCGGCCCCGCCCCCTATACCGGTAACCAACACTTTTTGACCGCGCTGAACTTCCCCGTGGGTTACCAGTGCGCGCCACGCGGTAAGTCCCGCAAGGGGGAAGGCTGCGGCCTGTACCCAGGACAAATGCGCGGGCTTTGCCACTACATTGGTAAACGGAGCGCAGATGAATTCTGCGAAAGTTCCTTGGTCCGGCATACCAAGCACCCGGAAATTGGGCCCACCACAACGGGGATCGTCACCCCAATCACGGGCGGGGTAGATCACCACTTCTCGACCGATAAGGGCGGGATCCACACCTTCACCGACGGCGTCTATGAGACCCGCGCCGTCAGAGCCACTGATGGAGGGGAGCTTGATGCGCGGATATGCCCCGACCGTAATCCAGACATCTCGTCGGTTCAAAGCAGAAGCTTCTAGACAGACCCTCACCTCACCCGCGGCTGGGTTAGGGGTAGGAACCTCTTCTATACGGACATTTTCTGGTTTGCCAATTTCGTGAAGTACAACGGCGCGCATGACTTAACTCCCGTGAAATTCAGGTTTGCGTTTTTGACTAAACGCCGCGATGCCTTCGCGCGCGTCACGGGTGTACCGCGTAAGCCCGGCAATCGCGCGGGTCTCGTATTCCATCTGAGTTTCCAGCGATGAATTGAAGCTGTCGGTCAGCAGTCGCTTCACTTCGCCGTAGGCCATGGTGGGGCCAACCGCAAGCTGAGCGGCCATGGCCTGCGCTCTTGTCATCAGCTGATCATCGGCAACGACCTCGGTGACTAACCCGAGTGCAAGTGCCTGGGCTGCGTCATAACGGGGATTGAGCAGCATCATCTCCTTTGCCTTCAAGGTCCCGACCAGACGAGGGAGGAAAAAACTACTGCTGCCATCAGGCGAGACCCCAATGCCGGTGTAAGCCATGGTGAATTTGGCAGAGCTCGCGGCGAGTACGATGTCTCCCGTCAACATGATCGACAGCCCTGCCCCTGCGGCAGTCCCATTCACGGCGATGATGAGAGGCGGATTCATCCGTTGGAATCGCGCGATCGCGGCGTGCAAATAAGTGGTCATGCTGCGCATGAGTTCATTGACGCCGTCCCCGGCTCGCGCGAAGCTGAGAACGTCACCACCTGCACAGAACATTTTGCCCGTGGCGGTGAGGATCACCGCTCGGATGGCAGGGTTTGAATCGCAATGCGTTGCGACCTCATGGAGATCCTGCGCCATGCGCAGACTGAGAGCATTGGCCTCATCGGGCCGGTTCAGGGTAATGGTCGCGACGTTGTTTGCGACCGCAAAAGTCAGATCTTGCAGATTCATACATTCTCTCGTTGGTTAGGGTCTATCGCGGCTAGGGATGCCGGTTTTCATGACCGGCGGATTTTCGGTTGGGTAAGTCGTCCATAATGACACGACGCTCATCGTCTGAAAGCTGTAGCCAGTTCGCGATCTCCGACAACGTCCGTCTGCAACCCGTACAGATACCCGTGGCACGATTAATCTGGCAAACCGCTACACACGGAGATTTCACCGGCCCATCGACATTCATGTCCGTGTTTCTTCCGCATCCTGCCTAAAAGCGTCTAGATAGCGGAGTCCCTGAATCGCGCGCGATCCGTACCAAGAGACCATCTCACCATCGATCAGGCGCACGCGGTCGGTGCCGCAAAGCGCCTGAATATCGGCCACGTGTCGTGCCTGGAAAGGATAAGGCTCACTACTGAGGAGTATCTCGTCGATCCCTTGCGCTATTCTCGGCAACTCGACCTGAGGATAACGTAGCGCAGCCTCGACCGGCTCTGTCCACCAATTTACGTGCGCCAGCATGCGCGAAATGTAAGTGTCGCGACTGACCGTCATCCAGGGATCCTTCCAAATCAAATAAAGCACTCGACGGTGCGGCAGAGCGTCTTTGGGCACTTCCAGTACCGATTCCAATTCGGCGCACAGACGCTCTGCCTCCGCCGCGACGCCAAAGAGGTGACCTATCAGCCGGAACAGGTCCAGATTATCCGTTGGCGACAGCGGATGGGTCACCACCACGTGGGGTACGAATTCAGCCAGCGCAATCGCGGTTTCCTGCCGATTTTCATCGACATTAACGATGACATGCGACGGCGCGAGTGCACGCACCTTGTCCAAATCGACATCCTTCGTACCCCCTACTTTGGGGACCTTGCGGAGCACTTCTTTGGGATGTATGCAGAAACCGGTCCGCCCAACCAGCGCCGGCGACAGTCCGAGATCACACAATAGCTCCGTGATACTGGGGACGAGGCAAACGATCCGAGGCGCAATCATCGCCGGTGGATGAATGACTCCAGCCGCATCGGCGAAGGCTTTTTGCATGAGCGTATCGGGTCTCTCTTTCTCGATTTGTTACATATTGCGTCGATACTCGCCCCCGACGTCATAGAGTGCTCCGGATATTTGTCCGAGCGACGCGACCTTCACCGCATCCATCAGCGCCTCGAACACATTACCGCGGCGGCGCGCTACTTCCTGCAGATGTAAAAGTTGTGCGGGACGTGCAGCCGCGTGCTGTGCCTGAAACGCATGCACGGCCGTAATTTGTTCCTGCTTCTCCGCTTCCGTCGAGCGCATCAACTCAATCGTCGTGACCTGATCTTCATGCCCTTTCTTGGGCAGGTAAGTATTCACCCCGATCAGCGGGAGACGACCATCGTGTTTGAGACTCTCATAGTAGAGGCTCTCGTCCTGGATTTTGCCGCGCTGATACATGGTATCCATCGCGCCCAGCACGCCACCACGCTCTGAAATTCTTTCAAACTCCTGATAGACCGCTTCTTCTACCAAATCGGTCATCTCATTGATGATGAACGAGCCCTGCCAGGGGTTTTCACAGAAATTAAGGCCCAGTTCGCGGTTAATAATCAGCTGGATGGCGACTGCGCGCCGCACCGATTCTTCGGTCGGCGTGGTGATAGCCTCGTCATAGGCATTCGTGTGCAGACTGTTGCAGTTATCAAACAACGCATACAACGCCTGGAGCGTAGTGCGAATATCATTGAAACTGATCTCTTGCGCGTGCAGGCTGCGACCTGATGTCTGGATGTGGTATTTCATCATTTGGCTGCGTGAGCTCGCCCCATAACGGTCTCGCATGGCGCGTGCCCAGATACGGCGCGCGACACGGCCAATCACCGAGTACTCGGGATCCATCCCGTTGCTGAAAAAGAACGACAGATTCGGCGCAAAGTCATCTATTTTCATGCCTCTGGCCAAATAGTACTCCACGATGGTGAAGCCGTTGGATAAAGTAAAGGCAAGCTGAGAAATCGGATTCGCACCCGCCTCGGCAATGTGATAGCCGCTGATCGAAATGCTGTAGAAATTCCGTACGTTGTGATCGACAAAATAGGCCTGTACGTCTCCCATCATCTTGAGTGCGAATTCAGTGGAGAAAATGCAGGTATTCTGTGCCTGATCTTCCTTCAGAATATCGGCTTGGACTGTGCCCCGTACATTCGCCAAGGTGTGTGCCTTGATTCGCGCGTAGGTCTCGGCATCGACTACCTGCTCACCAGAAACGCCGAGTAGCCCAATACCTAACCCGGTATTCCCTTCGGGGATCTCGTCTCGATACTGCGGCCGTGGCCGATCTTTGAACAAGGCGGCTATCCGGGGCTGCGCCGCTTCCCACTGTCCAGTAGCCCGCAAATGCTTTTCTACCTGCTGATCAATGGCGGCGTTCATGAAAAAACCCAGCACGATAGGTGCCGGTCCGTTGATCGTCATCGATACGGAAGTGGTCGGCGCACACAAATCGAATCCTGAGTAGAGCCGCTTCGCATCATCGACCGTCGCAATCGAAACGCCGGAATTACCGACTTTGCCATAGATATCTGGTCGCTCGTGTGGATCTTCTCCATAGAGCGTCACCGAGTCGAATGCAGTTGATAACCGATGTGCTGGTTGTCCGGCCGACACGTAGTGAAAACGACGATTGGTCCGCTCCGGCGTGCCCTCTCCCGCAAACATCCGGGTCGGATCTTCACCCGCCCGACGATAGGGGTAGACGCCGGCAGTATAGGGATAACTACCCGGCAGATTTTCTTTCATCCCGAAGCGCACGCGATCACCCCAACCATCAAACTTGGGTGGCGCAATCTTCGGCACTTTTTGGTGACTGAGGGTCTCTCGATAATTATCGCCCTCGACTATTTTGTCTCGGACCTGATAAGTATATTTTTCCTGCGTGATACTCGTGATCCGCGCCGACCAGTGGCGCAGAACGTCCAGGCCGTCTCCCCCCAACTCTGTCAGCGCCTGGTTATAGCGGCGGCGCAAAGCGCCTAGCGTCGCATTGCCCTCGTCAAGTCGGATTTCCGTATACGGCTCGCCCGCGGTCGGTAGGGACGCATCGCCGAGAGCGCGGAGTGCCTCGTAACAATGCTGGGCCAGATTGGCTTCGGCCGCAGCCCCTTCAATGCCAGCGTTAATTGCCCGCCCCTGCTCCGCAATTTCGGCGAGATAACGGTTTTTTTGGCCCGGAATGAGCACGGTCGCGCGAGGCTCTTTGAGCGCGACATCCAGCGTGGGGACCCACTGGGTAGTGTCGAGTCCTAATTTGGCTACCAGTTCTTGACACAGGTTAACGAACATCCAGGTCAGACCGGGATCGTTGAATTGACTAGCGATTGTAGGGAAAACAGGCACTTCTTCATCTTTTGCGGT
Source organism: uncultured Pseudomonadota bacterium (assembly GCA_903825645.1). Taxonomy (GTDB): domain Bacteria; phylum Pseudomonadota; class Gammaproteobacteria; genus CAIKBL01. The sequence continues at coordinate 160,579 of CAIKBL010000051.1, read as the reverse complement.
GAAGGCCTGATGGTTTCGGCGCCATTGCTTACGGACATCGCGCAAGGCATCTTCCGCGCCGCGTTTGTCGAATTTGTTGAGGACGATGACCGCGGCAAAATCGAGCATGTCAATTTTTTCGAGCTGGCTGGCCGCACCGTATTCGCTCGTCATGACATACACCGGCAAATCCACGAGGTCGACTATTTCGGAGTCGCTTTGTCCGATGCCGGCTGTCTCCACCATCACCAAATCAAATTGCAGCGACTTGAGAAACGCGACAGCGTCACCGAGCATGGCACTGGTGGACAGGTGCTGTCGCCGCGTGGCCATGGAACGCATGAAAATCCGTTCGTGGCGCAGGCTATTCATCCGGATCCGATCGCCGAGCAGCGCGCCTCCCGTTCGGCGACGGGTCGGATCGACCGCGAGTACGGCGATGCGCATCTCCGGGAAGTACTGCATGAAACGGGACAGGATTTCATCCGTCACCGAGCTTTTACCCGCCCCGCCCGTCCCCGTGATGCCGATCACCGGCACCTTGGCACCGGCCATACGCCATTCCCGCCGAAGCTTTTCGAGCGTCGCTTCCGGCAGGGCATTATCTTCAAGGGCGGATAAGGTCTGCGCAACCGACAGAAAATCGTAGCGGTCTATTTTGACCGGTAGGGTTGAGTGCTTACGTGCCGTGAGTGCACGCCCGACGAGATCATCGATCATGCCCTGCAGGCCCATGGTCATCCCGTCGTTGGGGTGATAGATACGTTCGACCCCATAAGCTTGGAGATCGGCAATTTCTTCCGGTGTGATGGTGCCACCGCCGCCCCCGAAAACCCGCACATGACCTGCGCCGGCTTCCCGTAACATATCCACCATGTACTTGAAATACTCGTTGTGCCCGCCCTGGTAAGAGCTGATGGCAATGGCGTCGGCATCCTCTTGAATGGCTGCCCGGACCACATCAGACACACTCCGGTTGTGTCCCAAGTGAATCACCTCCGCGCCCGCGCCCTGGATCAGCCGTCGCATAACGTTAATCGCCGCGTCGTGCCCGTCGAAGAGCGAAGCGGCCGTGACAAAACGTAAGGGAGGCGTCGTCGAGGCGGATTCCACCGACGAATGAATGTCTTCTGCGCGAATGCTCATTATTCCTGCTCCTGTTGCGGACGCTTGGCGTCCGTTATGTCGCGGGCGAGTGCCCGCGACATCTGCTGTTTGAGACCTTGATGTAAATCGTGGATTTGGTGCTGGGCGGTCGGCTCGACGAGCCATTGATAGACTATCCCGATGATCGTTGCGCAAAACTGCGCCGCCACGGTTTTCACCTCAGCATCTTCACGCACAGCGCCCGCTGAAATCCCCTGTTCAATCCATGCTTCGACATCCCGCTGGCGTCGCTCGTGGACTTTGACAATGACTTGTTTGAGTTCGGGATCTGGGCCCGTGGAGTGAAACCACAACATGTAGAACACGCGGATGCGTTCCGCGCCATCGTGCACGAATCGCGAATGCGCGTCTGTCGCCGCATGAATCGCCGCTAATCCGTGCTTGTTGCGGACCGCCTCATTGAGTGCGCGTAGCCATTCGTCTCCTACGGTCCTGATTATGAAGGCACAGAGATTCGCCTTCGTGCCAAAGCGCCAACCGGCCATGGCCCGGCTATAACCCGCGAGTTCGCCCACTTCTTTGAGCGTCATCCCGCTAATACCACGACTCGCCATCAGACCAATCGCGGCATCCACCATCCGCACATCGGACAATGCGGAGCGCTCCGCTTGGGTACGGCGAATAGCGATAGGGCGAGCAAAGATGTCCATCCCCTATTATCTTCCGAGTATTTACTTGTTCGCAACAAGAAAGACGATTTGCGCAAAATTCGGCATCGTCTGCTTAACCGACATATTCCTCAGCCAGCGCCAACGCGGCCGCTCGGCTGCTGACGAGGCGTTCAAGCTCAGTTTGTTGAAGGCGCTGCTGGTAGGGATCGGCATCCTCCATCTGATGGAGCAGACGGGTCATCCACCCCGAAAAGCGTTGCGCGCGCCATATCCGAACCAGCGAATCTGCTGGGTACTGCTGCAGCAGCTGGTCATCCCCATGACGTACCGCGCTGACCAAGGCCGGCGCCAGTAAACGAATATCGTTAAGGGCGAGATTCATCCCCTTAGCACCGGTCGGTGGGACGATATGAGCCGCGTCCCCCGCGAGCAGCAGGCGTCCATGCCGCATGGTCTCGCATACAAAGCTCCGCATCGCGACCACATCTTTCTGGATGATTTTTCCACAACAGGTGATTGGCGCACCATCCGCTGTGGCGAGTCGCAGCCCAAGTTCGTGCCTGATGTGCGCGTCCGACCAATCTTCAGACTGGGTGTCAGGGGGGCATTGCAAATAGAGGCGCTGCAAGCTTGGTGTCCGGGTACTCGCCAGGGCAAAGCCGCGTGCGTGATGGGTATAAATGAGCTCCGGCGCGAGCGGGGGACCTTCCTGCAGGATGCCATACCAGGCAAATGGATAGGTGGTCTGGAACTCTCGCCGCTGGGGGATAGCGCTGCGTACAATGCTGTGGAACCCGTCACAGCCCACCACAAAATCGCAGTTAAGCGTGGTCTCGATCCCCTGCTGTTCATAACGCAAGCGGGGTAGTCTGCCTGGGCTGTTGTCCAGGTGCGTGACGCGGGCGCCGAAAAGCAGCGGGCCCCCTGCCACCAATCTTGCGCTGATAAGATCGCGGAGTACTTCATGCTGCGGATACAGGGTGATAGCGCGACCGCCGGTAAGTTCGCTCAAGGGGATCCGGTGCCCACGCCCGCCAAATCGCAGTTCGATGCCGTGATGAACGACACCATCACGGGAGAGCCGCTCACCGAGTCCGGTGGCGCCAAGGAGATCTACCGTGCCTTGTTCCAACACCCCTGCGCGGATCGTGTGCTCTACCGCTTCGCGGCTACGCTGTTCGAGAACAACAGTGGCAACCCCCGCCTGGTGGAGCAGGTGTGCGAGCAGTAGGCCTGCGGGTCCTCCTCCTACGATGGCCACTTCTGTTCTCACGGCAGCAAAACCTCGTCGGTAGCCCTGAGTGCGCGATCAATGAGCACCCCGGCCATCTCCAGCTCACGAGAAGTATCAAAAATTCTTGCCAGTTCAGGCGCGGAGATCATTTGACGCAGATCACTCTCCGCCAGGAGACAGTCCCGGACACTTCGGCCCGTAGCACGGGCGTTGGCACACAAGCCGGTTACCCGTTCGTGGGCGATTTCACGGCCGCCTAGGACGGGGGCAAGTGCCGTCGCCAGCGCGGCAGCGGCATCGAGCCCACCGGCCCGGGCAAGAATTTCCTGCATCCGCGCGGTATCCACTTGGAGACCTGTGCAGATCTCCAGCAGGTGCGCCACCGCGCCTGCGCTTAGTCTGCACAGCTCAGGAAGCGTCTCCCATTCGGCATGCCATCCGCCGAGTCCTCTCTCATGCGCCTGCACAAGACACGAAAAGAGCGTCCCGACCAAGCCTGGCGCGCGCATGGCCGCCGCGAGGACGGTGCCACAGCCGACCGGATTACGCTTGTGGGGCATCGCGGAGGAGCCCCCGCGTCCCGGTTGCCAAGGCTCACTCGCTTCGGCGATCTCGGTTTGTCCCATGAGCGAGAGATCACAGGCAATCTTACCGAGCGTACCCATCAGCAGACCGAGTCCTGCCCCTATCTGGACGATGCGCTGACGGTGGGCGTGCCAGGGCAGTGTAGGCACCGTTAGATCGAGCCGACCCGCCAGAGTTTCATTGACGCCCAAACCTGCTTTCCCCAATGCCGAAAGCGTCCCACTGGCGCCGCCGAACTGCAGGGCGAGGCTCGTTTTTGATAGTGCCTTCAAGTGTCCCTGAGCCCCGTGAAGTGCCACCAACCAGCCCGCCAACTTCAGCCCAAACGTGGTCGGCTGGGCTTGCTGCAGCAGGGTGCGCGCTATCATGGGCGTGTCGCGATATTGCCTGCACAGGCGCCTGAGTACTTCGATGAGCGACCGTGCGTCGTCATCAATGAGTGCCAAGGCCTCCCGCAGCTGCAGCATCAAGGCGGTGTCGAGCAGATCCTGACTGGTGGCGCCCCAATGCACGTATGCCGCCGCTGCGGGGGTCTTCGCCGCGACGTCTGCCGTCAATGCCTGCACAAAAGGGAGCGCAAGATTGCCACTCAGCCGTGCACCGGCGGTGAGCGCTTCCCAGTCAAAATCAGGTTTTTGGCAGGATCGGACGATCGCCTGCGCCGCCGTCTGTGGAATAAGCCCGTGCGCCGCTGTCGCCTCCGCCCAGGCCGCTTCATACGCCAGCAGATGATGAAAAAAGCGCCGCGCGGACAAACATTCCGTCATCGCCGGCGTGGAGAACAAGCTGTCGTAGAGTTCCACCGCGGTTACTCAGCCGAAGCGCAATCGAAGAAGGCCGTTTCCGCGCTACCGTCCAGCGTGCTTTGGAGATGAATATCCCAACGATAGGCAGGTACTGCGCTCGGGATCTCTTGTGCAATGAGCGTGGCACGTCGCGCTAAGGGGATACGGCTCCAGACCAGATCGTGTGCCGGCGGCAGGTGCGAAGGCAGATACACCCGCGTCAGCAACGGACGGAGTAAACCGCGCAGGAACAGTAATACGGTCCAGCAGCCGGTCAGTTCGAGGAGCGCTGTGGAGTCCTCACCCAGTGCCCAGGCAAAAACACCACCGTCATTTGTCGCTGTTCGCTGAAAGTGCACCGCGTGGGGATTTGCCAGTGTCCAGACTTCGAGCACAGCATCCCGCACGGGTGCGCCATCGCCGTCTCGAATACAACCTGTCATTAGCGGCTGTGGAGGTCTGGGCGGTGGTGCTAGGCGCCCATTTAGCCCGATTGAAAAGAATGGGCCGACCGTCTGAGCGGCAGTTACCGGCATTCTCATGCCTGTTCTCCCGGCGTGCCCGACCGCCCTCCCAACACGATATCAAACCGATAACCGAGTCCAAATTCAGGTACGGTGAGGCTCCAGTCAAGCGGTGCTACCAGACGTTCTCGTGCTGCCCGATTCGCGATGCTCATGAAAATCGGATCGTGCGCCAGTAAGGGATCCCCGGGGAAGTACATTTGGGTGACTAAGCGCGTCAAAAGACACGCACCGAATACGGAAAAATGTAGGTGAGCTGGGCGCCACGCATTCGGGTGATTCCGCCAAGGATAGGCTCCAGGCTTGATGGTGATGAAGCGATATGCGCCGTCCGCGTCGGTCACCACCGCTCCTGAGCCTTCAAAGTGTGGATCGATTGGGGCATCGTGCGTGTCGTGAAGATGCTTGTAACGCCCCGCGGCATTTGCCTGCCAAAGCTCAATAAGTACGCCGACGAGCGGTTTTCCGTCTTCGTCCGTCACGTGACCGCTCACGATGATGCGTTCGCCGAGTGGCGGTGCCCTCCCCGCCTGCGTGAGATCACACAGCGCCGGACAGGTGTGCAGGGGCACGAGCGGGGATCCTAGCTCCAGTGCGGTAGGTGGGATAGGGATCAAGGGCTCCAGCGGTGCCCGTTTTGCGGTTGAGGTATAAGGCGGATAGCAAAGCGGTGGTTGCGTGTCGGCGCGGGCTCGATCAAAGATCCGTTGTGCGTTCATGGCCTTCCGGGCAGATTGGTTCTGCCGCGAACCCTACCACGCACCCGCGCGATAGGGCAGCCCCAGCCGACTGCTCGAGCGGACGCGGAGGCGGTATTCTGGCTATTACTGGCTAATCGTCGTCCCTTGCGGTCGTCAGGGGCGATTGGCGACGCGGTTCGGCGGTTGCCTGGTTGATAAGCTCCCACGCGATCGCCGAAATCTCGTCCCCCAGGCGGCGCGAGAGCCTGCGGCTAGCGGACCCGCACACGAATCGTTTAGCCGATGATGGTTTTGTCGGCCCTCAGGCGTCATTGATCGGTACGGCGCCGGAGGCCATCGCGAAAAGTCGGGTGCTCCGTTAGGCTTCCCACTCCGAGCCGCCTGAGGAACGACGTGCCATGAAGCTTTACTACTCGCCTTCTTCGCCCTATGTCCGGAAAGTCGTGGTCACTGCCCACGAAAAAGGACTGTTTCCGCGCCTCAGATTGATCCCGACCGCCGTCAATCCGCTGGTGCCAAATCTTGATCTTGCGCGGGATAACCCCTTGATGAAGCTTCCGACACTGGTGACCGACGAGGGATTGACGCTGTTCGACTCAAGCCTTATTTGCGAATATCTGGATGCGTTGCAATCCAACGTGCCACAGTTGTTGCCGTCCACGGGTAACGCACGCTGGCAGGTGCTGCGGTTGGAAAACATCGCGGATGGCATCCTCGAAGCAGGCCTTCTGCTTCGCTACGAGCAGCTTACGCGTCCTGAAACACAGCGCAGCGATGCCTGGCAAGCCGGGCAGGCAACTAAAATTCGTCAGGGACTGGATTTGCTCGAACAGGAGGTGAGCCAATTTGCCGAGTCACGGACGCTTGGCACCATCGCTGTCGGCTGCGCCCTCGGTTGGCTGGAGTTTCGAATGCCGATAGGTGAAATGCGGTCTGCACGTCCGCGTGTGTTCGCTTGGTGGGATAAACTACAAACGCGCCCCGCTTTCGCCACGACGACGCCTGTGGGGTGAGGTTCTGAGGTGGCGATGGATACTGTGTTACCTGACCTGGCCACCGCATACTTGTGCGGGGACGCTGGGCCCATAAAAATGGACATCCCCCTGTCGGGGCTATGCATCCACTAGAGAGGTTTAAATGCGCTGCGAAGTTGTTGCCATCGGTACCGAACTGCTCCTTGGGCAAATAACGGACACCAATTCTTCTTGGATCGGCGAGCAGCTTGCGCTTGTCGGCATCGATTCGTATTACCAGGTTAAGGTCGGCGATAATCTGGGTCGAATCATTGACTGCATCCATCGCGCGCTCGCGCGAAGTGATGCGGTCATCTGCTGCGGCGGCCTTGGCCCGACGCAAGATGACATCACCCGCGAGGCCATCGCAGAAGTTATGGGCGTGCCACTCGTCCGTCACGATCTCATCGGTGCAAAAATCCGCCAGATGTTTGAAGGCCGTGGCCGCAGCATGCCTGAGAACAATCTGCGCCAGGCTGACGTTCCGCAGGGCGCCACACCCATCGCGGAGATGCCGGGTACGGCGCCGGGTTTGGTGTGTCCTGTTGGCGAGAAAGTGATCTACGCCGTGCCGGGAGTGCCCAGTGAAATGCGTGAAATGATGATGGGCACCATCCTGTCAGATCTTCAACGGCGCTCTGGCGTGACCTCCGTCATTAAGAGCCGCGTATTGCGTACCTGGGGGCACGCGGAATCGGGCCTGGCCGAAATGCTAGCAAATTACATGGAGAGACTTGATGTCTCCGGGCACGCCACGCTAGCCTTTCAAGCCAGTGGCATCGAAGGTATTAAAGTCCGAATCACCGCGAAGGCCGATAGTGCCGAAGTTGTCGATGCGATTATCGCGCGAGAGGAAACTGAAGTACGGAAAATTCTGGGTGACTGCATTTTCGGTATGGATGACCAAACGATGGAGTCAACGGTTCTCAGCGGACTCGCCCGCCAGAACAGGACACTTGCGGTGGCAGAAACCGCCACTGGTGGTCTCATCAGTCAACGTCTCGGCATGAGTCCTCATGCGAGTGGTACCTTCCGTGGCGGCATCGTCATTGCTGATGGCGCTGTACAGGAGCGACTTCTGGGCGTGCCGCGTGCCCCGTTCGCTAACGCGGATACGACCGCCGCGATTGCCGAAGCCGTCCGTCGCCTCCTCGGGGCTGACGTAGGATTCGTGACGACGGCCATCGATAGCGCGACGCGGATTCCAGGGATGCGACCGGGTACGGTGTTTATCGGTTTCGCGACCGCCGATGGCGCCACGGCAGAGCGTATCCAACTGCCGGGCGATCGGGAACGCATCCGCGAATTTTCGGTGATCAGTGGATTGAATCTCTTACGGCACCAGCTCGCGCTCGGCTGAGCCTTTGTGATCCGCTCAGACTACAGCAGGCATCACCTCTCGCGTAAAGAGGTCGAGTGAACGTCGACTCTGCGCGTGCGTCAATGAGCCCCAAGCAAACGCGCTGATTACATAATTGATGCCACTCTCAGCCACCAATCGAGTGATCTGTTCACGAATTTTTTCAGGCGAACCCACGAGAATCGTTTCGGCCGCTAGTCCAGCATCCCAGTCGAACAACTGATCGACGGCATGATCGCCGCGTCGATGCCAGAGCCAGGTAATGGATTTGAACCACGCGTCATAGGCAGCACGCCCCACGCGCATCGCTTCCTCGTCCGTATCTGCGATAAAGATCTGTCGCATGGCCGCGAGCTTGGGATCGGAGATATGCCCGTTGATGCGGTCCGCTTCGTTACGATGTGCCGTCCAGATTTTACGGTAGAGTGCTGTCAATTCTTTAAGCAGTCCGATGGGGCCGAGGCTTGCGAAATGATAGCCGTGTCGTGCGGCGTACTCGACGCTGTCCGGGTTATGGGTTGGATACCACAGGGGCGGATAGGGTTTCTGGAGAGACTGAATCGCCATCGGCACGTCGTGATACTGGAAAAACTCGCCCTCATGAGAGAGCACCTGTTGGGTCATGCCGGCTCTGAAGACGGTTAGCGCCTCATCAAAAATGGCGCGTGTGCCTGCCGCATCGACGCCGAAACAGGCCAACTCGTGGGGGGAGACGCCTCGACTGATCCCGAGTTCGATACGTCCACCACTCAGGTGGTCCAGCATGCAGACCTCTTCGATCAGTCGTAGCGGATCATACAAAGGTAATAAGAACGCCATTGGGCCCAGTCTAATCCGCGTTGTCCGCTGGGCGACCGCGGATAGAAACACGGCGGGCGATGGCGCCATGCCCAGCGGTGTCGCGTGGTGCTCGGCTAGGTGGTATCCCCAGAAACCCGCCTTGTCAGCCGCAGCGATCAGGTCGAGGCGCTCGGCATAAAGACTTTGTAGTGAGCCGGTACCTCGATCGATCCAATCAAACATCCCAAACGCAATTTTCGCCACGATCGACTCCTCCGCATGCACGATGTGTTACTTAACGCCCACGCATTATGCGCTCCCCGTGCCGACATGCCAGTAGGCGTTGGGGCGCTGTCAGCGAGGATCTCCCTTTGTCCGGCAAGACTTAAATCGGTATCGCGGGCCCGATTGGCACGGATTGCGCCGTGCGGGGGCATGGACAATGGGCATGACGGAGGCTGCAGTGTTTGCGTCCCGGGTGACCCTGTGTTATGAAAAGACGCCGTTTTCGCTACCGTCTAGAATAAGTTTCCTGCGGGCGCGAATACGTGCCAGTAGTGCCTCACCGATCGGTCGGTTTGACCGACGCGGTCTCGGGTGCGGTAAGCGAACGGGTCATTATTTAGTCGTCCGCAGTCTCTTTCAATCAGGAGGATAGATGCTCAAACCACAAATTTCGCAGGAATATGTGCAGATCAACGCCACGCCGTGGAAGCCCTTTCCCGAGGCGCTTTCCGCCGGCGGCATTCGGTGGAAACTCTTGCATGTCTCGCCGGAGGTGGGTGCCTGGACCGCGATCTTCGATTGCCCGAAAGGCTCGTCTTTTGCCAGCCATGTCCACGTCGGACCGGGTGAATATCTGCTGACCAAGGGCAAAATGGAAGTGCGTGGGGGTGACGAAACAGGCGGAGCCACGGCCACCGGGATGGGTTACGGTTACGAATCCTGTGGGGCACGCCACGACAAGACGTATTTTCCAAAGGCCAGCGAGTTTTACATGACCTTCTTGGGCCCACTCAAATTCATTAATGCAGATGGAAGCACGATGTCCGTGGTCGGTTGGGAGGAAGCGCAATCGCTTTGGGCCAGTCAGATCGGTGGAAAATCTGCTAAGTCTGAGACCCCCAAGAAAGTAAAGACCAAAAAACTCGAGACCAAAGTCAAGGCGTCTTCGCGTAAGAAGTAAGCTCAGGCCGCGGTGCGGTGATGGCCCGTAGCCGTCGCCGCGCTTCGATTTTGCGATCGTCTTTAGGCGCCGACTCGGTACTCGGGCTCGCCGAGTGGCATCGATTGCATCAAGCGGAAGACCTCTAGAAATTCACCTGTTGTTTGACAAAATCCACTCGTTTTGGGATTTATGCCGAGCGAGGGTGCAATATCGACAAATTTTCGCAGCGCCACATCAAGTGTAGCGGCCAGATCGGTGGGGTTGGTGCGAAAAATTCGCGCAAATCGCTCTCCGAGGCGTGCGAGTTTTTCGAGGGGCGCGTCCAGCGCCTCCGATCCGCTCACCAAGGCACACAGCTCGTTTGGAAAATGCGCCAAGGCGCGCGTTCGCTCAAGGGCGAACGCTGGCGTCGGCAATACCCCCGGGGGTAGAGATTTCATCGTCGAGACCAGGCTGACCGGAAACTTCCAGCTCGCCGCGACGGCGGCACCAATTTCGGCGCAGCTGCTGGCGAGAATGGCACGCTCGGCATCTATTATCGACATCCCTGTGGCAAAGCATTGTTGAATCTCGGTGTATTCGTCGGCGAGGTAATACAGCACGAGATTGCGCCCCAGCCGATTGAACATGGCGGAGATGAAGGCCTCCTCGGCTAATTCGGGCGAAAACTGCTGCGCTAGCAACCGACCCAACAGGCCAGAGACGAACGATTCCACCAGCGCATCCTGAAGACCGGGCGAATCACCCTTTAAATGTTCAAACATCATCAGTCCGTTGCAGATGAACCGGACTGTTTTGGTGCCCACCCGAGAGATGGCAGAAGCAACGGTCCCGGCTGGGTTGCTGTCGGGCGAAAAGAATGCGGAATTAGCGATTTTCATCAATCGATTAGCGAGACTGAAATCCCGCATCACCACATCGGCCAGATCTTGGAGACCGGCCCTACTATCCTCATCAGTCAGACGATTGATTTCGGCGATGCTATTGGAGAAAGCCGGAAACTCGGGCCTGCGCTGCAATCGGCGTAAAACGAACTGAACCGCCAAGTTCCGGTTCTCGCGCGCTTTCATCGACTCCATCGCTTCTTGCAGTGCAGTGGCCATTGCGCCGGCATCTGCAAACCGACGAATAGGTTCGCGGGCCAACGCATCCCGTATGACGCTGATGATTTCGGTCGGCACTTCTTTTTTCTGCAGCGCGATCCAGTCAAATTGAGGATTACGCAACTGGCTCGTCAACTCTTTGATTCGCGCAGCATTCGCAGCGGGACGTCCGGCCAACAACTCGAAGAACATCAGGCCTAGCGCGAACACGTCGGTGCGCATATCGAGGGGGGCACCGATAAAATGTTCCGGGCTCATATACCGGGGTGTCCCCTGCATATCCTCTTCGCTATTACTCTCCCCCCGATGGGCCGCCACAAAGCGCGAGAGTCCGAAGTCCATGACTCGCGGTGTTCCGCGCGAATCTATCAAAATATTGTTCGGGGATAAGTCGAGATGAGCGATCCCCAAGGCGTGGGCCGCCGCTACCCCTACGCAGATTTCGTGAAACTTGGTGCAGGCGGTTTCCCTATCTAGAGTGGTAGTTTCTAGAAAGGTTTTCAAGGACGAGCCCTCTACATATTCGAAGACTAGATAGGGCAAGCCTTTTTCGGCGCCCGCTTCGAAAAGCGGGATGACATTGGGGTGGGACACGCGCGCAACCGCGCGCGCTTCCCCGAAAAACTGCTCCATCGTGGCTGCTGTATCGCGCTGACGGGTCAGAATCTTGAGTGCTACCTTCCGTTCTAGGTTTGGATCCCATGCTAGGAAAACCCGACCATGCAGACCTGCGCCTATCTTGGATAGCAGTTCAAAACGCTTAAATTTCGGCCGATCAGCCGTCTGCATAGCAACACAATCCGAGGGAATAACGTCCGGTTATCGGTCTTCTTTTCCGAAAGCTTTAGGGCTCGCCGTCAATCACCCGCATTAATCCTTCTTGAGCGACGGACACTACCAACTTACCTTCCCGGTCATAAAAAGAACCGCGGGCGAGCCCCCGAGCGCCGGCCGAAGAAACCCCCTCGCAGTAATACAGCAACCAATCATCGAGACGGAAGGGTCGGTGAAACCACATGGCATGATCCAAGCTCGCGACGACAATATGTTGATTCGACAGCTGGAACCCATGATGGGCGAGTAAGGTCCAGATTAGTCCATAGTCTGATAGGTAGGCCAGCATTGCCCGATGCAACACTGGATTATCAGGGAGAACGTCGGTGGCCCGGATCCACACCCGCCGCACCGGGCGTCCCTCGTGGTCATGGCTACCGCCCGGACCGTCAATGGCACGGATTTGAAAGGGTGCGACGATACTCATAGTACGTTGCTGCCGCGCCGAGAGCGTCTCGAACTGGTCCCAGTGCCACACTAACGGCTCTAGTGTTTCCGGTGCCGGCACCGCCGGAATCGGTGATTGGTATTCGATGCCGATCTCTTCTCGATGGAAAGAAGCCTCGAGCGTAAAAATCGGTTTGCCATGCTGGATGGCGGTCACCCGTCGCGCGGAAAAACTCTTGCCGTCGCGACTACGGTCTACCGAGTAAATGACGGGCGCATACGAATCTGCTTCGCGCAAAAAATAAGCGTGCAACGAGTGCAGGGCACGATCCCCCTCTACCGTCATTTGCGCCGCCGTACTGGCCTCCCCGAGTACCTTTCCGCCATAGACACGCTTGATGATGGTGTCGCTAATCGCGCCGCGGAATAAGTTTTCTTCGAGTTTCTCTAGCGCTAGCCCAGCAATAAGCGTCGTCAAGCGCGGGTTCATTGAAAGGCATAAGCAGCGGTGGGGAATGTCTTGGACTTGACTTCCACGACATAGGATTCGATGGCTGCATGGATACTGTCCACACCCGTCATGTAGTTCTTCGAAAATCGAGTCCGCTTCCCTGGCGCAATATCCAAGATGTCATAGAGCACTAGGATTTGGCCATCCACATCGGGACCCGCACCGATACCTATGACGGGTACCGTGGCTGCGCGCGTAATCTGCTCGGCCAACCCCATGGGCACGCACTCGAGCAGCAGCATGTCGGCGCCCGCGGCTTCTAGGGCCCGTGCATCGTGGAGCATCTTGGCGGCCGTCTCCTGCTCCCGCCCCTGCACCCGGTACGCGCCCAACTTGTGGATGGCCTGCGGCGTGAGTCCGAGATGGGCACATACTGGGATCCCGCATTCCGTCAGCCGCGCCACCATGTCGAGTTGCAAAGCACCCCACTCGAGTTTGACCATCTCGGCGCCGCCTTCTTTCATCAGGCGCGCGGCGTTATGCAGGCAATCTGCGGGCGAGTGGTAACTCATGAAAGGCATGTCCGCCATGATCAGGGCACGGGTAGCGCCTCGTGCCACCAAGCGGGTGTGATAGATGATATCGTCTACCGTCACGGGGATTGTCGTGGACTGCCCCTGCACGACCATCCCGACCGAGTCGCCGACGAGAATAAAATCACAGCCCGCTCGATCGAGAACACGCGCGAATGCCGCGTCATAAGCGGTCAAAGAGGCGATGATTTCGCCGTTCGTCTTCATTTTTCTCAAGGTCTGTGTCGTCACTTTTTCGGTGTTATTGCTGTGAACACTCATGATTTTCTTGCCTCAGGTTCCCGCGATGCGGGCTTGCTTTTTAGCCAGTCCAGCCAAGAAACGCGCCATTTCGATAGGCGCGCGCGCATGTTGTCCTTTCCCGATCAAATCAAACCCATCATGGGCTTCGACCTCGAAAGTCACACAGCCCTTCGAGATCTCCGCGACCGTTGCGGTCAACTGCACACGACAACCGACCGGCGTGGCAGCCACATGTCGGACGTGGACCAAGGTGCCGACAGAGACCCATCCAGCGGGCAACCACTGTTTCAGCAAGTCTGTACAGGTCACTTCCATAGCCAAAATCATGTTTGGCGTTGAGTAGACGGGGGGAAGCTCTGGCACCCGCGCCTGCACGGTTAACTCATGGGTGACCACCAGCGTCGCCTGATGCGTTGTCCCGATCTTTATAATGTCTTCAAAATTCATGCATAACACCTGCTAAAGCTAACCACAGCAAAAGTTCACGCCGGCAGACTCGCCAGCCAGTCGCGCAGCGCGGCGGTAATTTCCACGGGAGAATCTTCCTGTATGAAGTGTAGTCCGCGCACAGTCACTTCGCGTTGATTCGGCCAGCGTCGTGCATATTCACGCGGTCGGCCGGTCATGATCATGCCAGGCTCAGCGTTGATGAAAAGCTTCGGCACCGCCGTTTGACTCAACCACGTCCCGTACGCCTCGACTGTCGCGCAGACCTCGGGCGGCTGGCCCGCTACAGGGATTTGATTGGGCCAGTCGAGCGTTGGCCGGCGATCTTCTCCGGCCTGCAGAAAAGGAGCGCGATACGCTTCCATTTCTTCCTCGCTCAACGTCCGCAAAATGGACTTCGGCAATACCCGCTCTACAAATACATTTTTATCCAGCACCACATCCTCTCCTGCGGGCGAACGAAAAGTCTGAAAAATGCCGCGAGCAGACTCCGGCCAATCCGACCATTCTAGCGGCATGGCGATCCCCTCCATATGGCAGATTCCGCGCACCGCCGTGGCGTGTCGGCGCGCCCAATCGAAGCCCAGAGCTGTGCCCCAGTCGTGCAGGACCAACACCACCGAGCGCTCGACACCCAGCGCTTCCAGCGCGCCATCAAAATAGCGCTGTTGAACCTCGAGGGTATATCGGTCGGGTCCTGTGCCCGGTAATTTGGCGGTATCGCCCATGCCAATCAGATCAAGGGCGATACAGCGTCCGAACGGGGCAAGTCTGGGCAAGATATTGCGCCAGAGATAAGAAGAAGTCGGGTTCCCATGCTGAAAAACGATAGGGGTGCCCTGTCCCTGCTCCACATAGGCCATGCGGCTGCCATGCACAGTGACAAACTTTTTTTCGTCTACCCAAGCGGTCATCTGCGGGCCTCGGCCTGCTTTGCAATGGCCATGACCCGCTCCGCCTGTTTGAGATGCGGCTTGTCGATCATTTTGCCCTCAAGACTCAACGTACCCGCTTCAGGATTCGTCGCAAACGCATTGATCACCGCTTGCGCGTGCGCGATTTCAGCGGCCGACGGGGTAAAGGCTTCGTTGATCACCGCCACCTGGTCAGGGTGGATGGCAATTTTGCCCAAGAAGCCATCGCGCCGGCCTTCGTTACATTCCCGTAGCAACTTATCTGATGCCCTGAAATCGGGCTGCACGGTATCGAGTGCTTGCACGCCGGCGGCGTACGCACCAAACAAGCACAGGGAACGTGCCAAGACATAAGGCGGCGTATAGTTGCCGTGCTCATCCTTGTTGGAACTAGCCCCCAGAGCCGCACCTAAATCTTCTGCGCCCCAGGTCAGTATCCGGACCCTTGGCGCGCCTTTGTACTGTCCCAAAGTGAAAGGTGCCGCCGCCGTCTCGGTTGCAATCGCCGTAATGCCGATGCTGCCGACCGGGATCCCGTACTGGGTCTCGAGCACCTCGAGATAATTCGAGAGCTGCAGCACATGATGAGGTCCCTCGCACTTTGGGAGCGCGATACCATCTGGACGTCCCGCGACGACGGCCACCAGATCGAGCAAGGCGTCCGCGGAGTCCAGCGGATTCATCCGGACCCACAGTTCGCCATTGCTCCGGTCGGCGCCTTTGAGATAGGCCAGCGACATTTCGCGTGCCAACGGGCGCCGTTGTGCCGCGACTGAGTCCTCGAGATCGAGAATGAGCGCATCAGCGCCAACAGACGCCGCCTTGGCCATTTTTTTTTCACTATCACCTGGGACAAAAAGCATGGAACGTAGAATATTCATGCCGGCTTCCTCAACATCAAACCAGTGCGCTTGCACTCGCCGATGAGCTCATCACGTTGGTTGTAACCGCGGTGCGCAAAAATCACGATACCGTTTTGGGGACGCGACTTGGATGCCCGTAGCTCGAGCACTTCGCTTTCGAAATGGAGGGTATCGCCATGGAACACCGGGCGCGGGAAACGCACCTCGTCCCAGCCGAGATTACCCACCGTGGTGCCCATCGTGGTTTCATAGACAGACACCCCCACCATGAGCGCCAGCGTAAAGGCACTGTTCAGAATCCGTTGCCCGAACTCCGTGTGATTCTTGCAATACTCTTCATCCAGATGAAGCCTTGCCGGATTATGGGTAAGCCCCGAGAAAAGGACGTTATCCATTTCGGTGACTGTCCGGTGAATCGGATGTTTAAAAATTTGACCGACCTTGAACTCTTCGAAATACAGCCCTGGCATGACACTCCCCTTACGTTGTTGTCTGTCTATTATACGGAGAAAGCTTATTCTCGCGCCGGCTCCAGGCATAATCTACCGCCCGCTTGATGACCTCCGGCAATCCTCTCAACGCAACCGGTCAGCGCCATGCAATATTGTGAGCAACTCGTGGCCCAGGGTTATCTCGAACCTTGGAATGCCTATAGCAACGTCGCCTTCACCGCCGCCGCGCTCGTCAGTTGGCTGCGCGGCGGCCTCGAGGGACGAGCGTCCAGTGTCCAGTGGTGGACGCTGTGGGGACTCGCGCACGCCATTGGCTTCGGCAGTCTGGCCTGGCACGCCACGCATGCGCCGTGGGCGGAACTGGCCGATGTCGTGCCCATCCTTTGTTTTGTTCAGGCGTTTCTCTATTTCACCGTGCGCCGCGCACTCGGGTACCCGCAAGTCGTGGCCGCAACGGGCTGCGTGCTCTTGGCCGGCGCGATGGTCAGCCTTGATTTCTGGGCGCCGCGGACGCTACTGAACGGTTCGCTCGCCTACTTGCCGGTACTTGGCGCACTCGTCACCATGGCGGTGATCATGCGTGAGGATGCGACGAGGCGATTGCTCCGGGCCGCCGCGTGGTTATTCGGTGGCTCGCTGTGCGCCAGAATTTTCGATTGGCGATGGTGCGGCACCCTGCCCCACGGCACGCACTGGCTTTGGCACCTGCTGAACGGCGCGGTCATTTTTCTGGCCCTGGAGAGTATCCGGCAACGCGAACAATCGATTAGCCCGGGGCGTTAGCGGCCTCGGCGCGCAGCAGGTTTTTCTGAACTTTCCCCATGGCGTTTCGAGGAAGTTCAGCCGCGATTCGGTATTGTTTGGGGCATTTGAAGGCGGCGAGGGAGTGTCGAACGGTCGCCCGTACGGCCTCTTCATCCCAATCCGCTTCAGGTCTGAGCACGATCACCGCGGCCACCTGCTCGCCAAAATCAGGATGAGGTAATCCGATGACGGCAGATTCCTGCACCATGGGCAGCCCATCGAGCACCTGCTCGATTTCGCTCGGATAGACATTCAGGCCGCCGGTGATGATCAGATCCTTTGCGCGCCCTAAGAGCCAGAGATAGCCGTCCGCGTCTTGCATACCATCGTCGCCCGTTCTGAAGTAGCCATCCGCGGTAAAATCCTCCCGCGTCTTATCCGGTTTTCGCCAGTAGCCCTGAAAGACGCTCTTGCCCCGTACCTGTACCTGTCCGACGTTACCCACGGCCAGCGATTGATCGGTTGCATCGGCAATGCGAATTTCGACCCCTGCCAACGCAGGGCCAACGGCCCCCGGCCGACGTACCCCGTCCAGCGGATTCGTGGCGATGATGCTGGTTTCCGTCATACCGTAACGCTCGAGCACCGCGTGTCCGGTCGCGTTTTTAAACGCCAGCCAAGTCTCGCTGAGTAACGGCGCAGAGCCGCTGGTAAAAAGCCGAATGGTGTCGCAGCTTTCCGGCGTCAAGGTCGGCTGGGCGAGGAGACGGGTGTAATACGTCGGTACCCCCATCATGACCGTGGCCTCGCTCAACCGGCGTACCGCCAAGCCCGCATCGAAGCGGGCACAGAACAAGAGTCGGGATCCCGACATCAGCGTGCAACCCAAGGCGATAAACAGTCCGTGCACGTGAAAAAGCGGCAGCATATGAAGGAGTACATCGCTTGTCGTGAAGCCCCAGGCGCGTGTCAGCGCCGCCGCATTCGTGGCTAGGTTGCCATGCGAAAGCATGATGCCTTTCGGTTTGCCTGTCGTCCCCGAAGAGTAAAGTAGTGCGGCCAGGGTATCCGGTGAGACGTCGTGCGAGACAAAGTCTGCAGGATATTGCGCGCTTTCTTCGTTCAGCGTAGCGAGGCTCAATACTCGCGGCACTGCATAGCGGCTGGCCAGCACACCCAACGTCACCACGGCGGCGGCGTCGCCGATCAGCATCGAGGGAACCGCATCGCCGATAAAGTAATCGAGCTCGGCCTCCGTGTAGGCAGGATTCAGCGGATGGAAAACGAGCCCTGCGCGCAAACACGCCAGATAGAGCCAGATGAACGTGGGACATTTCTCGGCCTGGACCGTGATCCGATCGCCGGCGCTCACGCCACAGGCGATCAGATAGCCCGCGATCTGAGCGGAGCGCCGCGCCAGCTCTCCATACGACACCACGGTGCCGGCTTCGTCGCGCAGAAACTCAACCGCCGCCGCCGGGAAATGGGCCGCATAGCGATCGTAGAGATTGGCATTTTTCATCCGCGTCGTGTCTCAGAGCGAACGGGAGATGAGCTCTTTCATGATCTCGTTGCTGCCTCCATAAATCATACCGACGCGCGCGTCGGTGAAATAATGAGCAATCGGGTAGTCCATCATGTACCCGTATCCGCCGTGCAGTTGCAGACAGCGATTGGCAATCTCGAAAGCCTTTTCGGTGCACCAATATTTAGCCATCGAGGCCGACTCCGCATCCAACTCACCGTCGCTTAAACGTCGAATGCAGTCATCTACGAACACGCGTGCAAGACGGGTTTCCGTCTTGCATTCCACCAACGTGAACTTCGCGGTCTGAAAGTCGAAAATTTTCTTGCCAAACGCCTCCCGCTGCTTGACGTAATCGGTGGTCACCCGCACACAGCTTTCCATACTCGCCACCGCCGAGATGGCAATGATCAGGCGTTCGCGCCCGAGTTGATTCATCAACTGGAAGAAACCCTGCCCTTCCTGCATCCCGACCAGATTACCGACGGGAATGTGACAGTCCGTAAAAAAGAGCTCACAGGTGTCCTGGCCTTTTTGGCCAATTTTCTTCAAGGGCTTGCCGCGCCGGAACCCCGCCAGATCGTGGGTGTCGACGCACAGCAGCGATATGCCCTTCGCGCGCTCTTTGGGGTCGGTTTTGCATACCACCACGATCATGTCGGCGTTATAGCCGTTGGTAATGAAGGTTTTTGAGCCGTTTAGCACATAGTGGTCTCCGTCACGAATCGCGCGGGTTTTGACCGCCTGCAGATCAGATCCCGTGCCGGGCTCCGTCATAGCAATGGACGTGATGATTTCGCCGCGTGCCATCTTGGGCAGATAACGCTGTTTCTGCTCCTCGGTGCCGTACACGCGTAGATAATGAGCCACGATACTCTGGATGCCACTGCCGAAGCTGGTGATACCGGCCCGCATGAGTTCCTCATAGACCACGGCGTCAAAACCGAAATCGCAACCGCCCCCACCATATTCGGTTGGGATGTCGGGGCAGAGAAGCCCGACCTCGCCGGCCCGTCGCCAAGCGGTCGGATCACAATAGCCCTGCTCGATCCAGGTTTCGCGGTGCGGCACGAATTCCGCCTCTAGAAAGCGGCGCACGGTGTCACGGTACAGTTCATGATCGGGCGTGGCCCAAGGCGATGTTTGCGTTTGCATAAAAATTACGTCTCTCCAATCAATGGACAAATTCAAGTCGAGTGAAGGCCAAAAAGCGACACGCTCGCGACGTTTCGGAAAGGATGTCCGCCCAGGTTATGCGTGAGACCAAGGGACGGACTACCCAACTGCCGCTGTCCCGCGCGTCCGAGCAGTTGCAGATAAATTTCATAAGCCATGCGTAAGCCGGTCGCCCCGATGGGATGTCCGAAACATTTCAGTCCCCCGTCGACCTGGCACGGAACAGCGCCGTCCCGATCATACACGCCATCCATCACGTCCTTGATGGCACCGCCTTCGGGCGAAATCCCCAAATCTTCCATGACCACAAGCTCGGTGACCGAGAAGCAGTCGTGGACTTCCATGAGATTGATTTCACGCCGCGGATCTTTTACGCCACCCTCGGCGTAAGCCCGCTGGGCGGCCACGCGCGTGGTGTGCAGATAGCTGCCATCCCAGCCCGTGTTCGACATTTCAAACCCGTTGCTCGGCGCTAGCTGCATGGCCTTGACCACCACGACGTCCTTTAAGCCCATTTCCCGGGCTTTCTCCACGCTCGTGACGATCGCGCACGCTGCGCCATCGCTGATGCCGCAACAGTCCATCAACCCGAGTGGATAGGCGACGACGCCGGCGTTCAGCGCCTCCTCCTCCGTGATAATTTTGCGCAGATGTGCCTTTGGGTTCAGGACGCCATTTGCATGGCTTTTAACTGAAATGTGGGCCATCGCGCGTTTCAGATCGTGCATGTTCAGACGGTGTTTCGCGGCATACGCACTGGCCAGCTGGGCAAAGGCACCGGGTGCGGTCGCATTGGGCAACCAGAGATCGTCAAAGGTCCCCTTGGTCCGCTCGGGCAGGCCGGCATAGCCCGTATCCTTCAACTTTTCGACGCCCATCGCGAGCGCAATGTCGCAGGCGCCTGCGGCAACGGCATAGACCGCGCCTCGCAGTGCCTCTGTGCCCGTGGCGCACATATTCTCTACCCGGGTCACGGGGATGTTGGGTAAACGCAAGGAGAGACTGAGCGGCAGCGCCGACTTACCCGCACTCTGCTCCTGGAAGAAAAGGCCGAGCCAAGCCATTTCAATTTCTTCACGCGAAATGTTGGCGTCCGCCAAGGCTTCCTTGAATGCCTCCAGAATTAACTCTTCAGGGCCGCAGTCCCAGCGCTCGCCGAATTTGCTGCACCCCATGCCGATGATTGCAACTTTGTCCCTGATACCTCTGGCCATTCTGGTCTACCTCTGGGTGTCATGCCGATGCGGCAGATGCGATTTCACGTGACGACGCCTGAACCGGTGCCGGCTTCCAGAAATAACGTCGGAAGTGGCGTTTCGCGTCAAAATCCTTGATACGGAACATCATCTTGACCGTACTGCCGACCTGAACCTGTCCGGGCGCGAAGTCGGTGAATTCCAGCATGCAGTTGGCGCCGTCAATAAATTCAACGTTACCGTAAATGTACGGAGGCAGTGGCGTGTAGGCGAGCCAGTCCTCCGTATAAGATTTGACGCGCCCGACAAGGCCCGACAGGCTTTCGTCTATCTGGGTATCCATTTCGCCGCATTTCACGCACACCTTTGAGCGCGGAAACTGCAACGTCTTGCAGCCGGTGCAGCGAGCGCCAACCATCCCAGTGATGTCTTTGCGACGTCGATAGAAAGCGGGTTGAGAGGTGCGGTTATCGCGCTCCGCTCGCATGCCAAAGTCAACGTCGAGCTGATTGCGGAGCGACAAGAACATGGGGTAGTTGTCGATTACCCGCTTGTGCGCCAATGAGTGACCGGGCCCATGGTTATTTTGCAATGCGGCAATTTCGGATGTGACTTCCAGAACCACCGCGTCTGCGCCTTGGCCAAAGCCTATCACGAGTATTTTTTCGCCGGGAACGGCGCTTTCCAGCGCATGCGCTAGGATGAGGAGTGGCTGTGCAACCCCACAGTCGCCGCAGTTGACGAGCATTGGGTCGACCAAGCGCTCCGGCGCGAGGTTGAGGACCTTGGCGACGCCCTTCCCAATCCCCACGTTGGCCGGGAGAACAACCCGACTAATCTCATCAATCGACAAGCCTGCATGCATTAGAGCGGCCGACACCGCCTTTGGTACGATCTTGTTGTATCCCTCTTCCCGAATCCAGCGCTCTTCGAGGGTGTAGTCGTAGTCGGTATCGGCTGCTCTGTACTGATCGACGAAGTCATCGTGAAACGACGCGGCCCCCCGGATGAGCGCAATCGGCTTGCCTTCGCCAACCAGCAGTGCGGCGGCGCCGTGTCCGTAATTCATTTCCTGCACGCTACCCGGCTTGGCGTCACGGCAGTCGGTCGCGATAAGCAACGTCGCGCGGCCTCCGGGACACAGCCCCAAGCGGACCAGCGCACTGGTCGCCGCCCGACGACTACCGCCGAGATCTTCGGTTCCTGTGAATTCCGCGCACAGGAGCGCGTCCGCCACAATACCGCTGTTACTGCGATCCGCAAACGGGAGGGTCGTCGACGCTAGTTGGATCTGGGCGGGTTCAACGGTGATTCCACGCAAACAATCCCGCGACGCCTCTACGGCCAGGGTCACGCTATCTTCATCCCAGTTCGCGACAGCGCGCTCCCCCTTGGCCAGCCCTTTCAGGGAGGGGACTGCCCACGCCATCCCATTGGCGATGGCCGAACGCGCGAGCCGCAAGGACGGGACATACGCCCCGAAAGAAAGTATTCCGTAACTCATTGTCCGTTCATTTCCCTAGGAGTTGGCTATGCCGAGGTCACTCGACCCCTCGAGGCGTGTCAGCACACCCGTCTAAAAAGCCTAGTCTTACGCGTCGGCGATCCGAAATCAAAGGAAACGCGCGCCCAGCGGCCGGGCGATTACGGGCTAGGCACCGCTGAGCGGGGCCCGCCCACCCGGTGTTCGGAGATCTCCGACCCCATCGGGTAACCCCCGGGAGGCGGTTGCGGGATGACAGCGACACCGGGGGGCACCTGACGGGTACGTGCGTAGGCATTGTAGGTGAAGCGCAATTCAGCATAATGCCGCCTCCCACATGCTTTATCGAGTACTACGCTGATGGCTCAATACGTTTTTTCCATGCATCGGGTCGGAAAAATTGTTCCGCCGAAACGTCAAATTCTGAAAGACATTTCCTTGTCCTTTTTCCCTGGCGCCAAAATCGGGGTCTTGGGGCTGAATGGCTCCGGAAAATCCACCCTGCTGCGCATCATGGCTGGCGTCGATCGGGACATCGTGGGTGAAGCCACCCCCCAGAAAAACTTGCGGATCGGTTACCTGGCGCAAGAGCCCCAGCTCAATCCCGATAAAACCGTGCGTGGCAACGTCGAGGAGGGCGTGGCGGCAGAAAAAGTGCTGGTCGATCGTTTCAATGAAATCAGCATGTTGTTTGCCGAGCCGATGAGCGATGAGGCGATGAATGCCCTGCTGGAGGAGCAATCCACCTTGCAGGATCAGATCGATAGCGCCGGGTTATGGGAGCTCGAACGAAAACTCGAAATCGCGGCCGACGCCCTGCGACTGCCACCGTGGGAAATGAACGTCACCAAATTGTCCGGCGGAGAGCGTCGGCGCGTCGCGTTGTGCAGGTTGCTCCTGTCTAATCCTGAAATGCTGCTGCTCGACGAGCCGACCAACCATCTGGACGCGGAGTCTGTGGCGTGGCTGGAGCGGTTCCTCGAGAAATTTGCGGGCACGGTGGTCGCCGTGACCCATGACCGTTATTTTCTCGACAACGTGTGCGGCTGGATCCTGGAACTCGACCGCGGACATGGCATCCCTTGGGAAGGTAATTACACCTCATGGCTGGAGCAAAAAGAGAAACGGCTCGAGCAGGAGGAGAAACAGCAGTCGGCCCACCGCAAGAGCATGGAATCCGAACTTGAATGGGTGCGCCAGAACCCCAAGGGACGTCAGGCGAAGAGCAAAGCTCGCCTCGCCCGTTTTGAGGAGTTGGCCTCACAAGACTTCCAGCAGCGAAACGAAACCAACGAGCTCTATATTCCGCCGGGCCCACGACTCGGCGAGTTGGTGATCGAAGTGGAGGGACTCAGCAAGGCCTATGGCGATCGCTTGCTGATTGACAATCTGTCCTTCAGCGTGCCGGCAGGTGCAATCGTCGGGATCATCGGCGCGAACGGGGCCGGCAAATCAACCTTGTTCAGAATGTTGGTCAAACAAGAGCAGCCCGATCAAGGTGCACTGCGCATTGGGGACACCGTCCAGTTTGCTCATGTGGATCAGCTGCGGGACGCACTCAACCCTGACAAGACGGTATGGGAAGAAATCTCCGACGGTCTCGATATGATTCAAATCGGTAATTACCAGACAGCGTCGCGCGGATATGTCGGGCGATTCAATTTTTCAGGTTCGGACCAGCAGAAGCGGATCGGCGAGTTATCAGGCGGCGAACGCAATCGCGTACATCTGGCAAAACTGCTGCGTGCCGGAGGCAATGTGTTGCTACTTGACGAGCCCACCAACGATCTCGATGTCGAGACGCTGCGCGCGCTCGAAGAGGCACTACTGACCTTCCCGGGCTGTGTCCTAGTCATCTCCCATGACCGATGGTTTTTGGATCGTATCGCCACCCACGTACTCGCCTTCGAGGGCGACAGTCATGTCGAATGGTTTGCGGGCAACTACCAAGACTACGAAGCAGACCGGAAGCGACGTCTCGGTACCGATGCGGATCAGCCGTTACGGCTTCGTTACAAGCCACTCAGCACATGATGCACGCCGACCGATGCATTCGAATGAGGCGTCTTGTCACCAACCTGAGGGGCGTCGGTCCGGCCATTGACCGTCGCCGATCAGGACCTGACGCGTCACGCCCTTCTCCACTCAATCCGGGAAACTACTACGCATGACTGCCAGACCCCTGACGAAAGAAACCATCATTGACCGCCACGTCCTGGCCTTCGACCCGTCGGACAAACGCAATGGCAGCCTCTATCTGGGTGAGCCACTCGAAGCCGATTCAGGCCTCCATCTCGCCACTGAACTGGCTGCGTTGCGAAGTGCCGGGCTATGGTCGACGGAGCCTGAGAAGCAAGTGCCGGATGCACACCGCGCCGCGTATCGCGAACAGCTCACGTTGGTGGAGGCGATTGTTTACCGCAATGCGGGTGGCGATTTCCTGATTGCCCGGTTTGACCATGCTAAGTTTCCTTCAGACGCGGCCCGGTGGGCCGAGTGGGTAGCTTTCTTTGATGCCCGACATACACGAGCGTAATCACGTGCGGCTTGGGAAGCCTGTGGTGGCAGTGAGGGCGATGCACACGTCCCCCCTGCCTCGGGGCCGCTTCCTGCTGCGCCCAACCGGTGGTGAGGCAGAGCTAAACCGTCCTGACCCGTGATACGCTAGCGCGATCAGCCACGGTGGATCTCCCGCGCGGGAGCCCGCCCCTTAATCACCCGAAGCGCAGGAGGAGACGCCCTATGAAGGCCGTTGTCGTACAGAAGCAGAACGAATACTCAGTGACCGAAGTCGATCTTGCCCCGCCGAAAATGGGGGAAGTCTTGGTCAAGATGAAAGCCACTGGGGTTTGCCATTCCGATCTTTCGGTCATCAACGGCACGATTCCGAGCCCTTTCCCCGTCGTCCTAGGCCATGAGGGTGCCGGTATCGTGGAGCAGGTCGGTGAAGGGGTGACGAACGTCAAACCGGGCGATCATGTCGTAATTTCCTTTATTCCGAATTGTGGCGACTGCTTCTACTGTCTCCACCATGAGCCCTACCTCTGCTCCGGTGCGAAGCAGGATGGCAATCTTTTTGATGGCACGAGCCGCGTGTCTAAAAATGGACAGTCCATTTTCGTCATGTCTTTTGTCGGCATCATGGCCGAATACGCCGTCGTGCCGGCTGCCTGTGTGGTCAGCATCGATAAATCCTATGACTTCAAAGTCGCAGCCCTAGTCGGTTGTGGTGTCACGACCGGGGTGGGCGCAGCCATTCGGACCGCAAACGTTCAACCCGGCACGACGGTTGCCGTTTTCGGCTGTGGGGGCGTTGGCCTGAATGTGATTCAGGGTGCTCGGATTGCGGGTGCGGCCCAGATCATTGCCTGTGATCTATCTGTTGAAAAGATGCAGATGGCCAAAGAGTTCGGTGCGACCCACGTCATTGACCCCGGTGTCGACATGGTCAAGCAGGTTAATGCGTTGACTAATGGCATTGGCGTCGATTACGCCTTCGATGTGGTCGGGAATAGCAAGGTCATCGAACAATGTATCAAGGCGACCCGCAAAAATGGCATGGCCGTTTTGGTCGGCGTTGGACGCATGGATGATCGGTTCTCCGTGAACGCGGCCATTCTGCCCTTCACCGCGAAAACTATTAAGGGTTGCATGTATGGCAGCGCTAATTTCCGCGTCGACTTCCCGCTTTATCTGAGCTTGTATAAAGCCGGCAAGCTAGAAATCGACCGACTCATCACCAGGACCTACACGCTTGATGAGGTAGGACAGGCGTTCACCGATATGGAACAAGGTAAAAACGCCCGCGGCGTTATCGTCCACTAAGCGCCTTCAAGAGACACGGCCCGCAATGCCCAGCGCGGCTTTGCGGGCTGCCCCCCCCAGTGTTGATTGTTGGCCCCCATCTCGCGGCAAGTGCCTTGTCCTTTGACTTACCCGTCTGTGGTCAATAACGTTCAAGCCTAGTGCACGGACGTCGAGTTGCTTAGAATCAAGGTATGACCAAAGTAGCCATCATCGGCGGCTCAATGGCTGGCATCAGTGCTGGCGTCGCCCTCCATCATCTCGGCGTGGACGTCGCCATCTATGAGCGTGCGGGCGATGAGCTCGCGAGTCGGGGGGCGGGGATCGCGACCCATGATGGGCTCTACGAGGCCTTGACAGGCGCGGGGGTTCATCTTCGGGATGAAATGGGCATTCGCTCGATGGGTCGGCTCATGCTCGACTCTCACGGGGCCGAAGTCGAGCGCGTCGATGTCCCCCAAGTCATGACCTCGTGGGGACTCATGTATCGCTTTCTGCGCGCGCAGATCCCGGATCATTGCTACCACAATAACTATGTGCTGTGCGATTTGGTGCAGGATGCCGATCGGATCGTGGCGCGCTTTCAAAATGGTGAAGAAGCGACAGCCGATTGGCTCATCGGCGCCGATGGTACCCGCTCGACCGTGCGACGCTTGGTGGCGCCGGAAGTCGCCATCAACTACTGCGGCTATTTCGGGTGGCGAGGGTTAATTGATGAGAATCTCATTGCCGCACCCGTGTTGGGAGAATTGGCGCACCGCATGACCCTGTGCTTAGCAACGGGCGGGCATTGGCTGGGCTATCTTGTCGCGGGACTAAATGATGATTTGCGCCCTGGACACCGATTGTACAACTGGGGTTGGTACCGTACGGCCGATGAAGCGAAGCTGAAAGATCACCTGACGGATGCCACCGGACTCTACCACGAGCAAGGGATCCCTCATTCGCTCATCCGACCGGAGCTGGTCGCGGCGATGCAAGCAGAAGCACGCGCGTTTCTGGGCCCTCAGCCCCAAACGGTGGTGGGCGCGACCCACCAGCCGTTCATCCAAGGGATGTTTGACCTTGGTTGCGAGCACCTGGTTTACGATCGGGTCTGCCTGGTTGGGGATGCCGCCATCACCGCCCGCCCGCACATCGGCCTAGGCGTCTCGAAAGCGATTGAGGACGCCACCTCACTGGCCATCGCACTCGCCGCGCAAAACCCCGGAGCCGCCCTCGCACAATGGGAAAAAAGCCGTCTGCGCTATGGTTTGGCGGCGCTCGCCTTCAGCCGCGATCTCGGCAGTTACATCGGCCCGACGCCAGTCACCCCTGAACATCGTGCCAAAGCCGAATATCATCAACGACCTGAGATTTTCCTGAACGCGAATGCCCCGATTGACCCTCAGCGGTGGCTCAAGCTCTGAGATCTGTGACCTGATGTAAGCCTCGGGTCACTGCCCGCGTGCCCTGTAACCAACCGGCAAGTCCGCAGAGTGCAGCGGCGATAACCGAATAGCTGACCCGGTACCCCACCCGATCGATGACCATCCCTAGACAGAACGCACCCAACGCCTGGCCGGAGAACAGCATGAAGGCCATCAGGGACACTGAAGTGCCACGTGCCATTGGCGAGAGCTCGGTGCCGAGGGTCTGTAAATTGTTGTGCATCAGGTAAATGGACAGGCCGAACAGCAGCAGTGCCGGCGCAGCGAAAAGTCGATCGCTTGAATGTGCCAGCGTGGTGTAGCACAGCAGCATCAAAATACCGCCGAGCATGATCATGCCCCGCTGCCCGAGATGTTTCATCAGCCAGCCGACGAGCGCGGTGTACACGAGACTGCCGCCGCCCACGAACATCAACATCAGCCCGACCCACGTGAGACTCAAATGATATTGGTAGTGCAGCATAGATCCGATAAAGGCGGAGCTGCCAAACAGCAGTAGGCCCTCGAGAAAGACCGCGAGCATGACTTCACGGGCTTCGGCTAATCGAAAAACGGCGCGATAGCGCTGCCAAGTACTTCCACCCGCTGCGATCTTCGGGGGGGGGAGCGTCAGATGTCGGGCGCCCCACCAGACCAAGAACGTCGCCCCAGCGGTTAGGAAGCCGTAGACATGGAAGATATGGCGCCACCCGATCAGATCGGCAAAAACCCCACCCAAGCCTGCCCCGCAGATCTGCCCGAGGATGACCCCACCTGTATAGCGCGCGAGCGCTTTCTGCCGCTCGGGAAGCGGGAAGTTATCGGCGATGAAGGCGAGGGAGAGGGGTACGGTCGCTGAGCAGGTGGCACCGCTCATGAAACGCCAGAACATAAGGCTCGGGAGATCGCTGGCAAATCCGCACATCGAGATACAGAGCGCAGACAGCGCGGTGGCACCAATGATGATTCGCAACTTTCCGAAGCGATCGCCGAGTGGTCCGTAGCCCAGAACGCACAAGCCATACGGTAAGGAATAGGCGGTGATGATAAGCCCCGCCCGGCCGAGCGAAATCCCGAGTTCGGTCGCGATCAGGGGCAGCAGGGGATCGACCACCCGCATGACCGCCACCGCGACGAATCCCGCAACACTCAGCAATAAAACAATCGCTCGCACGGCGGCAATTGTATAGGTTTCGGGACCCCGGTGTCCGGCAGATGTTTGCGGCGCGCGCCGTCGGCGCGCTTGGCGGGTCCATTCCTCATTTTCAGAGCGTCGTCGATGCGGGCTTATCCCGGAGAACAGAACCACGTCCTGTAGGCTGGTGCCTCGCGCGTTGGCTTCAAAGCGACGGCGCGTTCAAAGCGGCATCGGGTCTTTATTGGTGGTTGGTTCGAAGTCGGCGGCGTCAAGGTCGAGGTGATCCCTGCACGCTAGAGATCGCCCGCTGGGGTGTCCACTCGGTGAATCAGACTTACTTTGCAGTGACGTTGCGCGGTTAATCGCCCGAGCCAACGCTACCTCTCGGTTCGCTGACAGCACCGGTATCAAACGAAGCAGAGACGCTGCCAAGCGTCATAATCGGTCTTGGGCGCGTGCGTTAACTGCACCCCAATTTCAGAGTTCACTTGGCGTTCCCGACACCATCGCACGATGCCGGCAAGGTGATAGTCGCGCGCATGCCCGGGAGGCGTCAGCCACACCTGAAACACAGCGCCCGGCGGCAGTTTTCCGGGAACCGCCAGCCGTAAACCTCCTCGTGAAACTTCAAGCGCCGCTACCGACGATTCCCGTGGGTTCCCTTGCAGGGTACTCTGGAACCGCACGTGACACGGGACCGGTCTCAAAAGCGTGGTTCTTAGAAAGCGGCGACGTTCAAGGGGCATTGCCAGCGCCTCGCGGGTTGTCAGAGCCTTCAGGAGGCACGATCGACCGTTCACCAACACTTGCTCCACAGGATAAGCGGGGCGAAAGCCCTACCCGCCAGAGAACTTAGCACGCAGTGCACGGGTCACGTTGTGAACTCCACCACATTTTCGATGACGAGACCTCAGCGAGAACCGGTGCAGGCGCGCTGCAGTGAATCGAGTCCCCGCCTGACGGGTGCACGGAGACGCGAAGGCAGGCGGAGACAGGTTCCTTGGGCACGGCGTTTCCGGCGTCACGTCCGAGTCCAGTGGGCACACTGAAGGTACGTGCGATGCGGCCCTTGCGAGAGGACGAGAATTACCGTCTCGCGGCGGGGTTTGACGATAATCCGCCCCGGAAGGCGTACCGCCCGGCGGGATGACGCGTCTCGACCAAAGACCTTATTGAGGCCCTAGGTAAACTCAAGTGCGGCAAACCGTTAATCTAAAACTGTGTGGCGATTTTGGCGTGGCCTGCGGAGCGTCATGCTGGCAACCGTTAGAAGTCGTAACCGAGGCTGAAATGCAGCGCCTGATCGCCAGCGCGGGTACGATCGCCATTTTTCAACACGTATGCCCAAGCCAACATCACTTTGACGTTATAGGTGGATTCCAGGCGGACACCCAGTCCAGTACTCCACAGGAATGCGTCAGGCCTAGTCCCGGGTAGTGGCTCCTTTATCTGCAATTCAGCCGCATCGGTAAACGTCAAAAATTGGAGACTGCGAAACGCCGGCCAGAGCTGCGGACCCAGATTTGGCGATCGCAGTTCAAACGCGGCCAAAAAAGCATTGTCACTCTGTTTTTCTGATTCAAGATAACCGCGGACACTGTCAACACCACCGGCCGCATATTCTTCATTACTGATGAGCGGAGAGTCGCTCACTTGGAACCCCACCCGTCCGAAAAGCGAGTTGCCGGCCCAGAGTGGCTCAACATGATCGACATTCACCCGCAAGTAGGCAAAATTCGGAATTGCGCGATAACGCTTCCGTTCAAATTCTTTGGCCGTATTGCCTAAGCCATCTGGCCCGAAGTTATACGTGATGTCGACATGGCTGACGCGGTTATCGACATACCAGCCAGCGTTGTAATTTATGTTGAACAGGAGATACGAGATGGGCGTATTCAGCGTGTCGTTACCCTGAAGGGTAACGCCTTCACCGAACATCTTATAGTCGGTACCCAGCGTAAGGCTGTGATAGAACCGATCGAACGCCTGCAGCGGGACCGTGAACCGCAGTCCGGTGATAGTGCCGGTGCCGATGACACCCAGTGTGCCCAGCGTCGCGACGTCCGAATTTGATTGCACCATATAGGCTGAAAGTAACTTATTCGAGTCTTCGAAACGCCAGAGGTAATTACCGGAAAATACTTCCACCTCACTCGGGTTCAGCGGTGAGGTCTGGTAAGAAATCCCGATGCTATGTTCGCGCTGCCAGAGATTGTCATACCGAAGCGACGTGTTGAGGCGCAGTAACGAGGTGTCAGCGCTGTACCGATCGTTCAGCTCAACGCTCCCGTGGAACGGCAGCGAATCCTTGACCTGTAATTCCACGTCCAATTTTCCCGGTGTCTGGCTTGGACGCAATACTGGGGTCACGGTCCGATCGTTCGATACCTGCGCGAGGGAAGCCAGTTCGGCTTGCACCTTCGGTAGCGAGGGGACCTGCCCGACACCTAACGCCGGGACCTTCGAGAGGATACGACCGAGGCTAAAATAACGCGAACCGGTGACCCTAACACGACCAATCGCGGCTTCCGTCACCTTCAGCTTGATAACGCCTCCCACCACATCCTGCTCAGGGATGTCGACGATCACCGACCCGTAGCCGCGGGCACGATATAACTCTTCGAGCCCCGCTTGTGCCGCCTTGACGTCCCGGATGGTTCGCCGCTCACCCAGATGTGCATAGACCGATCGCTCAATGTCGGGCGTCGGGAGCAAGGTGTTTCCCTCTACCTGATATTCCCAAATATCGAATATTTCATCCGTTGCTTCGGCTTCCTGCGCGATGTTCGTGTTCGGTGGAACCATGGCTGCTGAAGCGCCCGCGGCGAAGACGTACTCCACCCCGAGTAAGAGTCCCACCAACGCACAATAAAATGCACACAGGGACAAAGTCGATTGCCTCAAAGTGTTATCCCCCAAAACCTAAAATCTCAACGCTGATCATGTTCAGGCTCGGCGCCCCGAGCGACTGGCTCCCGTCGTCCGCATTCCGCCCGCCGCTGGCGGCGGAATCACTCGCGCCTTTGCTCGCCGCGTTAGCTGAAGAGCCTGCGCCGGCGAGACTGGCGGAGACGCCGGCGGCGACGGTGGGAACCCCCACCGACGTACCACCCGCCTTGATGTTGTCGGCGCCGAGTACTTGGACCGCTGCGATGGTGATGTTGCCGGCGCTCTGGATCCCGGCCTCACTGGCATTGACGACCCCGCGCGGGGCGAACAAATCGACATCGCCAAATGCACGACCCTGGGTCGTAGTCAAAGCCTGAATCCCGCTCCCTGTGAGCGCGGCTGGAAAGGAAATCACCAGCGCCCCATTGGCGTCGAACGAGATGGTCGGCGGCGGCGCCGACACGGCAGCGCGTGCACCGCGACCTGCGTCGATGTCCCCATTCGACGACCACACCAAAATGTTTCCCCCATCCGCCGCGAAGACCCGGGATTCGTTGACCTCGAAATTTTGAGAGAGATAGGCGCTTACACTGCCCGTGCTTTGCGCCACGATGCCGAGTTGGGAAGGATCTTTGGTGATGCCAAAACTCTCGGGTGCGGTCGCCAATCCAACACTGATACCGCCCCGTGGCACCAAAAGATTAATGTCGCCACCAGAAAGCGTGTAGATGCGGCTGAAATACAGGTTGAGATTTCCCGTGCTGCTATCGCCGGCAAAAAGGCTCGTCGCGGCAGTGAACGCGTTGGTGTAATTCGCCCCAGCGCCCGCGTTGGCGGCAGCTCGTCCCGTATCGCGGAGGATTCCGAAAAAGGTTTCCGCAATAAGCGGCACTTGCGCTGCGCGGGGTAAGCCGGCAAACGCGCTAATCGCCTCCCCGGACCCGAGGGAAGGGAGTCCGAGCAGATTACTCATGTAGCGGGTAAGCAGTTGGGCACCACTCCCTGACTCGAGATAGTCTTGCGTAAAAGTCCCCAGATTAAGTTTCTCGAAATCAACACCGGCCAACACAGTGACGTTAGCACCGCCTCCGGGAAGTGCTGCGTCAGACACGTTGCCTAGCGAGGTGATTCCGCGCGAGGTACCCAGGTTCACATCTCCGCCTGCGGCCACTGTCAACTGGCCGGGGCCGAGGATATCTATCCCCGAAAAATCATTTATGAGACGCCCGAAATTATCTCGGCTGTTGGGATAGAGGACGCTACCTTTTGCGACAATCTGGCTTACATCAGCGGAATGCACATTCATGATTTCTGCATTTAAATCGACGACATTTCCCCCCGCATAAATTGTCGTCGGAACGGATAGTGCAAGAATCGACAGGACATTATTCGTCCCAACGCCCCCCGTCACGTTCCCGTTTTCGGCGACGATGTGCGCGACAACGCTGCCCGTCGCTGCATCCTGGTGCACGGGCGGACCATTGAAGAACAACTGACCGGCGGCCAGATTCTGCGCGACCACGGTCATGAACGATGCCGGATCGGATGCCGTGGGCAATGAATCCGGATTGACGTCTGCCACGGTTACCTGTGCCCCGTTATTGAGGTTCACAGACTGCGCCGCCAGAAAATTGAGATTTCCGGCTGCGGACGGATAGGTGATGAAATCACCGTTGACGTTGATATTGCCCACAAACGCGGTCGTGTTGACGATCGCAGGATAGATATTCAAGGCAGCCGTCTCGCCTTGTTGCGCATTAAAGAAGAGACTAAAAGTGCCGGCCGCGGCGAGATCTGAGCCGTTATTGTCGAGCGTGACATCCCCGGTAAGTGAGGTCAGATTAACCGCGCTGTTCGTGCCGTAGGTGGAGAAAAAAGAATTTCCTCTCGCACCTACGGTCGGCTGCTTCTGGAGTCGGTTACCCGCGCCCGCCTGCGTGACAAGTGTCGGATTGATGACTGTTTCTATATTTACTGGACCGCGCGCGATAACACTAAACTGGGCATCACCCAGTGCCAAAATCGTGTCCAGCGGCGTGCTGTTCGCGTCGGAAAACGGGCGGCCGCTCGCGATATTTCCACCAGCCCGGAGTGTGCCGGTGCCGGCGCCAACGTAGAACACGCCGCTGAGGATGTCCGTGCCCGCATCAACGGTGAGCGTCCCGCCGCCCGTGACCAGGACATTATTCTGGGCGATCGCCGGGCCACCAATCTGTCTGCCGATTGACGCCACCGAGGCGGACATGTTGGCGATATCCTGTCCGGCGACGAGGCTGACATTACCGCCCGCCAGTGCGCCGACACCCGCTTCAAAATATTCAGGCGCGACCGTCCAACCCGTCAACACGCTCGGCGAGCCTTGACGGAATAGCCAGTTGTTTACGAGTTGATTCGAGTAATCGCTGATCGGTCCCCCCGGCGCGACGCCGTCAATGTTCCCTGCCGCGAACAAACTGATATTCCCACCGTCTATTGGGTATGGGCGCCCACCGAGTGTGCCCTTCTGCCCCGGATACCCGAGGAGCCTCCCCTGCAGGCTATTGCGACCTGCCGTATAGATGACGGAAGCGAGATTGCTGAGGACGATATCGCCACCGGCCGCAATATCGATATTGCCCGTGCCGGTTCGCACCGCTACCAGTTGGGGGCGGGTCGCGGTATAGGCGGTGTTGGTGCCCGGTGTCCCGGCGGCGATGGTGAAATTGCCCACGCCCGCGTCCACGGCCATGAGATTAGCGCTGCTCAGGTCTGCCCCGGCGACGAGGCGGTACGACCACGATCGGTCGCCGAGGAGCACGGGCGAGGCCGAAGTGGCAAGGTCGGAGCCATTCGACAAGTCAAACCCGTCAGTCAAACTCGCGTTGAATGTCAGATCGCCAGCGCTTCGAACAGTTAACACCCCAGGGGCACCATCGAAACGTTGCGTTGACAGATCGAGTGTGTTCGATAGCGTGAAAGTCGCCACATCCAACTCCACGCCTGGCACGAGTGAAAAATTAGGATTGGTAGCGATTGCGCCCAAACCAGCGCCGACACTGCTGGCATTATTCGCCATCCAATTCTGAGCAAAGTTGAGTCCTGAGATCAGATCAGCCGCCGTTTGATAGGCCTCGAGA
Source organism: uncultured Pseudomonadota bacterium (assembly GCA_903825645.1). GTDB lineage: Bacteria > Pseudomonadota > Gammaproteobacteria > CAIKBL01. Next base: position 125,905 of record CAIKBL010000051.1, on the reverse strand, counting down.
ACTACGCTACTGGCGCCAGCAATTCCGTTCAATGCGACCTGATAGGTCGTCGGGTCGGCGTTGGTGAGCGTGAGCGCCTCGAGCGCGCTGACGCGAGCATGGATGACGCCCCCTGACAGTGTCCCGGAGACATCGGTAGCCGATCCGCTATCCAGCAGGATCCCCCCGGTGATGCTGCTCAGATTGATGTTGCCACCCGTACCACGCGTTCCCCGCGCAGAGGCATCGAGCACGCCCCCCGGAAGGACTTCGATCGTATTCAGTGCGTTCAATCGAATTGAGCCACCCTGCTGCTGCCCACTGGCGTCCAGCTTTCCTGCAATACCGATCGCGCCGTTGTCTGCGGTCAGATTCAGGATGGTCGCCTTCACCGCATCTCCTGCTGAAACGATCAAATTGCCGCCTCGCACGTGAAAATCTCGTTCAGCTAGGAAACCGGCTGCGTTGAGCGCGGCGTTGAGCCCTGAAAAATTCGGTAGGGTAGACACATCCAGCGAGAACCGTCCTGAGTTGGACGCCGTGGTAGCGCCGTCATTGACCGTCCCGGCGAGTTGAAACTGGCCATTCGATGCGGCGACCGTCAGCGAGCCGGCCGAACCGCCGGGCGCGGCTGCGGCTAGGTTCAGGTTGGCACCCGAGGTGATCATCACATCGCCTGATGCGGCGGCCAATGAGACCGTTCCACCCGGCGCTGCGGCGCTTGTGTCGTAGAACTGTGCTGATTGCCCCCCGACGTTAATCAGTGCGTGACTGCCCAACACTAAATCGCCGGCCGTCGTCCCGCAGACCACTGCATTGAGTCCCCCACAGGTCGCGCGGAGACTAACCTCCCCGGAGGGGACCTCTAAGGTGCTATCAAACAGCAAGCTCGCGCCGGACAGCGTGATCTTCCCTGCCAGCCCTGACGCGGTAATGCCCGCGATGGGGTTCGGTGCCAAAGAGAAAATCTGCAACGCCGCATCACTGTTCAGCGAGAAGCTCGCGCCATCGGTGGTCGTCATCCGTGGCGCGAAAACCTTCAGTGGCCCCCGGGACAACATGCCGCCCGTGTCGCGGGTGCCGACGATCTCGTCATGGACCGTGAGCGTCGTTTCCGCGAAGCCACTGAGCGCAACCAGCTGACGCCCGAAGTTGAGCCGATTAACTTCGATTGCCAACGCGCCCGCGCCACTGCCGTCCTGCAGCGCGCTACCTGAGGTGCTGTCGGACAGCGTTAAGGTTTGCGCATCTATTCGTGCCGTATCGCCGAGGTTGCCGAAGCCCCGCAGCGCGACGGCATCCAGCGCGAGTGACTGCAGGTTCAGGATAGTTGGCCCATAGATATCTAACGCGCTACGGCTGGTGAGACTCAGGGATCCCGCGTTCAAGGCGGTAAGTTGGGCGTCATTGAGCGTAAGGCCGGCGGGACTTCCCGTCACCGCGCCCAGACTGATTTGCGACGCACTCAGCGCAACCGCGCCGCCGTGCGCTGAAAGCGCTCCATCTAAGTGAGTATCCAGGGTGGAATCGAGCAACATCGAACCGGTCGCACTCAGGAGGCTGCCGGGCGCCATGTTGAGGCTGCCGGTCAGTCCCGCGACTTGAGTACGCGCGAACGAAACGGCGGGTGCAGACGCGACACGCACGAATGCACCATCCCCACTCACCCGTAGTCCTAGTGGATTCCCGTACACCGCACCAGTCCCCGAGAGGGTTGCCCCTGCGTCAATCTGGACCGTGTCGGTGGCTGCAAGAATCACCTCCGGGGCGAACACGGCAACCCCCGCGTCGAGTTCCACCCGCTGCGCGGTGACGGTGACGTTATCGATTCCCCCCTCGTTCGCGCGTGAGCCACCGAGGAGAATACTTGCCGCACCCAGCCTATCCAAACCGCGCGCATCGATCAGCAGTGCGCCGGGAGAGATGGCCGAGGACGGCGTGCCATCGACGACCGCAAGGCTAGTCCCGGTGATCTGCACTTCGGCGCCCACGCCGCCGGACCCCGGTGCGGCATTCAAGATCCCCCCGAGGGCAAGGCTTGAGCCGGCCTGTATCTGCAGAACGCCGCCATCACGCGGGAGCGCCTGGCCCGCAAGGCCGCCAAAGGCATTAGCCGTATGTAGATCGTATTGCCCAAGCTTCGCAATGTCGGTCGCCGTACGGATAAGGAACCCACTAGAGACGCTGGCGTATTCCGATCCGTTGGCCGAGGAAAGGCGTCCCGCCACGATCGTGCCGCCGCCCAGCGCGGGGATCTGTTGCCCGGCGCCAAGGTCCGAAAATCCCGCCACCGACGTCACCAATACGGCGCCGGGCAACAAGGCGTAACGTGCAGGTAGTAACGCGTACAACCCCGCAGAAATCCCCGCGACGCCCGTCTCCAGTCGCAGACTTGAGCCGAGCGCGTCTGGTCCGGCAGACATTTCCTGCGGATCAATCGGCGCATAGGCACTATGCAGGGTCGGCACAATGGCGAACGTGTTGGCGAGTCCGCCCGCGGCGAGGACATCCTTCGTGCCGCTCAGGCCAGGTTGGAATTCGTAGGAAAGCAGATCGCCACCGCCAGACTCATCCACGACACTTCCGGCGGCGAGTGTAACGGCGGGCCCGGAGAGCAGAATATGCTGGCTAGGCAATGTCCGCGTTTTATTGGTGAACACCAGCTCGCCTGCCGAGCCTGGGAGCATATAGACCCAGTCCTTGCCGAGTTCGACGCGTCCAAAGGGGACCGTGCTTCCATCGAGCGAGGTTGAAGTCAGACTGCCGGCGCTCAGTGCCAGTTGGTTGCTCGCGGCGAGCGTCAAACTGCCCAGCGGCGCTTTCAAAGTCCCCCGCTGAAGGATGGTCGGGGCCTGGAGCGTGAGCGCGCCGCCCACGGAAAGTATGGGCTCCGGGGCTGCCGTACTGTCGAGGGAGATGACCCCGAGTGAATTCTGGACGACGTTCAGCGAGAACTGGCTGAGCGTTGTCGGGTACAGTTCGCGGGCGGCGAAGGCGAGATCGCCCGTCGTGGTCAGACTCCCCGTCAGGACCGGGCTAGTCGGGTCTGACTGAACGCCACTGACCCTGATATCTTCAGATGCCGAGAAATGGGTGGAGCTGAAGCCGTTCAGGACGGCTTTGCCGACCAGATCGATTGTATCCGCCACGATGGTAAGCAGACCTGTGCCCCTTTGCGGTAACGAAACCGCTTGGGAGGCACCGCCCGGTTCAGTTCCGTCCAAATTACCATCCTGATTGCCCAGCACGACGTGCGGGGCGCTCAACTGGACATGGCCACCGTCGGATGCCAGGCTCGCGCTATTCACCGTAATCGACCGCGACGTGGCGAGTGATACATTGCCATTGAAGAGGACTTGGCCAGGAACTACGGAGCCTAAATCCAGGTTGCGCGCAGAAAGCTTGAGGTCGCCCAGACTAGCGCCCGCTAGCAGCGAGGTACCCAAGAAACCCTGCCCGTTCAACGTGGTTGGGACGTCGCCGCCGGGCGAAAGCGCATAAGTCGTTTGTGGATCTGCTTGGAGACGCAGCGCGCCGGCACTCGAATTCTGGAACGGATTGGCGTCCATAATGTGCAGGGTTCTTGGCGCGACTGGAAGCGCCACCCCAGTGAGACCGCTCTGCTCGTAGGCGAGATAGTTCGAGGTTTGCGCGTTCAGCTGGACTGAGAGCGCGCCCGCACCTGAACTCGGCATGGTGGGCCCTGCGTTAATCGTGCCACCGAAGAAAATACCTTCTGCAGCATCCAATACAATTGAACCGGAATTCGAGGCGACTAGGGTCGGTACCGAACCCAAACTCGTGCCGACTCCGTAGGGCGAAATATCAAGGACGGCCCGGGTCCCACGGACATCGATGAGAGCACCGGGCTCTGCCACGAGATAACCGCTCAAAGCACTGAGATTGACGTTCCCACCGCCCCAGACGACGCCCGTCCGCAAATTCGTCTCAATCGGTTGGGCAATATAGACGCCGTGAGTATCCAGCGTCGCCTGCGGACCAAGCCATAGCGTCTGACTGGCCAAAAAATCCCCAATATTGATCCCGATACCGCTGGTTATCGACACGTTGATATTGCCACCGGGCGTCGTTACAGCGCCATTGAGGTAGGCGCGCGTATCCGATGCAAAACTGAGCGTCGCGCCTGGATCGCCGATTATCTTTGTGCCCCTTTCCACGTTGAGAAAACTGCCAGCGCGAAGACTGGCATCCGTGACAACGCCCGCGAGGTTGCCGTTTATCCGGTCGCGGAGCGATAAATTGACCGGTTGACGGGCGAAATCCGCGAGGCGTGCGAGGTGGCTCACCTGACTAAGCTCTAAGCCAGTCGTACTCTGCGCGAGCGGCGAAAGGACTAAGTTATCTTGTTCTGGGAAAAGGGTTGTTCCGCTCTCGACCGTGAGCGCACCACCGACTGCGGTAAAACTGTACGCCGAGAATCCCCCGGTGTGCAGAAAGGCCGGCTGAAAAACAATCGGCGCGATAGGCGCCGTGGCACAACTGAGCGCGCTGAAGCAGATTGCCGGTGCCGTCACCGAGAGGCTGCCACCCGATGACAGCCCGTAAGCGGACAGGGTCGCGTCAAAAATTGACGACACATTCTGCGTGCCCGCAACGGGTGTCGCACTGAGACCAATACTACCGCCCGCACCGCTGCTGATTTTGCCGTTAAGAGAAAGCTCCGCGCCCGCATCTACCCGAAGAACGCTGCCGGCGAACAGATTGAGTCCCCCTTGACCCGGCAACGCTTCGTGTGCTGTCAGGCTGATATTGCCCCCGTTGAGGACAAGGGGCGGACTGCCCGCACCCGGCGTCGTTCGTGCGGCGACGAAATCGTTGACCCATTGGCCACTAACATCGATTAACGCCGTAGGTGACAGTGTCAAGCTTCCGGTGCGGACCTGATCTGCCGTGTTGCGCGCGCTGAGGGTAACCGCCCCCCCCTGCGCCACGAGGTTCCCCGCGAGGGCGATGTCGCCCGCCTTTACCACTAGCGTCCCGCCAGGACCTAAATCGAGCGTGGTGCCCGTGGGCAAACTAACCGCCCCGTCGCTATAAATGGCCAGTTGACCGAGCTTTCCATTACCAAACCACCCTGGGTTGATGTAGGTGCTCGTGATCGATGCGGGAAACACATCGAAAAGCGGGTCAAAATTTGCCAAACCTGGCGCCGTGAGTTCCGTCACCGGTGCGATCGTGACCGAGCCGGTCACGAAGTCCGGCACCGCGGCGTTGAGTTGCTCCGCGATGCTCGCGCCAATCAACAGCGCCCCGGCGAGAGGTAACTGATCGTAAGGCCTCACGGCACCCGGGGCGAGCCGGAGACTCGCGGGCAGACGCTGCAGTGTCCCCGGTAGGGTGCCGCCAAAAAGGGTGCCGTCTAGGATCAGACCATACCCTTGTACATTAATCGTGCCGGCATCGGCTCCGCTGGTGTAGCCAGCCCCGCTACCACCCAAGATGTCATTCCCGGAATAGAAAACCGAATAGGTATCCAATCCGCCCCACTTCGGGTGCATCACCCGTTCGGTGCCGTAGATGCTGTAGGCAACGTTCGGATTGGCGCTTGCGATGTCCGTAATTTTCCCGTTGTTGAAGAGCATAGTCGTCTGCACGGGCCCATTCGCGTATTGCGTACTTCCGCCGCCGACATTCAACACCGCGCCTGGTGCCAGGATAACGCTATCGCCGTCTAGCGAAACTGTGCCGCCGTGGGTGCTGCGCTCTCCGACTGTGCGACCAATGTTGCCCAGCGCGGAGTTCAAATCGGCCAGTGGCGTCCCGACCCACGTGGTCCCATCCGCATTTGTGCCGTGTTGACGGACATCAACCGTGATCGTCTGTCCTAACAGTGGCCCCTGGCGCTGAACCGGTAAATTTTCCAGCGCGGCGGTCTCTAGCTTTACCGTCAGCGCATTTCGTCCCGCCGGTAAGGCAACCCGCTCCCCGGAGGTATCGATTTTTGCCCCGCTCTCCAAAAGCACGCGCGAGCCATCCCCCTTAACAGGCACGTCACTACCATCACCGGCCGCGATGAGTTTGACGTTGCCGCTACGCGAATCGACCAGACCGTCTTTTTTGAGCACGATCTGCGCACCCCGGACGTCAACGACACCTGCGGGTTGCGGATTCGCGTCGAGCGTCGTCGACGTATCGTTCATATCGGGATCTGCTGCCGTGACACTGTTCTGTCCGATCGTTACGACACCGCCACGGCTGGGCGACACCACTGAACCGCTCGGCGTCGATTCGCGGGCCAAAAGACGTATCGTCCCGTTTTGCCTGACCGCCGTGCTTGCGGTGACTCGACCCATTTGATTGACCGCAAGCCCCACGAGTGACGCCGTTCCGCCATCAGCTACGATCTGGCCAAGCAACGCACTCGGATTTGTGATCTGCGCATTCGCCGCGCTCCCGTTTGTCACGGTGCCACCGTTGCCCACTTCAACGACCAGGCCTGTGCCAGTCGTCGGCGTCTGAATATAGATTTTGCTCCCGGCTGCGAGCGCCGCCGTACCGCCAGGCGCATTGATCGTGCCTAGATTGGTCACGTTGGGCCCGAACAGTAAGATCTGGCCACCGGTTCCCGACGTCTGTAGCGACGCCCCTGCCGCAACCGTGACGTCGCCGTTGATCGGGTGTCCCTGACCGTCGAGCACCGCCGTGAAGGCCGGCTGTATAGCGCCGCCTTGATTGAAAGCGTTCACTATCCCTTTTTGCAGCGCGGTCGCGGTAATGTCCAGCGTCGAGGCTAGTAGGGCGTGCGTATCGACCTGAGCGCCAGCACCGAACACGATGCCATTCTGATTGATCAGATAAATCTGCCCATTTGCGTTTAGCGCCCCTTGAATGAGCACCGGGTTAGCTTGGTGGATTTCATTGATGGCCACTGCTGCCGAGGACGGCTGCATAAAATTTACAGTGTAACCGTGGTTGATATTAAAGCTCTGCCAATCTAGCGATGCATTTGGCGAGCTTTGCGTGACATTCATCGTGTTGCCGACAACGACGGGTGATTTCGCGCTACCGGCGGTCACGAAATTTGAACTCGGCACAGGCAAAGGCCCCTGCACCGCAGCAGACACCGCTACCGGAATCAGCCCCAATCCCAGTTCGAAGCGCAGAATTTGGCGGGCCGGGATCTTTGACCAACGCAAAACAAAATAAACAGCCGCTGCAAAATCAAGGTTCATTGGTATTTTAAAAGCCGGTTAATTTATGTCGAGTGTTTGTGTGCAAGCATCGCTTTTATCGCGCAGGGCGGCAGATCCGTCGGCGAAAATTCATTCGATCTCTTCGCGATCTGCTCGCGTGGCGAGAAAGGAAAGTCGTTTTTTCCCCTCCGCCAAAGTCGATTAGCGAAAAAATCAATGTCATTTCGCCTGCAAGCCGACGAATGTTTCTAAGCGCTTTGGTCTCGCGTCCGACCAACACGATAAGAAACGCAAAAGCCCCGCTCGCCACGGGGCCTTTGGATGACACCAAGTTAGTTCAATTTTCCGATAACAAATTATTGGGCGCCCATTGGGGGCGCCCAATAAACCGCCTTAGAGCGAACCCGAGACCGAGCCCACTGCCGAAGGTGCAGAGCACGTCACGGGCGCGCCGGCCGCACCACGCGTCACTGTCGCGACTGGAAAAGTACGAAGATCGCCCGTGCCGCCAACCCCATCTGTCACAAAAGGTGGAGTCGGCAAGGTGTTGCCAGAGGAGGTGGGTGACATCAAGCCCGCATCGCCAAAAGTTTGTCGGAAGGCCACGTTCAGATCGTTCTGCACGTTCGGATTTCCATACAAACTTTGCATCGCCAAAGCGACCGTTTTTCCATTCGCGTTCGCGGTCGCGAGCGTCGACAGTCCGCCTACCGTCGCTGTTCGATATTGCATCGTCCCTTCGGCGAAGAACTGATAGCTTCCGTTGTTGACATTGATAAGCGTCGGCGCCGCACCGTCGACTTTGACAAAACGCCAATTCTGGCTTCCAGGGGTGATTTCGGTCGTCAGAATACCCATCGCGCCGACTTCCGTCGTCGCTTTGTCATCAGTATCCAACGCTAGCGCGACGTTAGTGCTGTTCGAGTTCTCGGTAACAGAGGTGTCCGGTGCTTTCTTGATCGTCACCCCGCCGGTGCTGCAGCGCTCACCCAAGAAATAGGTTTCGAATAACGCCAGCGTCCCTGAAGTGGAAGTGCGACTCTCCAACTTCATGGTCGGCGTCGACAGCGCACTACGTGCGGCCACTGTATTCCCGTTTGACGAATTAGCCGCAATGGTCACTTGATCAAGCGAAGTCCCTTTTGCCACCTGGCCCGTGCCGTCGGCGACCAGGTTGCTAAAATCAATCTGTCCCGAATAAAGGCCCGCAATCGTGGAACGCTTCAAATTCGGCATGCACGCGTCCGTAGCCTGATTCGTGGAATAACTCGCATTCTGCGGATTGCATACGTTACTGGTCGGGAACTGCATCGCCTGCAGACGTTCATAGATACCGAGCGTCACCGGCACCCCAAAAACGGTCAGCCCGAAAGCCGCTCCGGGAATAGCCGCCAACTCAGAGTTACTGAGCTTGCCGCTGGCAAAAATTGTCTGGAAAACCTGTGGCTCTTCGTCCGAAAGTCCGACATCAGCGTTAATCGACTCCGTGCTGGCCGTACAGCTATCGTGGAGGTTGTAACTGGCGAAATTCGTCGAGCTGGGGGGCGTGCTGGTGACCGCACAACCTGCCACCGTGGTGGTGATGTTTGTGGCAGTGCTCGTCGCCCAAATAGTCGCTTTCTCTGTGGATCGGATCAAGGATCCTACGCCCTTACCTGATCCGCCAGACGAGGTCTTTAGAACAGCCAACGTCTTGCCGGCAATGCCAGACGCCTGGTGTGTGGATACCGTGCACATGAACAGCCGATAGTTGCTATCGCTCGAACGATATTCGCTCAACGTGCCCGGTGCGCACAGCTCGCCACCCGAGGCAAACTGAACTTGGAACAAGCGCTCGACGCCCGGGTCCATCGCGCTAGATCCCGCGATTTTGAGCGTAATTTGATTGGCGCTTGCTTCATTGTAGGTACTGGCATCAATTGCCGTTGTAAGAGCTGTCGCCAGCGCACTTCCTGTCGCGCAAGCAAGTGCGACGGCAGAGGCGATCTTCGTAAATCTAAGTGAATTCATTGTAATCTCCTGGGAATTTATGAATTGATAGCCCAATTTTTTTTACGCATTTCGCCGACGGACGCCCACCACCCCGACGAGTGCCGATCCCATCAGCCAAATGGCAGCGGGTACCGGTACCGCGGTCGGCGCAAAGGTCAAGGTGGCCGCATTCGCGCCGTTAAGGTGAAGGGTCAAAGTGCCTTCATTCGTCAGTGTCGGTTTGGCAGAACCCGTGGTTCCGGTGTTATTCATCAACCACAACGATAGTGTCGCGCCATCCGCATAGGTACCGCCGTCGTTGCTATTCGCGAAAGTGCTCCCCCAATTACTCCCTCGCGACGCGCCGGCGTCGCCGTTAGCGTCGTATGCAAGGTACCCGCCTGATGCCGTCTGCCCGGTGCCATTCATGATTCCAGGGCCGCTCGTTGTGAACACTGCATTGATATTGGTTACAAATGAAGTCAGGCCATTCGCCATGTTCTTTACGCCGGTATTAGTCGGGCTTGTCGGGCCCAGGGTAGCGGTGGCGTCAAATGTGGTGAGCACTTTGAATCCTTGGTAGGTAGAATTGGAAGTGGTTGCCGCACCCACGTCCCACGTGAACGCCGTGCCGCCTGGCGCTGTGAACGTGCTGCTAGTCAAACCAGTCAGGGTATAAGTGGTCGGCGCCGTGCCGGCCGTGACGTTCCCCATTAGCGTCCCCAGATCGAGGACATACGAATAGCCGCCCGCGGTGGGGCTGGTGGTGTCAAAAAGCGTGAAAATAAGCGAACTACCGTTACCCGTCTGCGTTGTCTGGCTAATTGCCGCGGCTTGCACTTGGCTCGCCAGCGCCAGTGCGATGGCACTGCTTAACAAATTGAGTTTCATCCAATTTTTCATTCTCTGCCTCTTTAGATAACTGCAAGAAGAATTCAGAACCCGCCATCAAGCCCAAGCCCCCACCAGAACCCCTTTCCTACGTGCCAGTCACCACAGCGATTACGCTATATATAGGACATCTATGTACGCGAGATCTCGTTGGTACTCGGCATAACCAAGAAAGCTAAATCCTTAAAACGGCTCCGCTTGATGCGCCGGACAATCTTCATGCTTATTAATTTCAGGGGCATTAAGGTTTCGTGAGGGTTTTGTGTCAAACATCGAAGTCCCAATGCCGTAAAAAAATCGACCAGATTCTCTCAAGATAAAAAGACAGGCAGATGAAGTTATTCGTAAAAGTAATTTAAGTTATTACGTGTCACAAATATCTAAAATTTTGTGTATATGCATTTTTAGTGGCGCGACTCTACTAATTTTTTTTTGAAACAAAAACGCTTGTTTTCTATTGGAGATAGAAACACATATTTGTATCGGGAGAGACGCCCGTGAGCATAAAAAAATAAGCTGAAACGCCTTTCGGCCAACCCAAAATAACGCGAAATAAAAGCCCGAGTCTTTTGACATTTAAAAACAGCGTTGGGTAGGCGAGTTTGGCTGGCCCAGGACAGCCGGAATTTTCGCCGACCATTGCACGCGCATCACGCCAGCATCGAAGATCCGTTTTTTTTCAAAACCACCGACGAGATTTTAGAATAAACGTCCAGATGATCAGGGCACCTCGACTGCCGCAAGATAGCGCAAGTTATCTGGCGAGGGACCACGCCCGCAAATCGTCTGAGATAGTAGATACCACGCGGTTCCAGTCATCGAGGCACGTTTGCCGGTAGAGCCTCATCGACGGGTACCACGGAGAATCATCACGTCCTAAAAGCCATCGCCAGTCCGGCACCGACCACAGCATTGTCCAGGTGTTCTTCCCTAACGCACCCGCCAGATGTGCGATTGAGGTGTCCACGGTGATCACCAGATCAAGCGCCTGTATGACGGCTGCCGTGTCTCCGTAGTCGGCGTTTACATTCAAAAATTCTGCCGAAAAACAATCAAGCCAGCCGGCGTTTCTAGCCAGGAGATCGAAACCTTCAGGGCGACTGTCACGTTGCAAAATTACCCAGCACACTTCATCGTTGGCCAATAGTGGCCCAATCCTCTCAAATGGCATCGACCGGTACCGATCATTTTCTTGGGCCGGATTGCCAGCCCAGGCGATCCCGATTTTTGGCCGTTTGTCACGCTCAAGCGCCTCAATAATCGGCTGCGCTTTGCGCCGAGATTTGCTAGGTACGTGCAGGTATGGACAAGTAGCCGGGATAGCATCCACGTCAACCTTAAACACGTTCGCAAGGCTCATGAGGGAGAGACTATAATCGACGTGTTGCGCGATCGGTTCGTCTTCTGCAACCACGCGCACGCCGGGCAGTTCACCGAATAGTTGCATGAGGGGTGGTGGACATACGAGACTTAGCGATCCGCCGAGCGAAACGACTCTCGAAAGAAAGCGCACGAACATGAGGCTGTCCCCGGCGCCTTGCTCGCAGGAAATCACGAGATGTTGTTGGGCGAAGGCAACGCCCGACCAACGTCGCGCGTTTTTATTTCTAGCAGATGAAACCTGCTGATCGATCAACCGCGCCTCATACAACGGCCAGCCTTCCGCAAATCGGCCTTGCAATAAAAGCAGCATGCCCAGATTAAGTTGGGACGGAAGAAAGTCAGGTTGTCGGGCCAGTACTTTTCGATATAAGGCTTCTGCCTCTCCGAGTTGACCGCGTTTTTCCAAAATTAGCGCCAAGTTATGCTCCGATTGGAGAACGTCGGGCGCCAAAATTACGGCCTGTCGATAAAACGCTTCTGCGCCTTCTACGTCTCCCCGTCTTTCATGTAACGCGCCGAGATTATTTAGTGCGGAAATCAGTCCGGGCGCTAATGCCAGTGCCTGCCGAAATCTGGATTCAGCTTCCGCATCCCGGCCCGCGTGTTGGCATATAACCCCTAAATTGTAGTAAATTCCGGCCTCTTCCGGGGCGAGAGAGAGTGCCCGAACGAAGTAAGTTTCGGCTTCTCTCAAGCGGTTCTCCCGCTGCATGGCGGCGCCGATGTTACTGAGGATTCCGATGTCCCCAGGCGAGCGCAATAGCAGGGACTGCCACAGTTTTCCAGCCTCCGCATAATCGCCACGGCTCGCGGCAATTCGCGCTCTAAGATCAAGCACCCCATCATGTTTTGGATGACGCGCAGCCAGCTTTGCTGCAAGTCGGCGCGCATCAGACACGTGCCCGTCCTCCAGATAGCGCAGTGCCTGACGATAAATTTGTTCCGGGATCATGCTGTAAATTCAAGGATGATGTTAAGGCGCGAGAAGCGACGCGAATCTACGTCATTTTGCGGCACGGCGGGAAGCTAAAAAAAAATCCGAGTAGGCACCGATCGTCGAAGTAGCACGCAGCTAGTGAGCACACAGGGTGCGTATTCAGTAGAGGAGCGTTCGAAGAGATTCCATGTTGGCATTGCCTGGAGATCGCAATAAAAAAAATAAATTAAGTAAAACCAGACAGTAAGGCGATATTGTAATTTTTTAAAAATCTTATTCCCGCCTACACTAGTTTTTGGGGTGGCGTCGCCAAACAGAATCGAAAAGCGATGTATTTCTCCATTATTTTCATGGTCTTGGTTGATCGAGTCGGGGCGATTTCGAAGTCGTCTTCACGCCCCTGTAATAATTATGTCTCGATAATTCGCGCCCTAGGAATATCAAAAATACGGAATAAAACCTCAATGGCACGTCTCGTTATTGCCGCAATTTTTGCTTTGAGCCTGCACGTGCCTAGTGCCTTCGCTTGGTGGAACCCGGATTGGTCATCGCGAAAGGTGATCACGGTTGATACGACGGTGGCCGGGCTCAATGTGACGACACCTGTCGCCAACTTGCCGGTGCTGTTACGGCTGCATTCGGGAAATTTCCCGCAATTCTTGAATGTAAAAGAAGGCGGGGCTGATTTCAGAATCATCGCCGGAGACGACAAGACGCCGTTGAAATACCACGTAGAGCGCTTCGACGTGGCTTCGCAGATAGCCTTTGTGTGGGTCAAGGTGCCAAATCTTTTGCCCCAGTCGAAAGAGAATAAGCTGTACCTTTATTTCGGTAACCAGAAGGCGACAAAAGCGGATGACATCGCCAACACGTTTGACGTCGATACGGCGGCAAATTTTCATTTCGCCGATCTTGCCGGGGCCGTCGTCGACAGTACGGCCTATGCCGTTCCGACGCTCGGGCACACCATTTCGAATCCGGCTTCGCTCATTGGTAGCGGGGCGAGTATGAGCGGTACCGCCTCCTCCTTCCAGGTCCAGGATGCGTCGAGCCTGCGACTAATGGGTAAGGGGTGGGCAGCCTCGCTGTGGGTGAAATTCGACGCCATCCCCACGGCGGTGGGATACCTCTTGGACCGGAGCGACCGGGACCAACGGTTTAGCCTCATCGTGTCGGGCGGCCACGTCGTCGCACGCGTTGGGGCCATGGATGTCACCGCGCCAACTCCCATCACCGCAGGGCAATGGACACATCTGGCGGTTTCAATCGTCAGCGGTCAGCTTGAACTTTTCGTTAACGGAAAGTCGGCAGGCAAAGTGCCCGTAAACGTCTCCGAAATGGGAGGGGCCATAAACGTTGGTGGCGGTGTTGGCGGCGAGGGTCTGCTTGCGATGCAGCTCGATGAGTTACGTTTTTACACCGGCGCGAAAACGCCTGACTTCTTCCTGGCCGAAGCGGGTATTGAAGGCGAGAAGAACGAGTTGGTGATGCATTATTCGGCCGACGAAAATCAGGATAACGCTGGGACCGAAGGCGAAACGAAGTCCGCCAGTCGCTTTGGCACCATCGTGCAATTTGTCTTCGGTAACAAGGAAGCGATCGTGGAGCAGACTGTTATCGGCGTCTGCCTCGTGATGGCGGCGGCTGCTTTCCTCGTGATGTTTATAAAGGCCTCGGCGCTGGGCCGAAACCGTCGCGCCTCAGCGCGATTCCTCGATGCGTATCACACCCAGGTCACCGCGACCCAACTTGACGCGCTCGTCGAAGGCGAGGCATCTTTTGGCGACTCACCGCTTTTCCGGGTTTACCGCCAGGGTCTGGACGAAGTCCGGCGCAGGCTGGATGCAGCGGCAACGCACTCTGGCATAGGGCTCGATGCCAAATCCATCAATTCTATCCGTGCCTCGCTCGACGCGACGATGGTTCGCGAGAGCCAGAAAATCAACAGTCTGCTGGTCCTGCTGACCATCGCCATTTCCGGCGGACCCTTCATCGGTCTGTTAGGAACCGTGGTGGGGGTGATGGTCACGTTTGCGACGATCGCATCCACCGGCGATGTGAATATCTCAGCCATCGCGCCGGGCATGGCAGCGGCGCTGCTCGCTACCGTAGCAGGACTGGGTGTCGCGATTCCGGCCTTGTTTGGCTACAACTATTTAGGATCACGTGCCAAGGAAGGTATCGCGGACATGCGGGTCTTCGCGGATGAATTCTTGGCGAGACTCAACGAAGCACACGGCGCCTAGGAATCTGATATGTCTGCTGAGATTAAAGACGACAGCGAGCCGTACGACGATATCAACATCACCCCGATGGTCGACCTGACCTTTGTATTGCTGCTGATCTTCATCATCATGACCACAGCGTCTGTGCAGGGAATAAAGGTCAATTTACCTCAGGCCAGCAAGACGCCCTCGCTCGGTGAGCCTAAAACGAAAGCCGTAACGATAACCGCGGAAGGAAACATCTACCTCGACACCTACCCGGTGAGTATTCAAGAGCTCGAGTCCAGGCTCACGTCGCTATACGGCGCGAATCCCGATCTACCGGTCGTTATCAAGGGCGATGCCACCGTTCAATATCAGTTGGTCATGGACGTCCTCGATCTCGTGGGGAAAGTTGGCATTACCCACATTGGTCTCGTCACGCAAAAAATAGTCAAGTAGCCACGACGTTACACCCTGCGGTGAGCTACCCATGCGGATGGTAAAAAAAGAATCGTTCGGACGTCGCCATGGGCCGGTCATCGCGGCGGTGTTGTTTATGTTGACGTTGGGTTTTCTCGGTTATCGCCTGCTGCATGGGCTCGGCGCCGGTGGACTCCCACCGCCGCCGAAAGTGCAGGAAATTTCGTTGGTGCAGCCCCCTCCCCCTCCGCCACCACCGCCTAAGGTGGAAGAGCCACCGCCCAAGGAAGAAGTGAGTGTTCCCGAACAAAAGGCAGATCCGGTCCCCGACAAGGCCGCGGCGGATGACACCCCGCCCTCTGAAGATTTGGGGCTTGATGCGGAGGGCGTTGCCGGATCGGATGGATTTGGGCTGGCTGCCCATAAGGGCGGGCGCGGCATTATCGGGGGCGGAGATCGGAATCGATGGTACGCCGGGCTGTTCCAACGTGATCTGCAGGACCGTCTGGCTAACGATGACGCGGCCCGCGGTGCTAAGTATGCCGTGGTGGCCAAAATTTGGATCAAGGAAGACGGCAGCGTCGAAAAATTCGAATTGGTCGGTTCGGCGGGCAACCCGAAGATCGATGCCGCGCTGGCGCGAGCACTCGCGGCCCTGCACATGACTGAGGCGCGTCCCAAAGACATGCCTCAACCCCTGAAGCTCAGAGTGGCGTCCCGATAAACCTGTTAGTCCTAGCTGAACGGAAATTAAGTGTGAAGTATTCATCGATACTAACCGGCGCATGCGTTGCCGCCCTGGTCGGCGGCGTCATATCCTCGACTGCCGCTCGCGCGGACGAAAAGCAAGATCTGCTGACGCTTAAAGCGACCGTCCTAAGCCTGGTGGATGCGCTGGTGAAGCAAGGCGTGTTGAATGAGGCTGCCGCTAAGGCGCTGGTGAAAAAAGCGGAGCAGGACGCTGTCGCGACTGGCGCGACGGCGAGCCCGATCCCCGCCTCGCCGCCGGATAACCAGAAAATAGTAAGGGTGCCCTATGTGCCCGAATTCGTGAAACAGGAAATCAGGGAGCAGGTACGCTCGGAACTCCGTGAGGACGTGCTGAATGACGTGCTGACCAAGGCGAAACAAGAGCGCTGGGGTACCCCTGACGCCTTGCCCTCTTGGGTAAACAGTGTTGAATTCCACGGCGATCTTCGTTTTAGAAATGACACCACTTTCTACGGTCAGGGTAATCCGACCTGGCTGAGCGCCAACAATTCGTATCTGAATATCCTCGCGGTGAATGCGGCCGGGGGTGCGTCTGCCGCCGGAAACAAGGCTTTTCTGAATACCTCAAAAGATCAAAACTTGTGGAAAGAACGTGCGCGGATTGGCTTAACAGCCCGGATCGCGGACGACTGGACAGTTGATTTCAGGGTCGCGACCGGTGATGAGACCACGCCGGTTTCGCTCAATCAGACATTGGGCAGCTCCCTGCAACGCTTCCCGATTCAAATCGACTTGGCATCCCTTCGGTACGATGCGCCAAGCGATAATGGGGGACGGCCGTGGTTTACGTTGAGCTTTGGGCGCATGTTAAATCCATTTTTTACGACCAATCTCGTTTGGGATGAGGACATCAATTTTGACGGGGTTGCCGCCACCTATCGCTATTCCCTGGTGGGTGATGGTCTGGACGATAGCGCTGGCAGAGATCGCCAGATCGCGACGACTGCTGGCTTGTTCCCGTTACAGCAGGTCCAGTTTACGGGCATGCAGAAATGGCTGGCCGCCGCGCAAGCCACGACAACCTGGGAATTTGAAAGTCAAAGCAAATTGAAACTAGGCGGCGCCTTCTACGATTACATCCACATTGCAGGCAAGCAGAACCCAATCAACGGCAATGGCGTGAATGACAGCACCGCGCCGCTGTACCTACAGAAGGGAAACCTACTCTTCAATATAGCGGATACTTCTAACCCGACCACCGGTGCTAATCAGCTTTTTGCATTGGCCTCCGACTACAAACTGATGGATCTGACTGGATCGCTGGATCTCGCCGATCTGGCGCCTTATCACGTCGTGCTGACGACGGATATCGTCAAGAATTTCGGGTTCGACAAAAATCAAATCGTACAACGCTTAGCGAATTCAAACATCGTTTACCAACCACAAAAAAACTCGGCTTCACAATTCGCAAACCGCACGATCGGATGGCAATTCGATGTGACTGTGGGTTGGCCCTTGATCAGTAAATTTGGCGACTGGCAGGTATCGGCCGCATACCGTTACCTCCAGCGGGATGCTGTCCTGGATGCTTTTACGGATGATGATTTCCATCGCGGTGGCACAGATGCCAAGGGTTATCGATTGGTCGCCAAGTATGGCTTGTCCAAGAATGTTTGGCTGCGTACCTATTGGTCTTC
The DNA here is from genome assembly GCA_903825645.1 of uncultured Pseudomonadota bacterium. Lineage (GTDB taxonomy): Bacteria > Pseudomonadota > Gammaproteobacteria > CAIKBL01. The sequence goes on along the minus strand of CAIKBL010000051.1, from coordinate 108,555 downwards.
CTCTACGACAATAGATGGACCGCCGCTCGCCATCGATGTGTTGCAGTTCGACATCAACGCAAAATTCTGAGTTGCCTCTATGGTTGAAATTTCCGTGCTGGTCCGGCTACTCCTGAGTATCATTTTAGTGAATGCCTTGGCGATCGACCGCGCAGTGGCTGAAAATCCGGAGCAGACACAACAGGCCCTGATGAAAGCGCAGGGTCTTCTGAAGCAAATTGCGCTGCAAAAAACCAAAGCAGAAGTTGATCTAGCCAAAGCCCAGGGCGAATTGACCGAGAAGACGAAGGCCATTGAAAATGCCACCCATAACCTGACGGTACAGAAGGCGACGCTCACCAAAGCCGAGGCGGCTCTCGGGATCGCGGGCAAGCAACTTGCGGAGATCTCGGCGAATCTCGAAAAGGCGCACGATCGTCTTGAAAAAACGACGGCAAAATTGCACGAAGTTGTCGATAAATATAAAGATACTCTACACCAGCTTGAAACGGTTGGAGCGCTCCGGTTAAGACAGGAGGAAAAACTGACCGTCACTACGCGTGAGCTGCAGGATGCCGAAAAAAAGAACCTCGCCCTTTACCAGCTGAACCAGAATCTGCTCCAGAGATATAAACAAAAATCCGTTTGGGACGCGCTCCGTCAGCGAGAGCCCTTGACCGGCCTCAATAGTGTTTCAGTCGAGAACCAGATTCAGACACTCGAAGACAAGGCCTACCAACAGTTGGAAAAAAACGCGATTGATGCGACCAAGAAATAGTCAGCATTCCTTGTCATCATTTGGTAAAGATCACGTCATTATTCCGACTTACCATCGACGGCATAACTTATTCATACCACGTGGTACACCATGCCTGAGACCTCTACTTCTGGAAAATCACGAGCGAAACCGCTTGCGTTGAAAAAATTGGGTACCGAGCTCATCAATGACAACAGCAAGCGCAGCATCTCGTTGCGCATCAGTACGTCGGATTTTGGACGCATCCGAGCCATTGGCCGGCGTCTAAAAGCCCGGGAGTCGGACGTCTTTCGCTTCCTCGTCAAGATTGCCCTTACGGAGATTGAACTGCTCTGCGACAGCTCGCTGGAACGAACCGATCTCCTCCGGATTTTTGCGACCCATGGGGCACAACTCATCGGCCATTTCAATCTGAATGCGCGGCGACTTGATCAAATCATCAATATTGACGCAGCAACGCGTACGACCCGCATCGACGCCGACGATCTCGAACTACTCTCGATGTCGGCTTTTCCAGAGCGGTATCTCGCGCTACGATTACAAGAGCTCACCGGCAAGCCCGTCCCCGCCGAAGACGCGTTGGTGACCTTGTATAATTATCTCGAAGTGAAGTACTTGTCTGGGCGCAAACAAGGGCCCTACCGTGCCCGCACGCGCGCGGTTTCTAAGACCACGAGCGAAGGATCGTCCAAAGCGACGGAACGCACTGCCAGCTGAGCCTGAGTGGGGCGTGTCGTCCAAAGGACAGATCCCGGCGCGCGACACACCGAGGGCGCTTGCAAACACCCTCGGTGGCGACAACCTCAGGGCGTATGGATCGCTTTAATCAATTCTGGCCAACGCGTAAAATTCCCCTCGCCGCCCATCGTCATGTACAACGAGACACGGTCGAGGAGTCCCGCGTATCGACTCCGCAGCATCGCGCCTATTTCATGAGGTTGCCCGATGATCGCGACATGCTCAATAAGTGCGTCGGGTACCGCCGCGGCCATGTCGTCCATACGCCCTTCTCGCATCAGTGCGCCTAGTTTCTTGCCGAGTTCGTGGTACCCGAGATATTCGAGCACGGCGGCATAACTCGGGGTCGAGCCATAGAAAGCGATCTGCTTGCGTACTGCTTTAGCCATCGCATCCATCTCTGCCGGTGTTTCTCCGGTGATCACGAAAACCGGGGAATATAGGCTCATGTCGCTGACCCGCAGATTACGGGTACGCGCGCCCTCGTCGAGCGCTGGACGCACCACATCCCGTAAATAGCCCGCCGTGTGCATTGGATGGACGTGGAAGCCATCGGCGACTTCTCCCGCCGCCCGACACATGCGCGGATTCACGCCGGCGAGATATATTGGAATATTGGGCTGGGTGATCGGGCCGGGATCGAAAAAGGGATTGATCAGTTTGAACTGATAAAAAGGCCCCTGGTAATTGGGGCGGGTCTGATTCTGGAAGGTATCCCAAATCGCCCGCACACAACGGATATAGTCGGTGACGCGGGCCGCCGGATGTTCAAATGCCGCGGAGAACCGCCGTTCGACATGGGCACGGACCTGTGTGCCGAGCCCGAGATGGAAACGTCCATTTGAATAGCGCTGCAGATCCCATGCTATCTGGGCCATTGCGAAAGGCGTTCGCGCGAAGGCAACCGCGATATTGGTCCCGAGTTCCAGCCGAGTCGTATTCGCCGCCGCATAGGCTAACGGAAAAAACGCATCATTCGTCGCCTCGAACGTCCACACTCCATCAAAGCCGAGGGTTTCCAGCGCTTTACTCCGCTCAGCGACCTCGGCAGGCATGGCGGCGGGCATCAAACAATCAATTTTCATCAGTATTTTCCTGGGTTGGCTATAGGCAGCCCGTGCATTTTGAATCGTCTCAAACGCCTCGTCACGCGTGGTTAGAATGCCTCAGCAGGCAGGGCCATCAGAGGCTCTGCACCTACTTCGACGCGAATCTTGTGTAACGAGGTCTCCGGCATTAAATGACAAAAAAAGTAACGCGCCGTATCGAGCTTGGCCGCATAAAACGCGTGTTCATCTGGGTGCTCCGTCAAACCAACTGCTGCGGCACGTGCCATCTGCAACCACATGTAGCCCATGCTGACGAGCGCCAGAAGATAGAGATAGGGAGTCGAGGCTGCGCCCGCGTTTTCCGGTTTCATCAATGCGTTCCGAATCAACCACTGCGTCGCCGCTTGCAGATCGCCAAGCCCGTGTTCAACCGCGGCAGCGAACTCCGCGACGGACGGCTCCGTGAGCGTGTGCTGGACCAGTGTACTCACTTGACCGGTGAACAGACGCAGCGCGCGGCCCCCGTTTGCGGCGAGTTTACGGCCGACCAGATCGAGCGCTTGGATGCCGTTGGTGCCCTCGTAAATCATGGCGATGCGGGCGTCGCGCACGAACTGTTCCATCCCCCATTCCCGGATATAGCCGTGACCGCCCAAACATTGCTGGGCGTTAACCGCATTGGCGAATCCTTGATCCGTAAAATACGCCTTGAACACCGGCGTCAGTAGCCCGATGAGATCTTCCGCGTCTTGACGGGCGGCAGGGGTCGACGCGACATTGGCTAAATCCACCTGCAAGGCGCCCCAAAGCGCCAGTCCACGCGCGCCCTCATTAAACGCCCGTGCCGTCATGAGCATGCGCCTGACGTCCGGATGAACCAGAATCGGATCGGCGCTGTCTTGGGGGCATTGGGGACCGCGCAGCGCGCGTCCTTGGCGCCGCTCACGCGCGTAAGTCGCCGCATTCTGGTAAGCCACCTCAGACTGGGACAAACCCTGAAGCGCTACGCCCAGGCGTGCCGCGTTCATCATGACAAACATTGCCCGCAGCCCTTTGTCCTTTTCGCCTAATAGGTAGCCGGTGGCCCCGTCATAGTTCATGACGCAGGTCGCGTTGCCATGGATCCCCATCTTCTCTTCAATGGAGCCGCAGCTAACGAGATTGCGTTCACCAAGAGCACCATCCGGCGTCACCAAAAATTTAGGCACGATGAATAACGAGATGCCTTTGATGTTGTCCGGCGAGTCCGTCATCTTCGCGAGCACCAGGTGGATGATGTTTTTGCTGAGATCGTGCTCGCCTGCCGAAATGAATATCTTCGTGCCCGTCAGTCGGTACGTGCCATCTGCTTGCACCGCTGCCCGGGTTTTAATCAAGCCGAGATCCGTCCCGCAGTGTGGCTCGGTCAGATTCATAGTCCCAGTCCAGACGCCCGCCGCCATTTTCGGCACGTAACGGGCTTTCTGCTCCTCCGCCCCGACCGCGCAAATGGCAGCAATCGCACCCAGCGTGAGTCCGGGGTACATCATGAATGCCATATTGGCGGAGATGAGGTACTCCTGCAGGGCGTTCGACAAGAAGTGAGGAAGTCCCTGACCGCCGAACACCTGCTCGACGGAAAGACTGCCCCAACCTGCCGCCACGAACTGTTCATAGGCTTGCTGAAAGCCCTCGGGAGTGGTTACTCGTCCATTCGGATCCCGTTTACAACCTCGGTTGTCGCCCGAAAGATTGAGCGGTTGCAGCACCTCCTCTGCAAACTTCGCCCCCTCGGTGAGAATGGCCTTGATGAGATCTGGGGTGGCCTCGCCGAATCCCGGCAAGTTTCCATAGTCTTGAGTACGTAAAACGTCCTGCAGCACGAACAATGTGTCTTGCACTGGGGCCTTGTAAATCGGCATATCTGCATCTCCCCACCTGTACACCAGGCGCCAAGCCCGAATTCTACTCCTGACCAACCCGAATATCGAAAAAGCACGGTGGCCATTTTTGTATGAAGTTGTGAATATGCAACATGCCGTTAGCATCGAGGCTTACCCGTTCTTGCCGACGCTAGCTGCGAGTCTGCCCCACTTGATTGTTAAGTTCACGTGACGAGGTTTGGCCAAAACGCGTCGTTTCTACCCGCCCTAAAGAACCAAACTGTTGGATTCAGTTAGGATTTGAAGTTAACTGTCATTTATTTGTCATATTTTTTTTATATAAAGCTCCTCGTACAAGGCAAGTTTCTGGGCCTTCTCGGGGGCGACGTCGAGCGCATCGGTTCCTGTTTTCGCTCTCGGTGAGTGTAACGGTCCGGTGTTGCTAACAAGCACAAGCGCCTCAGCGACAAAAGACTGAACTTTCCTTACATCAGCACGAATATAACGAACTGGTGGTATTCGAAATAAATGATTTTTCATACGCGCGAAATTTACGATTTTCTCGTTCGCGAATGTGGCAAAAATGCGACGGCGGCATAAACCGCCGTAAGGACAAGCCACAGCGAGCGCCCAAGCAGCTTGGCGCCCCCGAAAGGCACTGTCCCAACTGGTCCGATTCCTAAGTTGTTTAGAACCCTATCGAAGGAGAAGTGAGTGAAACATTACATTCCTAAGCGTCAAGTCCTGGCCTTGGGTGTCGCCCTCGCGCTAGGCACTGGCCCCGCGTTTGCCAATAGCGATGCCATGCTTCAGTTGTTATCGGTGCTGCATGCCAAAGGCACCATCGACGACGAGGCCTTTCAGGCACTGACCGTAGCGACCAAGGCTGACGAAGAGCACAACACCGAGGCCGTCGCGGTCGTCGCCAAGAAAGCAGAAGTGGCCGAGAAGGCCGCCTCGGGCAGCAAATCTGGCAGCAAGCTTCAGGTAACGGTGGGCGATGCCATCAAGAGCGCCGAGTTCTTTGGCGATCTGCGTATCCGCTACGAATACCGCGATGCACAGTCACAGCTGGGTACTCCTTACGATACCGAACGTGATCGCTACCGTTATGCGATTCGCGCCGGTGTGAAGGGTGCTATTAGCCCGCAATGGGATTATGGATTTCGACTTGAAACCGGCACCTACGGTCGCTCGCCGTGGCTGACCATGGGACAAAAGAACTACTACAATTCCACCCCTAACAACACGCTGGGCGATAAGAGCTCCACGTCTTTGAACGTCGGACAAGCTTATTTGACCTACAAACCCGTCGACGGGATGAAGCTGACGGCGGGCCGCATGGCCAATCCGCTCTTCACTTCGGCGATGGTCTGGGACGCGGATATCAACGTCGAGGGGCTTTCAGAGCAGTACGTGTATCCGATCGGTGCTAGCACGAAGCTGTTCGCGAACGCCGGGCAGTGGATTTATAGCTCCGACAGCCCGCCGTCCTCCGCAAGCAGTCTGGCTAACTACAGCACGGGCTCGACTTTCCTATTCGCCACGCAGGCGGGGATCATTCAGAAGCTGACCGACACGGTTGAGTTGAAAGCTGGCTTGACGGGCTACACCTATTCCAAAGCGGAGGGTGATGGCTTGGCTGCCGGTGGCGTCCTCGGCACGACGAATCACTTCTTTACCGGGACTGGCAGTGTCGCGACGGACAGCTACATCAATAATCTTTCGATTATCGAAGTTCCGGTACTGGTCACGTTCCCGATCGCCAACTTCAAGGGTGCAGTGTTTGGCGACTTTGCACACAACACAGAGGCCAGCCAGCGTATGGCCTTGGATAGCCTCAGCCCAGTCTACAAGACGGTCAATCACAAACAAGTGCTTGCTTACAACCTGTTTCCCAACAACCACAAGGCGGATGGCGGTGCCGATGCCTTCACCTTCGGATGGGCAATTGCCAGCGAAAACACCCCGGCATTGGGCATTATGCACACGCCTTCCGCGAAGGCAGGGAATTGGGAATTCCGGAACTACTATCAGCGTATTGGGCTGGCATCACTTGATCCGAACTTGATCGATTCCGACTTCTTTGAGCGCACCAACACGCAAGGTGTCTACATGGCAGGCTCTTATGCCCCGGTGGACGGCATCGTGACCGTGCTGAAGTATGGTCTGGCCTCACGCTTCGACAAGAACGCGGGGACTGGTGGCACCAATTCAGATTCGATTAGTACACAAACCATTAACAACTACCAAATCGTCCAGTTGGACATGATCTTGAAGTGGTAGACTCCGCTTAGTTGACGCCAAGAGACGTCGGGATCCTGCGGCAACGCGGGGTCCCGACCCCTTGCGTGAAGGCGTCCGTGCCCACGTAAAATTCCGTCGCCGCCTATCACAAACGTCCTGCGATGACACGCTCGTCATCAATTACTGTGTCCGCTAGTCTTCTCTCGAGATGAGATTCTCCGGGTTTGCCGATCGGCTGTCGTTCGGGCCACTCGTCCATGCCCACCGTACCGCACCGCTTGGCACCTGCGCATGACCCTCTATAGAATCGATTGCACTGTTTCTTTGATTCGACCGATAACCTCTGACATGAAGATTCAAGCGCGTTTTGCAGTTACCCTGGCGCCCGCCCGCGACGGCGTCGTATGGTCTACCACCTACACGGGGAAGCGGACACAGCTCCTGCAGGCGGGGATTGCGACCGTGTCCCAGTTTCCGCAGCTAAGCAAGGCACGCTCCTCGAGTAACGGAGGACACCCAGAATCTGGGCGATGGTATCTCTGGCAAGAGCTGCCGCAGGAAGATGTCTGGTCTATCACCTATTACGCGGATGGACTTTTCGAAGATCTAGACGCCCACGAGTTGAGACGGTTGCAGCGCCATCTCCTGAATAATTTGCAGATCACCCCCGAAACCATCGGGTCGCTCGTTCAACGCTGGCGCGGCAGTGATGCTAGGAAGAAAGCCCACCCGGCATCGGGTCCTGCGGCGTAAGTTGAGTACCAGCGCGGTGCGCGAACAGTTTTTGACGGAGGTCACCGTCAGCGATCCGGCGAGCGCGTTTGCACCCGATCTCCTCGCGCAAGCGAGCGGACTGTCGAAGTTGCGGGTCAAAGACGCTATGCAGAAGGGCGCGGTCTGGCTCAGCCGGGCGGGACGTCGACCGCAGCGTTTGCGTCGCGCGACCGGTGCACTGTGCACCGGCGATCGCCTCTCGCTCTATTACGACAGCGTGATCCTCGCCTATGTCCCGCCGCCCCCGCGCCTGGTGGCGGATGCGAAGCGCTACAGTGTCTGGGACAAGCCCGCAGGGCTCCTCGTCGAGGGCTCGCGGTATGGGGATCATGCGACGTTACTTCGTCAGGTCGAGCATCATTTCAGCCCGACGCGCCCGGTTTGGTTGGTGCATCGGCTCGATTTGGAAGCCTCCGGCCTCATTCTCATTGCGCACACGGCACAGGCCGCGGCCGGACTTTCGGCGCTGTTTCAAGCACGGTCCGTGCACAAACGCTACTTCATCGAAGTCCAAGGGATAGTAGGCGCTATCGGCGCCCAGGGTAGCTTCGACACGCCGCTGGACGGCAAAGCTGCTGCCACGGCGTACACCGTGGTGGGGGTGAATGCGGCGGCAGGAATGACCCAGGTCGAGATCACCATGCTAAGCGGCCGCCATCATCAGATTCGGCGTCACTTCGCGGATGCCGGTTATCCAGTACTCGGCGATCTCAAATACGGCAGCACGCCCCATCCTGACGGGATGCGCCTCGCGGCCGTTCACATGGCCTTTCAGGCGCCGTGGGAGAAGACGTCCGTAGAATATTCCCTAGCGCGAACGGTCCGTACCCGGTGGGGTTGGCCGGAGGGCAGCGACCGCTGAGATAGCCTGCTGAGCGACCGGGCCACGTCAGGTGCCCCCCTGACCCGCGCGTCGCACACCAAGTAGCGAAAAACCGGAAACATGGGTGTTGCCGAGCCGATGTGACTCACCCGTCAGTTCGAGTTGCGGCAAAATCCCCAGTAATGCCTTGAGAATCGATTTCAGCTCCGCTTTGGCGAGATTTGCGCCGAGACAAAAGTGTGCGCCGAAGCCAAAGGTGATATGCGGATTCGGATCGCGGGTGATATCGAAGCGATCAGCATCTGCGAAAACGCGCTCGTCACGATTAGCCGAAGGATAGAAGAGACAGAGCGTGTCGCCGGCTTTGATCGCCTGTCCGTTGAGCGACACATCTGCCGTGGCGGTGCGCAGAAAACTGATAACCGGCGAGGTCCAGCGCAACATCTCATCGACTGCGCGGGGGATGAGTGACGGATTGGCGCACAATAGATCGCGCTGTGCTGGGTTTTCGAGGAGTGCCGCCACGCCACCCGCGGTCGCATACCGCGTGGTATCGTTCCCCGCGCTGATCAGCAGAAATAGATAGCCATTCAGCTGCTGATCGTTCAAAGCCGCGCCATTCACTTGACCATTCACCAAGCGGTTGATGAAGGGGGATGGCCCGCCGCCCGTCACGGCGTTCGACCAAACCAGTAATTGTTTCCAGTCTTCGGGCGGTAATCCCAATATTTCGCCTGTCGCTGCCAGCGGCAACTTGGCCGCCAACTCACGCACAAAGTCACAACTTGCGGTGCTTTGCAGTGTGGCGACAAATTCCGCGGTGAAGGCCTCCGCAAGCGCATCGAAATGCTCGCTGACCGCGCGCATACAGCCTTGGGTAAGGGCTCCGCTGGAAAGCCGCCGGGTATGGCGGTGACGCGGATCGTCCATGAACACAAAATCAGGTGGCTCTGCCGAATCCCAGCCTCTCGAGTTACCGAATGCGCCCACCCCGCCCCGCAGAGTCTCCGGACTGCCCCGCAAAGTCAGTCGCAAACGCGGTCCGCCATTGATGAAAAGTCTCGAATTCTCGGAGACTTTGAGGACGTCAGCGTGGCGCGTTATTGCCCAGAACGGCTCCACGTCATCACGTTCATACCAGAAGACGGGAGCCTCTTCGCGCAGCTGCGCCCATTCTCGCCACGGAAAGTCTTGGGTAGCGCAGCGATCTGGCCGATGCAGATCGATTTCAGCCAATTCGAAACGCATCGTCATAACCTCCGTGAGGGTCCAGACACAGCGCAGGCTTGCCGAACGACATGCCAGTGCGCGGCTTCGGCACCATCGAAACGCCGTAGAGAACGCGCTAAATCATGCACTACCAACGCCTCATCATCCTGAGTGTGTGGTCAGGCGACGGCACGGACGCCGAGCATCGAAAACCCCGAGACGTGCGTGTTGGCAATCCGGCGTGACTCTCCGGTCAGTTCTAATCTCGGTAGCACCCCTCTCAAGGCTTTCAATACCGACCGTAACTCTGCTTTAGCGAGATTTGCCCCCAGGCAGAAGTGCGCGCCAAAGCCAAACGTAATGTGCGGGTTGGGGTCACGCGTGATGTCAAACCGGTAAGGATCTGAAAAGACCCGATCATCGCGGTTCGCCGATGGATAGAACATGCACACCGTATCCCCGGCCTTGAGCGACTGGTCATTGATCACCGTATCCTCCGTCACGGTCCGCAGAAAACTGATCACGGGTGATGTCCAGCGCAGGATTTCATCGACCGCGCCCGGAATGAGAGCCGCATTGCCGCAAAGCAAATCGCGCTGATCAGGATGTTCGAGTAGGGCGACCAAACCGCCGGTCGTCGCATTGCGGGTCGTATCGTTGCCGGCCCCGATCAACAGAAAAAGATAGCTGTTCAGCTGCTGCTCGTTCAGGAGCTCACCATTGACTCTGCCGTTCACCAGACGGTTGACGAACGGGGATGGACCGCCGCCCGGGGCGCGATGTTCCTGAATCAGTGCTTCCAGGTAACTGCGCATATCGCTCATGTTCCGTTCGGCGGCCTGCGTAACGGTCTCGCCGGACCGGATATGCTCAGGCTCGACTTCGCCGATGATCGCGTTTGACCAGACCAGCAATTGCTTCCAATCTTCCGGCGGCAAACCGAGGATCTCCCCCGTCGCGGCGAGCGGGAGTTTAGCGGCAAGTTCGTGCACGAAATCGCAGGTATCTGATTCTTTTAACGCCGTGAGAAACTCTTCTGTAAAGGTTTCCGCCAGCGCATCAAAATGGGCGCCGACCTCGCGCATACAGCCTTGGGTAAACGCCCAGCTCGAAAGCTTGCGGGTATGCCGGTGGCGCGGATCATCCATAAAAGTGAAGTCCGGCGGCTCTTGAGGATTCCATCCGCGAGAAAGTCCAAAGGAATCGACGCCACCCCGCAGTAGCTCGGCCTCTCCCTTGAGGGCCAACCGCAATCGCGGTCCGCCATTAATGAAGGTCTTCGAATCTTCAGAAATCGTCATCACGTCAGCGTGACGAGTGATCACCCAGAAAGGTTCAATGTCGTCGCGCTCGTACCAAAACACCGGGGCTTCATCCCGAAGCTGCGCCCACTCTGCCCACGGGAAGCCCTGGGTCGCATAGCGGTGTGGCGAGTGAAGGTCAATTTTGTCAAGATCTAACGGCATTGGGACATCCTCGGTACTAAAACGAAGTAACGGTTCGTTTAAATACACGAGTCTCGCCCAATTTGAAACCGGCTTACAGGTTGGACGTTTGTGCCATCGTTTTTGTCTATAATTACCGCGCCGCACCATTTGCTTCACATGACGCCCTTTCCCGGATGTGGTAGATATCGCCCGCCGGACATTCGGCGCCATCGTTTGTTTCGAGGAATTCCTAATGAAAACCGCAGTCAAGATTGATTTTGTTTCCGACATCTCCTGCCCCTGGTGCGTCATCGGGCTCAAATCATTAGAAAAGGCGCTTGACGAGGTCGCGGCGGACATTACCGCAGAGATTCATTTTCAGCCGTTTGAACTCAATCCGCAGATGCCCCCGGAAGGTCAAGATCTCGATGAACATCTGCTGCAGAAATATGGTCGTACGGCTGACGAATTCGCGGACACCCGCGAGGCCATCCGAACGCGAGGGGCTGAACTGGGTTTCGTCTTTCTCATGGAAAAGCGCAATCGCATCTACAACACGTTCGACGCGCACCGGTTATTACACTGGGCCGAATCTACAGGGTGCCAACAGGCGTTAAAGCATGCGCTTTTTCGGGCCTATTTCACGGACGGCGAAGCACCCAGTGAAGCGGCGGTGCTGTGCAGGGTCGCAGCCGAAGTCGGTCTCGATGCCGCTGAGGCTGCCGATCTGCTCGCCTCCGATCGCTTTGTGGCAGAAGTCCGTGCCCAAGAGCAGCGCTACACCAGCGCAGGCATCCATGCCGTTCCGGCGGTCATCATTAATGATCAATATCTGATTGAGGGCGGCCAATCGCCGGCGGTTTTTGCACAAGCGCTACGCCAGATAGCGCAGTCATCAACGACCGACGCCGCCTGAAGCAGGCTCAAACGCCTGCCGAGACCCCGGAACACCGATGCCCCGCTTTGCCGCCAACCTATCGCTAATGTTCACGGAGGTGCCCTTCCTTGAGCGCTTTGGGGCCGCGGCGGCGGCGGGTTTCAGCGCCGTGGAATTCCAATTCCCGTATGCCTACTCGGTCGAAGACATCGTCAAGGAGGTGAACGCTCACCACCTTCAGGTCGTCTTGTTCAACGCGCCGCCTGGCGATTTTGCGAAGGCAGGAGAACGCGGCATTGCCGCGCTCCCGGGGCGGGAACGGGCGTTCGAGCAAAGCTTCGCGCAGGCGCTGATCTACGCGCGTGCGCTGCACTGTCCCCGGATTCACGTTATGGCCGGTTTGATTCATCAAGGGGCGACCCGCGAAGTTTTCGTCCGCAATCTAAAAAATGCGACGATACTTGCCGCCCTCGAAAAGATCACCGTGTTGGTGGAGCCGATCAATACACGGGATATCCCCGGTTATCTCATTAATCGAACCACCGAGGCGCTCGCCGTGATGACGTTGGTCGCAGAAGCGAATATCAAACTCCAGCTCGATCTTTACCATCGTCAGATAATGGAGGGCGATCTGACGGGCGCTGTGGATGAATTTGCCGCGGTGGCAGGTCATGTACAGATTGCACAGCCACCTGATCGCGGAGAGCCCGATCACGGCGAGATTAATTTCCAGCACGTCCTAGCCACCCTTGACGCGACGGGCTACCTTGGCTGGGTGGGTTGTGAATATAAACCGCGTCGCGAGACGTCCGCGGGCCTCGGCTGGCTCGATGCCTATCCCCAAGGACCCGGACGATGAGCGACGCATTATTTGTGCCTCCTATTAGGCCAGGAGAGATCCCCGGACCGAGCCGGGAAATTTTTGCGGTGATGGGGGAAGAGAACATCTATCGGATGTTAGAAGCCTTTTACCTCGAGCTCGATCATGCGTCCACACCGTTGCGAGCATTGTTTCCGGTGGATATGGTCAGTGCCTCCCGAAAATCAGCGGCGTTTTTTGTCGGGCTACTGGGTGGACCTCCACGCTACCAGGAGCGCTACGGAAACCCGATGATGCGCGCCCGACATCTGCCCTTCGCGATCACGGATGACCGGCGGCGAGAGTGGCTCGCCTGCTTTGAACGCGTGCTCGATCGCGCCGTCAGTGAGTTCGATTTCCCGGTGGTACATCTGGCTGGGTTCCGGCGTTTCCTGGAAGGCTTTTCCGCGTGGATGGTGAATCGGCAACAAGCCCCCACGGACGGCACCCGCGCGGATGAACACGGAGCACTCTCTTGACCTACCTACAGAACTGGCCGCCTGGCAGTCTCGGCCGCGCCCTGACCTATGTGCCGCAGCCGCTCAATTTCGGGACCAGCGGTCGTCGCGGCAAAGTTTCAGATCTAACCCAGCTCGAAATCTATCTGAATGCGCGCGCGGAGCTGGATTATCTGCTTGACTTGCCGTTAGCGCGCGGGGGTATCAGACCCAGTCATGACTTTTATTTTGCGCACGATTTGCGACCGAGCTCTACCCGTTTCGTGGCCGAGCACGGCGGGCGCGGGGAGCTCGCACAAGCCATCGAGTGCGCCATCCGAGAAGCAGGATTGCGGCCCGTCAATTTGGGTGAGATCCCGACACCCGCGCTGACGGCTTGGGCGCTGGCCGCTGGCTGCGGCAGCATGATGATTACGGGGAGCCATATCCCCTTCGACCGGAACGGCTACAAAACAAACGGTGCCCGCGGTGAGCTGCTCAAGGCAGACGAGGCCCCCGTGAACGAACGAGCCGCCCGGTGGCGTACGCAGCTGCTGAGTGCGCCCTGCGCGGATGCCCGTTTCACCCCTGCGGGTAACCTGAAGGAAGGTCATCGCACTCTCCTTGCGCCGGTGGCCGACGGCCGGGCTGGCTATCTCCAGCGCTATCGGGACTTCTTTGGAACGCAAGCTCTGCGCGGTCTACGCATTCTGGTTTATCAACATTCCGCCGTCGGTCGTGATTTACTCCCGGAAATGTTGATTCAATTGGGTGCGGAGGTGTTACCAGTCGGACGCTCTGAAACCTTTATTCCGATTGACACCGAGGCCATCGACGAAAGCACGCTTGCGACGATGGAGAACTACGCCCGTGAAGCGTGTCGTGTACACGGTCGATTCGATGCCCTGATTTCGAGCGACGGCGATACCGACAGACCTCTCATTGTCGGTCTCGATTACGCGACAGGCACCGAACCGAAAGCGCGTTTCTTTGGCGGGGACTTGGTCGGGATGATTGTGGCCGATTATTTGGACGTCGACGCGGCGGTAGTACCGATCAGTTGCAACGATGCCATTGATCGCGGCACGCTCGCGGCAGTCCTCGAGCCTAAAACCCGTATCGGCTCTCCGTACGTTATCGCTGGCATGCAGCAAGCTGTACAGCGAGGACGGTCGCGGGTCTGCGGCTGGGAGGCCAACGGTGGCTTCCTCACCGGATCGGCCATTACGCGCGGTGGCCGGACTTTATCCGCCCTGCCAACCCGTGACGCCTTTTTGCCTATTCTGTGCTTGCTTGCCCGCATGAAGGAGACGGGGCAATCCCTCTCGGCTGTGTTTGACGCGCTACCACATCGCTACAGCAGCGCTGGGCTGCTCCGGCAATTTCCACAGGCCGCAAGCCAGCAAATCATCGACGCCCTGACAAGTCCTGACGCTTCGTTAGCTGCCCTCGCACAATTTTTCTCGCGCGCGGCGGGCTTCGGAGCGGCCATTGCGATGGACACCACTGATGGGGTTCGAATCAGTTTCGACAACGGTGACGTGGCCCACGTGCGTCCGTCAGGTAATGCGGATGAGCTCCGGATTTATGCGGTCGCCGATCTCCAGCAACGCGCCGACGAAATCGTGGCACGCGCCATCGCGGAGCCGGCCGGGATCCTCCGTCAGCTGGCGGAGGCCTTTATCGCGACGAATTCGGGACAAGTCTGAGCTGAGTGAGCGTGTACTACTGACGTCGGCACGCTTCGCGCGCCTACGTTCAACGGCCTACCAGCGCAGATCGTCCGGGATGGGATGTTCGGCATAGGCGGGATCGAGCACTTCACCCGCTTCGCTTTGATTGGCCACCACCAAATAATCGGGGGCTTTTTGGACAATCGCCGCTGCGGTCTCGGCCGACACCACCGCATAGCGTGAGCGCAACCGTACGATGGATAATTCGCCTTTAGATAACTGACCGTGCATCTCGGCGCTCACGTAAATCCGTGCGACCTTTTTGCCATCAATGAAGTTGTAGACTTCCTCGCCATCATTATGCGTGCGGCGGTTGGCCTTGATGATATGGATGATTTCACGATCTAATTCCCGCCGGGCTAGCTGCGTCGCATGACGCGCCGCGTCAAGGGCGGCTTTGGTCGGCTGAGCGGGTGCTGGTCGGCGGGGGGCTGCCGCTGCCTGTTTGGGCGCCTGACGCGCTTGTTCGGGTCGCCCCTGTTGCGGTCCGCGTCCGTTTTTTTTCCCTTGCCGAGAATCGGTCTGCGGCGCGTGCCGATCGCGACGTTTTTCCCGCTCGGCTTCTTCGAGACGCTTCTCGTCTACTAAGCCGGCCTTCAATAACTGCTCGTGCAACGCGTTCCGCATTCAACCTCTCCCGCCTTTCAGTAAATCTTGGATCCGGCGTGGTACTCGCCTGCATGCATACCTGCCAGATTATCGCGCTCCGCCGCGAACCGCTACCAGCAAGTCCTCAGTGTTCCCCTCCTGACACATCAAAATCGCTCGATTACGGGATCAGGGCCCCCTCAAAGCCGACTTTCAGCATCTCTTTTTGAATCTAACCCACAGATTTGACGGAACCATGGTGAAGGCTAGAACCTCCTCCACTGCTTTGCCCTCATTCGCCATCTCAACGTCGAAATTGCGACACAACATGGCGAGTACCACCTTGATTTCGAGCAACGCCAAGTTACGGCCTGGACAAAAACGGGGCCCGCCACCGAAGGGCACAAAAGCCTTGGCATTATGGACGCGTTGCGCCGGATCTGTTTTGTCTAGCCAACGTGCCGGCATGAACTGCTCGGGCTGTGCGAAATTATCGCTTGCGATGGCCATTCCTCTGGAGAGCAGGATGACCCCGGTCCCTGGTGTCAGCATGAGCCCACCGACCTCAATTGGAATTTTGGCGTCGAAAATCAAGAGTGGCGCGACCGGTTTGAGTCGCATAGTCTCGTTGGCGAAGGCTTCGACCAGCGGCAAACGCATGGCTTGATCGCGACTCTCCGGCGCACTCGCCTGCCCCAGTACCGCGTCCACCTCGGCGCGCACCTGCGTGAACATTGCCGGATAGTCAGTGAAAAATTTAATTGCCCAAGCGAGCGTATTTGCCGTGGTATCTTCACCGGCCAGTAAAAGCGTAAAGGCATTCGCGATGATGTCGTCATCGGTGAATGCCAGGTTTTCCGAGGCTTGCGCCGCCATCATGGCTTCTAGAAAGTTGCGCGGGGCACTCAGCGCCGCAGGGGAATCCGCAAGACGGGCCCGGCAGGAGGTGATGATGTCCGTGATCTGCGCCCGTACCGCTTTCACAGCATCATCCAGCGCGCGATCACGCCCGAACCGAAAATATCGCCAATACGGAAACGGTGAGGTCAGGCGTCGATTGAGCATCGGGAAAACCTGATCCAAGTGGTGCTGGATGATCGGTCCGTCAGTTTCCAGCGTATTGAAGTCAATCCCAAACGCCAATTGTGTGGTGATATCGACCGTATAACGCATTAATTCGGCACATAAGTCGACTGCCACACCGGCCAGTGCCGCCTTCTCCCAGCGTCGTCGAAGGCGATGCGTAGTCTCCAGCATGGCCGCGTAGAACTCATGGAGATGGGCCGAATTGAGCGCGGTGACCACGATCCGACGTTGTCGACGCCAATTCTCGTCCTCGGCAGAGAACACGCCGTTGAAACCGAGCTCATCGAAAATGTCTTGCAAGGCCAAGCGGCGTCCGAACGCCTGCGGACGCTCGCGCAGAACAACGCTCGCGGCTTCGACGTCGCTGATCACCACGAATTGACTGCCGGCGAGCTGCACCCGGTAAAAATCGCCATATTCCGCAGCCCAACGTTCCAGCTGCAAATGGAACGTCTGGAAATTTATCTGGGCGTAATTCCCGATAAAAGGCAGCCCCTTGGGGCCCGGCAATTCTTCAAGGCGCGTCGGTCTGTTCGATAACTGGATTGACATCTAAAGCCTCGGCTGTTCGCAGCGATGGTGTCCATCTGATAGTTCTCGGGATCCTTGACAGTCCGCCCGTCGCCATACCTTCCGAAGCATCATACCGGACGCCGCTGTCGGTCGGCCGCCGCGCGCAGCCACATCAACCGGCGAGCGCGACGCCGCGGCCTAGGGCTTCGAGCTTGGCGCGGGCGAGCGCGTCTGACATGGGCGCCATCCCACAATTTGTGCAGGCGATAAGCTTATCGCGCGCGACAAATTCTTGTGCCAGCGCCAGAGTGGCGACGATCTCTTCCGGCGTTTCCACCCGCTCATTGGCAACGTCTATGACGCCGACCAGTACGTCCTTGCCCGCCAGCAATCCTAATAAAGAAGCGGGAACGCGCGATCCGGCGCACTCGAGGGAGATCTGATCGAGCCTACTCTTGGCTAGCATGGGAAACAGTTTTTCGTACTGCCGCCATTCGTCCCCAAGCGTTTTTTTCCAATCGTTGTTGGCCTGTATTCCATAGCCGTAACAGATGTGAACACAAGTCGTACAGGCTAATCCCTCTTGCGCCCTATGGAGCGCCGCCACCCCCCAATCGGCCGCTTCATCGAGGTAGACATTGAACGCCGGCTCATCGAATTGGATCACATCGACGCCGTCTGCCACGAGCGCGCGGGCTTCAACATTCAGCAGATCGGCAAACGCCATGGCCAGTGCCACCCGATCTCCGAAATAACGATCGGCCACCGTATCTACCAAGGTCATGGGGCCTGGTAACGTGAATTTGAGTGTTTTTCGGGTATGCGCTCGGCACAGCTGCGCTTCGGCCGCATGCACGCGTCCCACGAGCCGAGGGGGCGCATAAACTTGAGGCACCATCGCGTCATAGCGGTTGTTTCTGATCCCCATCCGCACTTTGTTCACGAAATCGATGCCCTCCACCTGTGCTAAGAATCCATGCACAAAGTGTTGTCGGGATTGTTCGCCGTCCGTCACGATGTCGAGACCGGCATCTTCCTGTAGTTTCAACCAAAGCAAGGTCGCATCGCGCTTCGCGTCGACCAGACTCGCCGCCTCCGCGCGCCACTCTGGCCAGAGTTTCCCGGGCTCCGCGAGCCACGCGGGTTTGGGCAGACTGCCCGTGATGCTGCACCGAATCATGGTAGTGTTTCTCCTGTGCCAAGCGACGTCGCAATCATGCAATATAACGCTTTAGCGTCGCCTGCGCAGGCAAGCGCCTTCGCGGGTTCTCGGTTGATGCCGATTAACCGCGCGGTTCGCGCCGCCGTCCGACATCCGGCCTGAACACCAGCGGCTCAAGGGAAGTGCTCGCAGCATGCGCAAAATAATTCACGTCGACATGGATGCCTTTTACGCCTCCGTGGTTCAACGCGATGATCCGAAGCAGCGGGGCAAACCCGTTATCGTCGCCTGGCAGGGACCCCGCTCGGTGGTCTGTGCCGCGTCCTACGAAGCGCGCCGTTTCGGCGTGCGCTCCGCCATGTCCGCCCTCCATGCCGAGCGACTTTGCCCGGAAGGAGTGTTCGTGGCACCCGATTTTAGTCGTTATCGTGAGATCTCGCAGCAGATTCGACGGATATTCCGCAACCACACCGATCTCGTTGAGCCGTTGTCACTTGACGAGGCCTATCTGGACGTTACTGACAACAAGCACGCCCTTCCCACGGCGACGCGGGTGGCGCAAGCCATCCGGCGCGAAATTCTAGCGCAAACCCATCTGACCGCCTCTGCCGGCGTTGCGCCGAATAAATTTCTTGCCAAGATCGCGTCTGATTGGCGCAAACCGGACGGCCTTTTCGTCATCCAGCCGCATGAGGTGATGGATTTCCTAGCGCCATTGCCGGTGGGGCGTCTGCCCGGGGTGGGACGCGCGACGGAACATCAGCTCCATCTCCTTGGGATCGCGAGGGTACGTGATCTGCGCAAACTCGACGATACGGCGCTGGTCGCGCGCTTCGGTCGATTGGGCGCGCGCCTGGCACGCCTCGCCCGCGGCGAAGATAACCAGCCGGTGGAGCCCAATCGCCCTTTACAGCAAGTGTCGGTTGAACAGACATTGGAGTCGGATCTGCCGTTGAGCGCGTTGGGGCCGATCGTTCATGAATGTGCTCAGAAGGCATGGCTTGGGGTGCAAAAAGCTGGTCAAATGGGTCGGACGGTAGTCCTCAAACTAAAGACCGCCGAGTTCCAGGGCCTCACGCGCAGTGCCACCCCCCTCCTCCCCTTACGGTCTGCCGAAGATCTCGCAGAGCAGGCCATGTTATTGCTGATCCGTGTCGAATTAGCACCCAGCACACGCTATCGCTTGGCCGGAGTTGGCCTTACCAATTTTGTCGGCCTGTTGGGAGATCATCCGCAAGCGCAACTGTTTTAGCGGCGACATTGATTGACGGGTTTCTCACCGGTGAAGCGACGAGTGCCACGTTGGCGACACCTCGTTCAGTGTCAGTGGTCAGGGGCGCATCGGAAGATCGAACTCGCTCGCGCTTGGGAGCCAAGTAAATTCAGATGACGTAAAGATTTAGGGCAATGACCGCTGATCTGCCGTTAAAGATCCTCGCTCGTCAGCCGCCAGCTTGTCTGACGGCGATCATCCCCCTCCTTTATCGTCCGTTCAGGCTTGGCGGGCCGACCCCGGGTCGGCCCGTATCTTTTCGCTAATCGACAGCTTCCAGCCCATCCACGCGCTGCAGTCCGCGCGGCAACTTACTCCCGCGTTTCGCACGCTCCCCACGATAAGCTTCCAAATCCTTCGGCTTGAGGGTCACGAACCGATTGCCCGCGACCAACTTCAGACTCTTCCCAGCGGGCAGAATGACGATCCCACGCAGTATTTCTGCAGGCGCCTTGGATTTTGCCACGGGGATGCTGATCATCTTCAGTCCCTTCCCGCGCGGCAGAACGGGCAGTTCCGTTAATTTGAAGACCAACAAATGTCCCTCCGTGGTCACGCAGGCCACTTCGTCGCTGGGCAAATCGCTCACCAGCACCGGGGGCATGGCCAGTGTTCCCCCCGTCACACTCAGCAATGACTTACCGGCCTTGTTGCGGACGTTAAGCGCCTCCAGCGTGGCCAGAAAGCCGTAGCCGGCATCGGAACTCACGAGTACCTGTTGCTCCGCAGATCCCAGGATGACGCCCACGAAAGGGATGCCGTCTGGCGGTGACAAACGTCCGGCCAGCGGCTCGCCCATGCCGCGAGCCGAGGGGAGAACATGGGCGGGTAGTGAATAACTACGCCCATCAGCTCCCAAAAAGATAGCGAGCTGATTGCTACGACCACGCGCCGACGTCAGATATTGATCTCCACTGCGAAAACCCAGTTCCGCGGGATTTATATCGTGTCCCTTCGCGGCCCGTACCCAGCCTTTCTCCGATAACACGACCGTAATCGGTTCGGCCGGAATCAGTTCGGTTTCGGATAACGCCTGCGCTGCGGCGCGCTGTATCAGGACAGAGCGCCGGACATCCCCAAATTCCTCTGCATCGGCGATAAGCTCATCTTTCACCAATGTCTTCAGGCGCCGCTCTGAACCCAGGATCAGCTCGACCCGTTTGCGTTCGGCATCGAGCTCTTTTTGTTCGCTTCTGATCCGCTGCTCTTCTAACCGCGCCAAATTCCGCAAACGCAGATCCAGTATCGCATTGGCTTGGATCTCGCTTAATTCAAAGCGACGCATGAGTGCCGTTTTCGGATCTTCTTCGTAGCGGATGATCCGGATCACTTCATCAAGATTGAGATAGGCAATCAGATAACCGGCCAGGACATGCAGGCGGCTGTTCAACTTGTCGAGCCGGAATTGCAGACGCCGGCGCACGGTCTCCGTGCGGTAAGTCAACCATTCCAGCAGGAGGCTCTTGAGATTCTTTACTCCGGGCAGACCATTCAGTCCGATGACGTTGATGTTGACGCGAAAACTGCGTTCGAGATCTGTCGTGGCAAACAAATGTTGCATCAGCGGCTCGAGCTCTACCCGATTGGAGCGGGGCAGAAGGACGATGCGGATAGCGGTCTCATGGTCCGATTCGTCGCGCACGTCATCCAGCATGGGCAGTTTTTTTGCCTGCATCTGCTCGGCGATCTGCTCAATGATCTTGGCGCCAGAGGTCTGATAAGGCAGTGCGGTAATAACCACGTTGCCGTTTTCTATCTCATAACACGCGCGCATGCGCACGCCGCCTGTGCCTGTCGTATAAAGCTGCAGCAGATCGGTCGGCGCACTGATGATTTCGCCGCCGGAAGGAAAATCCGGGCCGTGGACCAACTCACACAGTTGAGCCACCGTCGTGCTCGGATCGTCAAGCAGACGCACACAGGCTTGGACAATTTCTCGCAGATTATGCGGCGGAATATCCGTTGCCATACCCACCGCAATGCCCGTCGTGCCGTTTAGGAGCACGTTGGGCACCCTCGCCGGCAGCAATCGCGGCTCGTCCATGGTGCCATCGAAATTGGGTACCCAATCCGAGGTGCCTTGTTCGAGCTCACTCAATAGCGTCTCCGCATAAGGCGTTAGCTTGGCTTCGGTATAGCGCATCGCCGCAAACGATTTAGGGTCATCGGGTGAGCCCCAGTTACCCTGCCCGTCAATCAACGGGTAGCGATAACTGAAAGGTTGCGCCATCAGAACCATGGCTTCGTAACAAGCAGAATCTCCGTGTGGATGGAATTTTCCGATCACATCACCCACGGTACGGGCCGATTTTTTATACTTGGCTGTCGCGTTTAGACCCAATTCGGACATCGCATAGATGATCCGCCGCTGCACAGGTTTCAACCCGTCTCCGATGTGCGGTAGCGCACGATCAAGGATGACGTACATCGAATAATCCAGATAGGACTGTTCGGTGAAGTCACGCAGAGATCGACGTTCGATGGTGGCTTTTTCACCCATATTGCTGCGTCCGAGAGTGCTTAGAACATTGAATAATAAAGCGCCAAGATGCGGCGTTTAGTCGACCGTAGCCAGGTTGCCTTTGCGTTCTAGCCAATCGCGGCGATCACCGGAACGCTTTTTCGCTAGTAACATATCCAATAACGCATCCGGGGCGCTATCGATGTCAACCGTCAGTTGTACCAAGCGGCGCGACTCCGGCGCCATCGTGGTTTCCCGCAATTGCGGCGGGTTCATCTCGCCTAAGCCCTTGAATCGCTGGATGTTGACTTTTCCGCGGATTTTTTCGGATTCAATCTGCGCGAGGATGCGCCCCTTCTCTGCCTCATCCTGCGCATAGAAAACGGCCTTGCCCGCATCAATTCGGTACAGCGGAGGCATCGCCACGAACACGTGTCCCGCCGCGACCAGCGCTCTAAAATGACGTTGAAAGAGCGCACATAGCAGTGTGGCGATATGGGCGCCATCCGAATCGGCATCAGCGAGGATACAAATCTTCCCGTAGCGTAATCCGCTTAACTCATCGGTGCCTGGATCAACGCCCAGTGCTACGGCGATATCATGCACTTCCTGTGACGCCAACACCTGCGTTGACTCGACCTCCCAAGTGTTCAGAATCTTGCCGCGCAGCGGCAGAATGGCCTGAAAATCCTTGCTTCGCGCCTGCTTCGCGGAGCCTCCGGCCGAGTCCCCCTCGACCAGGAATAACTCCGATTCGTCGAGATCGTTGGAGAGGCAATCCGCGAGCTTGCCCGGCAGTGCAGGCCCGTTACCCGCCACTTTCTTGCGGACCACCGTTTTAGCCGCCTTCAGTCTGGTCTGTGCCCGTGAAATCGCGATTTCCGCGATGCGCTCGCCGGCTTCGACGTGCTGATGCAACCAGAGCGTAGTGACATCCCGTACCGCGCCGCCAACCAATGCCGCGCAGGACTGCGAGGACAGTCGTTCTTTGGTCTGTCCGGAGAACTGAGGCTCGATGAGTTTAACCGACAGGATGTACGCACAGCGGTCGAATACATCATCCGCACTGAGTTTAACGCCGCGCGGCATAAGATTTCGGAACTCGCAGAATTCTCTGACGGCGTCGAGCAAGCCCTGGCGGAGCCCGTTCACATGGGTCCCGCCCTGCGGGGTTGGCACCAAATTGACATAGCTCTCCATGACGAGTTCGCCATCGTCAGCGCGCCAGTGCAATGCCCACGTGACGGCTTCATCAGCGCCTTCGAGCGTGCCAGTGATGGCCTCCGGCGGCACCAACTCGGCGTCAGGCAAGGCCGCTGCCAGATAGCCCCGTAGTCCGTCTTCGTAACACCAGGAGACCCGATCATTGCCCGCAGCATCAAAAAAATTGACCTGCAGTCCGGCGCACAACACAGCCTTTGCGCGCAGGAGATGTTTGAGACGGGGTACGGCTATTTTGAGCGTGTCGAAATAGTGAGGATCCGGTAGGAAACGAATGGCGGTTCCGGTGTTCTGGCGACCGACCTTGCCGATTTCCGTGAGTTCGCCGCGCCGTTCACCGCCGGCAAAGTGCATCGCGTACTCCACTCCCGCACGCTTCACACGAACCTCTAACTGCTGGGACAGGGCGTTGACCACGGACACGCCGACCCCGTGCAATCCGCCGGAAAATTTATAGTTTTTTCCTGAGAATTTTCCGCCCGCGTGCAGACGGGTCAGAATGACCTCTACCCCAGAAATTTTTTCGCCCGGATGGATGTCGACGGGCATGCCCCGTCCGTCATCACTGACTTCGATGAAACCATCTTCGTGGAGCACGACATCTATTCGGCCGCAATGGCCGGCAAGGGCCTCATCCACACTGTTATCGACGACTTCCTGCACGAGATGATTGGGTCGAGAGGTATCGGTATACATGCCCGGACGTTTGCGGACCGGCTCGAGTCCCGTTAAAACCTCAATATCAGCCGCGTCATATCTGGAATTCAATGGGTACCACCGATGTCACCGCAGAGGAGCACGTCGCGCCGGACGTCGCCGGCACGGATGTTTGTCGAATGTGTAAAACGCGTCAAGCGAGATCGTTGAGCAACGATTGACGCGTCGCGGCGGCCAGTTCGTCGACGGTAAACCGATAATGCGGGTGCTCGACACCCAGCGAGAGAGGGGCACCGCCCTTCAGATCGGTTATCTGGTCAGGCGTCAAAGGAAAGCGCAGAAAATGGACGGCAGCAGTCTTCCCGGGCCGACTGCGATCGAGATCTTCATCCGCGATTGCCATAATTGCCGGGCCGTGGCCAATGCGCACCCACACAGCGCGCTCAATACCCTCGAGCTGTTCGAGGGCAATACGGCGCGCCTCGGCATCCTCGTACTCGATCATCATCGTCGCTTTCCAATTGTCCCCATCTGGGATCATCGGGGTGTAGGTTGCGAGTTCCTCGGCGATCCCTTCCGCCTCAAAAATGCGTTCAACACGCAACATCTCTTGGACCTGGTACTGAATGGTCAAGGCGTCTTCGAAGAGTAGCGTGACGTGCTCTCCGAGTGCGACCTGGCGGGTAGACTTGTGGGCCAGCACCCGCGTCCGGAAAGCGGGTCGCTCAGCGTGGTACCGCTCCAATGACATCAAATCTTGGCGCTTCAAGGTTCTGGGGTTGGACATAGCATTAAATTCCGTAAGCTTGTCGGAGGAGTGCAAAGGCGGAGCCTGCGGCCGGACGCTCGACGCCTTGTTCAATGAGTTCGCCGGCCATCGGGCAGTCACTCAGATAATGATCAAATGAGCCGTCCTCGATTCGCTTGACCACCGGTCGGCAGATTTTCTTGGCAAACGCATAATTCTCGACTTTGATCGCATAGGTTCCGTCATGACCAGAGCAGCGCTCGATCGGCGTCACTTCCGTGCCACTGACTAATTCCAACACTTCTTTGGTCTTGAGACCGATATTCTGAACCCGCTGGTGACACGGCACGTGTAGGGCGATTTTGCCGAGGCCCTGCTTGAAATCACAGACCAGAAGACCGTGCTTGTGTCGCAGCATCAAGTATTCGAAAGGATCGAAAAACGCACGCTTGACCTTCAGTACCTGTGGATCTTCCGGAAACATTAGGGGAAGTTCTTGCTTGAACATGAGCACGCAACTTGGGATAGGCGCCACAATGTCGAATCCTGTCGCGACTAGCGCAGCGAGCTGCGCCATGTTGGCGTCCTTTAGGCGTTCGACAGCATGTAAATCACCCAGTTCCAGTTTGGGCATGCCACAACATTGAGCGGCCGTCGCTATTTGAACCTCGAGGCCGTTGTGGCACAGCACTTCATAGAGATCATCGACGACTTGGGGCGCATTTTTATCGCCATAGCACGTTACAAAAATTGCCACTTTGCCGGTGGTTTCGGGCGTGGCTACCGCGCTTACCGTGCGCGCTGGCTTTTTAGCCAGACGCTTGCGGGCCGTGTTGCTTTCGAAACGGGGGAGCGGCGCCTCGGCATGGACGCCCAAGGTCTTCTCCAGCAACTGGCGGACTGGCTTAAGTTGATTGGCCGCATTGATGGTCTGTGCGACGACCGGGATTGAGCCAATGCGTCCCACCACATCAGTTGCGGTCAGTATTTTGTCGCGGAGCGGGATCTCTCCTTGTTCGAATTTCACGGCCTTTGCCCGCAACATCAAGTGTGGGAAATCGACGTTCCACTCGTGGGGCGGCACGTAAGGACATTTCGTCATGTAACACAAGTCACACAGATAGCACTGGTCGACGACCTTCCAGTAGTCCTGCTTCTGGATGCCGTCCACTTCCATCGTGGGTGATTCATCAACGAGATCGAACAGCGTCGGAAAGGCGTTACAGAGACTGACGCAGCGGCGACAACCATGGCAGATGTCATAGACGCGTTCGAGCTCTTTGAACAAAGGTCCTTCTGCGTAGAAATCGGCGCCCTTCCAGTCCAACGGATGACGCGTAGGTGCCTCCAGACTGCCTTCCCGTCTTCCCTCATTCACGTTTGACACCACTCCTCCTCATCTGCGTGTGTTGACCAAAACCGACCTAGGCGGGACGCGCGCCCCGTTCAGACCGGGCGCGCGTCTCCTCAAATCACGGTATCAACCGTTCATGGAATCCAATGCTTTCTGGAAACGGTTGGCGTGGGAGCGCTCCGCTTTCGCGAGCGTTTCGAACCAATCCGCGATTTCATCAAAGCCTTCCTGGCGTGCGGTTTTCGCCATGCCCGGATACATATCGGTGTACTCGTGGGTTTCACCGGCAATCGCCGCCTTGAGATTCAGGTCCGTGGTGCCAATCGGTTGCCCCGTGGCCGGATCACCCACCTGCTCCAGGTACTCCAAGTGGCCATGGGCGTGGCCCGTTTCGCCCTCGGCAGTCGAACGGAATACGGCGGAGATGTCGTTGTAGCCTTCCACGTCGGCCTTCTGTGCGAAGTACAGGTAACGACGGTTTGCCTGTGACTCGCCCGCGAAAGCGGCCTTCAGGTTGTCTTGTGTCTTAGTGCCTTTAAGTGAACTCATCTTAGCCCCTCCAGAACAACGTTAAAATTGCGGCGCACCAGGAGCGCGCGTCGATTATTTAGACTCAGTCTAAACCGGGGCAGTCTAGGCCGTGGGCGGCCCATAATCAACCAGAAGCACGCATGCGTTGACCACCCGCCGCCGCCCTCGTTAGAGTGCCGGACCCCGATTCGGAAACCGGCATTGAAACGTAAGCAAACCCTCAACTTTGAAACAAATCTGGTCGACCTCGAACGCCTAGTCGCGCGGATGGAACAAGGCGATTTAACGCTCGAGGAGTCTCTGTTGCAGTTCGAGCAGGGGATCGGGTTAATCCGGGCTTGCCAGCAAGCGCTCCAGAGCGCGGAGCAGAAAGTCCAAATCCTGACCCAAACGCCACAGGGCGAGGTCCTGACCGATTTTGAGGCGCCGCAGAACCCTGACGACAATGAGGACGAAGATTGACCTATGCCCTTAGATACTGCTTTGCAGCGCTTTCAGCGCCAGATAGAAACTGCCCTCGAGCATTGGTTGCCTGCCACTAATGTCGCGCCGAGTTCGCTGCACGAAGCGATGCGTTATGCGGTCCTGGGTCCGGGTAAACGGATCCGACCTGTGTTGGTCTATGCGACCGGCGAGATATTCGGCACGCCGTTGAGTCAGCTGGACTCAAGCGCAGTCGCGGTCGAACTCATTCATGCCTACTCGTTAGTCCACGATGACCTGCCAGCCATGGATGACGATGATCTCCGCCGCGGCCGACCCACCTGTCACAGGGCGTTCGATGAAGCGACCGCTATCCTCGCCGGAGACGCGCTGCAGGCGCTCGCCTTTGAAGTCCTTGCCCGCGACGAAAGCCTGAAAGTCGGGGCCGAATGTCGACTTGTCATGTTCCGTGAGCTGGCTGAGGCAAGCGGCTCGCGCGGCATGGCGGGTGGTCAAGCAATCGATCTGGCCGCCGTCGGCCAGCGGTTGTCGCTCGCCGCGCTGGAAACGATGCACCTGTACAAAACCGGTGCGCTTATCCGGGCGAGCGTCCGTCTGGGCTTTCTGGCCAGTGAACAGCGGGATGTTGAACAGGCCGAGCGGCTTGATCGCTACGCTCGCAACATCGGCCTCGCCTTTCAAGTTCAGGATGACATCCTCGATGTGGAGGGCACCACTGAAACCATCGGGAAGCCCCAAGGCTCAGACCAGGATAGAGACAAACCGACCTATCCCAACATTCTGGGCATGGCTGAGGCTAAGGCTACCGCGACCCGGCTTTGTCGCGAAGCCATCGACGCCCTCGATTGTTTCGGACCTAGTGCCGATCCGCTCCGGCAACTCGCCGAATACATCGTCAAACGCGACCGCTAGTTAGCCTCAAGCTGATACCGGCCTATAGGCCGGTGCGCTTCGCTGCCGCCCACAGCGTATCGAGCTCCGCCAGATCCGCGTCCGTTGGCTGCCGACCCGTCCGGCGCAGGTGCGCTTCAATGAAATGGAACCTCCGCTCGAATTTGGCGTTCGCGGCGCGTACGGCCTCCTCCGCATCGAGTCCTAAATGACGGCCGAGATTGACGGCCGTAAAAATAAGATCGCCGAGCTCGTCCTGCTGTGCCTGCCTCGATTCAGGCTGGGCCACCGCCACTCTCAGCTCTTCAAGCTCTTCCAGGACTTTGTCGAACACTGGGGCCGCTGAAGGCCAGTCGAAACCAACCCGAGCTGCCCGTTTTTGCAATTTGGCCGCCCGAGAAAGGGCTGGAAGTGCCAACGGAACATCATCCAATTCGCTCGCCGCTGGCTTTAGGGCAGCGCGTTCCGCCGCTTTCGCCGCTTCCCACGCGCCTGTTAACTCCTCGGTCGTCCCGGTCTCGGTTGTACCGAAAAGATGTGGATGGCGGCGGACCAATTTTTCATGCAGCGCCGTGACGATCGTGTGAAAGTCGAAATCGCCGTTTTCGCGTGCTATCTGCCCATAGAAAACGACCTGAAACAAGAGATCCCCGAGCTCCAGCGCCAATGCCGGCTGATCCTCACGCGCTACCGCATCCGCGACTTCATAAGCCTCCTCGAGTGTATGTTTCACGAGACTACTCAGCGTCTGCGCCCGATCCCAAGGACAACCTGTTTCGGGATCGCGCAGACGTTGCATGAGCGCCAATAAGTCGTCGATCGTGCGTGTCATCGCTTAAGCGTCCGGATCCCCGTATCGGGTGCGAGGGGGAGTTTACTTGATTGCTGCGCCCGATTCGGAGAACAATCGGTGACAAGGGGCCGCAGCTCGTCAGCTAGCAGCAGACTGTTGGCCCGCTTTGGCGACAAGACTTTTGTTTGGTGATCAACCTGATGATGAAGATTGCACCGCTCATTCTGCGCCTAGACATCACTGGTAAGCCCGTTCGCTGGATCCCGTGGGAAGACGCGGCTTGTCTCTACACCCGCGGCATGATCGCGTGGACCGCAGGCGAACATGAATTCGTGGTGTCGGGAGGCTATGCGCACACCACCGGGCGACGTTCCCAGCTGGTGATCCACAGCATTATCGCCGTCAAACGCTCGGGACGGCATGCCCATTCGACCCGGACCTTCCCACCGCTTTCCAATCCCGACCTGTTTCATCGCGATGCGAACCTGTGCATGTATTGCGGGGAGCAATTTGCCGACGGGCAACTGACTCGGGATCATGTCATTCCACTCTCGCAGGGGGGGGACGACGCGTGGTCGAACGTCGTCTGCGCCTGTCGCGGATGCAATACTCGCAAGGGTGGCCGCAGGCCGGAGCAAGCTCGTATGCCACTGCTTGCCGTCCCGTACGTGCCGAATTGGGCAGAATTTCTGGTCCTCTCTAACCGCAGGATCTTGGCCGATCAGATGGAATTCCTGAAAACGCAATTCAAGCGCAGGCACCTACCCCTGCACCCGTTGAGTGGCCGGCCCGCCCGTCCATGACAGGCGCGAGGCAAACCGTTCTTGCGCGCGGCGGTGCCTTTAATGCTATGACATGGCCGATTCAGCGTCGCTGGACACCTGTCCGCGATAGACGCTTGCGGGGTGCCCAGCGGTTCCTGCGTGGATCCCGCCTTGCTTCCCTATTCCTGTCATCAGGCCCACCCATTCGCCCGGAGAGGCCAACGTGATCTCACCGACGAAAAATACCGCGCTGGTGTCTTTGCTGGCGGAAGTCGTCGATCCGATCGGTCCGCATCCGGTGGTGTACCACCGCGCGCCCGGGACAAAAGATGGCACCGGGACCCCGCTCAGGCCGGCGGCTGTTTTATTTCCACTGACGTACCGCAACAATCAACTGCAAGCCATCCTAACTGTTCGAAATCAATCGCTTAGAAACCATCCTGGCCAAATAAGTTTTCCCGGTGGGAAAGCGGACCAAGCTGATTCGGATGTCGCCGCAACCGCTATGCGTGAAGCGTTCGAGGAGCTCGGCATCCTGCAACAGGACGTCGCTGTCATCGGTGCCTTAGAGACCTGCACCACCGGTACGGGATTCAGTATTGTCCCGGTGCTCGGGATCATCCCGCCCCATTATCCTTACCGCATCGACCGGGCCGAAGTTGAGGAGGTCTTTCATGTTCCCCTCGATTACCTGATGGATGACGCTCGCCACCAGCGGCTGCGCCGGCTATTCAACGGAAGTCCGCAAGAATATTTTGCGATAGACTACGAGAAATACCACATCTGGGGGGCGACGGCGCGAATGATTGTGGGGCTTCATGGGCGTCTAGGTGGCAAGCACGCCACACCTCGGTTTAAAAAACTTTTCAGTATTTGCGATAATGCCTAAAATAGTTCATTATTTAGTTGTTAATTCAATGAATTCCTCACTAGGAATGTTAGTTCACGTCGATAGGAGATATCCCATGCAGAAATCACTTTCCCTTGCTATGCGCGCCGCACTCGTTGCCGGCGTGGTCGGCCTAATGGCCGGTTGCTCCAACGTTACTCCGGAACAGCTCGCCGCCGTTGATGCGAAGGCGAGTGAAGCGCTGTCCAAAGCCGGCGCTGCCAGCTCTAGCGCCGACAAGGCCATGAAAGAAGCGACTGATGCCGCCGCCGCCGCGCAAGCCGCGAATGCCGCTGCCAGCGCTGCTCAGTCCTGCTGCAACGACCAGAAGTCGCGTCTTGACAGCATGTTCGAAAAGGCAATGCGCAAGTAGAGCCTGTTTCGCATTAGCGAATAAAAAAACCCCGCTTTGCGGGGTTTTTTTTGGGCTTCTCAAATAGCCACCGCGCGGCGAGCGAGCGGTTAGAGCGTAGCGGCGGCGCCCGGTGCGCCATGTGAAGTCGCTGTCCCCACCGCATGTGGCACACCATCCGCCCGATAGACCGCTGTGCGCAGCGCCTTCCAATCTAATCGGATGTCGTACCTTCCGGCCCGACTGCTAATCAGCTGGGTGACCAAGCTGAATGGCTTCGCAAATTTGGCGTTATCCTCCCCAAGATGAGGATGGACCTCAAGATAAACCTGCTCGTTGACGATCCCCACTTTAAAGGGCTCGTTCACCAACCGAACCGGCGTACCTACCGGGACGGTACGGAAAACTTCTTCAATGTCCTGCGGGTAGAGCCGCATACAACCATGCGTGACACGCATGCCGATACCGTATGGTTTATCGGTGCCGTGAATCAAATAGCCTTTGATGCCCAGTCTGAGCGCATAAGCGCCGAGGGGATTGGCAGGTCCCGGTGCTACCACCTTCGGCAGAAAATCTCCATTCGCCGCATGCTCGCGTCGGATGGATTCCGGCGGACTCCAGCTAGGATCTTTTACTTTGGAAACCACGGTAGTCGCCCCATGTGGCGTGGACCAATCCTGACGACCGATGCTGATTGGATAGGTCGCGACGGTTTGTTTTGCGCCCTTTTTGGTCCGTGGGAAGTAATAAATTCGCATCTCCGGGACGTTAACGATGATCCCGTCCCGTGGGGCAGTGGGTAGCACATACTGACTTGGCACCACAATTTCGGTGCCCTCCGCCGCTAACCAGGGATCAACCTGTGGATTTGCCATCCGCATTTCCTGATATCCTTGGCTATAAGCGCGGGCAATATCCGGGATAGTGTCCTTCCCCACAGTCGTGGCGAGCGCGATCTCGCCGACGACATCGCTTTCCACCGCATAACTCCGGGCAACGCTGCTCGGGCTCGCCAACGATAACGCTATGCCTAACGACAGTGCAGCCCCCATAAACGGGGCCACGCGTTTCGTGTTTGACTTCAATTGATGACTTCCATTCCTGTTCAGAATCGGCGCAGACGCGCGCGAAAGATTGCCAGCGCAAGCGTAAACCACGACAAGATAAGTAGTGTGCCGCCCATTGGGGCGCATCGTAAGGCCAAGTCCCACGCGCGGATAGTCCAGCCCAGCAACCCGCCCGAGAACAGCAAGGTGCCCACGACTATCCCCGCCAATCCCCATTTGAATAGCCGGCTTTCTCCACGCACGCTTGCCGCACTGCCCAGCGCCACCAAGCCCACCCCGTGCATCAACAGGTATTCGACCGCGGTCTGATAGGCGGCATAGGATTCGACGGTAAGTTGTGCCCGCAATACATGCGTGCCCACCGCACCTGCGATGATCCCGCAGCCGGCGAAAATGCAACCGATGATCAGGCTCCAGCGTGACATGCGCGCATTATACCGAACCCGGTGCGCACGGGATCCTACATTTAAACCGGGGGGAGCCGGCGCCGGTGAACGTCCAGCTTACTTTTCGAGTAGCCGTGGCATCAATTCTACGAGATTGCAAGGACGTGTCCGATAATCGAGTTGTTGTGCGATCAACGCGTCCCACGCGAGGGTGCACGCGCTGGGCGAGCCCGGCAGGGAGAAGACATAAGTTGCATTGGCGACACCGGCCATGGCGCGGGACTGGAGCGTCGACGTGCGAATTTGCTCATAGGAAAGCACACGAAACATTTCGCCGAAGCCGTCAAGCGTCTTGTCGAGCAATACGCCGATAGCCTCTGGCGTCCCGTCCCGTCCCGTCACCCCTGTGCCACCGGTGGTCAGAATGACACTCACTTCTGGATCGGCTATCCAGGCTGACACGATAGCTCGTATCTGGTAGATATCGTCGCGCACGATCTGTTTTGCTTGGAGTTGGTGCCCCGCCGCCTCCAAGCGCTGGACCAGTGCTTGTCCCGACGTGTCTGTCTGCTCGGTGCGAGAATCGGATATGGTAAGCACGGCAATGGGTAAGGCGACAAATCTGCGTTCAGTCATCATCGATCCGCTCCAGCATGTAAAGTGAGACTAGGGTAGTAGCATAACAATGGAAGACCAGAGACTCGATAAATGGTTATGGTGTGCACGGTTTTACAAAACCCGCAGTCTCGCCCAGGAAGCGGTGAAAGCCGGGCATATCACCGTCAACGGTCAACGCCCTAAACCCGCGAAACCGCTCACGCCCGGTTCCAAACTGTCCATCCGACGTCCACCATACGCCTACCATGTGGAGGTGCTCCAAATGGCGAACCAACGCCTCTCGGCGCCGCTTGCTCAGGCCCTGTACTTCGAGAGCGACGAAAGCCGGTTGGCGCGCGAGGCGCTGGCAGAACAACTCAAACTCAGCGCCGTCCATGAGACCTATACGCCCGGCAAGCTCGATAAGCATGCACGCCGAGAAAGAGTCCTGCTGAAACGCAATACCGAAGGCAGCGGGAGTTTCGGATCCGATGAATGAGGCCGTCCCACCGGCAATCACGCCCGCCCGCGCAGTTTGCGAACGGATCCTGGCGGCCTTGGCGACGGCTGTCTTGGGTAAACCCGAGACCCTCCGATACTTGCTCGCGGCCTACATCACCGGCGGACATGTCTTGCTGGAAGATTATCCCGGGACCGGAAAAACGACCTTGGCGAAAGCGTTTGCGGCGCTCCTCGGCAAAACGTTCACACGCATTCAATGTACCCCTGATTTACTGCCCGCAGATATCCTCGGCGTTTCCATCTTCAATCCCCGCCTGAACGATTTTGAATTGCACCGAGGGCCGATTTTTACTGAAATTCTGCTCGCCGATGAAATCAATCGCGCCTCTCCGCGTACACAATCTGCCTTGCTAGAAGCCATGGCTGAACGGCAAGTCACCCTCGACGTCGCCACGCACCCGCTATCCTTTGATTTTTTTGTTGTCGCCACCCAGAACCCGGTCGAGTCGCAAGGAACCTACCCGTTGCCGGAGGCTCAACTCGATCGCTTCTCGCTGCGACTTTCTCTCGGATATCTCCCGCTCGCGGCCGAAGTCGACTTGGTAATGCAGCAACCGGCGATGGCCATGCAGGCCCTGAAGGCCTGTGTCACGCCTGCGGAGCTTGACCTACTGCCGCAGGCGCTGGCGGCAATCCCCTGCGCGAGAGACCTCATCGAATATGCGGTGCGTCTGGTTGCGGAAACCCGGTTACTCGACACCTTGGCACTCGGTGCGAGCCCTCGCGCCTCGATCACCTTGGTGCAATGTGCCCGCGCCCTCGCCCTGTTCGACGGCGCGCCGTTCGTCACCCCTGAACATCTTCAGGCGCTGGCCGTTCCAGTGCTCGCCCATCGGCTCATTCTTAAACCCAACGGGCGCTACGAGGGGCTCAACGATAGGGCGATCGTCCAAGCACTGCTCGCCTCGGTGCCCGTGCCGCGGTGAGCCGCCCCGCCCGCACCCAGCGCATTTTTCAACGCATCGCGCGCACCAGCCACTGGTATGAAGCGCGTTTGACACCACTGGGACACCTATTTGCGGGATTATTGGTGGGCGCGGCAATTTTCTCTAGCGATCCGAGTCGAAGCCAGGCCAGCTTTTTACTGGCCGGCCTGGCAGCGCTGTTTGTCATTGCCCTTGTCTTTTGTGTGAGTTGGCATCCACCGCTGGCTGCACGCCGAACTCTCCCGGCACGCGCGATAGTCGGTCGAGAGACCGTGTACCGCATCCTGCTCGAAAACAACGGTGATGCGGCTGAGCACGCTGTGCTTATCCGAGACCGCTTGCGCGAACAGTTTGCCGATCAACATCCTGCGTCAGGGCTCGATCCGAGCCCGCTCAAACGCGACAACTGGTTCGACCGACAGACCGGATTTCGGCGTTGGTCACGCCGCACACAATGGTTGCGAGGCGCGCTTCTCCCCAGTGCGTACGCGCCCATCATCACCCGCACCGCGCCGCACGAGTCGATTATTCGTTTCGTGCCGCTGCGCCGTGGGCTAATCGAATTTTCTGGCATCGAACTGGCTCGGGCCGATCCGCTCGGCTTGTGCTACGGGATCCATCCCATAGCCACGGTACAGCAACTGTTGGTCTTGCCGCGACAACATCCCGTGCCCGGCCTGACGCTGTTGTGCGCAAATTTGGCGCGTTTGATGCCGCAGAGCGGCGTGCCGAGTCTGACGGGCGCGCAGGAATTCCATGCCTTGCGCGAGTATCGTCCCGGAGATTCTTTCCGCCAAATTCACTGGCGCGCCTCAGCAAAGCGAGGCGTGCATGTGGTTCGCCAGGCACTCGATCCGGCACCACTGGCGTGTACGCTAATCGTCGACTCCTGCACGTCCCCCGAGCGGTTTGAAGCGCTCATCGAAGTAGTTGCATCGCTACTTGCGGCGGCCGCGACCGCGGTGCCGGATAGTCTCGCGCTGCGGTGGCTGGGCCCACAGCCAACAGCCCCCGAGGCCGGGATCGGCGCGCAGCCAGTGGCCCTCCTGCTGGACACCCTCGCGCTTGCGAAGCCGACGATCGCAGACCATTTCGATGCCGCTACCCCGCACCTGGAAGTGCCGCAAGTATCGAGCGCGATTTTTATTACCGCCAATTGGGCATCAAATCGACGTGTTTTTAGCGACCGGCTGAGCCGCTTTCATCGCGCACCCGCTCATACGATCGTTGTCACGGAAGATGCCCTTGAAATAAACGATCTCCCTGCGCGCGGCTGCATCATTCGTGGACAGCAGATCGCGCACGATCTGGCAGCGTGCCGGTTTACCGGGCGCCGGGCCTGAATGGGAACTGCGCCCGCGCCGACCCTCCATTTTCCACGTGGATGCCTGCTGGTCGCGATGGGGGCATGGGGCATCTGGAGTGGACAGTGGCTAAGCGCCTGCTGTGCCGCCGGTCTTATCGAACTCAGCGCTATCCTGCCTTATCGCTGGGCGCTCACCCCACCGCATTACGAGCGGCTCGCCGACTTATCAAGTGTGGGCTTTGTCATCTTCGCCCTCTACATCTTTAGCGCATCAAAGCTACTGGGGATTTATCACATTCTGCTGGAGTTTCCTTGGGTGTTATTGCCGCTGACGATTGCCCAGACGTTCGGCGTCGGACAGCGCATCCCACGCAGCGCATTCCTGATGGCCCTGCGTCGGGAACGCAGCCAGTCACTCGCCGCGGTAGATCTCCGTCCGATCCTCGCGTCGACGTGTGTGTTGAGTGCCAGCCTCGCCGCTCCACCCCGCCCCTACGTGGCATTTATCTTGGCGATACTCGGCATTTTCCTGTTCTCTAATCGCAACCCGCGTTTCAGTCCTATTCAGTGGTTCGGTTGTCTCGTCGCCGCCACGATGCTCGCCGGCGCCTTTTACCTCGGGATCGGCGGGGTCCAACAGGGTATCAGTGATTTAATCCAATCAGCGTTCAGCGACGTTGATATGAGCGTGACCGATCCGGACCGCACCGCTAGCGCGCTCGGGACCGTTGGACGCCTTAAACTCTCGCGAAAAATCCGGCTCCGAATCGATGCCGGCTTGAGCAGTCCACTCCCGATCAGGCTCACCGAGGCGCGTTATCAACTATTTGATAATGGCGTTTGGCGTAATCGACCCCAGCCACTCCAGCTGTTGGACATGGGCGCCGGTAACACCGGCTGGATTATTAACGCTAGTCTGAAGCCTAGCCGGCAGATGACCCTGGTGGCCGAACGCACCCGCGAACTCGGCACGCTAGCGCTACCCGCAGGGACTGCCGTCATCACACAAGCGGATGTGCTGCAATTGCAGCAACATCCCTTAGGGTCTGTGCTCGCTGAGACGGCGCTTGGCTTTGTCCGTTATCAACTAACCTACCGACTCGGGGCGCCGCTGGCCGCACCACCCGATCAGGACGACTTACAGATCCCTGCCGCCTACCGCCCCCTGTTGCACGAGATAGCGACTCAAGCGGGGACACCCGGGACCACGCCGGAAGTCACCCTTGAACATGTCGAGCGCTTTTTTAGTCAGCACTTCCGCTACAGTCTTGTGCAACCGTCCTCTTATCCCGGCCGACTGCCCCTCGCCGTTTTTCTGCGCCGCACACGCGCTGGGCATTGCGAGTATTTCGCCATGGCAACGGCGCTGTTGCTGCGAGAAGCGGGTATCCCGGCTCGTTACGTCGTCGGCTATCTGGTGGATGAATATAGCGACAGGGAGCACGCCTTTATCGCGCGCGGGCGAGACGCGCACGCCTGGGCTGAGGCCTACGTCGGCGGTGGTTGGCGTGTGATTGACACCACCCCTGAGGGTTGGCATGCGGCGGAAGCCGCTGGCGATCCGGTCTGGCAAGAACTGGTGGACACCCTTAACTGGTCGCGTTGGCAACTGCGGCAGCTGGAGAAGGGAGAATTCGGTAACACGCCGCAAGCGTTGCTGCTCCTCCTCCCCTTCCTCGTGGCTTGGCTACTCTGGCGTTTGCGGCCACTTCGCGTCGCGCCGCACGCGCAGGCCGCCGATGGATCAGAACAGACGGCCGAATTTCTGGAACCCCTGTATACGTATATTTTTCGGCACCAGCGCCTTCGGCCGCAGCCGGGCGAGACAGTTCTAAATTTCATGGATCAGCACTGGCCGTCGCGTCCCTCGGTACCCCTGCGGCGCTTGCTCAGGCTTTACTATATCCGTCGCTATTCCCCCCGCGGCCTTACTCCCCTGGAAGCTCAGGAATTGAACGATTTGTGCGTGCGCGTCACGTCCACGCGCCCCAAGGACTGAGGTGTCGTGTTGTCCGCACGCGCCCGTTGCCGCGATTAGTCCTGCCTCAGCGAGTCACGGACGGCCATAGGCGTCGGGTAGCGCATCACTATGAAGTAGCTGGAGGCGACGAAGGTCATCACCGTCGCTAAGGCTAGTACGTTCGAGGCACGCTGCCCGATCACTCCGACGCCCGCCGCCAACATCGTCACCAGCAAGCCAAACTCACTGATCTGTCCAAGTCGCACACCCGCTTCCCGCGCGAGTTTTTCAGCTTCCCCCGCCCGCACAAACAACCGACGGAAAGTCCAGGGTTTAACCACCAGCATCAAGCCTGCCAACGCCAGCGCCGGGATCAACGTTACCCCGAGCAAAGAGAGTTCGAGCGAGGCGCCGACCGAAAAGAAAAAGAGGATCAAGAAAAAATCACGCAAAGGACGCAAGCTATCGGCGATGAACGGCGCCGCGCGACAATTGGCGAGCGCCACGCCCGCGATGAAGGCGCCGATCTCATGCGACAAGCCAAGACGGTGGGCAAGCTCAGCCAGTGACAGACACCAGGCAATGGCCAGCAAAAACATGTACTCGTGAATACGGTCAAAGCGCGTGAGAAGGCGCTCAAGAACCCAACGTTCCAAGCCATAGGCAAAACCGATGAGCGCGGGCAACGCAAATAACCGGAGCGCGATGACGCTGACGCTACCCTGGCCATCGGCACTCGCCTGGAGCGCTAGCAAGACCAGAATCGCTAACAAGTCCTGCAGCAGCAACACGCTGATCATGACTTGTCCCACGTGCTGATGATGCAAGGCCGTCGTGGGTAACAACTTCAAGCCGATGATGGTGCTTGAAAACATCATCGCCGCCCCAATGACTATGGCCTCTGGCGTCGAGAAGCCAAAGCCAAGTGCCACCCCCGTGCCGAGCACCATAAACAGGCCGGCGCTGACGAAAGTCACCACGGTCGCCTCACGTAACATGCGCATCAACTGCGTCGGCAGCATGTTCAAGCCGAGCAGATAGAGCAGAAACATGATACCAATGTCCGAGACGTCCCGGACCCAGACCACGTCCTTCACCAACGCAAAACACGCCGGGCCGAGCAGCACGCCAATCAGGATATAGGCTACGATAATCGCCTGACGCGCGTAGAGCGCCAGGGTTGCGAGTAACGCAGCGCCTGCAAACACCACGAAAATAAAATAAATCGGGGACATGTTCTTGACTACCCTCCTGCCACGAGGCGGCGCCGCGCATCGGCAATAAATTCTTCTATACGTTGCGCAGAAATTTTCTCGGCGGTCCGGAGCGTCGGCGCGAACAAAGAGACCCGATATTCTGCCAGTAAAAACCGCAGGCGCGCGGCTTCTACCACGGACAGTGCCGGGACTAGATCGCGACAGTGTAACACCGCAGCGGAAAACGCTGCGCTGCGCTGCAAATCCTTACCTGGGCTCTCATGGAGCCGATCTATCCTGATCTGAATCGCTTTCAAATAGCGGGGGTAATGCGGTAAATCCTGCTTGTACCGCCAGAGAAAGCCCCGCGCAAAAAGCGTCCGCAGCTGCGCTTTTATGTCGACCGCCACGTCCGGCCAACGAGTTGAGACCGTGGGCAAGCGATGTCCGATGATTTCAAGTGCTGGAAAAAATAAGCGCCGCACTAGCGCCGTTTGGGCCTGAAAACTCGCCCCTAATTCGCGGCCGATCAGCGACGTCAGCGTGGCAAACGCCGCCGCGTCCCGCGGGAGTGCCTGTTGATCAACAAAACTTTCAAGAGCCGCGCACACGAGATCATCTCCCAGTCCGCCTTCGAGCCCTAATCGAAACGCCTGAAGTTCCAGTTCGCTGGCGGCGGCTTGGGCCTTACGCAGTAACTTGATTTCCTGCGGAAAGTGCCAGAAAAGCATCTGGACAATCGCCGCTCGATGGTTCTCCCGCGCCACGGAGTCCTCCGCGAATACTGCTAAGCTGACCTGATCATCAGCGCTGATCAGTGCCGGATATCCCCGCACCTCAACGCCGCCTACGTCATGGATCAGCACCGCCGGCACCGTCCCGAACTGCCAATCTCGACCTTTGAGGTTGCTAAGGTCCCAAGGCAGGGCCGCAAATGATTCGACAATATCGGTGTGACGCGCAGTGAGCCAGTCTCGGAGATCGCGCGTTGCACCGACTTCCATGCCGCGTGCGTCCAATAAACGTATACGCATCAGGAGATGGGGCGGCATCGCCCGGTCGTCCCATTCGTGCGGGTCGACTCTTACCCCGGTCATGCGGCGCGCCGCCGCTGACAGCACCTCGCCTAAACGCCCGGGTTGATGTTCGATAGCCGCCGTCAAGGCCTGAGAAAACTCTGCAAGCGGCGACAAAAAACGCCGCTGATCTTTCGATAGCCGTTTGATTAAGACGGCAATCTTCTCCGCCAGCAATCCCGGCACCAGTCGCTCGAAATCATAGACATTGACCTCAACGAGTGCCGCTATCGGGATATTCACCGTCACGCCATCGTCTGGCTCGCCCGGGGCGTACCGGTAGTTAAGTGGGAAGTGGACCCCATTGCTGACCAATTGGTCGGGATACAAATAGTCAGCCAGCTGTTCGATCCCTGCTCGCGTCACGATCGCTTCGCTCATTCTGAGTGCTTCGTCCTGCTGCGGATCGCTTCTCAACCACGCGACTAGCTGTCGTCGGGTCACTATCTCGAGGGGTAAGCGTTGGACGTAGAACGCGATTAAATCCGCGTCTTCGGCGAGCAAATCTCGCCGCCGCGCGCGCTCTTCCGCCGATCGGACGCGCTCGATCAGCGCGAGATTATGCGCAAGAAAAGGGAGCGGCTTACCTAATGAGCCGGCGACCAACGCCTCTTGAATGAAGAACGCCTGCGCCTCTGCCGCTCCTATCTGCTGGAGCGGTACCCGTCGTCCACTGATGATAGTCAACCCATAAAGTGCCTGCTCTTCGAGCACGTAGGCTTCCCCGCGAGTGGCGTCCCACTGCGGAGGGGCGTAGGTTTTTTTTATGAGTGATCCGGCGGCTTGCGCTATCCATTTGGGATCGACCTTGGCGGTCATGCGCGCGAACGTCATCGATGTTTCGGTTATCTCGGCAGCCATAATCCAGTGCGGCGGTTTGACTCGCAGCGCCGATGAGGGATGCAACCGCATGCGCTGTTGCCGACACCCGACATAGTCCGATTTCATCTCCCATCGCGCGATCCGGGTCGCGAGGCCCGTGAGCAGCGCCTGGTGTATTACCTTGT
This sequence comes from uncultured Pseudomonadota bacterium, assembly GCA_903825645.1. GTDB lineage: Bacteria > Pseudomonadota > Gammaproteobacteria > CAIKBL01. Next base: position 68,014 of record CAIKBL010000051.1, on the reverse strand, counting down.
AACTGGCCGGTTCGGCGTTGGGTCGCAGTCCCATCGCGCGCGTTCGCGTCATCAACTCCCGATGGATATCCATCCATTCCCGTGCTCGCCGATAGGACCAGAACTGGGTGGCGCAGAACGCCTGCTGTTGGCGTCGGCTAAGCGGCAGCATTTCCGTTTGTAACGCCTCCCAGGCGCTTACAAACCACAGAAAATCAGACCGATAGTCCCGAAAACGCTGATGCGCCGTGTCGGCTGCCTGTCGCGCGTCCACCGGTCGTTCTCGAAGATCGCCTGCGCTAAGCGCGCTGACGATGATCAGGATTTCCTTCACACAACCGAGCTCCGCGCCGGCCAGGATCATTCGCGCCAGCCGTGGGTCCACCGGCAGGCGAGCTAGGCGTCGCCCGAGTTTGAGTAATTGGCGATCAGCATCCAGTGCCCCGAGTTCACGTAAGAGCTGGTAACCATCATTTATCGCATTGCCACTCGGCGGATCGAGTAATGGGAACGCCTCTAGACTGCCAATGCGCAAATCTGCCAGACGCAGAATGACGCCTGCGAGATTCGAGCGGAGCAACTCAGGTTGCGTGTAACGCGGTGTGCGCGCCATTTGCTCTTCGCTATAAAGCCGCACGCAGATCCCCGCCCGCTCCCGGCCGCACCGTCCCTGACGTTGCGTCGCGCTGGCTTGAGAGATGCTGCTGATGGGGAGTCGCTGAAGTTTGCTCCGCGGGCTATACGTGCCGATGCGTGCCAATCCGCTATCGATGACGTGCCGCACCCCCGGCACCGTGACGGAGGTTTCCGCGACATTCGTGGACAAAATAATGTGCCGGCGCCCATGCGGGGCAAAAACACGTTGTTGCTCGTTGTTCGCGAGCCGGGCGTAAAGGGGGAGCACGTCGGTTGACGGTAATTGTGCGCCCACAATCACCTCGGCGGCCTCGTTGATTTCCCGCTCCCCAGGCAAGAAGACGAGCACATCCCCTCTTGCCTCCACATCCAATTCCCGAATGGCCGCCACGATCGCTTCGTATAGCGCGCCACTCGCGTCTGGCTCGCGCGAGACGGGTCGATAACGGATTTCGACCGGGTGAGTCGCGCCTGGGATCTCGATAATCTGCGCATCGCCGAAAAATGCCTGAAAGCGCTCCGCTTCAACCGTCGCAGACATCAGCACCACCCGCAGGTCCGGTCGGCGAGGCAGAAGTCGACGCAGATAGCCCAGCAAAAAATCAATATTCAGTGTGCGCTCGTGTACCTCGTCGATAATGAGCAACCCGTAGCGGGCAAGTAAGGGATCTCGGCTGATTTCCTGCAACAGAATTCCATCCGTCATGACTTTTAGACGGGTCGAGGCGGATACCTGTTGGTCAAAACGAGTTTGGAATCCAATAGTCTCCCCCACGCACTCGCCGCATTCCTGCGCAATCCGGGCGGCGACCGTCCGCGCCGCAAGCCGTCTGGGTTGCGTGTGCCCGACTCGAATCTCGCCGAAGACCTGTAGGCATAACTGGGGGATTCGGGTCGACTTGCCGGAGCCTGTTGCGCCGCAGATAATCGTCACTGAGGTGCGTTGAATGGCGCTGGCAATGTCCGCGAGCATCGCGTCGACCGGCAGGGACTGGCGGGGCGTCTGCCCAAGACTGAATGATTCCACACTCATCGGCCTGCTCGAGCACGCGCAACCGGACCAAACAAGCGCTGGCAAAATTCGACGAACGGGAAGAACGAGCTTTTCATGGGTAACCGGGCTAAATATATCGGACTAGGTGGCGCTATACTGGCAACACAGTCTATTTTGGTGCATCCGGCTGCGCCGAATCTAGGCGTGACATGCGTCCAGATGGCTACCCTTTCGAATAGTTCAGGTTGAAAATTTGTGCTGAAAAAAAACCAGTGTACACCGGCTAATCCGCATGCTGACCTTTGATATCGCGGGGTCGCAGGTGGATGGCGCCCGAGACTATCAGGAAGACGCCTTCCTGATTAACCGGCTGTCCAATCTCGATGGCACGCGGACCGGCGCGCTGGTCGTGGTCGCCGACGGCATGGGGGGACACGCGGCCGGCAATGTTGCCAGCAACATGGCCGTACAAATCTTCAACAAGCACCTCATCAGCAATTTTCCCGGCGAGAATCTTGCAGCGGTATTGCGTGAGGCGGTTGTTCTTTCGAATGAATCTATCCGTGAGACCGTGCGAGAGACCACCGCCCTTAAAGGCATGGGTTCTACGATCGTTGCTGCCCTGATGGAGGATACCTCCCTGTACTGGGCCAGTGTCGGCGACAGTCACCTCTACCTGCTGCTCGACAAGGCGCTCAAGAAACTGAACGTCGACCATAGCTATGGCGGTTACGTGACGCGCATGGCGGCTCAAGGCAAACCGGTCGCGCCAGACACTGGGTTATCCCGGAATATGCTCATGAGCGTGCTGACCGGTGAAGAAATCAACGATATCGACTGCCCGGCAACAGCCATCACGCTGCAGGCCGGCGATCGGTTGATTATCGCCAGCGACGGTCTGGATACGTTAAGTCAAGGCAACTTGTTGGTATTCATGGAAACCTGCAAGACTGCGAAAGACGCCGTCGAGGCCATGTTGAGAGCGATCCAGAGTGCTGGAATGCCGCGCCAGGACAACGCTACCGTGGTAGCCGTTCTCATCGGCGAAAAAAACGCGCCTCCCGCACCGCCGCCTCCAGCGCGCCCGCAGTACACGCCCCGCGGGTTGGCCTCACCGCCGATCCAGTCACCGTCACCGCGGATATCGCAAGCATCGGCCGTACCCAAACGCAGCAAGGCACCACTCGGGATGCTGGCCGTTGCGGCGCTCTTGATTGCCGGCTATGGGCTCTGGCCACGGTCGTCCATGATTCCACCCTCCCCGTCATCCATCACCCGAGCTCAGGTCCCGACGGCCGCCGCCCCGGCTATTTTGACCGCACAGCGCGCGCCGCAAGCGACCGCCGAGGTGCTAACCACGCCTACCACGGTGCCGGTGGACGCCCTCCCACCGTCCGCCACCGGTACTGGGCAGACTTTCCGCGATGTGGGCGGCCCCCTGATGGTCCGGATCCCGGCCGGACATTATCTGATGGGGAGTCCGGATAACGGCACGGCGTTCAGTGAGCGACCCCAGCACGCGGTGAAACTGGGGACATTCAGCATCGGCGTCTACGAGATCACGATTGCGGAATACAACACGTTTGCCGCAGCAAACGGGCGCGGCAAACCACACACCGGTGCGGCACGCGGCGCCACCAATCCGGTATTTTTCGTGAACTGGCAGGACGCGGTGGCCTATGCCGCGTGGCTGAGCGCCCACACGGGCAAGCGTTACCGCCTGCCAACTGAAGCGGAATGGGAATACGCCGCACGGGCAGGCACCCAAAGTGATTACTGGTGGGGTCGGGAACTCGGCGAAGGACACGCCCACTGCGTCGCCTGTGGCTCCACAATCGACGCGCATGCACCGGCCAGCGTGGGCCAATTCGCGCACAACGCGTACGGCCTATACGACACAGCCGGAAACGTGCAGGAATGGGTGGCTGACTGCTATCACGACACCTATGAGGGCGCCCCCTCGGATGGCAGCGTTTTCAGTGGCGGCGATTGCCGCTACCACGTCGTGCGCGGCGGTGCCTTCTCTAACGGTCCGAAAGCCCTGCGCTCTGCGGCGCGTGAGAAGTTTCAAACCAGCGCAGCGAGTGACAGTGTCGGGTTTCGCATTGTCCGAGAGAACTGACGACTGCGGTGTCCGGGTCCGCTGATCAAGACGCCATGGTCATCAGCCGGACCCGTAAGACTCGCAGCAGGACAAGGCCAGGCAGCGACAGCACAACCGCAGCGCTAAAAAAAACGGGCCAGCCAAGATTCGCAATCTCGCCGGCCAATGGCCCGATGAGGACGCGCGGCATGCTTGTCAACGCCGACAACATGGCAAAATGCGTGGCGGTATAACGGCGGACACACAACCCAGTCAACAGCGCCACAAGTGCACTCGTACCCATCCCTGCGGAGAGGTTCTCTAATGCGACCGCAACCATCATGCCCGTCAAGCTTTTGCCGTATAGGGCGAGTCCTAGAAACCCGAGATTAGTGATCGCCTGGAGTAGGCCAAAACGCCAAAGCGCGCCATATAAACCAAGGCGGCGCATCCAGAGTCCCCCTGCTATCCCGCCCGTGATCGCCGCGACCATGCCGAGCACCTTGTAGGCGACACCAATCTCAGTGAGTGTAAAACCCTGTCCGCGCAAGAAAAACGCCATCGTCAGGCTTCCGGCGAAGGCGTCACCCAATTTATACAGGACGACAAAGGCTGCCAGCGTCTTGAATCCCGGAGTCAGGTAGAGGCTGCGCCACGACGCCGTAACGTCAGTCCACAGGGACGCCTCGCTTGGGGCGGGCGGCGGCGGCTCTTCTGTCCACCAGGTGATTCCCATAAGGATCGTCATCAACACGCTTAGCAAGTGGAAGCTAGTCGCAAACCCCAGTCGATCTGCCGCCAACAACACGCCCGCGCCCGAAACGACCATTGCCAAGCGATAACCCGCCACGGACAACCCTGCGCCGTAGCCTCGCTCCTCTGGTGGAAGGATCTCCGCGCGATAGGCATCCACCACAATATCCTGGGTCGCGGACACCCATGCCAGCGACAACACCACCCCGACGATGACCGACAAGTGGGCGTGCGGATCGCTCGCGGCCAGTATCCAGAAAAGGACAGCGAGCACGCCTTGCGTCAGCAGCAACCATCCCCGGCGGCGACCGAGTCCCGGCAACCGAAAACGGTCAAGCAAGGGGGCCCATAAAAACTTGTAGAGGTAAGGTAACCCGACCAGCGACATGGCGCCGATGGTTTTCAGGCTCACCCCCTCGGTGGTGAGCCAGGCCTGTAAAGTACTACCGGTCAGCGCAAGCGGCAGACCTGAGGCAAAACCGAGCAATCCGACGCTCATGAGCGCGCGTCGATGGTCGCGAGACAGGGGCTCATCTGCAGGCGCTGGCGTCATTGGCACATTGTGGCACACTGCGCCAGCGCTAGCGGAAGGAGAGTGTTGGATGCCGATGGAAATAGAACGGAAGTTTCTGCTGAAAAACGACCACTGGCGCGCCTTCGCGCGGCGGCAAGAGTCGATGCGGCAAGGCTACCTGGCAGGGGATCAGCGCTGCTCGATTCGGATCCGGATCACGGGCGATGCGGCCTTTCTGAATATTAAAAGCGCCACGTTGGGCGTCTCCCGACACGAATTCGAGTACGCGGTGCCGGTCCCTGAGGCCACTGAAATGTTCGCGCTGTTTTGCGCACAGCGTAGTCTGAGTAAGGATCGCTATTACGTGCCAAACGGCCCTCACACTTGGGAAATCGACGTATTCCATGGTGATAATGAGGGGTTAGTGGTGGCAGAAATCGAACTCTCGAGCCCTACAGAGACCTTCGCGATCCCCGATTGGCTAGGCGAGGAAGTCTCTGACGATCCTCGGTATTACAACTCGCGCCTGATCGAGTTTCCCTTCCGAGGCTGGCCGGCGGTGACGCGGGCGTGAGTGCACGTGTATAATTACCAAGTGAATTACTAAGTAATCGTGCCTCCCACCTCAGGACGTGCCAACCATTATGATCGAACCCGACGTATCAATCCGCGAGAAACTCACGGATCGTTTTGGTCGAACCGTTGATTACGTTCGCATTTCAGTCACCGATCGGTGCGACTTCCGGTGTGTTTACTGCATGGAGCCGGATACCCAGTTCGTCCCCCGCGCGGAAATCCTGACGTTGGAAGAGTTCGAACTGATCGCACGCGCTTTCGTGGCGCTAGGGGTCGATAAAATCCGAATCACGGGCGGCGAGCCCCTCGTACGCCGAAACGTCGTGGCGCTCATGCGCCGCATAGCCCCGTTACCGGGACTGCGGGAGCTGCTGCTGACGACCAACGGCTCTCAACTGTCCAAGCTTGCGGGGCCCTTGCGCGCGGCCGGCGTCAATCGCATCAACATCAGTCTGGATTCCCTCGATCCGGAACGCTTTCGGCGGATCACGCGCACCGGCGATTTGGGCGAGGTGCTGGCAGGTATTGAGGCGGCCCGTACCGCGGGATTTGAACGGCTGAAGATCAATACCGTCATTCTGCGGCACCGCAACCACGACGAAGTGGTCGCGCTAGTCCGTTTCGCGTCAACTCGCGGCATGGACATCTCATTTATCGAAGAAATGCCGCTGGGCGTGATCGGCGACCACGATCGTGCCGAAGCGTATTACTCCAGCGATCAGATAAAGCAGGATCTAGAAAAAGTCTTTACCCTCCTCCCCACCCGCGAAGTGACGGGCGGTCCCTCCCATTACTACCGCCTTGGCGAGACGAACACGCGCGTTGGCTTCATCTCCCCGCATAGCCATAATTTCTGCGAATCTTGCAATCGCGTCAGGGTCACCGCCGAAGGTCGGCTGCTGCTGTGTCTCGGCCAGGAGCATTCCGTTGACCTGCGTGCCGTTATTCGCGAGCGACCGGGCGACGAAGCGGCACTAAAATTGGCCATTCGCGCCGCCATGGATATCAAACCCCTCGGACACGACTTTCAGCTCGCCGCCAAGCCGATAATTTTCCGGCATATGAATGCGACGGGTGGATGAGCAGACATTTCACCCTGCGGAAGCGATTACCGGCCTGATCCTCGCCGGGGGGCGAGCGCAGCGCATGGGAGGGCAGGACAAAGGACTCGTCGACTTGGATGGTCGCACTTTGGTCGAACACGTCATCGCACGCTTTGCGCCGCAGGTGGGCGCTCTGCTCATCAGCGCAAACCGACATCAAACACGCTATGCGACGCTGGGTGCCGCGATCGTGGCTGACGTTCTACCAGATTATCCCGGGCCACTCGCGGGCATACTGAGCGCCCTGCAGATCACGACCACGCCTTGGCTGGCCGTGGTGCCTTGCGACAGTCCCTTCCTGCCATGCGATCTCGTCGCGCGCTTAGCGCAGGTGGCACTGCCCGCCAACGCGATCGCCATCGCGCGCGCCGGCGCAGCCCTACAACCCGTATTTGCCCTGATGCCGACTCGTCTGCAGTACACGCTCGCGGCATTCTTGGCGAGCGGACGCCGCAAAATGACCGACTGGTTCGAAGAGCACCCTTGGCTGGCGGTCGATTTCGAGGATGATTCTGCCGCGTTTACCAACATCAATACGGAAGCGGAGCGCACAGACGCTCTGCGCCGCTTGTCCTTACAGGAGGCGTAAGTTGCCTGTACCGATCATCGGTTTGGCGGGCTTCAGCGGAAGCGGCAAAACCACCCTGCTTCGCCAGTTGATCACACGCTTCAGCGCGCGTGGGTACCGGGTGGCGGTTATCAAACATACCCACCATGAATTCGATATTGACCACCCCGGTAAAGATAGCTACGAGTTACGACATGCCGGTGCTGCCCGTATCGTTGTCGGCTCCGCTCGTCGTTGGGCACTCATCGTCGAACGATCAGCACCGGCAGAGGCGACACTCGTTGAAATGCTCACGGTAATCTCCCCAGAGACGGTTGATCTCGTCTTCGTAGAAGGTTTTCGTGACGAAAAATTCCCAAAAATCGAAGTGCATCGCCCGTCACTGGGTCGCGCCGTATTGGCGCATCAAGATGACTCCATCATTGCCATCGCAACCGACGCCACAGACTTGGACAGTCGCGGACTGCCGCGGCTCGACCTCAATGATGTCGACGCAGTCGAAACTTTTGTGCATGCCTATCTGGCCCCGACACTCCCCTCTTGAGATTATGCCGATGACGCCTTCCGCTTTGATAACAACGCCGAGCTGTGATGACGATTTCGACCCGGACGCCCTGACCTGCGCAGAAGCCCGACAACGCATCGCCGCACAAGTGCGTCCGATCGTGGATGTGGAGACGGTCAACCTCCGGGCGGCCCTCGGACGCGTGCTCGGCGCGTCGGTGACGGCTCCTTTCAATGTGCCCGGCCACACCAATTCCGCGATGGACGGGTATGCCATTCGTGCCACGGATGTCCCCTCGACAGGTATCCGCACCTTAACCGTAATCGGAAAATCGCTCGCAGGGCGGCCATTTTTGACGCCTTTGCCTGAAGGCAGCGCAGTGCGAATCATGACGGGCGCGGTAGTCCCCATAGATGCCGATATCATCGTGCCACAGGAGCAGGTTGAACGGCAGGGCGACACGATCGCCATTGATGGGCGACACCGCCGCGGCCAACACGTGCGCGCCGCGGGCGAAGATTTTCGGGCAGGTCAGATCATCCTCGAGGCCGGACACTTAATGACGCCCGCCGAGCTCGGTCTGTTGGCTTCACTCGGATTAGGCGAAGTGACAGTCTTGCGGCGACCCCGAGTCGCCTTTTTCTCGACCGGCGATGAATTATGCGCGCTCGGGCAAGTGCTCAGTGCGGGGGGTGTCTATGACAGCAACCGGTACACCTTGTGGGGGATGCTCACGCGGCTGGGTGTTGAGATCCTTGATCTCGGCGTTGTGGCCGATGATCAAGCCGCGCTTGCCGATGCATTTGCGCGCGCCCGCCGAATCGCGGATATGGTCATCACCTCCGGGGGCGTGTCGGTCGGTGAAGCGGATTACACCAAGGATATTCTGGCCGAGCTGGGACAGGTCCGTTTCTGGAAGGTGGCCATGAAACCTGGCCGACCGCTCGCTTTCGGCGATTTGGGCTCCGCGTTATTTTTCGGCCTACCCGGCAACCCGGTGTCGGTGATGGTGACTTTTTACCAGTTCGTGCAGCCAGCACTGCTGCAGTTGATGGGCGCTACCGCCAGACTCCCGGTGACCGTTAAAGCGAAGACAACCAGGATTTTGAAAAAGCGCCCGGGCAGGGTGGAATTCCAGCGGGCATGGCTTGCCCGGGACACTAGTGGCGACTATATCGTCACTCCGACAGGGGATCAGGGCAGCGGCATTTTGAGCTCCATGGTCAATGCCAACTGTTTCATCCTGCTGGATATGGACACCGGACAGGTGGACGCAGAGACCCTCGTAGACGTCGAGCCTTTCTTCGGGATTATGTGACGTCGGGGCGTTAGGGAGCTGAAAGCGCCCGCCCCGTGAAAGTCGTGCGCTCGCTGATTTCAGTCCAATTACCATCCGGATCTCGAACAAAGCCGTAACACACGAGATCATCGAGATCGCGTGGCGGCTCACCCGGATGCGCGCCCGCGGCAAACGCCGCCACCATCGCCGCCCGAGCGTCGGTCACCTGCAGAGTGATGTAACGAAACCCGGGTCTCTGCCAGTGCACGTCAACTGAGACGCGCGTGTCTGCCGCGTGCAGAATAATCTCGGCTTCGCCATGCCGGATGGTACCGGGCGCCGTACAGAGAAGGCCGAACGTGTCGGTATAAAACGGGCGTGGGCGACCGGATCTTTCACCCGCATAACCAGAGCGTAAGCCGGACTCTCCTCCCGCGCGGGCAGCAAAGTCACCCGATTCCCCTCGGGATCGGTCAACCGCGTGGCCGCGGTAATCTCCCGCGTCACGATTTGCAGCGCGTGATAGCCTGAAGACGGCGCGGCCTGCAGGCGATCGCGCGCATGGTTCATCCTGAGCACGGCATCCGCTAACTGGTGCCGGTGCTGTTGAATGCCACCCCTGAGCTTTCCGCTGTGGTCGTACGTTAAACCCACGGCATGCTGCCAAAAATCCAGTTGTGCCTCGCGCTGGTTGGAAAATAAGCCAAGTTCGAAACCGGCTCGTGCAAACAACATCGCCTACTTCTCCGGAGCTTTGCGGCTCATTTTTTAAAAACGCGGATCGTCGACATCGCGCAAGGGTCCCATGAAAGTTAAGTCCGTTGTCCGGCGACTGACCGGCGCGGGTTTAGGTCAATTTACTGGCCCTTTAGGCGTCACGAGAAGTTTGCGCATGGACATCCCCTTTTCACCTCCCGTTGCGTCAAAATAGGCGTCCCCTACCCATTCAGACCCGACGGAGCCGCACATGGAAATGGAAGTCCAAGAATCCCCCGATCACCCGATGAAAGTCATCCTGCGCGGACATCTCGACACCCTGGCGGTCGGAGCCCTCGAGACCCGCCTAACCGCCACGGTGACACAGCAAAAACAGCGCGTCATCCTGGATTTGGCAGAGTTAACTTTTGTGGGATCCTTGGGCCTACGCATGTTCATCGTGCTGGCTCGTACGATCGGCCATAAACAGGGCAAAGTCGCGTTTTATAATCCGCAGCCACAGGTCAAGGAAGTATTCGAGCACGCCGCCCTCACCGACATCTTGCAGATCGTGGACTCCTACGAGGACGCTTTAGCACGGGTCCAGTAACCCCCGCGTGCACGATCGGCCGCCGTGCATCGCCTCAGCCAATCTTGGCCGACTGCCCGCCATCGACGGGCAAGACGATTCCGGTGATGAACTTGGCCTCGTCGGAATTCAGGAAGAGCGCGGCATACGCAATATCCCATCCGGTGCCCATTTTGGCTCCGAGGGGCACCGTGGCGTCGCGCGCGGCGCGCAACTCGTCGCGCGTCACGCCTCGTGCCTGAGAGAGACCTTCAATGGCCATCGGCGTATCCATCAAGCCAGGCATGATGCCATTGACACGGATCCCATAGCGGGCATTGGCAAGCGCAAGCTGCTGCGTCATGGCGTTGACGCCCGCTTTGGAAGTCTTGTAGGCCAACATGCCGGTGTGACATACCGCAGCGACCGAGGAGATGTTCAAGATCGCCCCTTGCTGCTGCCGGCGCATCACCGGCACGACGTGCTTACAGGGCATTAGCACGCTTTTCAGGTTAACGGCGAGGATGCGATCCCAAGCCTCTTCAGAAACATGACTCAAGCTCCCGTCGCCGAGACCAATACCCACATTGTTATGCAGGATATCAATACGGCCATGGCGTTCGAGGCATTTTTCGACCAGCGCGCGACACGCCTCGTCGTCGGTCGCGTCCGCCTGAAAAGGCACCGCGACGCCGCCCGCGTTGACGATGAGTTGACAGGTCTCCGTGGCCGAGTCGAGATGATGATCGACCACGACAACTTGGGCTCCCTCTCGCGCATACAAAATAGCCGACGCGCGGCCATTGCCGACAGTCTCGCCGGGCGTTTGTCCGGCCCCCACTACAACGGCCACTTTGCCCGCAAGGCGCCCTGCCATGTCGACCTCCCCCCCCTTATTTGTCTGCAGAACGCTCGACGAGCACTCGCTCAGGTATTTTCGAACGAAGTATCGAGATCGGCGTCAAGCTGTACCCCAAAGGTATTTAGGACCATCGAGACTAGGTTGTATTGACCAATGGCGAACACTAGATCCATTAATTGCTGGGTATTGTAATGCTCGCTCAAACCGGCCCAGGTAGGGTCGGTAATGCACGCGTCCTTGTATAACTCATCGGTAGCTTTCAGTAACAACACATCACGCGCGCTCCAGCCCTTCGCGGTGTGGCCAATTTTGATGCGGTGGATCTCCTCATCGGTAAGCCCGGTCTGCTGCCCAATGCGAACATGCTGAGCCCACTCATATTCCGCTTCACACAACCAGCCGATCCGTAAGATCACCAGTTCACGTTCCCGCGCTGGCACCGTCGACTTGAACAGCACATGGTTACCGAACACCAGCCAACGTTTCATCAAATCCGGATGATGGGCCAGCGTCTTGAAAATATTCGGTACTTCACCCGTCCCTACTTTGACCTCCCGCAGGGTGTTCTGAACGGATTGGCTCCATTCGGATCGTTCCAGTGGGTTCACGCGCGGTGTGCTGAGTTTCATGCGGCAGTCTCCTGTCAGGGGGGATTGGGGCGTAACGCCCGGGAGTGAGTGGACACCCGACTGAGTCGTTCGGGCAGTCCGGCGTCGCCGCTGCCCACCTCGGGTTTTTTTTATGCAGTGCCCAGCTCAAGCCGGGCACTGCCGAAACAGGCACGCGCTAGGCCGCGGCCATCCGTTTTTTGACTTCCTCGACACGCTCGAAGTGCCGGATTTCTTCGCGACCATTCAGGCGCAGGAGCTGTGCCACTTCGGCATTGCTTTCTGCATCCGCCCATATCTGGTACTGCCGGTCGCCGTCCACTTCTGCCTGCTGCAGCATGCTCAGGAGCTCAGGCTCTGCCGAGACGTCACCAAGTCCTTCGGGGTTGAACGGGTTTTCAGCGTTTGAGGGCAATTCCCAAGCGCCGCCCTTTAGATTGATCGCCTTCAGCAGACGGGCAGCATGGCCCCGCTCTTCCGCACCGTTGCGGAGCAGCAATTTTTTAGACTCTTCATCGCCGAGGCCGCGCGCAAGTACCTGGTAGTACACCTCACCCCAAGTCTCAATCATGGCAAGAATTTTCAAATCCTCGACGGACAACGACGGGCGGGATTTCAGGTAAGTCAGTGCCGCAATCGGATCTTGCGGGCAATCTTTGGGTAGGGTGACCATATAACGAATCTCCATCACAGGTGAGAGAGCAGAGGACATTAAACGAGATGGCCGGACCTGACAATGGGGCGCCCGACCGTTTTTCGAGGGGACCGCGCCGATTCCTGTAGACCGTGCGCGGCCAAGGATCGCATACTCTCCATGCGCAGAAACTTGGCAGCGTCGTCGTTGTCGGGCGTCTGCCATCCTTACCTTAGATTTAAGATATTTGGAGACCGTGCGATGAAATTCGGAAAACTCGGTGTATTCACTTTTACGGACGTCCTCGGGGCTACCGAACTTGCGTCGCTTGCCACCCGTCTTGAGGCCTTGAACTATTCGACGTTGTGGTACCCGGAGGCCCTTAATTACGAAACGTTTGCCATCGGCGGCTATCTGCTCAGCCACAGCAAAAAATTGGTCGTCGCCAGCGGCATCGCCAATATTTATGCGCGCGATCCGGCCGCATCTGCGATGGGTCACAATAGCCTCAACAGCTTCTACGGCAACCGCTTTGTTCTCGGACTCGGTGTTTCCCACGCGCCGCTCGTCGCCGACGTGCGCGGTCACCAATACAAACAACCCGTCGCCACCATGCGCACCTACCTCGACCAGATGGATCAAGCGTGGGCGGCCATGAACAATACGCCTGCGGTCAAGCAGGTCGTGCTGGCGGCACTCGGGCCTAATATGTCAGAACTGTCGGCTAATCGGACGCTCGGCGCATTTCCCTACAACATCACCCCCGCGCAGGTCGCCCTGTCACGTGCCGCGATGGGTCCGAAGGGCGCCATCATCTGCGAGCAGAAGATATGCCTGTGCACCGATCCGGTGCTGGCACGCAAGACCGCGCGCGCCGCGCTGGCGCTCTACATGCCGCTCCCGAACTATTATAAAAACTGGTTCCGGCTTGGCTTTAACGAGAGCGACTTGGAAAACGGCGGCAGCGATCGGTTGATGGACGCCATGGTCTACTGGGGTGATGCCGATCAGATCAAGGCAAAACTTCAGCAATATTTTGACCAGGGCGCTGATCAGGTCGTCATCCAACCGATTCGTTCCGATGGCGGCCCGGGTCCTGACTGGCCGGCCCTGGAAGCATTGGCGTCAATGGCCTAAAGGAGATCTGCGATGAATGTTGCTATCCGACCGTTCAAATTTGATGTTCCTGAGACGGAGCTTGACGATCTGCGACGGCGGATCGCACAAACCCGATGGCCAGAGCGGGAGACTCCAACGGACTGGAGTCAGGGGATCCCGCTCGCGTATACGCGGGAGATTTGCGAGTACTGGCGGACCCAATACGATTGGCGGCGCTGTGAAGCAGCCTTGAACGCCCAGCCGCAGTTCATCACCGAAATCGACGGCCTCGACATTCAATTCATGCACGCGCTCTCGCCTCATCCCGGCGCCCGTCCCCTGATCATGACGCACGGCTGGCCGGGCTCGGTCATCGAATTCATGAAGGTGATCGGACCGCTCACCGATCCTGTAGCGCACGGCGGCGATCCGCAAGATGCCTTCCATCTGGTCTGCCCCTCACTACCGGGTTTCGGCTATTCGGGCAAACCCACGGCGACCGGCTGGACGCTCGAACGTATCGGTCGTGCATGGACGACACTCATGGCCCGCCTAGGTTATGACCGGTATTTCGCACAAGGCGGCGACTGGGGCGCAGGAGTCACGATGAGTATCGGCGTTACCGAAGCCGCGCATTGCGAGGGGATCCACACCAACATGCCGCTGGTCGATCTCACCCCTGCGATGATCGAAGATCCGACCGCGTTCGAAAAAAGTGCGCTCGCCGGTTTCCAGCACTACTGGGATTGGGACTCCGGCTACTCCAAAGAGCAAAGCACCCGCCCGCAAACCATCGGGTACGCCTTGGTGGATTCGGCGGTCGGTCAAGCCGCCTGGATCCTCGAGAAATTCTGGGCTTGGACCGACTGTGATGGCCATCCCGAGAACGTGCTGACCCGTGATGAGTTGCTTGATAATGTCATGATGTACTGGCTACCCGCGGCGGCGGCCTCTTCCGCCCGCATGTACTGGGAGAACTTCTCGGCGATATTGCTGCAACCCAAGCGTCCCATTGATGTGCCGACCGGCATCAGTATCTATCCTCACGAAATATTTCGGTTATCCAAACGCTGGGCGGAAACCCGATTCTCGAAAATAGTGCACTACAACACCCTGGACAAAGGCGGTCACTTCGCAGCCTTTGAACAACCGGCGCATTTCATCAACGAAATCCGGACCGCCTTTCGCGCGATGCGGTGATCCCGCTCAATACCTCGCCTCGCCCCCTACTGCATGCGGTTCACGCGCCCATGCGGTAGATGGCGCGATGTAGCACCGAAAGAACAGGCCGCGTGGTCGCCATCACTACTTCGAAATCGGCGTAGTCGTGCCCTTTGCGGGTACTGAGCTCGACCGCGCGCGCATGGACCGTGTACCCCTCGCCCAGGCGAATGGTGCCGGCGTGACGAATGTGACTCGACACATGAATCCAGGGTCCAACGGCAAGATTTCTATCGACAATGAGGTTTGCCTGCCGCAGTAGCCAGGCCGGATGGACAACCGTTTCATATAACGCGCTATCCCTATCACCCATGCTCGCGACAAATTCGGCACTCTGCGTCGCACTGAAGATCTCATGCAGTGTGCCCAGCACTGGATTGGCGCGTAACGCCTCCGGTGTCGCCGGACGCCGCTCAGCCGGGATCTCGACAATGGCCGGGATCTCGAGAGCTAGGGCCGAGTCGGTGTCGCGGTACTCGGCACTACCGATCACGCAGACATCGCCCGCTGCATTACGCAGTTCGAGTGCGAAGCGGGTTGATGCCGCGGCAGCCGCGGTGATCTCAATATGCGTCGACACCATCTCGCCTGCATAAACGGGTCGACGGAAGCGCGCCTCGAACACCCCACGTTGCAGAAACGCCGCACCAAACAGGCTCACCAGGGGATGCATGAGATAACCATAGAGCGTGACACCCGGGACAAGTCCGCCCGCGAAACCGAGCGCCCGCGCGCGGGCGTCGTCGTGCATCGGGTTCCCGCTGTCGGTCGCGTCGTTTTCGGCGACGATCTGCCAAATCGGGAGTCGCTCGCCTACCCCAAATTGCCAGCGCGCCTGCGCCGGTCGTATCGCTTCGTGCATCAGTGTTCTCTTTTTAAAAAGTAACGATTACGGAAAAACTGGAACACACTAGCTGCATTCGCGCATTCCGGGTAGTGTCACCGTTGTAATTTATAACCTGAAAGGAATGGCCAATGACACAACCGCTCCACACGATCCGTCAACTCGCCTACGTCGTCAGAGATCTCGATGCCGCGCTCAAATACTGGGTCGATGTCCTGAAGGTCGGTCCGTTCTTTTTGTTCGAACATTGCCCCTTGCTCGACCAGAAATACCTCGGTAAGCCGGGTAATGCGGATGTGAGTTTGGCGCTCGGCAATAGCGGAGATCTGCAGATTGAATTGATTTATCAGCATAACGACGCGCCCTCTGTCTACAAGGAATTTCTAGACGCCGGTCGGGTGGGAGTACACCACTTTGGCCTGATGCCTGTCGATTACGCGGCGACTTGTGAACAATACCGGAAGCTGGGTCACGCCGCGGCCTTCGAGTGCACTGTGGGCGGTGCGGCGCTTACCTATTTTGATACGGTGTCGATGCTGGGGCATTACACTGAGCTGTGGGATAACTCAAACGTATTCAAAGACTTGTTTTTTATGGTGGAAAACGCGGCCAAAGGATGGGATGGCCAGAACGCTATCCGCAAGGGCCCGCTCTAGTCCATCAGCCGGCATCGCGCGACGCCGCGCGATGCCGATACCGCGTCGACTCAAGAAGCGGGTTTCCACGCATCAAAAAGCTCTGCCTCAATCGTCACCGACGCGGTAAACCAGCGCGCCATCTCTGCGACACTCATTGCCGACCAATCAGGAATTTCCAGCACCAGCGCGCGCCCGAGTTGGTTGCCGAAACGCACCATCTGGTTACCACTTGCCGTCTGTTCGCGATCCCAGGTAGTGAGCGCTGTTTCCAGATCGGGATGTGAGGCCAGCGCCGTGCGCAGCGCTACCGCATCGCTGACACCTTTAAGGGCCCCAGCACCGCTGTGCGGTCGTGCAAAAGCGCCAGCGTCGCCGGCGAGACAAATGCGGCCCGCCCGATAGGCTGGCACTTCACAGTCGTAAATAGCATAGACGTAGGTGTCGTGACTGGCCGCCACGATATCGGCATAAAAATCGGGCAGTCGATGTCGGGCATCCGATTTGAGTTTCGCTTCAGTCGCCAAAGGCATGGCGCCCGGCGGTAACGATCCCTCGTGCGCCCGCCCGTCTCGATCGACCATGAATGCCGCGAGATCTGGCACCGGCACATACATTCCCCAATTCACTAGGCGTTGGTCTCTTCCCGTGCTCGCGTCGGTACCCGGCACGAGATAAAAGATGCCGTGCCCATCTGGATAGCCGAGGGCGTGAACACCTGAGGCCATCGGCGCCGCGGCGACCATTGCAGACGCCGGTAAACTGCCCCGCCACAGCACATAGCCTGGATAATTCAGCTCAAGCGTGGGAAAAAGCGTGCGTCGTCCAAGCGAAGCATAGCCGTCCGCACAGACAACCAAATCGAAGTTCTGGACCTCGCCATTAGCCAACGCCACGTCGACACCTTGTGCTGCTTGATGTAAGGCAACTACCCGCTGACCGGTATGGTAGACGCCGTCCGGGACGCGCGCGCGCAAGTTCTGATAAAGCCCACCCCAGTTGAGTAAGGCAATATTAGCCGGCTGTTCCCAGGCCAGCACACCAAACTCGGGGGCCGCAGCCGTACGCCAACGCCGGACAAAATGTTCGGCATCGAAATACGGCACATCGGCACCGATGAGGCCGCGCCCAATGTACGCCGCCATTACCGAAGGCGGTACGCCGATACCCGCGCCCCTGTCCTTCAACTCCTCGCCGCTCCGTTCGAAAAGCGTGACGACACAACCGAGGCGCGCGAGCTCAATGGCGGCTGTGCAGCCGGTGATGGATCCTCCGACCACCGCCACTTTCAGAGACGTCAAGACTGCTTGCTCCATTTCGGGGCTCCTGCGGGCGTATCGTCTAACCAAAGGGGAGATGGACCTTGATGGCACATCGTTGCCGTTATACTCGGCGACACTCCTTCACGAAGCAAGCGAGGCCCGCATGGAATTCGGTGTGACTTTCACCTCCCGCATTGGAGACGATGATTTGGTCGCGATGGCTGAATCACTTGGGTATGACCAAGCCTGGTTTTTTGATTCTCAGATGCTTTATTCAGATGTCTACGCCACGATGGCAGTCGCCGCGCGCGCCACTCGGCGCATTCGTCTCGCGACAGGCGTCGCCGTTCCCACGACGCGCTTGGCACCGGTCATTGCGCATTCAATCGCGACCATCGCGGCCATCGCCCCCGGCCGTGTCGAACTCGGCGTCGGCAATGGCAACACCGCGCGGCTCACCATGGGTTTGCGCCCGGTTCCGCTCAACCGAATGAAGCGGGAAATCAGAATAATTCAGGCCCTGCTACGTGGAGAAGACACACTGTTCGACGTCGAAGGGGAAACCCATTTGATTCGTCTATTGCATCAAAACCATGGTTTTATCGACCTGTCCCATAAAATTCCCGTGACGTTGTCGGCTTTTGGTCCGCAGACGCTGGACTACTGCGGCGCGGAATGCGATGCGCACCTGACCTGGAATATCACCCCCTCAGCGCTGCGCGCAGCCCGTCTCCAAATCTCGACTGGCGCAATTCGCGCGGGGCGTAAGCCCCTCAGCATCCCGTCCTAGGCTATTTTCCCACTCGCGCTTCTTCGTCCCGGTGAAACCGCCGCGAGTCCGCGCATCCTGCACGCGCTCGGTCCTTTCATCACCAACCTGCTGCATGTGATGTGCGAATGGGACGATAACTTGCTAGCCTCCGACGCTTCAATTGCAGATTTGGTGGGGCGCTATCGCGCGTACGTAGATGGCATGCCGCGCGCGCGACGCCATCTCACCCTGCATGAGGGACATCTGGTCTATACCCGGGAAGATGAGTAAGCCTTCCTGACCCCCGAAATCGCCGAGGTCGCGGCGATGATCGGCGAGCCAGATGAGGTCATCGCACGGATCAAGGCGCTCGAAGCCGAGGGACTCTCCCATTTCGCTTTTCAGGTCACCGATGATCCTGTCGGACAGATGCGCTACTTCGCAGAGACCGTGATGCGGCGCTATGCCTAGCCGCATCGCTGGCCGGTAGGCCGGCGCGTAGAAACCCCGCGCGCCGGCTATCAGCGTGTCAGAAAAGCGCCCCCGCCAGTGCCTCGATGCGCGCTAGCGTCGCGGCCTGGCTGGGCTCGTCCACGAACAGCACTACACTGTCCGCGCCAGCGTGCGCAAGCGCCTTGACGTCTGCCTTGCTCTGAAACATGCCTGGGGGTGCGAAGGCTGAGATTTCGTACAAAGATGGATCGCGCCCGGCCGCTTTTGCATATTTAGCGATTTCGGCGCGACCATCGACTAATTCTTGCGGATCCAAGCAGAAAGGTAACCAACCGTTCCCCCACTCCACCACCCGCCGGAAAACATTTGGCGAGCCAATGCTGCCGAGCAACACGGGTGGGTGGGGTCGCTGCGCAGGTGTCGGCAGACACACCGAAGGCGGGAAATCAAAATACTTGCCATGGTGCTCAACGTATTCGCCGCTCCAGAGCTTCTTCATGACCTGAACAGCCTCCTTCGTCTGCGCCCATCGATGGTCGAAGTCACCACCAAGCATCGTGCATTCGGCAGCGTTCCAACCCGCGCCAATGCCGTACACGAACCGACCGCCGGAGTAGTGGTCTAGCGAAGCAATCTCGATGGCCGCGAGCAATGGATTGCGCTCAGGGACTAGCGCGACGCCCGTACCTAAACGGATCTCTCGGGTGGCCGCCGCCGCCCGACTGAGACCTATAAGCGGATCTGGCATATTGAACAGATAAGCGGGCGGCGGCTCTCCCGCCTGCTTACCCGGGTATAAATCGCACGAGCCCTGGGGAATGATCGCGTGCTCCGGCAGCCAGTACGACGCGAAGCCGAGCTCTTCGGCACGATGGGCGACAACGGCGGGATCGCCATGCGTTAAATCGCCCGTGATCTGAAAAATACCCACGCCAATTCCACTTGATTTTTTCATGCGGCCCTCCTTTTGGGGCGCGAGCTTCGGCCGCCGCGAGTAGCGTTTGCCGAGAAACTCGCCCGTGTTATGTGTTCTCTACGATGACAGAGTCTACCCTCTCATCTCCTGACGGATAGGCAGCACGCCGCTCGGCGCCGTGCCAAGTAAGGTGCTACGGCTCAGAAAATTTGGTGCGCCAGCATTTCTATCTGCTTCAACATCTCAGCTTGATTACCGTCTTTCAGCCACAAGACCACGCTATCCGCGCCAGCATTGGCCAGCGCCTTGATGTCCTTGGCGGTTTGAAACATTCCGGGCGGCGCGAACGCCGAAATCTCGAGCGCGGCAGGATGACGTCCGGCCGCCCGCGCGTATTCCGCGATTTCTCGTTTACCGTCGGTGATCTCCTGCGGATCGGTGCAGAACGGCAGCCATCCATCGCCCCACTCAGCCACGCGCCGATAGACATTGGGGGAACCAATGCTGCCGAGCAAAATCGGCGGATGCGGGCGCTGGGTCGGCTTTGGCAAACAAATCGACGGCGGAAAATCGAAATATTTACCGTGATGTTCGACGTATTCACCCGTCCAGAATTTTTTCATGACCTGAATGGCTTCCTTCGTCTGCGTCCATCGATGCGGGAAATCGCCGCCCATGACCGTACACTCCGGCTCATTCCAGCCCGCCCCGATGCCATAGATGAAACGCCCCCCCGAATAATGGTCAAGCGACGCGATCTCGATGGCGGCGAGCAACGGGTTCCGCTCCGGCACTAGCGCGATACCCGTCCCCAGGCGAATTTCGGAGGTGGTCGCTGCTGCCCGACTCAGCCCGATCAAGGGATCGGGGATTTTAAAAATATAGGCCGGCGGAGGTTCGTTGGCTTGCTTGCCCGGATAAACGTCGCAGGAGCCCTGCGGGATGATGCCGTGTTCCGGTAGCCAATACGAGGCAAAACCAAGCGCTTCAGCATGTTTGGCCACGATAGCGGGATCTCCCCCTGGCAAGTCTGCCAGGACATGAAAGATGCCCACGCCGATACCACTGGATTTTCTCATGCACGCTCTCCTGTTTTTAGGTTGAGTCACTACGTCCCGTGCCGCACGCGCACACGGGGATGTGGTGTTGAACGCGCCGGGCTGCAGCGGATCTGACCTTAAGGCTCGCGCGCGCAAAGCACCATAGCTATCTTACCGTAACGACGGCTGTTGCAAGGCGGACCGTGGCCGCAGTTGACACGCCACGGCCGGGGGTTGAGCATCCGGGCCCATCCATACGAACACGCGGGAGACCACCGATGGCAACACTGAAATGGGGGATTATCGGCGCTTCCGGTTGGGCCGATCATACGTTTGGTCCCGCGATAAGCCGCACCCCTGGGCATGCCCTTGTCGCGGTCTTGAGTTCAACCGCCCAGGGCGCTGCGGATTATGCCGAACGTCACGCGCTCAACGGTGCTTATCACGCGCTGCCCGCTTTTCTCGACCACCCCGGTCTCGATGCCGTCTGGATTGCCAGCCCTCCGGACATCCACCGCGCGCAGGCGATCGCCGCGCTGCGGGCGGGAAAACATGTGCTTTGCGAGAAACCGATGGCGATCAACACGAGCGATTGCGCGGCCATGCTCAAGGCCGCCACACAGGCCAAACGTCAACTCATGGTCGGATTTAACAACCGGACTAATCCGACCTTACAGAAACTGGCCAAAGCAGTTGCCGCCGGAAAATTTGGCGACATCCTGGAAGCGCGTGCGCAGATGTATGCCGCCTACGCGACGCCGCCCACCAGTTGGCGGGCCGACAAACGTCGCAGCGGCGGCTGGGCCCTCGGCGATATCGGGACACATCTGCTCGATTTGGTCGGCTGGATCATGAATTCACCCCCACGGGCGGCACAGGGACATCTGACGAGTCGATGCTGGCAGTTAGCCATCGATGACCATGCACAGGTCCAGATCCTATACCAAAACGGCGCCGTGGGCAGCGTCACCGCCTGCACCGGCGCACAGGGTGGCCCATCACGCCTCGAATTTTTTGGGTCCCGTGGCTATTTTCGTCTCGAGGGCGGCCTCTTCGCCAAGCCCGGCACCTTGGAAATCGCATTCACCGGCAAAGCGCCCACGCACGAAACGCTCGACGCCTTCGACACCTACACCGCCCAGATCAGTCAATTTGGGGCCGCGGTACGCGGCAAGCCCACGCTACTCGCCTCCGGCGCCGACGGCGCTACCAATATCAAGCTCGTCAGCGCCGCGCGAGGCTGGTAGGCCCCGACGACTTCGGCGCCCGTGCCGGTCAGCCGGTCAGGGAGAAGGGGGCGAAATCGCCTTTTAGCACGGTTTTGGATAGTCCAGGTTGTAGCCATCCATCCATCACACTCGCGTACACCCGACGAAAATCGGTGGTGAATTGGAGATTATCCCCGGCGTCCAGCTTATCGAGCGCCGGCGGCTCACCGTAGTGGCCACCTTCGACGTGTTTGCCCAGCACGAACATTACATTCGCGGTCCCATGGTCAGTGCCCAGATTCGCGTTTTCCGGAACGCGGCGCCCGAACTCGGAAAATACGAGCACCGTCACGCGATCGGCGAGACCGAGGCGTTCTAGATCCCGGGTAAAGCCGTACAACGCATCCGCGGCGTAACTGAGCAGGCGCTGATGCAAATCGGCTTGCTGAACGTGGGTATCGAAGGCATTGTTTCGGAACGCCGCATAGTACAATCGAGCGGGTAAGCCGGCGGCAATGCACGCCGCGATTTTGGGGAGCTGCAAGGGTACCAGTCCATAATCGACAGACGATTTATATTGATGCCAAGCTGCTCTCACTTGTGCGGACGCGTCCCGCGCGCCGACGGCGACGCTCTCCAGGTAGGCGAGTGTCGCATTCGAGGTCGCAACGCCGGACACGCCATCAAGCAGATCACGAGTTTCAAAAAGTCCCTTGCGAACGAAGCCGTCGGGCTCATCGAACACGACCGGCGTATGGATACGGCTCTTGACCGCGAGCGACTCGACGACATCGACATTGACGATGAAGTTCGGCACCGGTTTGGGTGCAATCGTGTCCGCCACACGGCCCACCCAGCCATAATCGTCACCGCTGTTGGGTGCCGCCGTTTGCCAGTAAGCCATCGAGGTAAAGTGCGAAAATGACGGCTGCGTGTAACCACATCCGTGCACGATGCCCAATTGTCCAGCATCCCACAGCCGCTTGAAGCCAATCATGCCTGGATTCAAACCCCAATGATCGTCCAAGCGCAACGCTTGCTTCCGCTTGATAGCAAGCTTAGGTCGCAGACGATAGTAATGATCGTTGGTATACGGCACCACCGTATTCAGCCCGTCATTCCCG
Organism: uncultured Pseudomonadota bacterium; assembly: GCA_903825645.1. Classification (GTDB taxonomy): domain Bacteria; phylum Pseudomonadota; class Gammaproteobacteria; genus CAIKBL01. The sequence goes on along the minus strand of CAIKBL010000051.1, from coordinate 45,104 downwards.
CCGGACAATTCGAGCACGACCAAAATACGATCCGTCGCGGCCGCGGTGACACCAGTCCCGGTCGCACCCAGCGCGCTGAGCGGATTCAGGAGCCCGGACATGCCGACACAACCGGTCGCCGCAAGGTGTTGGAGGAATCGTCTGCGCGAATTCAGATTCATAACCAGCGCTCCTAAAACGTTGGGGCAGGCCTTCAGGCCCACCCGGTAGTTGACATGCCAAGACCCCAGGGCAGGTTTACCCGAGCTGATACTCCGGCCGGCTCAGGATCAGGTGCAGCAGCTTACGCAGCGGATCTTCAAGATAGGTCGTCGTCACCGCGATATCGGCGGTACCGAGCTCGTCCACCAAAAACTTGACCAACGCCGCGCGCCCAGCCGGATCGAGCGGGGTAGACAAAAATTGATGTGCAAAATAATCCACGACAGCCTCCGGTGTTTTGAGCTTTGCGCGCACCACCTGCCCTGCCAAATCGAGCCGGGCGGTTTCCCGTGAAATCGGGATAACCCGCTCGATGGCCTGCTGCCAGCCGCGATAACTGGCATAGCGGGTATTGAAAGCCTCATCCCGATCGGCCATCACGTTTGACATGGCCATCGTGTCTTTACCGCCGTCGCTCGCCGTGGGCTTAGTAGCCGACGTGATGTCCATGCCGGCACGGATCCGCTCATGCACAGTGCGGATCTCCTCCCCGGCCGCGTAATCGGGATAGCGATCGTGCGCAATGAAGTTGATATCGGGGAAAACCACATCAAGCGCGAAGTTCCCCCGCAGCAATAGCAATCCCGGGGTGATCCAGCTTCGGCCATAGGCCCACCCCGCGACCGTCGGAGGATGGAGCAAGCGCTGCCCCAAGGACTCGCAGAGCTCATTCAAATCCGGCACACCTGGTACACGCTGAAGGCCGAGCTTATGGTAGGTCGATACCACCAGTTCAACGGGGGACTTGATGCGCGTCGCCACCGCGTCCGGCGCATAGAAATCTTCGGATTCGAACAACATCGCGAGGAAGGGCGCAAGCTGATAATGGAAGTCACGCAGCTTTTGGCCCAATGCTTGCGCCAAGACCGGATCCAAATCATCCCGCACGTAGTACCGATAAAGCTTGCTCGCGATGAAAGTCGCCGTGGTGGGCTTTGCCAGAATAAGATCAATAACCTCCTCCCCATCGAAGCGTCCTGTATGACCGAAAATTTCTTTCAGACCGGCGTCGTGTTGGTCGGCGTTAAGCTGGTAAGCGAGTCCTTGGTAGTTCCAGCCGGTGAAGGCACGCGCGGCTTCCCGGACATCATGCTCCGTGTAGTTGCCAACGCCCATGGTGAACAATTCCATGATCTCGCGCGCGAAATTCTCATTCGGCTTGTCCTTGACGTTCACGCCGGCATCCAGAAAAGCGAGCATCGCAGGGCCCCGCGCCACGTCCAGCAATAATGTCCGAAAATCTCCGAGTCCCTCTTTTTGAAATAACTCGACTTGCTGCAGCATCTTGCGCGCATCACGCACTTTTTCTTCGCTGGTGGCGAAATGCCCGTGCCAGAAAAGCGCCATTTTTTCTTGCAGGGGGCGGGGCGACGTCAACATCCGATTTGCCCACCAGTACGCCACCCTATCGGTCTCTAGTCGGCTGGCCCGCAACCAGTAAAAGAATTTGTCGGCAACCGGTTGTAGGCGCCGATTTCCGCCGACCTTGACCGCAACGCCGAGCGCACTCCCCGTCCGAGCCGCGAGCTCTGTGGTGGCCGGCCGGCTAGGCGTGAAGGGATCAAGGCCTGGTTCGAAAATGTCCGACGGCTGAAAGACAGGCTGGTGTGGAGCAGGCGCGCCATCAAAATAGACCAAGCGGCGTACCGCCGCGTGAGGCCCCAATGCGGTAAACAGTGTGATTTCCGCGGACGTTCCGCCGAACCCCGCGCGCTCCAGCAGGTGCGCCGCGCGCGCTCGATTCCACGCCGTCGGTGCAATTGGCGAAAGGACGTCCGTATCAGGTTGCGCCGCACACACGCTGAGCATAGCGAGTGGCGTCAACGTCAACGCTGCTAAAAATCTCCGGATTACGATCCCCATCTGACCCCCTAGCCAAAAAATCACTCGGGACTCGATTATAGGCTCCCTGCGCACGCATTGTCGGGCGCTTGTTCGCCGTGCGTGACTCAAATCAGATCAGCCGGCCATTTCAGCCCGCTCGGCCGCGTCGAGCGCTTCGCTGTCTTTTAGCCAACGCGTTTCCAACTCCGCCGCCCGCGCATCAAGCCGTCCCCTATCGAGCAGAATGGTCTTCAGGGTCTCGCGGGCTGATGGCTCGTAGAGTACCGGATCGGTGAGTCGCGCGGTCATGACCGCGCGCGCTTTCTCGATCTTCTCGATCTCCGCCTCCGCTTCCCGCACCGCCGCGCGCAACGGTCGAAGCCGTTCGCGCAATTGGGCCGCCTGCTGACGCTTCTCACGCTCGTTTCCCCGTCCGGCATCTTGATTGCTTGCACTCGCAGTCGGGCTCGCCTCCACCTGGAACCGGCGCCCATTACTCAACCACTGGGCGTAGTCGTCCAGATCACCGACCCACGGCTCGACCTGCCCATTATTGACCAGTAAAAACGTGTCTGTAGTCGTACGCAGCAGATGCCGATCGTGCGCGACCACCACCAAGCCCCCCCCAAAATCCTGCATGGCGATGGTGAGTGCATGCCGCATTTCTAAATCGAGATGGTTCGTCGGCTCATCCAGCAAGAGCAGATTCGGACGCGCGTACATCAGCATCGCAAGCACCAACCGTGCCTTTTCGCCGCCCGAGAACGTGCCTACCGCGCGTTGCACCATCGCACCCTGGAAGTTGAATCCGCCGAGAAAATTGCGCAGATCCTGATCGCGTGCCTTCGGGTCGAGTTTCTGGAGATGGAATAATGGCGTCTCGGTCGCCTCAAGCTGCTCAAGCTGGTGCTGCGCAAAGTAACCAATGGCCAGATCCTTGGCACTCAAGACCTCGCCGCCCATCGGCGCCAGAACCCCGGCCAGCAATTTTATCAAGGTCGATTTTCCCGCCCCGTTTGCCCCCAGCAACGCGATCCGATCACCGGGCATCACGGCCAGCTTGACGCCCGCCAGGATCTGGCGCTCGCCATACCCGACGCTCACGGCTTCTAGCGACTGCAACGGCCGTGGTAATTTTCGGGGAGGCAAAAATTCGAAGGTGAAAGGCGAATCGGCGTGGGCAGGTGCGATGGCCTCAAGGCGTTCAAGCGCCTTCAGTCGGCTCTGCGCCTGACGGGCTTTGCTGGCGCTGTAACGAAAACGCTCCACAAAGGATTGCATATGGGCGACAGTGCGCTGCTGCCGCTCATATGCGGCCTGCTGACTCGCCAGTTGTGCGGCTCGTGCCGCCTCGAAGGCACTGTAATTCCCCGTATAGAGCCGTAATGCGCCATGCTCGAGCTGCGCGATGATGCCGACGACCCGATCTAGAAAATCCCGATCATGCGAAATCAGCAACAGGGTTCCCGGATAAGTCAGCAACCAGCTCTCCAACCAGATGACCGCATCCAGATCGAGATGATTCGTCGGCTCATCAAGTAACAAGAGATCAGAGCGACACATCAGCGCGCGTGCAAGATTGAGCCGCATGCGCCAGCCACCCGAAAAACTGACCACTGGCGATTGTTCAGATCCGGCGGCGAATCCCAACCCCACCAGCAATCGAGCGGCACGGGCGGGGGCTGCGTACCCATCGATAGTCGCCATGCGCGTATGTAACTCGCCGAGATCGACGCTGCCATTGGCTTCGCCTTGCTTTATCGCGGCTTGCAAGGCGCGTAGTTCGATATCACCATCCAGAACATAGTCGATTGCCGCGCGGGTGTCGGGTGGCGTTTCCTGGGCTACATGCGCCATCACCACCCCGGCTGGTAGACCAATGGTGCCGGTTTCCACCCCGAGCTCCTCGCGGACGAGACTGAACAAACTAGACTTGCCCGCGCCGTTTGCGCCAGTAAGTCCTACTTTCTGACCGGCGTGCACCGTGAAGGTAACTGCAGAGAACAGACATTCCCCGCCACGTAAGAGGCTGACGTCGTTGAAGGAGAGCAAATTGATATCTCTATAACTAGGTATTTGAAAAAATTTCTTCTGGCTCGTGGCCGAATCCCGTCGGGGTAGCCTGTTACCAAGCTTGCCATTTTAATGGATCCCAGAACCTTGCCCTATCCGCCGATTACCGGCGCCCTCAATTTATCTTCTGCGCTCCTGTCACAAAAAGACACGCTGCGCGGAATTGCACGACTAGCGACGAGACGGGTTCTGATCCTCTTCAGATGTACGCGGTACCTCGTCATGCCCATCATCGACTCGGAACGGCGTAACTCAGGACGTATAGGTCCGTCTCTCGACGAAGCACCGCGCAATCTTGTTGATTGATTAACGCTTTAAGCGGTTTTTTCTGTCGCCAGCGCTCGTCGCGTTCAATCGGGCGACCGGCAGGCTACTTTCTCTCCTCGTCGACATCGATTGTAGCGCGCCCTGAGTTCGGCGACCGTCCTGGCGAACTTCCGCCTAGCCGTCAAGGCACCCTCGGCCGAAACCCTCGCGTTCAATGGGCCCTTGAAGTACCCGGCCGCAGCCACGGGCGGCGGTGCGGCAACCTAGATCCGCTTTGTGAAATGCCCGAAAAACCACCCGGACCCGAGCTATCGCTGACGGGAGCTGGGCGCTCCTCGCACACAACCCCACGGTCGGCGGCAGCAAGACTGACGTCGCGAGGTCGAGACATCGGTACGCGCCTTCTCGGTAGCGTCTCCTCGGTCCTTTCGAACAGAGCCAGTTCCGTCCCGACACCGAGCCTGTAACCCTTACTCTGTCGAATAAACAACGGTACACCTGAAATCGATTTAACGAGAAACGACGGTCAGCGACACTAAAGCTAGATACACTCTCGCCATCCTGGCGTTTGAGCTACCGCCAACTGACCTGAAATCTTTTTTCAGGGATCTGCAGGAGACCGGCCCCCACGCTTTCATGGCGCCGGTGGGGCCGTAATACAACCTTGATCAAACGGATCTTCATGGACACCAACATCACAATCGCCTGTGCTGATACAGAAGAAGAAAAGCGCGCGGTTTTCAGCTTTAGGTATGATATCTACGTTGAAGAAATGGGACGATATCGCAGCATCGCAGACCATAGTCAGCGACTTTTTTACGAGCCGTGCGATGCGCATAGTCGGATCTTTTATGCGCTGCAGGCGGGCAAGGTTGTCGCCACCATGCGCCTCACGTGGGGCGGCGATGCCGCGCTGCCGGCGCGCATGATCGAACAATATGGACTTGCCCCCTTCCTCGCTGAAATGTCACCCACCGCGATCGCGGTGGGTGAACGGGGGATGGTGCTCCCCAGTCTGCGCGGGACCGATCTGTTCCTGCGCTTGATCGGCGCTGGCTATCAATTCGCTAATCAGCAGCGTATCCAGTTGATTTTTGGTGACTGTGAGCCCCACTTACTGAATTTGTATCTGGGACACGGCCAACGGGCTTACTCTCAGGTCAACGTGAATAGTACTGAGGCGGGCTATCTGATCCCTATCGTGTTCGTGCCCGAGGATTTCGGTTATTTGCGGCGGATAAACTCCCCCATGCTCGAGTATGTGCAGGATTTCGGGGCCGATGCGCGCATTCCTGCGTGTCTGGAACGCATCATCTCCGAGGGGATCTCGGTGATGAGTCGACGGCAAGTCACGTCGAGCGATTACTGGGATGAAGTTCAGGGCGCTCTGCAGGAAACGGCAGGCTCACGGTTTTCCGCCCTCGACGGTTTTACCGCAGAGGAAGCTGAACGTTGCTTGGATAAGAGCACGATCATTTCGTGTCAAAATGGCGATCGCCTACTTAAAAAAGGGGGCGTTGCCAGGAATCTTTTTGTCGTTCTTGAAGGTACTCTTGAAGTGCGTGACGGTAACGTGCTGCGCGCCGGCTGAGCGACAGGCGATATCTTCGGGGAAATGGCGTTCTTGTTGGACCGACCGAGAACAATGGATGTTTATGCGGTGAGCGATGGCGTTCGCGTGCTCAGTCTCAGCGAGGCCAATCTGCGCCAGTTGATCGACAGCGATCCCGCCATCGCAGCGCATCTTATGTTCAACGTCTCCAAGATGTTATGCCAACGCTTGTTAACCGAGCGCTAGCGTCTTGCAGGGCGCTGCGGCAAGTTACGAGCAAGACAGCGCGGCGTATCGGAGGTTTATCGATTGACCTAGTTCTGCGATAGCGCCCGGTCGTTTGTTAGGTCGGTGTTTGCTCCGACGGCCTCGTCGTTTTTTATCGGCGCCGAGCCTTCAGCTATCGTGTGAGCGACCGGACTAATTTATAACCTCCCATGGTAACGTGGCCTTGTGCCGCCTGCGGATCTCCGCGCCTCTCGGCGCACGCTATTTTCCATCCCTCAAGGCCGTCAATTCGGGCAGGTGTTGGTCGAAATCTTCCCGTGTCCAGGTTTCATCAGTCAAACGCTCCTGCTCATAGAGGGATTTGACGTGTTTGCCGCTATAGCGCCACGCGCGTGCCTCATCTTTGACCGCCGTAATCCTGACGAGATCGGTCGGCTTTTCGCAGTGCGGGCACGAATTGTAGAGCGCCCACGCGATGATCTTCTCGTTCGATTCCATGCCGCACCTCTATGTCGAGTCAACGCTAGCAGGTTGATTAGAAAAAAGCCACATCGAGGCGCAATCGCGCAACCTTTTGCCCCGGTGTATGCCCGCTACCGACGGACCCTCAGCCCACTCCTTCCGGAAGCGGACGCCACATCATCTCGCAATTAGTAAAAATCGTGTGGATTTATTAAAAAATCCGGGAATCTCATGTTTACTGACATCGGGGGTGTGCAATGCCGGCGTTTGACGATCTGCGTCCGTAAAGGTCGTCGACCGCAGGCTTGGGGGCGCCTCAACGGCACCGGATTTTTAAGTCACGGCGCCGCAAGCGGTTGTTTTAGACGGCGCGTAGGATTTCGCGTTGATCCCAAGGCTTCGTTTCCTCGGCTAGCAGCGCCGCGAAGGAAGGCCTGGCATACATGCGGGTCAGGAACGCGGCGAGCTTAGGCCAACGGTTCGCGTCGGGAGAAACATCAGCGTGGCGAAGATTCACGTGTCCGCTCGCGACAGCGATGTCGGCAATGGTCAACATGTCCCCCACAAAGAAGAGCTTGTCAGCGAGTTCTTTTTCGAGGTAATCCCACTGCGGGTGAATCGACGTCTCCACGACTTTGAGCGCGTCGGCCTTTATCGTCGGCGTTACCGGTTGTTTCATCGCAATCGGCCCGAGTACCAGCGGACGGAACACCAGTGGCCCCGCAAATGGCATCATGCCACCATCCATGAATTCCTCGATCCACAGGGCATGCGCGTAAAGATAGGGATCTGCGGGATGCAAAGCTGGCGTCGGGTTGCAGCGCTCCAGATACAAACAAATTACGGTCGAATCCGCGATGGGTCTATCGCCGTCCAAGAGCACCGGGATCCGGCCCAGAGGACTTATGTCCCGAAAGCCCGGGGGGGGGCTGAAAGGGCTGACCGCTTCATACGTATAAGCAATCCCCTTCTCCGCCAGATAAGCCCGACATTTCCGGACGTAAGGTGAGACATTTGCGCCAAGTAATTTGTAACCCATCGTATTTCTCCCGCGTCATGTTTTCAAAAGCACCCCCCCGATCCAGTCGACCGTGGAGCGACCTGTAGGGCCGCCCGGGGGTTTTACAAAATTTCTTCGGCGACCACCCGCAAGGCATGGGTGTCTTTCGCGATGACGACCATGGTCCCCAGATATCCTGCGGCGCCGGCCTTTTTCCACATCTGTAGCTGTTCGCGAATGCGTCCTTCGGGGCCGACCAGAGCACACTCATCGACTAGTTGGTCAGGCACCGCCGCGATCGCCGCGGTTTTGTCACCGGCGAGATACAGGTCTTGTATTTTAACCGCGGCATCAGCGTAACCGAGCCTGCAGGCGTAGTCGTTATAGAAGTTCTTGCCGCGCGCGCCCATGCCACCGATATATAGCGCAAGAAAATCCTTAATAACCAAACGGCAGGTATCCAAATCATCGCCCATCGAGATGCGGACGAAAGGCGCCAAATCAAATTTCGCCTGTGTTTTACCGTTTCCTGCCTTGGCAAAACCCGCGGCCAGCGCAGGTGCAAAGACGTCGGGGCGTTCGGGATTCATCCACACCACAAAAGTGCCGTCCGCGACCTCGGCCGCAAGTTGCACGCCGCTTGTCGTTACCGCGCCGGTGTAGATCGGTAAGCTGGCGTTGCCATGCAGAATACTTTTCAGCGGTTTGCCGAGTCCCGTCGTCCCGGCACCGGTATTTGGAATCTGATAGTGCTCTCCTTGATGAACGAGCGGTTTTTCCCGCGCGAGAATTTGGCGAATGATCTCGATGTACTCACGCTGTCGCGATAGCGGCTTGCCATAGCGCTCGCCGTGCCAACCTTCCACGACCTGGGGTCCGGAGGGCCCGACGCCCAAGATAAAACGGCCACCGGACAGATGATCGAGCGTCATCGCGGTCATCGCCGTCATCGCGGGCGTTCGCCCCGCGAGTTGCATGATCGCCGTGCCTGCTTTGATCCTACGGGTCTGGGCAAGCACCCAGGCGGCCGGCGTCACCGCATCGGACCCGTAGGCTTCTGCCGTCCAGACCGAATCGAAGCCCAGATTCTCCGCTTCGAGGACCAATTCCAGGGGAAGTTTGTAGTGTGCGCCGGCGTAGCCGAGCATTAAACCGAGTTTCATACGGTCGCCTTTCTGACTAGAGACAGGGAGCAGGCGTATCCGCGCACGGGCAAGTCCGCCTATCTCATCATTGTTATTGGATAGTTTCGCACAGTGGCCAGGCCTCCGTGCACTCGTCGCTTACCGGACTGCCGGCAGAATTTCCCCAAACTGCTCGATGACTTCGAGAGATTCTTGTCGGGATGGATAGTATTGCCCGAGGTTGACCGGATTACGCGTGCGGATGCAAATCCAGTCGGGGTTGACCTGCTCCTTTAGCTCGCCGAGACGGTCAAGCCATTTCTGCTTATTGCCCAGACAAAGGAACATGTCCTCAATCGCGCTTAATTCATCTTTCGCATCGGCATCCGGCGACAGCCCTTTCTCGGCGTAGAAACCCCACTCGCGAACCCAGCGGTGCCCGTGTTTTTTGCGAATATCCGGATCATCGCCGATCCAGCCTTCGAACCCCATGGTGAATTGCCAATTTTTTTTGCCCAGTTTGTCGGCTTTTTCCCGCATCGCCTCGACCTGCGGCTTCAATATCTTCACATTGGGGGGAAACCACAGACACCAGCCATCCCAACGTAGCGCCCGCTCCAGCGCCTTGTCGGCAAACGCCCCAATCCAAACCGGCGGTCGGGGCTGCTGATACGGTTTCGGCGACATTTTAACCCCATCGTAGTTGAAGAACTCTCCGTGATAGTTCACCGTTTCCTGCGTCCAGCAGGCTTCGATGATGTCCATCACTTCTTCAAACCGGGCACCGCGTTTCGCATAGGGCACGCCAAAATGTCTGAAATAATCTTGGTGATAGCCGACGCCCGCCCCAAAGGTTAGCCGCCCACGGGAAAGGCAGTCGATATTGGCGAGTTGCTCTGCGAGATGCACCGGGTGGTGGAACGTCGGTTGGATGACCGTACAGGCGATATCTACGCGGGTCGTGCGCGCCGCGATCGCAGCCAGTTGAGTAATCGTATTCGGCCACCATGTCTCGGGCCGCTGATGGCGTTCGGGGACCCATAAGCCGTCGAACCCGCAACGCTCGGCTAATTCGGATTCCTTGAGACAATGCTCCATCGCGTCAGCCACGTCAGGACCACTTGGCAGGCTCGGCTGATCATACGCGCCAAAGTGCGTATCGGGCATAAAGGCAATTTTCACCGGGGGTCTCCCTCAACAGAAAAATTCAAGACCCACTGATTGTAGGGAGGCTGGGATCTGACGACAAGCAATGCCCGGCCGGGCGAAGTCCGGTTACCCCACCCGACGCACCGACATTACGACCGCCGCTACGGGTTCGGCAGGCGACACGGTGCACACAGCGCCGCGGCCGGTTATCCTGTGGCAGCCATGCGGCCCGGGTCTGCGTCGCATGCGCGCTGAGGCGCCCTCGCGGCCGCCCAGACAGATTCAAATGCACCCGCTCTGCTTTCTATGACAAGGTGACCATTACCACATGAAACTAGCAACATTCAGTCTTGCCGGTGGCGAGCCGCGAATTGGTCGGGTCGAGGGTGAGGAGATTATCGATCTCTCAGGCACGGAGATCCCCATGGAGATGTCGGCGTTACTCGCCGCGCCAGATGGCCTCGCGCGTGCCCGCAACGGCCACGGACCACGCCACCCATTCGCCAGCGTGATCCTGCATGCGCCGGTACTAAGGCCACCCAAAATTCTGGCGATTGGTCTTAACTATCAGGACCATATTGCCGAGACAAAACTCGAAACACCGGCCTTCCCGATGTTCTTCAACAAGCAGTCCACGGCAGCCCATCCGCCCTATGCGCCCATCCATCTGCCCCGCGTCTCGGATAAGCTGGATTATGAAGGTGAGCTTGGTTTCATCATCGGCCGGCGCTGTCGCCATGTTCCCCGCGACCGCGCACACGAGGTGATCGCCGGATTTGTGGTCTGTAATGATGTGAGTGTCCGCGACTGGCAGATGCGCGCGCAAACCTTCACCCTCGGCAAGTCCTTTGACACTCACGCGCCGTTCGGCCCTTTTCTGGTCACCCCCGATGAGGTCGGGGATCCCCACGATCTCGAACTCAAAACCTACGTGAACGGCGAGCTCCGTCAACACTCGAACACGCGCCATCTGGTGTTTGATTGCTACACGCAGATAGAGACACTGACAGCCGCCTTCACCTTGGAGCCGGGGGACGTAGTCCTGACCGGCACCCCGAGTGGCGTCGGGATCGGCTTCAAACCCCCGAAATACCTGGCTGTCGGTGACAGCGTTCGGGTAGAGATCGCGAAGCTCGGTCACATCGAAAACAAAGTCATCGCGGAACCCGCGTCCACAGACATGATTTAAGGAATTTTTAGATGCACGCTTGGCAATTTGAAAAATACGGCAATTATAAAGACGTCCTGCATTGGGTCGAACGCGCGGCGCCCACACCGAGCCACGACCAAGCGTTGGTACGCACCGCCGCGGTGTCGCTCAATTTTCCGGATCTCTTAATCATCCAAGGCATGTACCAGCACAAGGCGCCTCTCCCAGCGGTCCCGGGTGTTGAAGCCGTTGGAATTGTGGAGGCCGTGGGTCCGGCCAGTAAATTCAAAATCGGCGATCGCGTCGTCGGTTTCTCGCATTCGGGCGGCACACTGGCGGACTCGTTTCTAGTAAATAATAGCTCCGCCTGGACAGTGCCGACGCACGTCAGCGATGAGCAGGCAGCCGCCCTGTCCGTGGTTTATGGCACCTCGTACTTCGCCCTGGAACATCGTGCCCAAATGCGGGCAGGCGAAACGTTGCTCGTGCTGGGGGCGGCGGGGGGCGTCGGTCTCGCTGCTATTCAACTGGGTCGTCTCATGGGGGCGAATGTCATTGCCTGCGCAGGCGATAGCAAAAAGCTCGATATCTGCGCACAGCAAGGGGCTCACCACCTGATTAACTATAAAACAGAAGATCTGGTGGCGCGGGTAAAAGCTATCACCGGTGGGCACGGTGCGGACGTGGTTTACGATCCCGTCGGCGGGGAGATATTCGATCAGGTCAAACGCTGTGTCGCATGGGGGAGCCGACTGGTCGTGATCGGCTTCGCCGGTGGCAAGATCCCCAGTATCGAACTGAACCGCATCCTCCTGAAAAACATGTCGGTCATCGGACTGGCCTGGGGCCAATACTTGGACCGCGGCTCAGAGTTGCCCGGCGTGGCGCAGGCGCTGTTCTACGATTTGATCGCACGCAAGCAGATAGATCCAGTCATCTACAAGGTGCTTCCCTTCGCCGATACCAAGGAGGGCTTGCGACTGATTGAATCACGCGAGGTCTACGGCAAGGTCGTGATCAAACGCTAAGACACCGCGCCCGCGGGAGACGACTTCAAGGCTTGTCTCCCGCGGCGTCACGCCTGAGAGGCCGGCGGCGGTCGTCTCGGCTATGTACCGCGGGCATTGGGCAGACAAAAGGAGCAGCGCATGGAAGTAGGCCTTTTTTTTCCGCCAACCACGGGCAACCAAGAAGAGCTTTCCCAGGGCATGGCCGGGGGGCAGCGTCCTGATCTCTATCAGCGCATGTTGCGTGAGTTGACCGAACTCGCGCAGTCGGCCGACGGGCTATGGATACTACGGGATCGCATTTACCGAGCACCATCTGTCCATTGAGGGAATGACCACCTCGAACAACCCTGCCCTGCGCAATGTTTATCTGGGACTCAAAACGCAACGATTGCGCCACGGCGCCATGGGCTATGTCCTCCCGGCGCACAATCCGCTGCGCGCATCGACCGACATCTTTTATTCCGTGGCGAACCCGACACTGTGTGTCGTAAATTCCAGGCGGCCTTTGGTAAGACGCCCATCGAATACCTCTGGCTTTTCACCTCGAATGGGTTGGTTGACCAGCGCGCGCTGCTCCGCTCGATCGAACTAGCCGCCACTCAAGTGCTCCCGCATTTCTCGAATCGATTTTGAGCTGTCGACACGACGCTCAGGCCGCTTCGTGGACCTAACCCGCCATGAACAGCCCTGTGACGCGCGCTAGGCGGGCACGCGACACGCATTTTTTGATTGACCGCCCCCGGGAAATCGCTTCGAATCAAGGACACGCTAACCCCGGACACTCCGGAACCGTTTCCTCAGGAGAATTTCATGGCAAGCCCACAAGCCATCAAGCTCAAAGAAGCCTTCCGCTTTTTTCGTAACCAAGCGGTCGGCAAGCCGCAGCCCAGCATTGCGGAAATGCGGGCCGGCGCAGTTGCCTTCGGAAATCTGACGAATGAGCCCGCCGGTGTCCACTGCGTCGCGGTTGACGCCGGTGGGGTACCCGCACAGTGGCTGACGCCGTCTGGCGCCGCGCCGGACCGTGTGTTGCTCTATGTCCATGGTGGCGGATACGTCATGTGCTCGGCGGAAACGCATCGAAAGATGGTCGGGCACATCGCCAAGGGCGCCGGTTGCCGCGCCCTGAATCTGGATTACCGACTGGCACCGGAACATCCCTACCCCGCCGCGTTGAACGACACCGTCGCAGCCTACCAATGGCTCTTGGCGCAAGGCGTCAAGCCCACCGCTATTGCGATTGCGGGGGACTCCGCGGGCGGTGGGCTTTGTCTTGGGGCGACGCTTAAATTGCGTGATCTAGGTCTACCCCTACCTGCGGCACTGATGACCTTGTCTCCCTGGACGGACATGGAGGCGACGGGCGCCTCGATGCAGACACGGGCAGCGGACGATATGATCGTCGATCCCAGCGCAATCGGGCAACTCGCCGGGGTCTACCTGCAGGGCGCGAGCACGCGCGATCCGTATGCCTCACCGTTGTACGCCGCCCTAAAGGGCCTCCCCCCGATCTGCATCCAAGTCGGTGACGAGGAAGTGCTGCTGGATGATGCGGTGCGTTTCGCCGAATTGGCGAAAAAAGCCGGGGTCGACCTCTCGCTCGAAATCTTTCCAGAGATGCAACATGTTTTCCAGATCGCCGCCGGCGGCATGCCCGAGGCCGATTTGGCGATCGCCAAGCTTGCCGCCTGGTTAAAAGCGCGCCTAGGCGGTTGAAGACGCCTTGGCATTGATAGAATAGGTCCACTAGGAATCCGGAGTTTGATGCAGGCCATGATGAACAACCCTTTTTACTCACAAGAAATGCAAGGCCCCTTCCAATCCTACCCGCTCGGCGATTGGATACTGGAAGAAGGCGGCACCCTGCGCGGCGCCACCCTGGCCTATGCCACGCACGGGAAGCTGAATAAGGCCCGGGACAATGCCATCCTCATCCCCTCGTGGTTTAGCGGGACCAGCAAAGTCTTCGAGCAAGCCTATATCGCCAAGGGGCGTGCCCTCGATCCTTCCCGGTACTTCATCATTTGCGTCAACCAGTTGGGCAACGGGCTCTCTAGCTCGCCACACAATACGCCCGGAAATGGGGGGCGGGGAAACTTTCCGCGAATACGAATTGGTGACGATGTGAGGGCCCAGCACAAGCTCATCACCGAACATTTCGGCATCAGCTATCTCGCCCTCGTGGTGGGTGGATCGATGGGCGCACAACAAACCTACGAATGGGCCGTCCGTTATCCCGCCATGGTGCGGCGAGCAGCACCGATTGCCGGCACCGCGCAGAACACACCCCATGATTTTCTGTACACGGAAAGCCTTATCGATGCCATTAAGAGCGATCCGGGTTTCAAAAACGGCTGGTACGACTCGCACACCGAGGTTCGAGAGGGGCTTGCGCGACACGCGCTGCTGTGGGCGGTTATGGGACTGAGCACGGCATTCTACAAGCAGGAATTCTGGCGTCAGTTGGGTTTCAGCTCCGTCGACGATTTTCGAACCAATCTACTCGAAGCCGTTTTCACCGCCATGGATCCCAATAACCTGCTCTGCCAGGCCTGGAAATGGCAGCATGGTGACGTCGCGCGCCATACGGGCGGCGATCTTAAAAAGGCGCTGGGTCGAATCACGGCCAAGACCTTTGTAATGCCCATTGATGAAGACATGTTTTTTCCACCAAGAGATTGCCGTCACGAGCAAAAAATGATTAAGTCCAGTGAGTTCCGGGTCCTTAATTCGATCTGCGGACATCTGGTGGTCACCGGTCTTGATCCTGATTTTCTGCAGCAGGTGGATCAACATCTGAAGGAGCTGCTCGCGATACCGGTGTGAGTCCGAGGAACAGTCCGGCTGCCGGACGCCTAAAATGCGACCGGCAACCCGCCTCGCACCGGAGGATCTCCGCCTTATTTTGTTTAACACAACCGAGCGACCTTAATGCAAGACGAAAAACTTGACGCACCCGCACATGTCCATGGTCCCGAGTGCAGCCACGATCACGAACAGACGCATGTCAGCGATCCGGTGCGGAATCCGCTCCGGCACGTCGGTCGCAATGATCCCTGCCCCTGTGGCAGCGGACAGAAATTCAAAAAATGCCACGGAAACATTAAAAGCTGAGCACCTCCCTGCGCCGGATCTTATCCGGCGGACCGGGTTGAACAAGCGCTGCCGTAAAAAAGGGAAACCACCATGACTTGGTCGACCATCGGACATACATCGTTTACGCGTATCGTCGAAATAGATGAGCCTTTCTTGGCGCCAGACAAAATGTTCGCCGAGGCGACACCTGAAGCCATTGCGCCTTACCTTGATTGGCTTGTGCCGCAGGCTATGTGTCGAGATACCGGTCGGTTGATTCTGCCGATTCAAAGTTATCTCATTCGCACGCCCCATCATCTTGCGCTGGTGGATACCTGCGTTGGTAATCACAAATCCTTTGCTGGATTCAAACGCTGGGCGGGGCGTGACGATCAGACCTTTCTGGATAACTTGCGCGCGGCAGGTGTGCACCCGGAAGAAATCGACTTTGTATTCTGTACTCACCTCCATTTAGATCACTGCGGCTGGCATACCCGCCAGCAGGACGGTCGCTGGGTCCCGACATTCCCCAATGCGCGCTATATTTTTGCAAAAGAGGAATATGCGCACGCAGAGCGGGAATACCGCGCGAACCCAGATCCCGTGTTCAGGGAAAACATCGTGCCGGTCATGGAAGCCGGCCGCGGTGTGCTGGTCGATGTCGACTACGCCGTGGACGACACCCTTTATCTGGAATCGACCCCGGGGCACACCCCGGGACACTGCGCGATTCGAATCGCCTCCCACGGCGCCTCCGGCGTCGTGACCGGGGATCTCATCCATAGCCCGCTGCAGTGCGCACATCCTGAGTGGAACTTTATTTATGACAATGATCCGCAGCTTGCGGCGCGCACCCGTCACGCGTTTCTGAGCCGGTACGCAGACGGCGATACGCTGGTTCTGGGGACTCACTTCCCCTCGCCTTCAGTCGGCCGGATTGTGAGCCGCGGCAATGCTTTCCACTTCCAGTATCTACCCATCTAAATTTTGCGGCGCATCAAAAAGCCCGCGGGAACGGACCGGCGCTAGGTGCTTACAAGCATCCGAAAAATAATGCTGGCATTACCATAATTCTGATGTAAGATTCAAGCTAACGAGCGCCTAAGCCAATTTTCATTTTGCGGCTGCACTCAGGTAAGGCCCAAATAGGACGCTATTTCCGACATTCAGCGACACACAGAGCAGTTTTAGAATTCGCCGCATGCGGCGATTCATTGGCGAGAAATTTGTGCGGTTGGTTTCTCGGCGACGCGATTGAAGACAACCCACGATCAATGATGAGAGAGACTGATGAATATATATGTTGGAAATCTGGCCTATGGCGTGACAGATGCAGATCTGTCCCAGGCATTCTCGGCTTATGGTGCGGTGGCGAATGCCAGTGTCATCAAAGACAAGTTTTCTGGTCAATCGAAGGGTTTCGGCTTTGTTGAAATGCCGAATAACTCTGAGGCGAACGAGGCAATCAAAAACCTCAACGAGAAGCCGCTCAAGGGCCGCAACATGCGAGTTAACGAGGCTAAGCCCCGCGAAGATCGCCCGGCGCGTCCACCGCGTCGGACCGGTGGCTACGATCGTTAAACGATTGATCTAGCCTTGCGCCAGCCGGTCGTTCCGTGGAACGCCCGGCTGGCGTCTGTTACCCCTATCTACGCCTTCGAAGCAGCTCTGGGCTGCGCGCCTTGCGTGAGCAACTCATCAAGGCTGTAAATTACGCATGGATGCTGCAAAAAATCTCTTTACCTATCGGAAGTTCTGGGCCCATCGCTTAGGACCTGCGCCGTTCTTGCCGACGACCCGTGCCGAGATGGACGCGCTTGGCTGGGATGCCTGCGACATCATCATCATCACGGGAGATGCTTACGTCGATCATCCCAGCTTCGGCATGGCCATCGTCGGGCGCATGCTGGAAGCACAAGGATTCCGGGTCGGCATAATCGCGCAACCCGACTGGCGCACCACCGATGACTTCATGCGATTGGGTGCCCCTCGCCTTTTTTTCGGTATCACCGCCGGCAACATGGACTCCATGGTCAATCGCTATACGGCGGACCGTCGGATCCGTAGCGATGATGCGTATACACCGGGCGGTGAGCCCGGCAAACGACCCGATCGCTCGGTAATTGTCTACGCACACCGCGCACGTGAGGCGTTTCCCACCTGCCCCCTCATCATCGGCGGCATCGAGGCGAGTCTGCGTCGGGTCGCTCACTTTGATTATTGGTCGGAGAAGATTCGCCGTTCGATCCTCCTGGATGCCCGCGCCGATCTGTTGGTTTTCGGCAATGGCGAGCGCCAAATCGTCGAAATCGCCCATCGGCTGGCCGCCGGCGAGCCCATCACGGCGCTGACGAACATCCGCGGAACGGCAATCGTTTGCTCGACGCCCGCCGACTGGATCGAAATCGATTCGACGGAGATTGACGATCCGGGTGCGCTGAATCCACCGATCAACCCCTACGCGATGACTCTTGGCGAAGGGCGCCGAAAAACCAACGAGCCAACGGCCGAGGGGACAACCACGGTTCCGTTGAACGTCGTGCGCACCGCCCGCGAGGTGAAGAATAGCCATCGCACACGCTCTGTTTTGCGCCTCCCCTCATTCGAGCAACTTCGGGATGACGCGGTGCTGTACGCCCATGCTTCGCGCATCGTACACCTCGAGTCCAACCCGGGTAACGCACGCGCGCTCGTCCAACGCCACGGTGATATTGACGTCTGGCTCAATCCGCCGCCGATCCCCTTGACCACGCCGGAAATGGACGGAATTTACGAGCTTCCGTATACCCGATTACCCCATCCATCTTATGGTGAGGCCCGGATCCCGGCTTACGAAATGATCCGCTTTTCAATTCCGATCCAGCGTGGCTGCTTCGGCGGCTGCACCTTCTGCTCAATCACCGAACATGAAGGCCGCATTATTCAGAATCGTTCTGAAGATTCCGTCATTCGCGAGATCGAGACCATCCGTGACACGGTGCCCGGCTTTACGGGCGTGATTTCGGATCTGGGCGGACCGACCGCGAACATGTATCGCATCGCCTGCAAGAGTCCGGAGATCGAGTCGGCCTGTCGCAGACCCGCGTGTGTATATCCGGATATCTGTCCGAACCTCAATACAGATCACACGGCCCTGATCAATCTGTACCGCCGTGCGCGGGCTGTTCCCGGGGTTAAAAAAATCCTGATAGCCTCTGGCGTACGCTACGATCTCGCCCTACAGTCTCCGGATTATGTGAAGGAACTGGCGAGTCATCACGTCGGCGGATATCTCAAGATAGCGCCCGAGCACACGGAAGAAGGTCCACTCTCGAAGATGATGAAGCCCGGCGTCGGGACTTACTACCGATTCAAGCAACTGTTCGACAAGTACTCGCGCGCCGCAGGCAAAGAACAATATCTCATTCCCTATTTCATCGCGGCACATCCGGGGACGCGTGATGAGGATATGCTCGAACTCGCACTCTGGCTGAAGAAACACAAATACCGCGCCGATCAGGTCCAGGCCTTCCTACCCTCGCCGATGGCGACGGCAACGGCGATGTATCACTCCGGCCGCAATCCACTGCGCAAAGTGACCCGCACCAGCGAAGAAGTCCCCATCCCTAAAGGCCTTAAAGTTCGTCGCCTGCACAAGGCTTTTCTGCGCTACCACGATCCGAATAATTGGCCCCTGCTGCGTGCGGCACTACAGCGCATGGGACGCAGTGATTTGATCGGTAACAGCCCCGGTCATCTGATCCCCCATTTTCAGCCAAAGGGCACGGGTCACGCGCCTGAGGGTGCACGTGCGGGAAAATTTTCCACACAACATACCGGCTTGCCATCCTTACCATTGCAGGACACGCGCCGTCCGACGCCACCTCGTCCTGGCCGAACGCCACCGGCAACCACCACACCACCGTCGTCAAGACGGCGTCCCTCTGGATCACGCCCGGCTCAACGGTAGTGCGAAATTTTTATCGCTGAATGTTGTCAGCCACAGGTTACGTTGCTACAGTCGGGACGCGCCGTGAGATGGACGCTGATCGTCCCCGCTCCGCACCCAAACGAGCACAGACTCGTCATCAGCGCCCGACACGCGTGCCTTATCAGGCGCTGATCGTAAACCCACAGCCCTGGCGCGCGGAGGAACGCAATGTCCATGAATATCTACGTCGGTAATCTGCCCTATACGATGCAAGAGGAAGAGCTCAGAGAGACTTTCGAACGCTACGGTGCAGTCAGCTCCGCTAAAATTGTGATTGATCGAGAAACCAATCGCTCCAAAGGTTTCGGTTTTGTCGAGATGCCTGATGACGGCGAAGGTGAAGCCGCGATCAAAGGGCTCGATGGCCAGGGTCTAAACGGCCGACCGCTCCGGGTCAACCCAGCCAAACCTCGTGAGAGTGGTGGTGGCGGTGCGCCACGCGGCGATCGCCCACGCGGTCCGCGTTACTAAATTCCATTCTTGACTTGGGGTCGTCAGTAGTCGTGCGTGCGCGGCCACTGACGCAATCCTAAAGTACCCCTGCCGGACAAGGTGGCGTACGCATTCCTTACCCACCATCAAATGTTGGCGGCCAGCACTAGGGCGCGCACAGATCGCCTGACGACGGATACCGCGACAAAAATGGATACAGATTGACCATGAGTATCGATCTACGCTCGGATACGGTGACCCGCCCCACTGACGGCATGCGGCAGGCCATGTTCGACGCCGACGTGGGCGACGATGTGTTCGGCGATGATCCCTCCGTCAATCGCCTCCAACAACAGGCAGCGGCCTTGTGCGGGTTTGAGTCAGTGCTATGGTTCCCAAGCGGCACCCAGTCGAATCTAGCCGCATTAATGAGCCATTGCGGACGGGGCGACGAATATCTCGTGGGGCAGGAGGCGCATACCTACCGCTACGAGGCCGGCGGTGCCGCAGTGCTCGGCTCGATCCAGCCCCAACCACTCGCCAACCAGGCAGATGGCTCGCTGGATCTCGCCGAAGTGGAAGCCGCGATTAAGCCAGACGATCCGCATTTCGCGCGAACCCGACTACTGGCCTTGGAGAATACGATCGGGGGACGCATCCTTTCACCCGATTTTGTCCACGCCGCGCAGGCGCTCGCCAGACGTCACGGTCTCGCCTTACATCTCGATGGCGCTCGTCTGTTCAACGCTGCGGTGGCTATGGGACGTCCGATTAGTCAACTGTGCGCTGGCTTCGACTCCGTCTCACTTTGTTTGTCGAAAGGCCTCGGTGCGCCCGCAGGCACGCTGCTCTGCGGCAGTCAGACATTCATCGCGCGGGCACATCGGTGTCGGAAAATTCTGGGTGGGGGCCTGCGGCAGGCGGGGTTCCTTGCAGCCGCGGGCCTATACGCGATCGAACACCACGTGGAGCGACTGGCCGAAGATCACGCCAACGCCATCATGCTGTCCGAGGGATTGCTTCATGCGGGTTACGAGGCGACGCCCGCGAGAACGAATATGGTTTTCTTGCACGCGCCGGCCGGCTTTTCGGCATATCTTGCCCAGCATGATATCAAGGTATTACCAGGAGAACGGCTTCGTCTGGTCACTCATCTAGACGTCAGCACCGAGGACATCGCGCATTTGCTCGACGTGGCGAAGCGTTTCACACGCCAACGTCGCGCGTGAATACTCGCCTATTCTTCGCGATCGCTCAGCCGAAATCTTCCAAACGGATGTCAATCATACCGTCGGCTGCGAACGCTTTTTTCTGAATAAGTCCGGTCGCCGCAGCCTCGATAACCCGCCGATTAGCCGAGACCTGCGCGGTAGGTCCGCCATCGACGGCATCGAACCGCTTTTTGAGAACGGTCTCGGGGATCCGGCAGAGAACCCGCCGACCATTAACGTCAGCCGCAATGCTCACGCACTTCGTGACCGGATTCCAACACTCGAGTATGGGGAAGTGAATCAGCCCATCGACGGCATTCCGCGGGGTATAACCTGAAAGCTTCATGGGGAATTC
This sequence comes from uncultured Pseudomonadota bacterium, assembly GCA_903825645.1. Classification (GTDB taxonomy): domain Bacteria; phylum Pseudomonadota; class Gammaproteobacteria; genus CAIKBL01. Next base: position 24,021 of record CAIKBL010000051.1, on the reverse strand, counting down.
CGGCCGGTAGGGAAAACAACGACCATTATGCCCGATCGGGCCTGATAAAGCTCCCGCTTTATGACGATCTGGCACCTCGGCGGCCGGTTCGTACCGTGGAATTGCGCGCGGTAGGGTCACCGTGCTCTGTATAGCTGTCGATAGCGATAAATTTTTTTAGTTTAATTTTCATTTAGTTGGAGTATTTTTATAATAAGTTATCTACGTTAATTTTATCCCCGCTCCTCCGCCTGTGTCCTGCTCGTCCGCGTGACATCTTTTCTCCCTGTGACAGGGGATTTTCCATGCGCTAAGTCAATAACGTTCGCGAAAATTTTAGTTTAATTTTAATATTTTTCAATTAATTGGAATATATTTGTAATAATCTACATTAGGTTATTGCCACCTTGGAGATCCGTGACCGATCAGCTGCTTCCCGCCCACGATGCGGTACCCTGCCAACAGTCGCACGGCCCATCTTCTCCAGGCAACGCGAAATTTCCGCCGGCTATCTCACCAAGATCTGCGCAAAAATCGATATATAAAATATTAATTTTTAGTTAAATTTTAGACTATTACGGTATCTTCTTGAGAATATAGTCGAGATCGCTGGCACCAGCGACGTCCGAGAATGATCAGATAATTTCCGCCCGCGGTCCGGTGCCCCGCCAACCGCCGTTCGGGACATCCTTCTTCGAGCAGTGTGAAATTTCCCGTGGTTTTCTTACCGAGATCTGTGCAGAGATCGATAGCTAATAAAATAAAAATCTTGTTATTTTTAAGGTAATTGAAGTATATACTTTACAATCCATCTGAGGTTTTTTACCCTAGGGATGTCCAGGAACGATTCACTGCGCCCATCAAACTCTCAGTGTCCTGCCAGCCCCGCGCGGCCCCTCCTCTCTATATTTGCCCGCGCGCGCAAGATTAAATGCATATTATGAGTGCCTCTTGTCAACATACTCGCACGTTCCCTTCTCGCCGCTCGGCTGACTGACGACACAATCCATTCAAACCTGGCGACAGGTGGGGCCACCCGCTCGCCTGCGTGCGGTATCTCGAGACGGCGTGCCCGTTCCATCGCGTCGCCCCCTACCCGGAGTGTCCTAGGGCCTGTTGATCTTTCAGGAAAGACAAAAGAAGGCGGCATGAAGGACCCGGTAATATTGGGGTCGCTACGACACTAGAATTAGCGAGCCCATCATGCCGAGAACTCGGCAAGAGCCGAGGCGGCAGTACCACCCAGAGCCATTTGGCGGAAGACAGTTATGGACTCCCCGTTCATTTCGAGCGCTCGACGGGCCAGTTCAGCGATATTTCCAGGGCCGCGTCGTTGCTCGAAGGCACGCCTTTCAGCGAATACGTGATTGCCGATAAAGGCTACGACAGTCAGGCGCTAAGAGAAGCCATCGAGGGGCGTGGCGCACAGCCGGTTATTCCCCGTCGCAAGCACAATACCCGGGGCAACGACGGGATGGACTGGTGTCTGCACAAGTATCTGCATTTGGTCGAGAACAGGTTTGCCAGAATCAAACATTTCCGCGCCATCGCAACAAGATGGGGCAAGCTTGCACGGAACTTCGCCAGCATGCTTGCGCTGGCATTCGTGATGGTTTGGTTGCCAATGTAATGCGAAAGATCACAGGCCCTAGGCTTATACCCCGAGAAGAACGCTTACGCCCTGTGCTTTCCGCGCCTATAGCCAAAAACAGGTGCTTTCTCTCAGACGCTTACAGGGGGCGACTTAAAGATCCGCCGCGTATCGCGTGTGCCCCTTCAAAGGACTCTCACTGCAGGCGGCGTTGAACCCGTCCACTGATAGCTGACGTGGACGAGGGACTGCGGCACGTAATGTCGAGCGCCCGTCTAGTACCGCGCCACAGGCGCAGCCGGCACCTGCCATAACTTGAGGAATTGGTGCTTGTAGTCGGTCCCGAAACCTTCGTCGTATTGTGCCGGCACACCCGCTTCCGCCGCGTTCTCCCGGGTAAAGATCCGGAAAGGAAAGGCCAGGGTTTGGGGGACAGGGAGTCCTGCCAAGATCCGCATTTCGGCGTCGGCGATAGCGTACCCGCTCCATTCGATACCCTCGGCGATCACCATTTCGGCTTTGCATGTCCTGACGAGATCAATAGCGTCCGGCGTTTCATTGAAACCAATGATCTTGATCCGTTTGTCTACCCTTGCCTCGGCGAGCGCCGCGGCGATATCCACTACCATGGAATCATACATGCCGATGACATAGGTCAGCTTGGGATCATCAGCCACGGCGGCCAGAACCACGGGTGGGATGACGGTATGCCGTTGCTCCAAAATCACATTGATCATTTTATATTGGATAGATCGCGCCCCATGACGATGGAATTCGTCTTCGATGGCTGCCCTCATCACTTTTGTACAGGCATATTCGTCCGAAACCAGCACGAGCACACGCGCCGTTGGATATTTCATGATGACCCGGTCGGCAAGCAACCGGCCGGCGCGGACAAAGTCGAGTGGTACGCGATAACGCCCGTTCGGCGCCACCCGCCCCACCCTGTGATGATGCGTCGACCCGGCCGCCTTCACCGCATCGATCTCTTTCTTGAGTAGCGCCGGGTTTGTGCAGCCGACGAGATCGACGAGTGACGGCTTGGTTCCCAGGGCGCTCATCAGTCCTTGCTAGTATTCGGAAAGGTTTCCCCGGTTAAGCCATATGGATGTCGGATATTCGACGGCTTCTGCGGCGTCCTTGATCCCACTGGACCAACGCAAAGTCATGCTGAGGTTAGTACCGCACGCGATGATCAGAGTGGATTTCCCGTCGATGACGTTATGCACATCGAAACTTGGGCCTGGCGATATGCATTTGGGTAAGTCGGTGAGGCCTGCCAACTCATGCTGCGCATAGGCCTGATCGGCGCCGATCTGAGGTATCTCGACGGCCCCTACTGAACGCGGAGCAACCGCTAACGAAGCGCCGCATAAAGCGGTGCACCATGCGCTACGCCACACCCGGCATATCTCCCGCGCGGGAGGCGTGCTCAGCCAAGAATGTCATCACTAGTCGAGTAAGAGCGTCGAGGTCGCGCTATTTTCGCGTTGATGCGCTGGATGTAACGCATGCGCCAGATTTCACGAGCAGAACCCAGATCGCGAACCTATCCGGCGGCGCCGCTCGGACAACCCCCGTTCAGTCGGCGGTCTTAATCTCGACTGCAGCGGCTCCTATCTGTGCGAGATAAGTAATCATTCTTGTTCGCTGAAGCAGCCTCGTGCGGCATCCTGATTGATGACTAGCCGCCAAACAAAATCAGGCGCTAATTTTTTCGAAAATGCTTTAGAGAAAATCGGGGAAATCGCGCGCCACCCGCATGGAAAACTCCGGTGCCCGCTTTTCGAGAAAGCTGGTCACGCCTTCCTTCGAATCCATTCCCTTCCCCATATACCACAGCGTCTTCGATTCCTGGCTAAAAGCATCCCGCGGATTAGTGGCACCCAACATGCGCCACAGCAGACGACGCGTAACGGCCACCGAGACCTGACTCGTATCGACTACAAATTGTCGTGCGATCTCGTGCGCCCGCGCCAACAGCGCTTCCGGTGCCACGAGCTCTTTGACCAATCCGCCCTGTAACGCCTCTGTTGCATCAAACACCCGACCACTCATAAACCATTGCGCGGCCTGGCTGATCCCGACGATCCTTGGCGCAAACCACGAGCTGCACGCGTCGGGTGCAATACCGCGCCGGACAAACACAAAGCCCATACGCGCCGTGGTGGACGCGATCCTGACGTCACACGGGAGCGTCATGGTGATCCCAACGCCGGTCGCGGGTCCGTTGATAGCCGCGATGACAGGCTTAAGCAGATCAAAAATACGGAGCGCGAGGACGCCACCCGCATCTCGATGTTCGTCCATGTCGGTTTTCTTCGACGCACTAAAAGTCTCCGCTCCCCCTGACAGATCAGTACCCGCGCAGAAGCCGCGCCCAGAACCCGTCAGGATGATGGCTCGCACCTCGTCGTCAGTATCCGCTTGATCGAGCGCCGCTAATAGCGCATCCAGCATGGGATAACTCATCGCGTTGAGCTTGTCGGCCCGATTGAGCGTAAGCGTCAACACACCCTCTCTCAGATTAGTCAGAATGAGCGCGTCGGTCATGATTTGCGATCCTCAATAGCGGGCAAAATTTCTTCGCAGGCACGTCGTGTTTGATCAAAGACATCCCGGTCACCCATCGCGATGGGGACCAACACAAACTTGGATGCCCCCATCGCTTTGTAGGCTTCAATTCGAGCAATGATTTCTTTGACCGTCCCTATGGCAAGCAGGGGGCGCAGATCGATTTCATCACCAATACCGGCACGCCGTACCAGTGGGAATTGGCTAACCACCGGATCGTCGAGTGTGCCGATGCGGAATGCGAGCGAAGTCCCAAAATGGTCGGGATCGATATGTCGGCCGACCGCTATCGCTTCCGTCTTGATTGTATTGATCGCGTGACCAACCTGTTCCGGTGTCGTAATACCGCCAATCCAGCCAGAGCCCAATCGCGCCGTACGCTTCAGCGCCGCCTCGGCATTGCCTCCTATCCATAACGGCAAAGGCTGCTGAATAGGCCGCGGTGAAATGGTGGCATCTTTGTATTTGTAGAATTTGCCTTCAAAGGTCACCGATTCCTGACTCCAAAGCATCGACAGCAACGTGAAAATTTCGGATGACCGTGCGCCACGCTCCCCGGGGTTTTGGCCCGTGCTGCGCCATTCGGCGGCATTCGGGTAACCCACTCCAAACATGGGCAACAACCGACCGTTGCTCAGGTAATCAATCGTCGCACATTGCTTTGCCAGCACGAGCGGATCCCGCAAAGGCGCCACAATGGCATTCATGCCGAATTTTATTTTCTCCGTGCAGCCGGCAAGCGTCGCCATCACGCTGATGGTTTCCAAATAGGGATCTATCGAGACGAGTCGATCGGTCTGCCAGACCGAGTCGACTTTATAACTTTCCAGCAGCTGGACCCACTCGAACCAGCTCCGGGGCGCATCAAACGGGAAGCTCGCGATACCAAAACCAGCACGAACGGCCATAATCTACCCTTTATTTAAATTGTTTCAGAGTTCCATGGGATTGGGAAAATGTGCCGTAAAAATACGGTCGCGGTGTGCCAACAAAATAGGATCCAGCGCATCCGCGATCTGCGGATCCGTCGCAACGAACATCGGGCGCCAATCATCCGGGATCGGGCACTGGGCTTTGGGCAGTGGCGCGATAAGATTACAAAAACAAGTCCAGTAAATGTCGAGTGCGCTGAGCATGTCTCCTACAAAATAATCGACGCCTCGCGCCTGCTGTATCCTGAGCTGATTCGCGAGCAAACGCAGTTGGGCCGCCGTGCGCTCGCCTGCCCGCTGTGCATCCTCCTTACTGTAACGATACTTGTGTCCCATGAGCTGGATACCTGGCGGCGCCTTTCCAGAATCGATCATCGGTGCAAACATCTGCAAGCGCCGGTTCCAGCCAATCCCGTACTCACCACAGATCTCGTGTGCCAGTCCGATCATCAGGGCACGATCGTGCACATCTGCGGGCACCAACGGGCGCGTCGGCGCCAGGCGCTCGGCGAGAAACAAAATATCGAGCCACCGATTAAGCGGTGGCTCTTTCTGCCAGGCGACGACCGGCGCGTTGTCGGCATGGGCCCAATCAACAATCTCCTGATTCGCATCCCCGGTCAGCCACGGGGCAACCACATAGTCGAGCCGCTTAAATTCGAACATCGTTTTCGCGGCTTGTCCCCAAGGACTAGGCATCCCCTGCACCAAGACCAGGCGTAGCCCGGGATGCGCGATAATTTCTGCTGGGCTGAGATAATTGAGCACGTGATATTTGCCTCCGACCGTAAATTGTTGGCGTATCCTACGCTGAACCGAGCAATTCGGTCGAGGCAGTGTTCAGACTCACCCTGGCCTGTCGCAAGCACAGCACAGGAGCCATCGCATGATTTTGCAGAGCACCCTCCACACGCAAGTAATCCAACTGCGCGACAGTCTGGTGACCGCCGCCGGTCAGTCGCCAATCGCCCAGGAAGCTTGGTGTGAATTGCCGGGTAATCAGCCGCCATGGCAACGTTCAGGGCTACACATCACCAAGGGGCAAACCTACAGCCTATTCGCGGCGGGCCGAATCCAGTGGTCCGCGAGCAGTCCGGAGCGCTATGGCGGACCTTCTTTTCATCTCTGGGCGCGGGTTAGCCCCGGTGGGAAGATCGCGAATCTGAGCGCTGACAGCGGCACCTTCAACGCCGATGTCAGTGGTGAAATTGAGTTGGGCATTTATATGGGCGTATGGCGAGATGCCTATGGCAACCTCGCGACCTCGGAAAATCTTTATCAACGCCTGTCCGGCACGCTGGCGTGCTGGCTGATCGTCTGGCGGGCTAGTGCCGAAGCAGGCCTCGAAAAGCTCTGCGCGCTTCCCACGGGCGAATGGGTCACCAGAGAAACCGCACGCCTAGCCACAGAAGCGCGCGCCCCCACGGGCTGGGATTATCTCCTGGAGACAGGCATTGCGGCGGTTTACCACGACGACTGGGCGCAAGGGCGCCGAATCATCAGCCTGGACGCGGAAGATGAACAAGGCATCATCACTGCCCCGGTGGATATACCTCTAACCCCCGAGACGCGCCTGCACTGGTCTTGGCGCCCAGTAGAGCTGCCGAGCCGTCTCCCGGAGAATAGAACCCATACTCATGATTATTTTTCGGTCGGCGCCGAATTCGATAACGGGCGAGATCTCACCTGGATGTGGAGTGCGGCGCTGCCGCCTAATACGCACTTTCCCTGTCCGGTGCCTGCCTGGTCTTTGCGCGAGACCCACTTTGTGGTGCGTAGTGGCCTGGACGGGATAGGTATCTGGCACGCCGAGCAGCGCGCGGTATACGCCGATGTAGCCACCGCGATGGGTCCGCCGCCCGCCCGTATCGTCCGCATCTGGATCATCGGGCTCGCCAGCTTTCAGCACGGTCGTGCGCGAGCGGAATTCGCCGACATCTATCTCGAGAATGGCGCCACCCGGGTAACCGTCCTATAGAAAAATGCTGCGTCTGCAGCATTAATTAACCCCGCTGCAATTCGTGCGTGTTTCGGTATAGTGTGCGACCTCCTTCAACGTTAGCTCGGAACCCACATGAACGCCTACACCGACAAGCCTTGGCTCAGCCAATATCGCCCCGGCACGCCGGCCGAAATCGTCCCCGAATTTCCGCATGCCCTTGCGATGTTCAAGACCGCCGTCGAGCGATCACCAGAACGCACCCTCATTTACTACTTTGATCACGCGATCTCCGCCGCGGAAGTTGACCGCCTGAGCGACGCCTTCGCCTGCGCACTCAACGCGCGCGGTCTGCGTAAGGGCGACCGCGTCGCTGTCTATCTCCAGAACGTCCCGCAGTTTGTCATTTCGTTGCTCGGCACTTGGAAAGCGGGCGGCGTCATGGTCTCCGTTAACCCAATGCTCCGCCACAAGGAAGTCGCGCTGGTCCTCGCCGATTCCGGTGCGCGCGTGCTCGTCACACTCGAATCGCTTTTCCACGAAGTCGCACAGGCCGTCGTCCCGGATTCCAAGGTTGAGCACGTGTTCACCACTTCCGAGCTTGAATTTCTTGGCGCCAACCGCCCGGGGCTCCTGAAAGACTCCAAGCGGCAAGCCTGCGAGCAGGCGTCAGATTTCCTGAGCACCCTGCAAGAATTCATGGGCAAGCAGCCCGCCCCCGTGGAGATTGCCAGCACGGATACGGCGTTATTGACCTACACCTCCGGCACTACCGGTCCGCCGAAGGGCGCGATGAATACCCACGCGAATATTGTGTACAACACGCAAACCTATCGCGAATGGATGAATCTCAGTTCCAAGGATGTCATCCTCGGGGTAGCGCCGCTGTTCCATATCACGGGACTCATTGCCCAAATTACGACGTCCTTTCTCCTGCCCTGCCCCCAGATCCTCTATTTCCGCTTCGACCCGGCGACTACGGCTGAGTTGATCGAAATGCACGGCGCGACTTTCGTCGTCGCCTCGATTACGGTCTATATCGCGCTCATGAACAATGAGGAGGCAAAGCGGCGTGACTTCTCGACCTTAACGAAGGTCTACAGTGGGGGCGCGCCAGTTTCGCCCGCGACAGTCGCCGCGTTCAAGAAGCAATTTGGTGCTTACATCCACAATATCTATGGGATGACCGAAACCACGAGTCCCACACATGCAGTGCCGTTGGGTGGAGATGCCCCGGTTGATCCGAATACCGGCGCGCTCGCCGTCGGCGTGCCGGTGTGCGGCGCTGTGGTTTACATCGTCGATGATGAGGGCAATGCCTTGCCTGTCGGAGAAATCGGGGAGCTCGTGAGCGGCGGCCCGATGGTCGTGCCCGGCTATTGGCAGAAACCGGAAGAAACCGCGCGCAGCTTCGAGGCACGCGGGATCCATACCGGTGATGTGGGTTTCATGGACGAAAAGGGCTGGTTCTACATTGTAGACCGCAAGAAAGATCTCATCATCGCCTCTGGCTACAAAGTGTGGCCCCGTGAGGTGGAAGATGTGCTCTACACACATCCGGCGGTGCGCGAAGCCGCCGTGGTGGGTGTGGCCGATGAGTATCGAGGCGAGTCCGTCAAGGCCTTTGTCAGTCTAAAGGCTGGGGTCTCGGCGACGCCTGAAGAGATCATCGCCTTCTGCAAAGACAACATGGCTGCGTACAAGCGACCGCGAGAAATCGAAATTGTTGACGAACTGCCGAAAACGGCAAGCGGCAAAATTATGCGCCGGGAGCTCCGTAAGTAGGGTGTTTTCGAAAGTGGTCGGTCTCTCACCAGCGAGATCGACCACACTCGACGCGGCGCACAGCCGCGTCGCATCGTCGGCAAGGATCTGACCATCAATAACCCGGCTGTTTCGCACTGGCACCTGCTAGCGCTTGCGTTGGCAGCGCAGATCACGGTGTCCATCGTCACGCAAGGAGTCCCCACCCTCGCGCCATTCCTCCAGGCAGATCTATCGCTGACACGCGCGCAGGTCGGTCTATTCAACTCTGCCATCATGAGTGGCTCATTTATTTCGCTTTTTTTCGCCGGCTGGCTCGTCGATATAAAAGGCGAGCGGACTGCCTTGTTCTGGGGCAATCTCCTGGTCGGGCTGAGTTGCATCGCCATCATCGCCACGAACCAATTCGACACTGCGCTGGCCATTTTTTTCCTGACGGGAATTGGTGCTGCTTTTTCAACGCCAGCGGGAAGTCGCACCGTCATGCGTTGGTTTCCGCCTGCGCAGCGGGGTGCAGCCATGGGGCTCCGACAGACCGGGATCCCGATTGGGGGTGCCATCGCGGCGGCCCTGCTGCCAATCATCGCCCTCACCGCTGGCTGGCGTGCCGCCATCGTCATCAGTGGTATCTCCAATATCCTCACCGCGTTGCTGTGCTGGGCACGCTATCCGGCGCCGGACAAGGTTGAACGGGCAGCCGCCCGCGCGGCGCCGGCCTATGGATTTCGATCATTACTGACCCGGGATATCGTGCTGTTGGGGATTTCCGCCGCACTCCTGCCACTCGGTCAGTTCGCATTGGTTACCTATCTGGCCCTGTATCTGAAAGAGACACAAGGCATTGCCATTACCGTCTCGGCCATGCTTCTGGTCGGCGCGCAAATCGCCGGCGCCGCGGGCCGATTACTATGGGGCGTCTGGAGCGATCGACTCTTTCGCCGGCGCCGCAAGCCGACCTTATTGCTGGCCGGACTGCTTTCCGCAGTCGGCTCGTTCGTGCTCGGCAGCCTCCCGGGCGGCACACCCGTCTGGGTGATTGCGCTGATCGTCCTCGGCTACGCCTTTAACGCCATCGGCTGGCATGGGAGCTGGATTTCACTCGTGTCCGAAATCGCTGGTCCTGAAAAGCAGGGGCGTACGATCGGCGCCGCCATGACGCTAATGTATGCGGGGATCATCTCGTTGCCCCCCCTGTTCGGGCTATTCGTCGACTACACCCACCACTGGGCGGGGGCTTGGCAATTATCCAGCCTAGGTTTGCTGGTCGGGACCTGTCTTATACTCCCCGTACGCGAACCCCGCACCGCACTGGGCAATTAGCGCCGAGGTCGCGAGTGACATCACCTGTAGACGCCGTGCGCGGGATCAGGAATTGAAGGGATTGGAAAGTAATTGGCGTGAGCCGAGGGCCATAGGGGACACGTGGGCCGCGGGCGCCATCACACCACCGCAGACCAAGGTCGTTACGGCCTAATCAACCAGCGGCCCCATTATCAGGGTTAGAAATTCCCGCGACCATCCGCCGCCTAGAGGAGGACTCCATCATGTCGATGAACTTCGAATTCAGCGCACATCAACGCGAACTGCAACTCACTGCACGTGCTTTCGCCAACACACACCTCAGCGGTATACGTGCGTTGCTACGCCCCCTGACCACACCCGAGGCTAGGTTCGAGGCAACGCGACCGGCGTATGTCGCGGCCGTTGAAGCAGGCTATCTGAAGGCTCAAATCCCATCGGCGCTTGGTGGCACCTTCACCAGCCTGCTGGATTTCACCTTAATCGTCGAGGAGCTGATGGCGGTCGAGGCAAGTGTACCGCTGTCCATCTTGTCGACCGGACTGGGCTTGATGCCGTTGCTTTTTTTTGGAGATCCTGCCCAGTGCCGCCGCTTCATACCGCCCTTTAGCCGCGGTACGGGTGCGCCACTGGCCGCAGTCTCCTTCAGCGAGCCCGACGGCACCGCGAACTACCACCACCCCGATCCCGCGCTGGGCTTTCAAACTTCAGCGCGGCTCGAGGGGGACGAATGGGTGCTGAGCGGGAAGAAGATCTGGACACCGCATGCTCGCGGGTGGGGTGGCTCAGGTGCCGATTTGTTGGCCGTCGCGGCGCGCGTCGACCTGACCAAACCCGCGCAAGAATCGCTTTCGATTATCCTGATCCCCGGAAATTCGCCAGGCATCACGGTGACCGAGTCGATCGAGACGGTCGGACATCCGGGCGCAGAGGTCTGTATTGTCCATTACGATAATGTGCGCGCGCCGCGCGAGAATCTCCTCGGACAGGTGGGTGATGGCATCAGGATTGCGGAGACGGCCTTCGCGGCTACCGCCGGCCTGGTGGGTATCATGGCCGTAGGCGTTGCCCGCAAAGCATTCGATATGGCACTCCAATTTGCTCGAAACGAACGTCGGGGTGGGGCAGTACCCATCATCGCCCATCAAAACGTCGCCACCATTCTCGCGGACATGAAAGCCAAAATTGAAGCAGCACGTTATCTGTCGTGGAAGGCTTGTGACAATTTCGACCGCAGTCGCGGTCAACACCAGGAGTTGTCCATTCTGAGTAAAGTGTTCTGCTCCGAACTCATGCTTACCGTGATTACCGATGCCATGCGGGTAGTCGGCGCCGAGGCTTACCGGGAATCCAACGGTCTGGCTGAATTGCTGAAGGATGCCTTGGCCTATCCGCTCTTCGACGGTGGCAACGTGGGCGTGCGGCGGCTCCAGCTACAACGGATTCTGGCGGGAGCGGACTATGATCCGATGGCCGCAGCCGAGGGGCAGTTTACGACCTCTTAATTCGCGCGCTGCTCGGTAACGAAATCGCGTGGTACCGCGCAGTGCGCGATCACTCACTCGTGACTTCCGCGCAGCGCGACGCCCCTGAGTCTATAGGACGCCCATAACTCGTAATAGCGAAGGAGATTAGGTCATGCACCCAAGCAAAAAAATGTCGATAGTGGCGCCAGCACACCTTGGGATACCGACCAGGCTAAATGAGCCCACCCCCTCGGAAAGGTAAAACGAGCGGAATTATGCAGGCGACCGCGATTCACGAATTGAAGCGACCTGCCTCCACTTGAGGCGGCACGGAAAAATAACATCTCAAGTCACTGCGGCTCAGGCCCAGACGCCTGCTAGCTTGAGCCTATCGGCCTCGAAGCCGAGGATCTCGAACAGGATTCGCCATACCCATCACATACGAGCCAGTTAGCACTCGCGGTAAAAAGGTGCGCCGAACCTATCCCAATCATTTCCCCATCCCCTGTTTCGTCTTGTGCCGCCAGCCACCGCTTCACATCCAAGCCCTGGCAAGTGCGGCCGCGCTGATCATTACCACGTTGATGGGACCGTTTCCGGCGCCCTGTCCAAGTGAGGTCATCCCAGCGTCGACGTGGCCACTGCAGTCATCGTTCAGCGTTGCGTAGGCGCCAGGGCCTCTATAGTCGCCCAATCCCACGCCATTGCCTCGATCCCAGTACCTGGCAGGATAGGACACAGACTGATATGCGAGGCGCCCGCGTCGATATACGTTTGGACGGCCATACGTAACGCGTCGGCGTCACCACTCGGCGCTAGCATATCGATCAGTCGGTCGCTGCCCTCCCCCGCCAGATCGCTGGCATCGAAACCATCGAGAGCCCAAGCGCGCTGATAAGGTGGCAGCTGCAAGTAGAATCCAAGTGCCTTCCGCGCCACGGCAAGTGCCTTTTCCCGATCAGGGATGAGCACCGTACGCACCACCGCATGAATTTCTTTATTCGGCCCTAGCAGCGCGCGTGCTCTGCGCACGGCCGCAGGCGACTGTAGATAAACGAAAAGGCCTGCGGCGAGATCGGACGCTACCTGCATGAGCTTCGGTCCATGCCCCGCGATCACGATCGGCGCCGGATGGACAGGCCCGGGTCCCTCTACAGGGACGGCACACAAGGCCTCGACATATTGGCGCATCTTAGTCGCGGGTGGCGAGAACGCATGACCACGTGGCTCCACCAGCACCGGATGTGAAACACCGAGGCCCAGCACGAATCGCCCGCCTGACAGCTCCGCGAGCGTATGACGGGTCTGCGCCGCTGCATGCGCATCACGCGCATAGACGTTGAGAATACCCGTCCCGATGCGGAGTCGCTCGGTGTGCGCCAACAGAAAACCGCTCGTCGCCACCGGATCGCGTCCCGCCAACTCCGGGATCCACAAAATATCGTAGCCAAGCTGCTCGACTCGCCGCGTGTGCGCCGTCAGCGTTTTGCCATCGACCCCATCAGTAAACTGCAAAAGCCCTATAGGAATATTACGCACAAACGCCTCCTGGAATTGAGAACCGCCACAGCAAGCCGCTGCCTGGACACTATAGGCGATCGAGCGGTAATTCCGTGCGGTCGATAACCTTGCGCAGCACAAAGCTAGAATGGACGCCAGTTACGCCATCAATCCGGGTGAGACGTCCCAGCAGAAACTCCTCGTAGTAAGTTATATCCGGGAGAACCGCTTTCAGTAGATAGTCCGCCGCCTGGCCGGTCACAATGCTGCATTCAACGACCTCCGGAAATTTTCGGACCTGACGTTCGAAGTTCTCAAACCGCTCTGGGGTATGCCGGTCCATACTGATGCTGATCATCGCGGTAATGTTCAATCCAAGCCGGGTCTGGTTGAGTAAGGTCACGTGACGCTCAATCAGTCCTGAATCTTCGAGCCGCTTAACCCTGCGCGCACAGGGGGTGGGAGACAATCCCACCTGCTCTGCCAGTTCGAGATTCGTGATCCGTCCGTTGGACTGCATAATGCCCAAGATGCGTTTATCCAAACGATCCAGCTTGGGGTGTTCGCGCGTTACGGTTGCCATCGCTTGCTGCCTAAAATTCTGATATCTGAATATTAGTTTATTCCACTAATTTTTTTTATTATTTTGGATATTTTTATCCAAAATAATGATTAATATTAGTAAATTTGGAATTTTTCACTCCCCGTCTCCCCGTATACTACTTGTCAGGAAATTAGTCGTAATGCTTGTCCGGCGCGCACTTACGCGCTCGGGCGGCACACAAAAGAACACAGACCGAGGGAGAGGATTCATCATGAACGTTTTCGATCATCGCAAGTACCGCCCGTTTGCACCGATCAATCTCCGCGATCGCACGTGGCCCGATCAGGTGATCACACAAGCACCCCGCTGGTGCTCCGTTGATCTGCGTGATGGAAATCAAGCGCTTATCGAGCCGATGAACGTTGCCCAGAAGTTGCAGATGTTCAAACTGCTGGTCGCGGTCGGCTTCAAAGAAATCGAGATCGGTTTCCCGGCGGCCTCTCAACCCGACTTCGATTTCGTCCGCCACCTCATCGAACACAAGCTGATCCCCGAAGACGTGACCGTACAGGTGCTGACTCAGGCGCGCCCGGAGCTCATCGAACGCTCTTTTGAGGCCTTGCGCGGCGCGCGGCGCGCGATCATGCACCTCTATAACTCGACATCGACGGTTCAACGTCAATACGTTTTCGGACTCGATCGCGCCGGTATCAAAGCGATTGCCACGGAGGGTGCCGCCAAGGTCCTCGAATGCGCCGCACAATATCCCGCGACCGAATGGGTCTATCAGTATTCTCCCGAGAGCTTTACGGGCACCGAGCTCGACTACGCGGTTGAAGTCTGCGATGCCGTCGTTGAAATCTGGCAAGCCACGCCTGCGCGAAAATGCATTCTAAACCTGCCGGCCACGGTCGAGATGAGCACGCCGAATGTTTATGCAGATCAGATTGAATGGTTCTGTAGACATCTGGCTCGACGTGACGCCGTACTCGTCAGTCTGCATACCCACAACGATCGTGGATGTGCTGTCGCCGCTGCAGAGCTCGCCGTCATGGCGGGCGCCGATCGCGTTGAAGGCACGTTGCTCGGCAATGGGGAGCGCACCGGCAATATGGACATCGTCACGATGGCGATGAATCTCTATAGCCAAGGGATAGATCCGATGCTCGATCTGTCACGGATGGACGAAATCATCCGCTGTGTAAAAGCCTGTACCCAATTGCCTGTTCACCCGCGCCATCCGTATGCCGGGGAGCTCGTCTTCACGGCCTTCTCCGGTAGTCACCAGGATGCCATTAAAAAGTGTCTGGAACGGCGCGATCCGGCGTCCCCTTGGGAAGTTGCCTATCTGCCCATCGACCCGACGGATATTGGACGAAGCTACCAAGAGGTCATCCGCATCAACAGCCAGTCGGGCAAAGGGGGGGTCGCGTATGTGCTGGAACAGCAGGCTGGCTTCGAACTCCCCCGCTGGTTTCAGATCGATTTCAGCTCAGTCATCCAGGGCTATGCTGAAGTGACCGAAGCCGAAGTGGAGCCTCAGAAGATTCTAGCGCTATTCGAGTCCAATTATCTGGCTCAGCGAAGCCCCTATGAGCTCGTCTCCTACCAGGTCACCCGTGAGCAGGATGAAGATCGATTACAGGCGACCTTACGCGATGGCCACGCGTCGGTGACCTTGCACGGCCATGCATCCGGGGTCATCGGTGCCTTTGTCGCAGCGCTTGAGCAACACTGCGGGACCAATATTATTTTGGTCGAGTACAACGAACATTCACTCAGCGCGAGCGCAGGTGCCGGGGCGGATGCCGTTGCCTACGTCCAGCTGAATCTAGAAGGGCAGCGCTACTGTGGCGCTGGCACCAGCAGCGATATCGTGGAAGCCTCGCTCCGCGCCATCCTGAGCGCCGTGAATCAACGCATGAGCGCCCGGGCGAAACAGATCGCCGCACAAGCCAAAGAGTAACTGCATGAATGACTTGCTGAACCCCCTGCTGATCACGCAGGGGTTGCCCGCTTACGACCGAATTACCCCTGCCCATATCGAGCCCGCGGTGACCGCGGTCCTCGCACGGAGCCGCGAAATCCTAGCCAGCGTCGAGCACGCGGCGATCACCTCATGGGAAACCGTCATGGGCCCGCTCGAGGAAATCGATTTGTTGCAGGAATACGGGTGGGCGCCGATCGGCCACCTACTCAGTGTCGCCAACACCGACGCTTTGCGCGCGGCACACGATGCCGCGATGCCCAAAATGGTGACCTTCAGTCTTGAGCTGCGGCAGAGCAAATCGCTGTACGAAAAAATGCGTCAATTAAAAAGGTCATCGAACTGGTCCAGCTTCAGTCCGGCTCAGCAAAGAATCATCGATCGCTCGTTGCAAGTCTCCGAACTGTCCGGGATCAATCTGGAGGGTGCGGCCCGCGCGCGCTTCAACGAAATCGAGCAAGCCCTCTCCCAACTGGCCACTCGTTTCTCCAATCATTTGCTTGATGCGACCAAGGCCTATCATCTGGATGTTAGCGCAAGCGCGCAAAGCAAGGGTTGGCCGGACAGCCTTCGCCGGATGGCCGCCGCGTCTTGGTCTCAAGCTCATGAGAAAACGTCACCGACAACACCAGAGGCCGGACCCTGGCGGATTACGCTGGATGCGCCCTGCTTCGGCCCTTTCATGGAGCATTGCCAAGACAGGGGTCTGCGTGAACAGGCGTATCGCGCATATGTGGCACGGGCCTCTTCTGACCCCACCGATAACACGCCGCTTATCGTCGAAATCCTGCAACTGCGGCAGGAGAAAGCCCGTCTGCTCGGCTTTCAAAGTTATGCGGAAATCAGCCTCGCCCAAAAAATGGCCGGCAGTGTAGAGGCGGTAGCCTTACTCCAGGAGCAGCTGCTGAGCGCTGCCATGCCGATCGCTCGACGAGAGCTTGACGAGCTGGCCGCCTATGCCGAGCAGCACGGACACGTCGGTCCGCTGGCGCATTGGGACATCGGGTTCTGGGCCGAGCGCCTTCGCGAAGAGCGATACGCCTTCACGGACGAACAGTTGCGACCTTATTTCTCCCTGGACCGCGTTCTCGCCGGACTCTTTTCACTCAGTCATCGCCTGTTCGGCATTACCGTGAAACCCGCTACGGCGTCGATCCCCCGCTGGCATAGCGATGTCCGTTATTACTCTATTTTCGACGAAGCCGGTGCGCTCATCGCCGGTTTTTTCTTAGATCCGTATTCGCGCCCTGAAAATAAGCGAGGCGGCGCCTGGATGAACGATTGTATTCAGCGCTCGCTCACCCCGCACGGCGTGCGTCAGCCGGTTGCCCATCTGGTCTGCAACGGCACGCCGCCGACGGGCGATATTCCTTCGTTGATGACCTTTCGCGAGGTGGAGACGTTGTTTCACGAGTTCGGACACGGTCTGCAGCACATGCTGACGACCGTCGGCTACCGAGACGCCGCCGGGATCGCCGGCGTTGAGTGGGACGCGGTCGAACTGCCCAGCCAATTTATGGAAAACTGGTGCCTGCACCGGCCCACCCTGGCCGGCATGGCGATCCATTACGCCACAGGAGAAGTGCTACCCAACGTGCTCTACGAAAAGCTCCGCGCAGCAAAGACCTATCGTGCCGCCTCGGCCATGCTGCGACAGCTACAGTTCGGCATGACGGACATGGCCTTGCACGATAGCTTTGACGCGGCACAAGCGGGTAGCTCACCTTTTGAGATCGAGCGACAAATCGCGACACGCACTAGCCTTCTCCCACCCTTGCCCGAGAATCGGTTTCTTTGTGCCTTCTCCCACATCTTCGCGGGGGGCTATTGCGCGGGATACTACAGCTACAAATGGGCTGAGGTGTTGAGTGCGGATGCGTTTGCCGCTTTCGAGGAAGCGGGTCTCGACGACGCCGCAGCCGTGGCCCGCACCGGTCGACGTTTCAGGGATACCGTCCTCGCGCAAGGCGGCAGTCGGCATCCGATGGCCATTTTTCGGGATTTTCGTGGACGAGATCCAAACCCCGCTGCCCTACTCCGCCATAGCGGTCTGCAAGAGGCTTGAGTGTTGAATGAGTAGAGATTGGCGCTGGATTGTGTGCAGCTCGCGCTGTCCCCGAGGCGAGTAGACCCGGGGACTCAAAGGAACACCTTGAGAACCTAATAAATCAAGCCGTCAGGGAGGGTGCGGGCGCCAAAAAAAAACATTTGCTTTCAAGCAGGGTCCGAGTGCGAAATTAAATGCGACCCCCTGTACCAAATCGCGCACAACCGATGTGTTGCCGGTCATGATCAAGGCCGTTGAATCCGACGGCTGACGCCAATCCTGATTTTGCCGATTTGGCGGCGACTTACTGCTTCGGAATTGCCCGCAAACACCCTTTCACAGGCCACAAAAAATGCGCCGCTTTGGTTTGCAGGGAACTGTTTTCGGCTATCAACGACCACGCCCTCGCAACCCAAGAGCGTGCTCCCACGTTCTCTCCTCTGGGGTGAATAGTGCTCATAATCGCCGCGTATTGCGCGGTGAATATCTGGCGCCCACGAAGAATGAGCCGCATAACAACCGCATGAAAAGCGGAGATTACACCTTCATCTGGCAGGACAGAGACCGGCCAATGTGGCGCTTTGACCTAGCTGCCTTGGCCGGACGCTTGGCCGATGTCAGTCGCGCAAAAGGCCTTTTGATGGGACGGCTGAGCGACATTGGCGTAACCCTGCGCGACCAGACCAGCCTGTCGGTGTTGACCGAGGATGTTATCAAAACAAGCGAGATCGAGGGCGAGCAGATCAACGTCGCGTCCGTGCGATCCTCCATCGCGCGCCGGCTCGGCCTCGACATCGGTGCGCGGGCGCCGGAGGATCGTCATGTCGAAGGCCTGGTCGAGATGGTGCTCTACGCCACTGCTAATGCCAACACCCCAGTTACCCGGGATCGACTATTCGGATGGCACGCCGCTTTATTCCCAATGGGCTATTCGGGCTTGTTCCAGATCAACGTGGCCGGCTGGCGCGACGATGCCAGCGGTGCAATGCCGGTCGTTTCCGGACCAATGGGGCGCCAACGCGTCCATTTCGATGCGCCGCCGCCAGGTCGGTTGGAGTCCGGAATCGAACGCTTTCTGGCCTGGGCCGACAGTGCGTCAAGCGAGCCACCGCTGATCAAGGCCGGGCTCGCGCACCTTTGGTTGGTCACCCTGCACCCATTCGATGATGGCAACGGGCGCATCGCCAGTGCCATCGGCGATCTGTTCCTGCCCCGTGCAGATCTAAGTCCTCAACGCTTCTACAGCCTGTCGGCTCAGATCGAGCGCGAGCGCAAGGCTTACTACGACATTTTGGAAGGGACCCAGAAGCGGTCTATGGACGTCACCGATTGGCTCGTCTGGTTCCTCGACACGCTCCATCGTGCCGTCCATCAGGCGCAGCATACACTCGACGCGGTGCTGACGAAGGCTCGCTTTTGGCAGCGCTGGGCGAGCGTGCCGTTGAATGCACGACAGGCGAAGTTGCTCAACAGACTGCTCGACGGCTTCGAGGGCGAGCTCACCAGCAGAACGTGGTCGGTGGTTGCCAAGTGTTCGCCGGACACGGCCCTGCGCGACATCAACGATCTAGTTGCGCGGGCTGTGCTCCGCAAGCCGACTGCAGGTGGGCGCAGCACCAGCACGGGCTAAACGATCTGCCGGCGTAGCCGCGTCCGGAATTGACGAGGTTACTGGCGGCACAACGCGGCACTGGCTGGTGCTCGACGCGTTGCTGGCGTTTTTCAGGGCGCGCCTCGCTCGCTATACGGAGGCACGTATCTCTATCATCATGCGCCTTGCGAGATCAGGGTAGGACGGGGCGGCCGACACGCATCCGAACCTTGGCTGGGCATTATGCAGAGTTCAGCTTGATCCTCATGTTATAAAAATCATTGAGAGGCGGCCAAACCCCATTTGCGCTATCCGCCGAAGGCCTCACGCCGGTGAAATCAGCTGCACTCTCGAAAAGTAGCCAGCGTACCGGCGAGCGTCACGCGTTAACAAGCTCAAGCCCGAGACCGCCGCGTGCGCGCCGATATAGAAATCCGGAAGCGGCGACGTCCGAACGCCGCCGCGTCGGCGATACTCCACAAACGCACGGCCAGCGACAAATCCAGCTTCATAGGGCAGCGCCAGCCTTCGAAACGCGTCGGCGGCAAGGCATCGATCAAGATCACCCATCGTCGTGAACCCGGCGGCGATCTCGGCATATATGATCGGATTGATCGCCAAGTCGTCACGGTTAGCGGCGTCGGTAAGAGCCGCCTCCGACCAAGCCAGCCAGGATGGGTCCCTAGTCAGGACATCGAGGATGATGTTGGAATCGACGAGGATCATCCTTGGCTGGTTCAGCCTTCGTCCGCGGAGGGACCTCGCATCAACGCCACGATCTCATCAGTGGTCATCTTGAAGTCGCCACGTCCTCGCAGGCTTTCAACAAGCTTTTGTCCTCTTGTCTGGCGAGCGCCGCCTGACGCCGACTTCACCAGTCGGACCACGCCGGCCTCGATCTTGAATTCGACGTCGGTTCCTGGCATCAGGCCCGCGCGCGCTCGGACATCCTGCGGGATGGTGACCTGACCTTTTGACGTGATCCTCATGGCAGGCATTTTTCTTACTGTGTCGTGTAAGAATACGGCGTTCATCACCCCAATTCAAGATAGGCGTCCGGTCGTTCAGGGCTCCGAACTCGGGTTAACGGCAACCGCTCAATCCAGGCCGTTATTCATCCACAACCTCAAGGTCTGCTCTGACCGGCGCGTGAGCGAACTTGTCTTTGCAGACACGGGGCGTCAGCTCGATGACTGTTGGCGTCTTATGCCGAAGGGAGAGCGACGCGTTGCAGGAAGTCGACCAGATAGGGTAGACATCGAGGCCGTAGAGACGACAGGTCACGAGAATGCTCTGGATGATATCGACCTGTCGGGCCCCCACCTCGGTCCACAGAAGAGCCAGTTCCAGCGCCCCATTGGAATTACCCGCAGGGCCTGTTCGAGGTGATTGGTGTCGATCGGCACCTCCGGGTCTGAAGGAACACCTGCAGGACCATGCGTCGTTCCCGGGCATAGTGGAGTGCCTTGCTCGACGGATTGCTGGGCAGTAAATCCCCGCGCAGGCATTGGGCCTCACACCAGTGCCGGAAGGTGTTGACCAGCGGTTCGCTGTGTTCTTTGCGCTAGACGAGTTTGGGCTACCGAACCGGAGCTCTGAACCCCACCGCACGCGACGAGCGGTCCTACTTATACGCAAGGAGGTCTAGTCTTGCCTCAAAGCGTTGTTCGGTGACCTCACGACCCCATTGGCTCCCGCGTGCTGCCTGGGTAAGACGAAAACCCACCTGCTCATAAAGATGGCGGGCGGCATCGAGCCCTTCGAATGTCCAAAGATAAACCCGGGTAAAGCCGAGCACACGGCAATGCGCCATGGCAGCGCTCAGAAGCTCTGCGCCGTGGCCCTGCCCCCGGACACTGTCGCTGATGATGAACCAGCGCAGATGGGCACCTTCACTGCTCGCATGTACGCCGTCGATGACTATCGCTCCCTCGATATGATCGTCCCGGCGCAATAACCACAGCCCATCGCGAGCGCTATCGATTCGCAGACAAAAATCACCCAACTCTCGCGCGACCTTCTGTTCGAAGGCCAAGCCGAAACCATGCGCCTTGTGATAATACGCAGCATGTAGCTCTGCAATCCGACCGATCGTGCCCGGCAGATAGCCCCGCACAATCTCAAATGACGTCGCCCCCGCTTCCGCCATGTCACGGCGTCCCATCGTCCCAGTGGAAACGATGCAGCAGGCGATGCACGACCGGGGACAAAATGAGTGCTGCGGTCACGATGAAAAGCAGCCCGGCATATAAGGCATAAACGCCGGCAAACAGCTTGCCACCGACCGTCACCGGCGCGTTGACAGGCCCCATGCCACCGAGAAGCATCGCCGAATTCAGAAAGGCGTCGACCCAGGAAAGGTTTTCGTAATGCATGTAGCCGGCGATGCCGAGCCCGAGAGAGCCTGCCAATAGGCCAGACGCCAATAGAAAATGGCCAACCAGACGCTGCAAGAAGCCGCGGCGCGCCAGCGGTAGTTCACCTTTTTTTTCATACATATCTGTGACGTCCTCGTGCTCCGGCGCGCAGTTTAGCAGGCTCGCCCCGCAGTCATCGTGATCGCGACGCAGGTGCCAGCCTTTACGGGTAAGATAGCGGTTTCCGGTACGTCGCGAACCCCAGCCAGCATCGCATGCCCGCAGATCTCCATTTTCCCATCAATGTCAGTTTGCCCGAAATTCTCGGCAGTCTGGCGACTCATCCACGGCTCGTCCTCGAGGCCCCCCCCGGTGCCGGTAAAACGACCCAGGTCCCGCTGGCCCTGCTGAAGGCAGACTGGTGTACTGGAAAAATTTTGATGCTGGAGCCGCGCAGAATCGCCGCACGAGCCGCCGCCACCTTCATGGCTACCCAGCTGGGTGAATCAGTTGGCGCCACCGTGGGTTATCAAATCAGGTTTGAACGACGGTTGTCCGAGGCCACCCGCATCGAGATCGTTACCGAAGGGATCTTGACCCGAATGGTGCAGGATGATCCGAGCCTCGAAGGTTTCTCGGCGGTCCTGTTCGATGAGTTTCATGAACGACACCTCAGCAGTGATCTGGGACTGGCGCTCTGCCTGGATATTCAGCAGAGCTTGCGCCCCGAACTGCGCATGCTGGTGATGTCCGCCACCCTCGATGGCGAGAGACTTGCGCGTTTTATCGATGCCCCGCGGATCACGACAGCCGGTAGAAGTTTCCCCGTCCAGATCACGCACCTGGCTGCCCGTCCTCAAGATTCCGCCGGTGCCCATTTCGCCCGCGCGGTTCGCCGAGCGCTCGAAGAAAATGAAGGCGACGTGTTGTGCTTCCTCCCCGGCAAGTTCGAGATCGATCGTGCCATGCGATCGCTAGGCGATTTAGACGCTGAGCTGGAAGCACTCCATGGCGAAATGACAATTAGCGAGCAGGCGCGTCTTCTGGGCGCGGGCACGCGTAGGCGGGTAATTCTGGCCACCAATGTGGCCGAATCAAGCATCACCCTGCCCAGTGTGCGCGCGGTCGTCGATACCGGTCAGGCACGGGAACCACGCTTTGATCCGGCCAGCGGCATGAGTCGGCTAGAGACCGTCGCCATTGCACAATCTTCGGCTGTCCAGCGGGCCGGACGCGCCGGGCGAGTTGCCCCGGGTACCTGTTACCGCCTGTGGCCGGAGAGCCAACGCCTCGACTCCGCCACTCGGCCCGAGCTGCAGCGGATCGAGTTGTGCTCATTCCTGCTCGAAATGAAGAGCTGGGGCAATGAAGCCCTGCGTTTCCTAGATGCCCCGCCGCCCGGGGCATTGGCACAGGCGCTCGATTTATTGCATTCTCTGGAAGCTGTCGATGCGACGGGTCGGCCGACTGCGCACGGGAAACGCCTACTTGAACTCGGTGTCCATCCCCGTCTCGGCAACGCGATGCTTCGCGCACCCGGCGCCTTGAGTGGCGTTGCCTGTGACGTGGCGGCCATGCTCGACGCGCGAGATCCCTTGCGGGGTGATGCGCGGCGAAGCGATGCTCTCCTCACCCGTATGACCGCATTGCATGCGCTCCGCACGGGCAGGCTTTCGCGCCAGCAGGCCGATCTGGGCGCCCTGCAGCGCATCGATCAAGCGGCCCAGATGTGGCGACGGCGTCTCAAGGCGACAGAGATCGCTAGCCTGCCCCCCGCAGCAGATGAAATTGGGCTGATCCTAGCCCTCGCCTATCCGGACCGAATTGCGCGCATGGATGTGAACAATCCACGGCGTTATCAACTGAGCAACGGCCGTGGCGCCCAGTTGCTGCATGAATCGACACTCGTCGGCGAGCCCTGGCTCGCCATTGCCGAAATTCGCTTCGACAATCGCGTTAGTCTTATCCTGCGGGCAGCGCCACTCGATAAAACCGTGCTGGAAGCCACCTTCCCGACACGCTTTACACACGCCCGCTCGTTGAGTTTCAACACCGAAACGCACGCCGTCGAAACACGGGATCAACGCAGATTTAGCGCCCTTATGTTAACCGACCGGCTCGTCCCCACCACCCGTGACGCCGCAACGGCTGATCTGCTACTCGAAGGTATTCGTCAAGCAGGCCTGCAAGCCCTGCCCTGGCGTGAAGGCTTGCGTGAATGGCAGCTACGGATCGAAAACCTCCGCGTGTGGTGTCCGGAGATCAACCTCCCGAATCTGTCGGATGAGGTGCTTGCCTCAACGCTGTCAGAATGGCTGCGTCCGCGGCTGGAAGGCCGACGTAAGCTCGATGAGTTTTCGCCTGAAGAATTTCACGAAACGCTCCATGGACTGTTGGATTATGCCGCCCGCCAGATCCTTAACGCCGAAGCGCCAATCGACTTGCTGGTGC
>CAIKBL010000050.1 GCA_903825645.1 uncultured Pseudomonadota bacterium | reverse complement strand
GAGCCCGCGAGCTTGGATCTCGTGACTTCCCGTTTCGGTGTGATGTTTTTCCCCGATCCGCTCGGTGCCTTCGCCAATCTGCACGGCGCGCTTCGGCCGACGGGGCGGCTCAGCTTTATTTGCTGGCAGGCACTCAAATTGAATCCCTGGATGGCGGTCCCCGTTCGGGCGGCGTTCGAGATATTGCCGCGCCCCGCGCCGCTAGCGCCGAACGCGCCGGGCCCCTTTGCCTTCGCAGATCCGGATCATGTCTGCGGCACGCTCGAGCGTGCGGGCTTCCAACGCGTGACCTTGACGCCTCATGAGGCGTTGCTCGATCTGGGGAGTCTCGAGGATGCCATCGAACAAATGACGCACATGGGACCTGCAGCGCAGGCCTTTGATGAGGCCTCGACGACTGATAAGACGCGAGTGCTGGAGGCGCTTACGGTGGCGCTGACGCCTTATGTCTCGGCCGGAACGGTGCGCATGCTGAGTGCGACCTGGCTGGTATCGGCACGTCCGACCTGAGCCTATCGCGCGACATCCGGGGTAGCGGGGCAGGGGCTTCCTGCCCAACCACGAGATTGGCGAAACTTACCACCCATAAAGGAAATTGAGCATGCTGATTGTTCATGCCAAAGCAGAAGTGGCGACGCAGGATTTAACCGGCTTGTTGCCCGCGCTCCAACAGATGATTGAGGCCTCCAATGCGGAAGCCGGATGTGTCAGCTATGTCTTTGCGCAGGATGTCACCCGTGCAGATCTGATCCACATCACCGAGGCCTGGCAGGATCAGGCCGCGCTGGATGCGCATTTCGCCACCGCCCACATGGCGGCTTTCCAAGCCGCGATCAAGGGTAAGTTCAAAATCGTGAGCGGCAATAAATACCTGGCGGGCGATCCCTTGCCGCTACGCGGTTAGGCGTTTTCTGGCGCGGATCAGACCGGCTCGATGCGCGCACCCAAGACTTGCGTGCCTTCGGGGCCCGCAGTTTCGTGGTGCACGGTGCCGGCTTTCAGATAGAAATGAGAGCCGGCCGGCAGGAAGGTTTCACCCACACTCGTGGTGAGGGTGAATTCTCCCCGCAGGACGAATCCGTAGGCATCAAAAGGGTGCGTGTGATCTTGCGTGGCGTGGCCTGGGACCCATTCCACGGGGTGTAAGGGCGTAGCGCCGAGCGCCGTCAGCCGCGTTCTGAATGCAGATTCGTCCATGGTTTCTCCTTTGCAGATGGGGGGAGGGTTATTCTGGCGTGATCCCCGTCGCGACCAGGAAACGGGACACCATATTGTAGGCCGCGATGGTACCGATCAATTCCACGAGCGCCTGATCCGTTGGCATGTGCGCGCGTAATTCGGTCGTGAGGGCATCATCGACTTTGAGATCGCGGGTCATGGCAATGGTCAGGCGAATGGCATTCTGCTCCAGCGGCGTGAACAACGGACTCACCGCCGCGGCCGCCGGATCGCGGAGCGCGGATATCTGTGCTTCCGTGCCACCGGCGTTTCTAAAAATTGGCGCATGGTGGATGAATTCGTATTCTGCGCCGTTCAGCACGGCCACGACACAGATGGCGAGCTCGCCCAATTTGGGCGACACCGAAAGCTCGGTTCGAACCGCACCCATAAAGACGTTCCAGCCTTTCGCGAAGGCGGGACTATGCAGCAACATGCGATCTAGGTTGAAAAGGCCCCCGCCGCGCCGCGCGCGGATCGCGGCCACGAGCTCAGCAGGTTCGGCGATGTCAGCCGGCAGTGAGGGTATCACGCTCATTTACTTGCCCGTGAACACAGGTGGACGTTTTTCGAAGAAAGCGTCGAGTGCTTCCATGTGATCATCGGTGCGCTGCACCAGGACTTGCATCGCCGCTGACATTTCCATGATGGCGTCGAAATTGGCGTTGACGCCGTCGCGCATCAGGCGCTTAGTCATGCGCAGGGCTTGGGGCGGTTGCTGCACAATTTTGGCCGCCAGCTTTTCGGCTTCTGCCATGAGCTGATCGTCCGGATACACTTCCGACACCAAGCCCCATTCACGAGCGGTGTTCGCATCCACTAAATCGCCTGTAAAGAAGAGCTGTGCGGCGCGGGACCAACCCACGATGCGGGGCAACAACCAGGCACCGCCATCACCGGGCAACAGCCCTATCTTGAGAAACGTCGCGCCGAACTTGGCGCTGGCAGCCGACAGACGAATGTCGCACAGGGAGGCAACATCACCGCCGAGTCCAATCGCGGGACCGTTGATGGCGCCGACAATGGGCACCTCGATGCCCCACATGGCTTTGATAATCCCGTGGATCCCGCTGCGGTAGTGATCGCGCAGGCGCAGATTGTCCACGCCGAACTCGTTAGAGCGCTCGCGCATGGCCTTCAGATCGCCACCCGCGGAAAAAGCGGGGCCAGCCCCGGTCATGATGAGGCAGCGAATATCGAAATCATCGTTCACCCGTTTGGCCATCGCCTGGAACTGCTCACCATCGCCGGCCAGTCCGAGCGGGTTACGCTTATCGGGGCGGTTAATGGTGACCTTGGCGACGTGCCCGTGTTTCTCGAATAACAGCAGATCATTACTCATGGTTTGTGCTCACTCATCACTCATTGAATTGATATTTCGGGTCCGACGCGGTTAGGCGGTCATATAGGGCCACAGCTGATCGCCGCCCTGATCCATGGCTACACCACCCAGATATTTACCCCATTCTCCCTGGGCACCGAACTCGGCGCGCCAGGACCATAGTCGTCGGGTCAGGAACTGCAGATCATATTCGTAGGTAAAACCAATCGCGCCATGCACCTGGTGACTCAGCCGCGTGATGGGCTCGACGGCTTCGCTGGCGCGACATTTCGCTACGGCGATGTCAAAACGCGCGTTGCGATCGGTGCCGTTGATGCCACGCGCATCGAACGCCCGACACGCGACCATGGCCATGGTATCGACGGACGCCATTTCACCGGCGATTTCCGCAAGATGGTGCTGAATTGCCTGGAACTGCGAAAGCGCGCGACCGAACTGTACACGCTCGGAAGTGTATTTGACGCTCAGCTCGAGACAGGCGGCGGCCGCACCTGAAATCTGGGCGCTGCGGAGCAGGGCCCCAAGCCAGCGCACGCTGTCGGCGGGGAGGCCGCCGGCGGCATGTCCAATCAGGGGGGTAGCCTCGAAGGTGAGGTGATCGCGTGGCTCACGGGCCAGATTCGCCTCTTCCCGCACCGTCACCCCGGTGTTGGATAGCATCACCAGATGGCCGGCCTCCGTTAACCCGACAAAGAAGTCTGCGTGTCGACCCCAGGGCACACGTGCCGCACTGAAGCTGGCGTTATCGCCCTTGAGCGCCGCCACCGGCACGGGCGCGGGCAGCACGCCGGCGATGCCGGCCGGTAGCAACAGACTCGCCTGATCACAGAGGAAACCTGCCAACATCTGTTCCGGCACGGGGGCCGGGACGGCATGACGGCCGCAGGCTCGCGCGACGAGGAAGGCATCGACCCAACTGCCCCCCATGCCCTCGCGGGCTTCACTGATTAAGACCTGCGGCAGTCCCAGATCGGTAATGGCCTGCCACAATGGGACATCCCAGGTGGTCTCCTCGATACGGGTCAGCGCTTCGCGCGTGATCAAATCGCTAAACAGCCGTGTGACGCTGTCTTCAAGCATTTTCTGTGTGTCGTTCATCGTACCCCCAGTCCACGCGCGATAATGCCGCGCAGAATTTCGAGTGTGCCGCCGCGCAGTGAAAAGGAAGGCGCGAGTTGCATCAGATTGCCGAGGACCTGTTGGTAATCGACTCCGGTGCCCGCGAGCGTGGGTTCGAGCTCGACAAGCTCCTGGGCAAGGCCGGGCAGTCGCTGCTCGAAATGACAGCCCAGATCTTTCACCACGGACGCCTGGAGACTGGGATCCTGGCCGGCGCTCAACATGCCCGCCACCGACAGGGACATGTTGCGCAGGCTGGTTGCCCACGCGATTTCCTTGCCTAACTTGGCGAGAATCTCAGCATTCGCGTTGCCGCCTTTAAGGATTTTGACCAGCTCCGTCAGTAGCACAAAACAGGACAGGTAGCGCTCGGGTCCACTGCGCTCATAGGCGAGTTCAGCGGTGACCTGCTTCCAGCCGTCGCCTTCTTTGCCCAGGAGGGCGTCCGCGGGCAGCAGCGCGTCGACGAAGGATACCTCGTTGAAATGCCGCCTACCGGTGAGGTCGCGGATGGGACGCGGGGTAATGCCAGAGACTTCGTTCATATCGATCAAAAATTGCGAGAGACCGCGGTGCTTGGCATCGGGGGAGGAATCTGTCCGAAACAGAGCGATCATGTAGTTGGCCCGATGCGCCCCGGTGGTCCACAACTTGGTGCCGTTAAGGCGCCAGCCTTCGGGCACCTTTTCCGCGCGACTTTTTACGGAGGCGAGATCGGAGCCGGAATCCGGCTCGCTCATGCCGATGGCGAAGCAGGCTTCTCCGCGGGCAATCGCGGGCACAATTTTGTGCTTCTGGGCTTCTGTGCCGAGGCGCACGACCATGGGGCCGCTCTGTCGGTCGGCGATCCAGTGGTAGCCGACGGGCGCGCCGGCAGCGAGGGTCTCTTCGACCACCACATAACGCTCGAGCATACTGCGCTCGTGACCACCATAGGTTTTCGGCAGCGTCATGCCGAGCCAGCCACGGGCCCCCAACTTGCGGCTGAAGGCGGGGTCAACGCCGTCCCAGGTATTACTCCGCATGACCGGTTTGACCGTCGTCAGCTCTTCGGCCAAGAAAGCCCGGACTTCCTGACGCAAGGCGTCGACTTCGGGCGGGGACTCGAAATGAGGAAAACGCAAGGTATCAATGTTCATCAGTTAGTGTGCTCCGGCTTTTACCGCGTAGGTCCAGGCAATGGCGGCGAGTTCGCTGACCAAATCGGCACTCTTGGGGGCGTCGGCGCTCGCCGCGGTCCCTTCCTCGACGCGTTTGATGATCCCCTGATAGATACAGGCTAACCGCCAGACGGTATAGGCGGAATAAAACTCCAGATGGGGAATTTCGGCGCGTGCCGTCAACGCGCAATACCGCGCGATGTACTGCTCCATGGTCGGGATGCCGAGCACCGGGAGATCGAGCCCCCCCAGGTTGCTGACCTTGTCGCCCATGGTCTTGAGCAACCAAGGCAGGAGTTGGTAGGTGAAATCACCCAGCGGGTGACCGAGGGTGGACAGTTCCCAATCCAGGACGGCGACGATCCGCGGCTCGGTGGGGTGGAAGATCACATTGTCCATGCGGTAGTCGCCATGGACCAGCGTCGTTTCATCGTTGTCGGGCACGTTCACGGCGAGCCACGCGCTGAGTCGATGCATCGTCGGGATCGGGGTGGTCTCGGAGACCCCGTAGGTTTTACCCCAGCGCGAAATCTGGCGCGCGAAATAGTCGGTCGGCTTACCAAAATCGCCCAATCCAACGGCCTTGTAATCGATGCGTTGAAGATGCGCGAGGGTACTGATCATCGAGTCATAGATCCCGGCGCGTTCGGCCGGTGACATCCCGGGCAGTGTCATTTCCCACTGGACGCGGCCTTCCACCATCTCCATCACGTAGAACATTGCCCCAATGACGCTGGTATCTTCACACAGCACGAACGGGCGCGGTACTGGAAACCCGACGCCGTGCAGCGCGCTGATCACCCGATATTCGCGGTCGACGGCATGCGCTGAAGGCAGCAACGTACCCGAAGGTTTGCGCCGCAGGACATAGCTGCGATTCGGTGTGACCAACTGGTACGTCGGATTCGATTGCCCGCCTTTGAAACGTTTGAGCGTAATCGGTCCCGCGTAATCGGGGATATGTTTCTGCAAGTAAGGTTCGAGTCGAACGAGATCAATCTGAAGGTGACTTTCCACCTCTTTAGTTCCTGAAAAAATATCCTGGCGAGATGTGCTCATGCGTAGTTTCCGTGCAAGTTAAAGGTCAAGGAGGGCCGGCGACGATGCCACGGTCATGAAGATCGCCAATCGTGCCGCTCGACAGGCCCAGGATCTCGGACAGGATTTCGTCGGTATGCTCGCCAAGGCGAGGGGCGCGCCGCGCTGGACTGCGCGCGACAGCGCTGAAATGGGCGGGCAATCCGGGCACGGGGTAGGTGCCAATGTCGGGTTGCGCCACCGCATGGAAAATCGGATTGGCCGGGGTGACATCAGGATCATGATCGATGAGTTCAGTGAGCGTCTGATATTTCCCCCAACAGACCCCTTCGGCATTAAACGCGGCGGCGACGGCAGCGAAAGGTCTCGCCCCGATCCAGCCGTCGAGGACCGCCGCGATTTCTCGACGTGCCGTATAACGTGCCCCTTCGCGCGCAAAGTCGAGACCGAGGCGATGGGCAACGGCCTGCATGTCGTCCGCTAGGCCCGTGGCGGCGAGCAGGCCGCTCCACATCTTGGCACTGATGGCCATCACCATCATGCGGGTGCCGTCGGCGGTCACGAAGTCGCGCCCAAAGGCACCATAAAGATAATTACCGCCGCGCGTCCGCTCGCTCCCGTTGATCACCCGATCACCGATAAACCCTAAATTACCGACCATCGCGAGGGCGACGTCGGCGAGCGCCAGCTCAATTTTCTGCCCCTGCCCGGATTGATCGCGGAAGCGAAGGGCAGCCAACAGGCTAGTTGCCGCCAGCATCGCGGTCGTGATATCCCACGCCGGTAGCACATGATTGATGGGGCGATCGTCGCCTTCCGGGCCCGTCAGGAACGGATAACCGACCTGGGCGTTGACCGTGTAATCGACGGCAGATCCACCGTGGCGATCCCCGACGATCGCCATCTGGATGACGTCCGGACGTCGCTGACACAGGGTCTCATAGGCCAGCCAGCCCTTGGCGGGCAGGTTGGTGGAGAGGATCCCCGCATTGGGCCCCGGCGCGGCGATGAGATCTGCGATGAGACCGCGTCCCTCGGGCTGCCGCAAGTCCACCGCAAGAGACCGTTTCCCTTTGTTCAGATCCGCCCAGTAGATGCTGTGATTGTCTGCAGTGACCGGCCAGCGTCGATAATCGATGCCGCCACCAATCTGGTCAAAACGAATGACATCCGCGCCCAGTTGGGCGAGCGTCATGCCACACATCGGTGCGGCAATAAAAGCCGAAGCCTCGACGATGCGAAGCCCGCGAAGAATGTCCTGCATGGGATTCAGTTATCACTAAGTGGTTACCGATCTTAACTGTCCCGGCGAAGCAGGCATAGGTCTGCCTTGCCGGACTCAGTCAGCGAGGCGGATCAGTCCATGGCTTAGCACGGGGATGCCGCGCTCAGCGCTGGCGGCCGCGAACTGGATTTTGTCGCGCGTTTGCCAGCACGAGACCTGCAGAGTCTCGCCGGGAAAGAAGGGGGCCGCGAACCGGACCATGATTTCTGTAATCCCCGCGCCGTCATAGGCGAGGCAAGCGCGCATCACCGCGTGAACTGCCAGGCCGAGCGTGCAACGGCCATGCAAAAGAGGGCGATCAAAGCCGGCGCGGCGCGCCGCATCCGGATCGACATGCACCGGATTGGTATCGCCAGAGAGCCGATACAGCAAGCCCTGTTGGGGCAGTGTCGTGACCGTCTCAAGTCGATCGGGGCTGCTGGCAGGCGCGGATTCGAGTGCCGGTCTTGGCGTGCCGCCGCTGCCACCGCCACCGTCGTCGCGGCACAACAGGTTCGAATACAGGGTCGCCAAATGCAGGCCGTCGTTCTCGCTGTGCAGCTCCTTGCGGGTCTGGACAAAACAACCCTTGTCAGCGCCCCGATCGACGAGGGCGTCGATATGGGTGCAATCTCGCACAATCCCGGCGGGCGGCAGCTGCCGGTGCAGGACCAAATGTTCTTCGGCATGCAGGAGCCGATCCCAGCCGAGCGTAAAGCGGGGATCGCGCATGAAGAAACCGGGATAACCGACGACCAGCGGGAAGGTCGGGACTACCTGCTGTGCCTGCTCATAGACATAACCGAGCTGGTGAGCATCCAGGGGATCGGCCCCGAAGCCAAGGCTCAAGGCATAGAGTAGGGTGTCGGCGGCGCTGTAGGCGACTTCCCGGGCATCGATGCGTAAACCCACAAGAGCGGCAGGGGAGAGCATCAGGCGGGCCCTATTGCAGCGTAGCCATTATTCAGGACCATCACGCCGCGTTCGAGCGCCGTGGCGGTGAAAAACACCCCATGCTCGTCGTGCCAGAGCGCGGTGCGGAGCGTCTCGCCGGGCATGAAGGGTGCAGTGAAGCGAACCTGCATCGATTTGAGGCGTTGCGCGACATAGCCACAGCAGCTTTTCAGGATCGCGTGCTGGGCTATCCCCATGGTGCAGCGACCGTGCAGAATCGGTCGCTCGAAGCCGACACGCCGCGCGACGGCGGGATCGACATGCAGTGGATTCAAGTCGCCGCACAGGCGATACAGCAAGGCCTGTTGCGGCAGACTGGGTAAGTCGCAGATGAGGTCGGGCGTGCGCGTCGGGATGGCCACCGGCTTGTCGATCGGACCGGTCGGCCCATCGAAGCCACCATCACCGCGTGCGACGGACGCCGAGCGCACCGTTGCGAGTAGCGTCCCGCCCGCTTCGGTGCGGACTTCTTTCGTGGAATAGAGATAGGCACCTTTTTCCTTGCCGCGATCAATAATCCCGGTAATGACGGTGCGGGCGTGAATGGTGCCTGCTACCGGCAGGGGGGCGTGGATTTCAAACGACTCCTCGGCGTGTAACACGCGGGGCCAGTCCACCTGATACTGCGGATCTTTCAGCCAGAAACCCGGATAACCCAGCACGAGGCTCATGCAGGGCACGGCCTCCAGGCCCTGCTCATAGACGTACTTGAGTTGATCTCGGTCGATCGGATCTGCGCCAATGCCGATCGACAGGGCGTAAAGCAGGGTGTCTTCCACGCGAAAACGGGTTTCACGCTCGTCGACGACTTTGCCGAGTAGCTGGGTGTAGTCAATCACCAAACAATCTCCCGCCTTCAGGCATTAAGGATGAGGTCACGGGCCACGACCTTCAGCGCAAGGGTTTCTTCAGCGCCCTCAAAAATGGACAAGACCCTTGCATCGACAAAGTAGCGGCTCACGCTCGTTTCCTCTGAGTACCCCATGCCGCCATGGATCTGCAAGGCTTCCCGGGTCAGTTGCTCCGCCGCGCGACAGGCGTAGAGCTTAACCAGACTGGCCTCCATCTGGCCGGCACCCGCGTCCATCAGGGCGGCGACGTGGTAGGTCATCTGCTGGCAGGCACGCAGCGAAGTCCCGAGCACGGCCAGTTTGGCCAGGGTCAGCTGATAATCGGCGAGCTTCCGACCAAATACGCGGCGCTCGCCGGCGTAACGGGCCGCCGCATCGAACGCGGCGCGCATCAGTCCACAGGCACGGGCCGCGGTTTGCAGTCTCCCGCCCGCGAAACCCGCCATCGTGAGGTAAAAACCTTTTCCTGCCGCGCTCGATCCGCCGACAAGGTTATCGGCGGGAATAAAAACGTTATCGAAAAAGAGCGTGTAGGAATGCATGCCGCGATAGCCGAGGGTCGGGATGGCCTTGCCGGAGAGCACGCCGCCGCCGGGTAGATCCACGGCGAAGGATTTTTCATCCGTCGGCGGCTTCTCCAGCAGGAACAGGCTCAGACCACGATGGCCCGCTGCCGGATCCGGATCGGTGCGGGCGAGCACGAGCAATAAGGTTGCTTTGCCGGCAAACGTACACCAGGTTTTGGCGCCATTCAGGCACCAGCCGCCGGCCACCGGGACTGCCCGTAAGCGCACCGCGGCGACATCTGAGCCACAGTCCGGCTCGGTCACCGCGATGGCGCACAGAGGGTTGCCGCGTGCGATCTCGGGCAACCAGCGCGCCATTTGGATTTCATCGCCGCCGGCAAGCAGGGCGCGGGTGACGATTTCAGGGCGGGTCAACGGACTCCCGGCCGCCGCGAGCGAGCCGCGGGACAATTCTTCAGTCACGACTACCATGGAGAGGTTGTCATGCCCGCCATCGGGGGCAGTGCCGCCGAAACGCTCAGGGACTGAAAGGGCGAAACACCCCATCTCGGCGATGGCGCTCAGGATTTCGTCTGGGACGGTGAGATCTTCGCGATGGATCGCTTCTGCGCGGGGCATGACGATTTCCGTAGCGACTCGGGCAAAGCTGGCGGCAATGATTTGCTTGTCTTCGGGCAACAGCGCACGCCCACAATTGCCTGCCGTCAGGATGGCGCGTCCGACCTGTTCAAGCGCCTGCGGATCGTTAAAGCAGGCGCAGAATTCGAGTACCACAGGTTGCTCAAAGGTCGCCAGGTATTCGACCGAGGTCAGCTGAACGGCGTGCCTAATTTTCTCAAAGCGATAACGGATTTTGGGGATCACATCGGCCGCAAAGACGAGCGCCATGCTCGTTTCGAGGGCCGCATCGCCTTGGGTTTCGCAAGCCTGCGCGTACTCAAGCATGGCGCGCATTGCATGCAACTCAGCTGTTATAAATGCGAGCTCGTAGCTCACGACCTGCACGGAATCCAGTTGCTCAGCAACAGGGCCCTGCGTGCTCAAGGTGGTTTTAAGACGCGTCAGCAGCGTCTTGAGCAGTGCCGAGAGGGTGGCCTGAATCTGGAGGCCGACGGCAAGCGCAACGCCGTCTTTATGCATAGGAGAACCTTTCTGGAAATGGTCGTGCGGCCCAGCGAGGCTGCGCGGGACGTTGATTGTCGGCTTTGACTGGGACGACGGCAACGCCCGCAAGAACGAGAAGCACTGCGTCACCCAGTCCGAGGCCTAGGCAGTGTTTTTCAACCAGCCGTTATGGCTGCTGGATATTGCATGCCCTGGCCAGGAGGAATCGCGATTTCATGCGCAGAGGAAAACGCAGGGAGGGCGGACGTTGCGCATTACATCCATGCTGCATGGTCGACGGCACGCTGGTCCGGGCGAGCAGGCGTCCGAGCTGCGGCAGGGTAGCGGTGATGTTCGCGCGCGGAATGTCAGCGGTTAAGACGCGGGTGGATTTTAAAACGATTCGGGAGGGCGTAAGGTGCAGCTCCACCAAGGTGCGAGGGGATGGATAGTGTGTTGCAGTTTCACGTAATTCCGGGTATCCCGCTGGTCAAGGCCGGCGATGATCTCGTGGCCATTCTGCTGGCCGGACTGGCGCGTCTGCCGGTGTTGCTACAGGATGGGGACATCCTCGTGCTGGCGCAAAAAATTGTCTCCAAGGCGGAAGGACGTCTGATCCCGCTGGCCGACGTCACGCCGGGCCCACGGGCCATCGAGCTCGCGACAGAGACCGATAAAGATCCACGCCTCGTACAACTGATCTTGGATGAATCGACCGAGGTCATGCGCAAGAAACCCGGGGTGCTCATCATGCGGCATCGGCTCGGCAATGTGGGCGCACACGCCGGCATCGATCAGTCCAATATCGAACACGCAGGCGGCGAGTGTGCGTTATTACTCCCCATCGATCCGGACGAGTCTGCCCGGCGCATGCGTGCGGCGGTGGCGGACGCGACCGGGCGCCAATGCGGCGTCATCATTGCCGACAGCATGAATCGAGCGTGGCGACTGGGCACGATCGGCGGCACCATCGGCTGCGCCGGGGTGAAAGTGCTGGACGATTTGCGCGGGACCCACGATTTATTTGGCCGTGAGTTAAAAGTCACCATCATCAACCGGGTGGATTCCCTCGCGGCCACGGCCTGCCTGCTGATGGGCGAGAGTGTGCAGCAGACACCTGCGGTCCTCATCCAGGGGTTACCGCCCGATGATTCCACTCAGAGTGCGCAAGATCTGGTGCGACCCGTGGCGGAAGATATGTTTCGATGAGCGCCCGGTATCTGGCGATCACGGGCGGCGTGGGGGGCGCCAAGCTAGCGGTTGGGCTCGCGAAATTGCTAGGACCCGACGCGCTTGCGTTTCTCGTCAATACGGGGGATGACTTCGAACACCTCGGTCTCCAGATCTGTCCGGATATCGACACGCTGACCTACTCACTCGCCGGGCTGAGTCACCCCGATTTGGGTTGGGGCCGGCGCGATGAGACCTGGGGTTTCATGGAGGCCCTGCAGCAGCTGGGCGGCGAAGCTTGGTTCCGTCTGGGTGATCGAGATCTTGGGCTCCACGTCACGCGGACGCAGCGGCTACAAGCCGGAGCCTCGCTTACCGAAGTCGTCCGTGAGATTGCCACCGCCTTAGGGATCCGTCATGCCATGTTGCCCATGAGCGATGTCCCGGTCAGGACGGTGGTGCATACGCCCCAGGGCAATTTAGGCTTCCAGCACTACTTCGTGCGCGATCAATGCAGGCCGGAGGTCACGGGGTTCACCTTCGAAGGAAGCGCCAGCGCGACGTTGAATCCGCTAGCCCGACACTGGTTGGAAGATCCCCAGCTGGCGGGGGTCATCCTGTGCCCCTCGAATCCCTTCGTCAGCATTGACCCGGTACTCGCAGTACCGGGATTGCGGCCACTGTTACAGCGTCTGCAGGTGCCCGTGGTCGCGATATCGCCGATTGTGGCGGGGCTCGCCATCAAGGGACCTACGGCGAAAATGATGCGCGAGTTAAAGATGCCATTGACGGCATCAGCGGTGGCTGAGCACTACGCAGATATCCTTGACGGTTTCATTCTGGACGCTCAGGATGAGGCGCTGATTGGAACCGTGGGGCGCTCGGATTTGTCTGCTATCGCCGCGCCATCCGTCATGGTAACGTTAGCTGACAAAGTGGCATTGGCCCGCAGCACCCTTGATTTTATTGACCAATTGAGCGCGTTGCGAAAATGGTGACAACCGGCCCTTTTCCAGTTGTGCGGGACGCGGATTAAGCCCGATGTGGGTGGTCATTCCCGTCAAACCGTTCGTCTTTGCCAAGCAGCGCCTCAGTGCAGTGCTGACGGACGTGGAGCGTGCTCAACTTGCGCGGGTGATGTTGCAGGACCTGCTCACAACGCTCGGTCGTTGCCGAGGCGTATCGGGTACGTTGTTGGTGAGTCAGGAAGAAGCCGTCCCCGGCTTGGCGCGCCAATTCGGGATTTGTGCGCTGCATGAAGAAGGCCGTGGGCTCTCGCGCGCGGTGAGCCAAGCAGGCGAGTTTCTTGCAGGGCGTGGCGAAACCCGGATGCTCATGCTGCCAGGGGACGTGCCGATGGCTACCGCGGATGAAATCGAAACGATTGTGCGCCAGCATCACGGCCCGACCCAGATAACGATCGTGGCCGACCGAGAAGGTTTCGGCACCAATGCCCTGGCGGTCTCGCCACCGGGCCTAATGGAATTTCATTTTGGCCGGGAAAGTTTCCAGGCCCATTGCGCTGCAGCCGAAGTGGCGGGCGCCGCGGTTCAGGTGCTTAGTCTGCCCGGTTTGGCATTTGACATCGACACCCCCGATGATCTGAGAAACTTAATGACTTACGACACCGAAGCAGAAACCTTGGCCTATCTATGCGATCGCGAGATTCAGACGCGCGTCCTGCCGCGACATCAGGTGCAATCCGCGTGGTAAGCATGCGGACCGTGCTTGAGCGCGCGATGGGCGGTCAATTGCCGAGCGATGCGGAAGCCCTTGATCTCATCACGGGGATAGACACGGCGTCGCTGATGGCGGCGGCGACGGTCATCCGGGATGCCGGGTTCCGCAATGTGGTGACCTATTCGCGTAAGGTCTTCATTCCGCTGACGCATCTTTGCCGCGATGTCTGCCATTACTGCACGTTCGCCCAGGCACCCAAAAAAGTAGAACAGCCCTATCTGTCGATTGAACAAGTCATCGAGGTCGCCCGGCATGGGGCAGCGATGGGCTGTAAGGAAGCGCTCTTCACGCTCGGTGAGCGACCCGAACTGCGCTACGAGGCCGCCCGCGCCGCGCTCGCGAAAATGGGTTTCGAGAGCACGCTCGACTATCTACGCGCTGCGGCCGAGGCGGTATTCCGCGAGACCGGGCTCTTTCCGCATCTTAATCCAGGCACGTTAGATCCGGGCGAACTGACGCGTTTGCGCGCGGTCGCGCCCAGCATGGGTATCATGCTCGAATCGGCGGCGGAGCGATTGACCGAAAAGGGGATGCCGCACTATGGCTCCCCGGATAAAGTGCCGGCGGTGCGGCTCAAGACATTGGAGGATGCCGGTCGGGCACGTATTCCGTTCACGACGGGGATATTGATCGGCATCGGCGAAACGCGCCAGGAGCGGATCGAGTCGTTGCTGGCCATTCGCGCCATTCACGCCCGTCATGGCCATATTCAGGAAATTATCATCCAGAATTTCCGGGCTAAAGCGGGCACCAAAATGGTGGACGCGCCAGAGCCCGACTTGGCGGAGATGTTGTGGACCTTGGCGCTGGCACGCGTGCTGTTCGGCGTAGAGATGAGTATCCAGGCGCCGCCAAACCTGAGTCCCGGGGTCCTGCCGCAACTGATCGGGGCGGGGATCAACGATTGGGGTGGCGTGTCGCCGTTGACCCCGGATTACGTGAATCCTGAAGCACCCTGGCCGCATTTGGATGAATTAACCGCAGCAACCGCCGCGGCCGGAAAGCTCCTGCAGGAGCGCCTGACCGTCTATCCGCGTTACGCGCTCGCCGGCGAAACCTGGCTCGCCCCTGTGTTTCGCACGCCGGTGTTGCAGGCGATTGATGCCGAGGGTTTGCCGCGCCCGGATCCGTGGTGTCCCGGGGATGAGGTGACGCCGAGTGCGCATGACTTGGGGTTGCTGGCCAAGTTGCCGACGCGGGTGTCACCTGAAGTAGCCGCCGCCGTGGCCCGTGCTTGTGCGGGAGAGGGACTCGGCGAGGCTGAGATCGTCCGTCTTTTCCAGGCGAGAGGAGATGATTTCGCGTACGTGTGTCAGGCCGCGGATACCTTGCGTCGACACCACAACGGGGACGTGGTGAGTTACGTCGTTAACCGTAATATCAACTATACGAACGTCTGCTATTTCAAATGTCAGTTCTGTGCGTTTTCGAAAGGGAAGCTGTCGGAAAATCTGCGCGGGAAGCCCTACGATCTGGACATAGCTGAAATTCAGCGGCGGGTGCGCGAAGGTTGGTCCCGTGGGGCCACCGAAGTCTGCATGCAGGGGGGCATTCACCCGCAATACACGGGTCAGACCTATCTCGACATCGTGGCGGCCGTTAAGGCGGTGGAGCCGGCGATGCATGTGCATGCGTTCTCGCCGCTCGAGGTCTGGCAGGGCGCCGCGACACTGAAAATACCCTTGCGTGCGTATCTTGAACGCCTGCATGTGGTGGGACTTGATACGTTACCGGGGACCGCTGCCGAAGTCCTCGATGATGAAGTTCGTAAGGTGATATGCCCGGACAAAATTAACACGGCGCAATGGTTCGAAGTCATGAGAACCGCGCATGAAGTGGGGTTCCGAACGACTTCGACGATCATGTACGGACACGTTGATCGCTATGAGAACTGGGCGCGACACTTACTGGGTCTTCGAGCACTTCAGGCTGAAACTGGTGGCTTCACGGAATTCGTTCCGCTGCCCTTCGTCCATATGGAAGCGCCCCTTTATCTCAAGGGGAAGGCACGTAAGGGACCCACGTTCCGCGAGGCGATTCTGATGCACGCCGTGGCCCGCCTTGCGCTGAATCCGCTGATTACCAACATCCAGGCGTCATGGGTGAAAATGGGGCATGCCGGCGTCGTGGCCTGTCTCGGCGCTGGCGTGAACGATCTCGGCGGCACGCTGATGAACGAAAGTATTACGCGGGCGGCCGGCGCGAGTCACGGACAGGAAACGAATTCGCTCGAGATGTTAGCCATGATCGCGAGCGCGGGGCGCCAAGCGCGGCAGCGCTCGACGACCTACGGGGTGGTCAGTGACGAGCGGGTGGCGACGGGGCAGCAAGCCGGCGAGCTGTCGGAGATTGTCAACACGCCAGCTAAAGCCTACGAGCGCAGCGAGCGTCAGAAACTGGTCCGCAATCCCGCCGTGCGGGCTTGAGCGCCCGTTAGGGCGCCCCGACACCGCACCGGGCGGTCGGACTACAGGTAGACAGTCGTTTCATTCCCCGACAAAGTGTGGCGGGCGCTTCGCGAGATAAGCCGCGAATGCCTCTGACTGGTCTTGGGTGGTGCGCATCAGCAGATTTTGATCAATGTCCATGTGCATGATGCTGTGATCAAGCGCCGAGGCAATCCGGTTAACGCTCTGCTTGATCATCTGGGCGGCTAGGGGCGGCTTGCTGGCATAGAAAGTGGCCAGTTTCATCGCCCGCGGCACGACTTCCTCTGGGACCACCATCTCGTCCAACATGCCCCAATCCAGGAGTGTTGGGGCGGTGATGTGCTCTCCCCCCACGACCAGCCGTTTAGCTCGGGCCGGTCCCACCAGATGCACCGCGAGCGGTAAACTCTGCCACATCAAGTTCATCCCGATATCGATTTCGGGGTAACACATAAAACAGTTATCCGCCCCGACGCGGAAATCGAGCGCGGTGGTGAGGCAGGCCCCGCCCCCCATGGCGGCGCCCCGCCAAGCCGCAATCGTGATTTGGTCTATGCCATAAAGGGCTGTAATGGCGCGGGCACCGGCCTGAATGCGGCGGCGGCGCAGTAGTAACGGCACGTCATAGCCGCTGTCATCCTCCAGATCCATCCCCGAACTGAAATGCTTGCCTTCGCCCGTGAAGACCACGGCGCGGATCTCGGGCGCTTCCCGCAAGGCGTGCGCGCAGGCCTCGATTTCAACCAGAAAGTCATAATTGACGGCATTGGCGCGCGCCGGGCGGGTGAAGGTCACGAGCTGGACATGGTCGTGTTGCGCTATGCGCAAATACTTGAATGACACGAGACGACTCCTCCTGAACAAATAAGGTCGATGCATTGTGCGGCGCGGCGCCGCGTGGCGCTAGCGTCGTCCTCATTGCTCCTCGGGTGCACAAATAGACGTGAGCGCCGTTACAATTAGTCGACTCCGTTTTTGGATCTGAACATTGAGTAACCCGCCATGAAAAAAAAGCTTACTTTTGGCCTCTGGTATGATTTTCGCAATCCTTCACAAGGGCAGCGCTCTGACGCAGAGGTGTACGCCGCTACGCTCGATCAAATCGTCTACGCCGAGCAATTAGGGTTTGATGATGTCTGGTTGTCCGAGCATCATTTCATTGACGATGGTTATTCGCCGTCGATGTTGCCGATTGGTTGTGCCATTGCGGCCCGCACTAAACGTATTCGCATTGGCACCAGCGTTCTGCTGTTGCCGTTGCATGATCCCGTTCGCGTCGCGGAAGACGCGGCCACCCTCGATGTGATTTCGAATGGTCGGCTCGAATTGGGCTTGGGCGTAGGGTACCGCGTGGAGGAGTTCACGGGTTTCAACATCGATTCTAAAGAGCGTGCGCAACGCATGGATGAGGGGATTGAGATCATCCAACGGTTATTCGCGGGGGAGCGCTTCAGCTTCAAGGGTAAGCATTACACCTACAATGATATTCAGCTGTTTCCCCGACCGGTCCAGCAACCGCCCAAGCTTTGGATCGCCGGCTTCAGTAACGTCGCCGTGCGGCGCGCGGCACGTGTCGGCTATGGCTATATCGCGACAGGCCCCATCAGTCCTTTCGCGAATCTTTATTGGGATCAGCTCAAAAAAATCGGTAAAGATCCGGCCGATCACGAAATTGCCGGGGGCTACGTGTGGCTCATGGTCGCGCGGGATCCGGATAAGCGTTGGGAAGAGGCGAAGGCCCATTTCGCGTACCAAATCAATCGTTATGCTAAATGGTTCGCGGATGCCGGTATGGACTTCTTCCATCCAGTGAACGCCGATCGCGCCGAGCTCGAAGCGAGCGGCTTCCACATCGTAGAGCCGGCCAAGGCCATCGAGATGATCAAGGATTACGTCGAGGCGACAGGCACGTCGCGTTGGTACAGCTGGACGGTGCCGCCGGGCCTGCATCCGGAATGGAGCAATGAACATCTGGAGTTGTTCGCGAAAGAAGTGATCCCCGCATTCCGATAACAGGGGTCTACCGGCATCCCGTGATGCGCGCGAACATGCGCCTCACGGGTTAATCCTGAATGAGACGAAACCCATTGTGGGCACTTCGGCTGCTCGCCTTAAGACGCGCACGGAAGTTAACCCGGAGGTCTTGGGGATCTGCGCTCCAAGATCCGCCCAGAAGGCTCCGTTGCACGCAGTCCTCCGCCCAACAGGTATCCGTCCACTGGGCGACGTTACCGAGCATATCGTAGAGCCCGTAGGGATTCGGCGGAAAACTACCCACGGGCGCGGTTTGATTGCCGTCCCATTGACTGCCGCATCCGTAGCAGTTGGCATGCCCACTTCCCACCCCGCTATCCCAGTAATAATCCGTCGTGGTGCCACCATGGGCCGCGTAAACCCACTCTTCTTCGGTGGGTAATCGATAGTGATGTCGCGCGCCGAGATTGAGCCAATCGATAAAATTCTGCGCGTCATCCCAAGAGACGTTGATGACCGGTCGGTTATCGCGTCCCCAGCCCTGATCCGCAGGGTCATAGGCCTGACACCCGCCCTTTTTGACGCACAGATCCCATTGCGCAAAGGTCACCGCGTAACGCGCCATTTTCCAAGACTGATTGGGGATGTCGACAAACGCCATAGCAAGCAGTTGCTCCGGTGTGGGGGCCGCCGAGCATATGGCGGTGGACACTAGCATCAGGGTTAACGCCAGAGCGAACGAACTTTTCCAGCGGGTGTGGTTGGGCCTGAGATGCATGTTATTTCCAAAACGATGATGGGCCGCACGCGTTAACGCCTGGCCAAGTTTACCCGTGTTTGGGCAACAAGGCGGCGATCGAGCGGAATCGCCCGATGGGGGCTGCCTTCGGCGGGTGAGGTGGGCGCCCCCTCGACGTTTCCAGCCCGGATTTCAGGCGGGCCACGGCACGGCGCCTAACTGGATCACCAGATTGTTTCCCGTCGTGCGCGGGTGGCTCAGCAGGGCCTCGCGAGTGAGGCGTGCGCCGCCCGTGCGATAGGGATTGGGCAGTCGCGTGAAAGCTAAAGGTTGCTCATTTAATTCAACGCTGACCGGACCATAGCCCGGTGCGCCAACGTGGTAGCGCACACGGAAAGGCCGATCGAAGAGATCAATCTCAACCTCGAGTCCATCGAGGGCCAGGGACATCACCGGATCTAGGTCTAACCCCGCCTGCGTGATACGCAGACCGAGGAGGGAGCGAACGATCAGCCCGACGGCGATCCCAGGACCGCTGGAATAAATGCGCCAACCACCTTCAAGCGGCACCGTGCCCTGGAGGGCTTGCGCGTAATGGTCTGCCGCCACATAGCGGTCGGGAAACGCCGCATCCGAACTTGAATAATAGCAGTTGGCCTGGCGCGGCTTCGCGCCCGGGATCCGGGCACAGACATCGATGGGGTTGACCTGGCAGAGCGCAAAAAAGAAGGCTTCCGCTGATCCGTGTCGAGCCAAGACCTCGCAGTAACGCAGATGGGCGTGGGTATACATAAGTCCGATTTCGCGTCCGAAAAACGCGGCACTTTCCGCGCGTTGAAACCAGGTGCATATCCCCCCATGGTAGCGCAGTGGGCGATCGAATAGACGGACGCCATCCACGCCTCGAAGGTGCGCGGCGATGATCTTAAGATGTGACGCCGCCTGCGCCGGCGTGAGCATGTCCTGGGCGAGGGCGTGGATCATTGGCAGCGCGCTGTAAGTCAGACCGGTCACCTGATCTCGCGGATGCACCAGATAGTCGATGCGGCCATCGGGGTGGAAGTAGGCGAACCCCGCGATCACTTCATCGACGACAAGGATCTGCTGGAATGCGGCGCGGACGACTACGGCAGCATCTATGAGTGCGGCACTTTCCTGCGCGCGGCTGATCAGCGTGGTGGCGCGGGCGAGCGCGCGCAAGGTCTGGTAATGCAACGTGACCGTCCAGCTACTGCACAAGCGCTCACGCATCGCCGGATCGAAGGGCTGCATGGCGTCATTCCAGTCCCCATGACCGTAGGCGATGAGGGCGGTGCCCGGAATCAAGCGCGACTCAATGCACCCGAGGGCCCGTTTCACATGGCCGAGAAGGGTATCCATTTCTACGCGCGGGCTGTCTGTCGGGGTGTAATAAGGCAATCGTTCATCGAGCAGGGCGCCGTCGGTCGTGACTTCTAGATAGGTCGCGAGCGCGAGGAGCGGCCAGAAAATAATATCGCCATGCGCGTCGGTCGCACGGAGATGTCGGTCGCGGGGAAAAAAGCAGAACCATTGCGGCCAATCGCCATCCGCATTCTGCGCCGCGAATACCTGGGTGAGCAGATGTCGGGCCTCGGCGAAATGACCAAGCGACAGCAATAACTCAAGCGGACCTTGGCAAACATCCCGGGTGCCCCAGCCGCCGCCGGTAAACTGCTCGAGCCCGCGCGGTGCGAGATAATGCACCATCGCATTGCTGGCGAACCACGGCAGGATAGTGTCGATGGCCTCGATCTCCCGCGCGGCGGACGCGTCGTGCGGGAGGCGCAGCGTGAGTCCGCGCGAGAGCCTCCGCCAGTACGTTGAGGGCGGATCGGCGGTTGCCGCGCGTGTTTCCTGCGCGATCAAATCAACGCGCAGATTCAGGCCGATT
Source organism: uncultured Pseudomonadota bacterium (assembly GCA_903825645.1). Classification (GTDB taxonomy): domain Bacteria; phylum Pseudomonadota; class Gammaproteobacteria; genus CAIKBL01. The sequence goes on along the minus strand of CAIKBL010000050.1, from coordinate 12,838 downwards.
TGCCGGCTTGGCGCGGTGATGATGCAAAAGAACGGTTGTGCTCTCGTGCGGCCATCACAGAACAATAATTCGTCACCGCCTAACCGCTCGACGACGGTGCCGGGTTCTGGCCGTATGCGGAAACCACCGCCCGGGAAACGGGTGCCGATCTCGGTCCCTCCGGCGGGCTCGAGCACGACTTCTGTGTCTGAGACACGGTAGGCTATCGCACCGGCGTTGGCGCCATTATCGCCAGTGAACGCGATGTGGTGCGAAATCAGGAAGCGTCGGGCCGGTCCGGCAAGCACGGATACGGTGAAGATAATGTCATGCGTGTCCCGCCGCATCTGCGTGGAAACTTCGAGATGGGTGTCGGCTTGCTGGTAGCGCCAACGGCAGCCATCCAGCGAGAATTCACAGGCGGAGGGCACATCAAGCAGCTGCCAGTCGTTTTCCATCTCGACGAAGACGCGTTGCCCCTGCGCCCGGAATAGACTCAAGTAGCTATGGGTCGCTGACAGGCATCGATTGATGGCCACATGTCCCTGTGTCAGCATCGAACTAAAAACCCCCGCCATCCAAACCGTGGTGGTGAGCGACGCCTCCTCAGGGTAATCATGACTGCCGGTGCGCAAAATCTGGCCATGCGGCCGTAACACCTGTAGCTCCTTGCGCTTCGACACGATATGGCGATGGTCCGGCGTGAAACCGGAGAGTGTACCGGTCGCGTCCTGCTCCGTAAGCCGCAACGTCGCACCGCTAAAGGCGACAAGCTCAGCGGCGGACAAATCTGCCGCGATAAAAATAGACGCCACGCTGAACAGGGTCGGCGCCGGTGCGCTTTGCGCCGCCGCCGCTGGCGTCGGCGGGCGGGCTTCAGGAAGCGTCAAGGTGTGCGTCACACGCGCGAGATCAGAGCCGTCACTCGCCGCCGGATGGTCACGCTCGAATAGGCCAAAGAAACCGCAGGTGACGGTTTCACCGATGGGGAGCGTCAGCGCATTGTCCTGGATGGCTGCCAGGGCATGTTCGTGCTGATCTCGACCCGGTAGCGCGCCGCGAAGTGCCGCCGGCCCCGTATGGTGGCGCAGGCCTAAGCCGTAGAACTGGCGTGCATCGCTACAGAAGGCGACGCCGCGACGGAGCGAGCCGATGACGACCCAGGGGTGTCTACCCCGCATCTCAAGATTCTGGCGGGTCGCAAGCACAGTGCCGACTTGAGGATGCAGGAGCGGGGTGTGGTCCAAGTAGTGACTGGTGTAGTACTCGTTGGTGCGCAGAAAACCGTAGTCCGCCAGGGCAAGATCTTGGGTATAGATCAAGTCGACCACGCTCGTTGCGCTGGTCAGATTCTGCAGACTTACCTGCCAGAACCAGGCAAGGCTGGTGGGTGACAAGACGAGCTGGAGCGAAAAGCCAATACCTTCCCATGCGCCATCGGCGTTGAAGCCCGCTTCGGTGATTGAATATTTTGCGGGACTTTTCGGGCCCAGTAACGGCGTCGCGCTAGAGAACCCGTCGGGCGCAAGCCGGCGCAGGTACACATTCGTTGGACCGCCCTCCATTTCACTGCCGGGAAACAGGTTCAACGAGATGTCGCCACACGAGAAACGATTGACAGCGCCGTTGGCGTTTAACGTCATCAGCAGCCGGTCAGATTGGCCGAGTCGTCTGGGATAGGGCGACGCAGGTGCGGACGTTGTCATGGCGGGTGATCCGTGCGGTTTAAACGGAGTGCGGTAGTCGGCAGATCAGTTGATAAGCGGCACATCAGTATGTCATCACGATGTCTGCGGGACAGTGCAGACAAGTCACGCTGTCGGGGCCAAAGGATTCGATCGGTACCTCATTGACCGTGACCTGACGTAAAGGCCTATCGAGGGGCGGTTGAATGATGATCCCGCCGCGCGGCATGGTAATGCCGGCCGGGATCTGCAGGCGTAAAGCGCCCGCATGTACCTGGCGCAGGGTATAGCTCAGCGGACCATAGTGGGTCGGCAACGCTTTTACCTCCACCACAAAGCAGTCACGTAACCAGGCAGCCGCGATGCCGGCCCCAATCACCAAGGCCTCGTCTGCCTCCCTTTCGAAAGCAAACAGTGCGGTGACGACCAAAATGTATTCAGCGGCGATCCAGGTATGGGGCAAATCCCCCAGAAAGCTCGGGCTTAAGGGATCCCGCCAGGAAATTTCTGGCCATTGGTGCCAGGCGCGTGGTCGTTGGTCGGCCTGCATGGAGGCGAGTACCTCAAGCGCATCACTGCGGCGTCCTAGGCGCAACAGAGCCCCGGCGATCCGGATCTCATAGGCCGTGTAATTATGCCAGTGCTGATCTGCATGCCGCCGCCGCAGCGTCGTCAGATAAAGGTCAAAGGTATGTTCAAGCAGATTACGGGGCAAATGCGCCAATTCATCGACGGGCGCGAGGGCGATGGCCGTGGCGGTGGGATCCAGATCGGCCTGATCCGCGGAGCCGGGGATGAAATCGAGGGTTAACTCCCGCGCGCAGCGCGCAATTGACGCATAAACATCCCGCCTGAAATCCGCGAGAAGTTGGGTGTACTGGGCGTAGGCGGGTACGTCGTCGAGTGTCGCGGCGAGCGCGATGCCGTCTTTCAATCCCCGCAGACCCCAGAAGTCATCCCAATACGCGTGCGCTGGATGACCCATGTACCCTTCGTGGCTCATGGATTCGGGCAGTAGACCGTAATAGCGTCGACGCGCCGGCGTTTCGTATTCGGGCGTCAAGCGCGTGGCCCGTAATTGCGCCATGCAGTTCAACGCGGCGGTGACTGCAGGCCAGAGCTCCCGGACAAAAGCCTTATCTGCGCTGAACCTGAAATATTCTGCGATGGCATAGACGAGCTCGCCGAAGGCATCGAACTCGGGTAGCCACTCGGCCCCTTCGCTATCGCGGCAATCTGGAAGCATGCCGTCGTCCCGCTGCGCCAGCGCATACCAGCGTACAAAGTCGCGCAGAGGGGTCTTCAAGCCAAGACGCAGCAGGGCGCAACCCATGATGACGCCGTCCCGGATCCAGGCCCGAGTATAGCGGCGTGGACCCGGTTGCAGGGCGGGGCCGTCACGATTGATTAAAATATGGGCGGCGGCAGTCTTGATGTCGTGCACCAGATCTTGCGCCCCCTCGGGCAGTTGGATGTCCCATCCCGTTAGCTGGGTTTGCCACTGCTCGGCGGCCTTCACGAACGATTGAAGGACTGGGACAGTTGGGTCCGCGCGGTCCGGAGGGGCGCCGGGCGTGACGGAGAGCACGATGTCCTGATGCGCAGCCGGCGCGAGCGATACGGTAAAGGCGAGCACGCCCGTGGCGGCGCCGAAGGGATCGTCTACGCGCTGTGCGCTCGGTAGCTGCCCGGCGCTGAGCGCCGCTGTCACCGGACCGTCCGCAAAGGTCAACGCCCCGAATCGAAACGGCTTGCGCGGCGAGGATAGGCAGATGTGCCCGTCAATCCAGACCCCGTCCTCGCGGGCTTCCAGCGTGTGGAGGTTGGCCACGCCGCCGAAATTTTTCCAGGCCTGCCAGTGCGGCGTCACCTGAAACGGTCGAATGGCAACAAACAGGATCATCGTTCGGGCCGTGGACGTCGTATTTTCGAGGCGGTAATGAATCTGCAAACCCGCGGGTGTTTCCGCTAACGCGCTGGCGCGGATCGTAAGGCTAAAGTCGGGGCAGGCCCATGTACTGCTCGGCAGGGGGATCCAGCTGTCGACCAGCGCTTGGCCAATCGTGGCGTCAGCCCAGGTGTGCAGGTGATCGGCACAGTGCACGAAAGCCTCCAACGTGGGGCCACCCCGGCTGATCTCCACCATCCCTTCTTCGTTGAACAGGGCGTGAGCACCGCCTGTCGGGGTGCCGATCACGGTCCAGTAACTCTGCTCGCCCTGCAGGTAACGTGGATAGTGCCCGCGGGGTGCCTCCGCACCCAGGGCGGCAAAAAAATCGTTAAGCGATTTGCCCCAGCGGTTCGGTTTGATCTCGACGTGCCGGATCCCGAAACCTGTGGCGGTCGCTGCCGGGCAAACCACGCGCAGGTGCCGCGTGCGGGTATTCAACAGGACATGGCGGCGAGCGCCGTGACCCGTTTTCAGGGTGCCAACCGTGACCCACACCGCCCCATCCGGCGAAGTTTGGATCCACGCCTCGTCGCCATGCGACGTGTCAGCCCAGTCGATGGCGAGTGCTCCCATGCCGCGGACCATCCCAAAATCAATCGCCAGCCATTGCCCGGCCAACTCAGCGCTGTGCCAACCGGTGGTGGCCGTGTCCGCGAGAACGTTGCCGGGGAGATAACCGGCGCGTGTGCTGGAGGCCGAGATCTGGGGCGTCAGCCGATAGGTGTCATCTTGCAGCGTGAGCGCCGCCAGTTCGAGGGTACCCCGGCCACCGGGGCCGGCGGCGATGGCGAATTCGATCGAGGCGACGTCGCGCGGGGGACCGCCACCCAAGGGGCCCCAGCCAAAGGGGATATCCTCGTCGGTGAGGGTCATGTGCTGCCAGGTGGCCGGCACGGCAAAGTCTGCTTCACGGAAGCGCCAAACATTATGGCCGCTGGCATCCACCAGCTTGAACTCGAAATGATTGCGGGGTGCATCGCCTCGGAGCGCGAAGGTGAAAGAGAAATTTTCAGGCAACACGAGTGGGCATGCGCGGCGTGCGATGACAAAGCCGCCGCCGTCATGAAAATCGAATTCGAGTCGAAGCGTCGGACCCCACGCGCTGACGACGGGCGTGATCTGGAGTTCGGTTTGTCCGGGCGCATACGGTGTCCAGGCGGTGGGAACGGTCAGATCTTCTGGCGCACGGTGGGCGGCGTCACTCATCGCGGTGACGCTCACGCGTGTCGACCAGAGCTTTCATCGGGTGGCGGTTGACTGGCACGGCTACGCCAACGGCCATCCGGCAACAGCTCCACGATCGTGTCGTAGTGCTCAGGATGGGTCGCCTCGCCACCAAAAGCGATATACCCAATGCCGCGCGCCTGGAGCGCACCGTAAACCTTCTTCAACGTGACGTTCTCAAGGGTCGTGTTCGGCCTGTCGAGCACTGCGAAAAGAGGCGACATGAGTAGAAGATGCGCGCAGGCGAGCAGTTGCTGCTCACCTAGCGTCAGGCGGCTATCCCAGTCGTGCTCGTCCTGCAGCAAGCTTAGGCGCTCATAGAGCGCAGTCAGATCCAATTCAGCTAATACCTGGTGGGTGTTGCCGGCGGGGAACCAGGGCAGGGGACACGCGGACGCCACCGTCTCCCCGGGATCGGTGAAAAAAACCGTAGCCGGATCACAATCGATGGGTCCGGGTTGCAGGAGAAAGTCCTGGATAGTCAAAGGAAGATAGGGACGCTCGGAGAGATACATGATCTGTCCGCAAGGCGGTCGGAAAATCGCTCCGGTGCCGGGTGTCGACAAGCCGGCGGTGGCCCGGAACAAGGCTGAAAGCGCGGCTTCCTCTTGGCCGATTATGAGCACGCGTTGCCCCGCCTTGATGGCGAGGGTGAGCTTGTTAATCAGGGCGCCGCCACTGTTCGCGCGTGGGATGCAGACCTCCTCGAAGCGCACGTGATCACCCTGGTCGAGCACGTTGATGAACGGCTCAACACTGGCTTCTGGGCTTGGTCTGACGGCCGTGAAAAGACTATCCACGCGGGTCACGACCGCAGCGAAGGAAGACAGCGACTGGAATTGGGTCACAATCAGCGAGAAGGCGCCAACGAGCTGGGCGAATGCCGCAGCGGCTTGGGTCACGACACCGAACTGGACTTCTCCATGCGCATAGAGCGGGGCGACCAGCACGAGAGAGATGAGTTGAATCAGCCAGTTATAACCGGTGGTAAAAAAACCGACGTTGCGATTCACCCGGATGATGCGCTCGGCATTGCTCGTGAGTTCGGTGAGCAGTGACATGAGGCGTTCGCTAAGATAGCCCTCGCGTTGAGCAACCGCGACGAGACGCGCATTGACCTTGAGGTGGACAAGTGCAGCGCGAAATTTGGCCTCCTTATCGAGTTGCCAGAAGTCGAGCCGCATGAGTCGACGGCCCAGCTTGAGCGTCAGCAGCGATCCGAATGCCGCATAGGCAATGGCTACGAACAACAGGAGCGGACTGATTGACCACAGCACATAGGCAAAGGCGATGGCCGTGATGGAACCATTCAGTAGCATGAGAACATAGGACAAGGTGGTGACCGTGAAGGTGCGGATGTCCTCTGTAATGCGCTGATCCGGATGTTCGATTTCGCCCGACACGGAAATCCGATAGTACGCGCGATGACTCATGTAACGGCTCAGGACTCGCCGGGTCGTCCAATTACGCCACAGCAGTCCCAGTCGCTCTTCGATATAGCGCGAAACCACGGAGACGAGCGTCGCGCCCGCGAACACCAGTAACCACAACAGCGCTTGTCGCGAAAATCCGGGCAGGTCACGATTCGCGAGGGTCGTGATGACATCACGACCGACATAACTATTCAGGACACTCAGCGCGTTGATGCCTAACAGAAAAACGACGAGCAGCCCGGACATCCATTTCGCTTGGGGACCGGCATCAGGCGAGGTGAGGAAAACCTTGATGTGGGTCGTACATCGGGCCCAGGTTTTGCGACCAAACGATTCGGTTGAAGCGTTCACGCGGCTACATCCACAGCATGGTTGGGATCGTCGAGAGGCGCCGCAAGGGCGTTGGCATTGACATATCAGGCCTAGTTCCCTGCGCACCACGGTGAGTAGACGGATCGTCGAGCGATTTTCGCTATCCGGAGCACGTCGCTGCCTAAGTCTGCGTGATCTGAGCTATTTTGTCAGGTTGCGCGATCCCCATCCGGAATGGCACGCGCCGGAGGCCAGGTATGTCTGACCCCGACGATAGGCGCCTCAAAGGGACGAAAGGGACCGATCAGCCAACGCTCGACGGGATTGACGCAAATAAAGCGAGGTTCTCGATGCATGCCGTCGATCTTGACGCGTCGCGCAGGCTTGTAGCCGTCAACGGCTCGGTCACCGGCAGGGGCGAAGACTGTTTTAGCGCGCCCATCTAGCGGGGCGGTGTCCGTGCGGGCATGCGCACCGGACGGCGTTATAGACGAGCACGCCTTACTTTAAAGGCCCTAGCCCGTGCTGCGCGAGACTCACCGCGAGATCTATTGCCAGCAGCGCGGCTGTCCATTGCCAGAAACGAAGCGGGTTGCGCTCGTACAGAGAGACACGGCGTAAGATCAACGGCTCGCCGCGCACCATGCTGCTTTCCAGTTCCAGTGCGAGCTCCAGCAGATCACTGTAACGCGCAAGGGGGTTGGCATCAGTTGCGCGAGCCAGCAAGTGTTCAATCCACGCGGGCAGATCGGGCCGGTAGCGAGACAGCGGCGTACCCTGTCCAAAGCGGGGTCGTGTAAAGGGTTCGATTTCCCCCTAAGGGTAATGCGCAGTGAAGGCGCGATACAGCGTGAACCGTAGTGCAAACTGGTCCGAACTGGGTTGAGCAACTCAGCGCGGAGCGAGATGACACCTCGCCGCAGGGAAAAGAGTTGGCCGCGCAGCAGCATGAAATTAAGACACTAGAAGTCCGGGTCACTCAGCTTAAATCTGAGACATATCTTTCGGAAAAGACTATCGCGCTTTAGAATCAGTGTCAGCACTTGGACAGCGCGCAGCGCGGTTATGGCGCGTATTTCCAAGCCGCTCACGTACGTATCTGCCGGGCTTTACTTCCAAGATATGAAATTAGATGCTCTGCTAGACCACGCCCAACTCCCGCGCTGTTGCCGGGTGGCCCTGACTGCACTGCCGAAACGTGGGGTTACGACGTGCAGGCCCCTCTCGCGATGGGCGGGAGGAGTTCGGTGAGGATGTTCCTGGCCGCTCCTTAAAACTTCAATAAAAGTGAGGGGCCGCACATGGCACGTTTGGTTTTTATTTGCGCGATCCGTCAGGGCTCCCTCAATCTCGAAGTTCCCGTACAACGTAGACGAAAATCCTGCAAAAAAACCCCACCACGGAATTTAAAATATACGTGAAAACACTTATATTACAGTTATTTGTGCGCGTCTTGGGTGTATCGTACGTGCATGTCGAGCGAAAATTCACGTGTTGCCAAACTAGAAGCTACGCTTACGGCGCGTGAGGCAGAGCTTGCTTCGGCCCGGAGAGTTCTGGCCTCGCGAGATGCCGACCTTGTCGCAGCTTGCGCGGAGTCCGCTGAACGAGAGCGTGAACTTGAGGAATCTCGAGCTTGCCAGAAAGCGACCGCTGAAATATTGAAGATCATCAGTGGTTCGGCCGCAGACGTGCAGCCGGTGTTCGAAAGCATCCTCGATAGCTGCTCCAGTGTGTTGTGTGTCGATGAAGTGGCGCTGACGCTATTGGACGAAGATGGGCAGCTGTGGCCAGCGGGCCATCGTGGGAGACTGATGGCGGAGTTCGCGAGTACGCTCCCCAAACCCATTGAAGGGACACTGACGGATCAGGCGATTACCGAAGGGCGAACGATCCATGTCGCAGATGCTGGTGTGTCTGAGACGACCTTGCCGCGCGGGTGGCAACAAGTCCTTAACAGGGTGGGAAATTTTTCGGCCTTATTGGCGCCATTATCCCAGGATGGCCGCGGTATCGGTGCTATAGTGCTTGTACGCAGCCCCCAAAAACCGTTCACTGAAAAAGAAATTGCGCTACTCACGACGTTTGCTGACCAAGCAGTAATCGCCATTGAGAATGTGCGGCTGTTCAAAGAGACGCAGAGGGCGTTCGAAAGACAGACCGCGATGTCTGGGATTCTGGAGATCATCAGCACTTCCCGCGCGGATGCCCGACCGGTTCACGACGAGATTCTCGATGCCTGTGCGCGCCTTCTGGATTCTGAGGAGTTCGCTATTCTGACTGAGCAAGAGGGTCGCATTCACTGTGCGGCCTTCCGCGGCACAGCGGCGTTCGTACAGATGATAGAGAGCCATTATCCGCGCCCAGTGAGTGAGAGCGCCCATTCCATGCTCGCCTCACTGAGGCGGACGCATCGCATTTCCAGCATTGCAGCGTTACCTCAGATTCCCTCCTCAATGCTTCAGGCTGCCTACGAGACAATCGGCGACTGCTCTTATTTGGGTGCGCCGCTATGGGATGGAAACAAATCTCTTGGCGCTGTGCACTGTCTGCGCCATCCGCCAAGGCCCTTTACTACTCGAGAAGCCGACCTGCTGATGGGCTTCGCAGATCAAGCCACGATAGCGATAGAAAACGCGAGACAGTTCAACGAAACCCGTGAGGCGCTCGAACAGCAAACGGCGACTGCGGAGATTCTACAGGTCATTAGCCAATCACCCACGAACATCGACCCGGTGTTTGACGCGATAGTGGAGCGCGCGATGGGGTTGTGCGGTGCTCAAGGGGGGGCGGCAACCCAATTCGACGGCGAAATGATCCATCTGATTGCTCTTCATGGTGTAACAGCAGACGAGGAAGAGGCTATCCGGTGTCAATTCCCTATCAGTTTAGAACGAGCAGAGATTAACGCACTTGCTGCGCGGGAGTGCGTCCCCGTCCAAATTCGGGATGTCCATGCCGATCACTATGACGCGGCTCTACAGCATGCGGCAAAGCGGACGTCTTTCCGGGGATTACTGGCAGTGCCGATGTTACGCGAGGATCAGGTGATTGGCACGATCATGGTCGCGCGCAACAACCCGGGGGCGTTTCCCGATAAGCAGGTCAATCTTTTACAGATATTTGCGGCTCAAGCGGTATTGGCTATCGAGAACGTTCGTCTTTTCAACGAAACCAAAGAAGCATTGGAACAGCAAACAGCGACGGCGGAAGTCCTGAAGGTCATCAGTAGTTCGGTGTCCGATGCGCAGCCTGTGTTCGAGAAAATTCTGGACAGTGGTCATGCCATGTTTGGCGTGGACGACATGATCATTCTGGTCGCCCACGAAGATGGACTTCTTCACGTAGGCGCATCGCGTGGGGATGCCATGCGTGACGCTGCGAAGGTCTTCCCCAGGGCGCTTGCCGAATCAGCTGCAGGACAGGAAATTCTCTCGCGTCGTACGGTACACATCCCGGATATTTTCGCGGTTCTGGAGACGGCGCCAGCGGCCGTCCGTGCCATTTACGATTGTGTGGGAAATCATTCTTCGGTTTTCGCGCCGTTACTGAATGGAGAGCGAGGTGTTGGCGCCATTGTCCTCTGCAGGACCCCACCGAAACCCTTTACCGAAAAAGAGATCACCCTGCTGACGACTTTTGCCGACCAAGCAGTGATTGCCATAGAAAACGCGCGCCTATTCCGTGAAACGCAAGAAGCACTGGAGCGGCAAACCGCAACGGCGGAGATTCTGAAAGTCATTAGCGAATCCCCCACGGATGCGACCCCTGTGTTTGAGGCCATTGCTAGGCGAGCGATGGCGCTGTGTGACTCTCCGTTTGGGGCCACTTTTCGGTACGACGGAAAACTGATTCATTTGATGGTACATGAGGGGGTTTCATCGGAGATAACGGAACTCGTGAGGGCTGCTTTCCCCCTTCCTGTAGAGAGTCATGAGCTCAACGCGCAGGCAACTCGGGAACGACGTCCCGTGCAACTGAATTTTTCGGATGTGGCGGCGGACCCGAATTATGTAGCGGCTTTGCGGGATGTTGCCAGAGATAACGGTCTGGGCAGTGCCCTATCCGTACCCATGCTTCGCGAAGGAGTGGTACTGGGCGCGATTATGGTGGGGCGTGCCAAGGCAGGGAAATTCCCCGAGAGCATCATCACACTACTCAAGACGTTTGCCGCACAGGCAGTTATCGCGATTCAGAATGCCAAGCTGTTTAACGACACACAAGAAGCGCTCGATCAGCAGACTGCCATCAGTGAAATCCTGCGGGTAACAACGGAATCGCCGACTGACGTGCAGCCTGTATTGGAAGTGTTGGCGGACCATGCAGCCCGGTTATGCGACGCTGCGTCGGCATCGATCTCTTTGATCGAAGGAGATTACCTTAGGCACGTGACTGCACGGGGCCCTTCGGCTGTGCAGGTGAGTGAATTTGAACTGGTGCCAATTGATCGGCACTCGATGTCTGGGCGTGCAGTGTTGGGCGGCGTGACGGTACAGGTGTCGGACATGCTTGCGGAGGCGATCGAGTTTCCGCGCGGCTACGAGTTTGCGGTTCGTCTCGGTCACCGATCGATGGTGGTAATCCCACTGTTTAGAGCTGGCCAGCCATTCGGAACGTTGCTGTTGCGACGGCTGGAAGTCCGACCTTTCAATGAACGTGAGGTCGCGCTGATGCGGACCTTCGGCGATCAAGCTGCCATCGCGCTCGAAAATGTGCGATTGTTCCACGAGACGCAGGAGGCGCTCGAACATCAGACAGCAACCGGGGAAATACTGAAGGTCATTAGCAGCTCGGTCGCGGATACGCAGCCGGTGTTTGAAAAGATTCTCGATAGCTGCGAGCGCCTGTTTGATGCAAAGCAGTTGGTCATAATTCTAGCGCGCGATGACAAGCTGGAGTACGTGGCGACACGCGGCCCTTTCATGGCGTTGCACCAAGGCATGTCGCCTATTGAGGGTTCCGCGGCCGAGTTCGCGCTGCGGGAGCGGCGGGCGATACATCAACCGCATGTGGCCCTGTTAGGGGATATACATCCTGACACGCAACGGCGGGTAGAGGAGATTGGGGATTATTCGAGGGTGCTCGCGCCGATGCTGTGGGAAGGAGAGGGGATCGGCGTAATCGGCATCATGCGCCACCCCCCCAAGCCATTCACGGAAAAAGAAATTGCGCTCCTATCGACCTTCGCGGACCAAGCGGTGATCGCGATTCAGAACGCCCGCCTCTTCAATGAAACCCGGGAAGCTCTGGAACAGCAAACCGCGACTGGCGAAATTCTAAAGGTAATCAGCAGTTCGGTAGCGGATGCGCAACCGGTGTTTGAGAAGATATTGGACAGTTGTGCGCAGCTCTTTGACGCGGATAACCTGGCTGTTTTTATGGCGCAGGAAGAGAATCTTTTTCTTGCCGCGAGTCGAGGCAGGATGACGACGGCGCTGCAAGTTTTTTTTCCGACTCCCATAGGTGATTCGATAACCGGCATCGCGCTTCATGAACGTCGAACGCTCAATATACCAAGTGTGGCTGTCCTAAAAGAGCGTTCTCCGGCGTTGACTCGAACGTACGAGCAGTTGGGCGATTATTCGATACTGATCGCGCCGATGGTGTGGGAGGGCCAAGGCGTTGGGGCTATCAACGTCGTTCGCCAACCGCCGCGTCCCTTCACAGACAAAGAGCTGACGCTGCTGTCGACTTTTGCCGACCAAGCGGTTATCGCCATCCAGAACGCGAGCCTTTTCAAGGATGCGGCGGATGCTCGCGCAGTGGCCGAAGCCGCCAACGACGCCAAGAGTTCCTTCCTTGCCACGATGAGTCACGAGATTCGCACCCCGATGAACGCGGTCATTGGGATGAGCGGGTTGCTGTTGGACACGCCGCTGGATGCCGAGCAGCGGGACTATGCGGCGACCATTCGGGACTCGGGGGACGCGCTGCTCACCATCATCAACGACATCCTCGACTTCTCGAAGATAGAAGCCGGCCGGATGGACATTGAGCTGCATCCCTTTGACCTTCGGGATTGCGTAGAGTCAGCCCTTGATTTGGTGAGCACTCGGGCAACGGAGAAACATATCGATCTCGCCTATCTCTTCGAGGGCGATATTCCGACAGCCGTCAACGGCGATGTGACCCGACTGCGGCAGGTCTTGTTGAACCTGTTAGCGAACGCGGTGAAGTTCACGCCGGCCGGGGAGGTCGTGGTGACGGTGACCGCCGAGCAGCAGGCCCACGGCCAGGTCGAGCTCTGCTTTACG
>CAIKBL010000049.1 GCA_903825645.1 uncultured Pseudomonadota bacterium | reverse complement strand
GAGCTGATGATCGTGGTGGCGATTATCGGCATTCTGGCGGCGGTCGCGATTCCGGCGTATCAGGACTACACGCTCCGCGCGCGCGTGACAGAAGGCCTGAATCTGGCGTCTGCGGGCAAGACAGCGGTGTCCGAGTACTTCGCAACAAATGGGGTGCTCCCGAAGAGTAACGCTTCCGCAGGCATGGCCGCCTCGACATCGATCGTGGGCAATGCGGTTAAGTCTGTCGCAATATCCACGAACGGCGTCCTCACGATTACTTACAGCCAGCCGGCCGGAAGTGCGCTCGCGGGCAAAACGCTTTTGTTAACGCCGACGACCTTAAATGGTGCCATCAAGTGGAGTTGCACGAATACGGCGACAGCGACGGTACTCAACCGGTACCGCCCTTCGACTTGCCGGATGTAGTTTGATTCGCGTGGGTGTCCCTGTGGCACCCGCGCGGACTTCGGATCGGGGGGAAAGGTTGCCCCCGGTTGGGGTGTGCGGGCCAAAACCGGACGCATTCATGGTGTTTGCGAGGCACCACGCGCTACGGACCCGCCGGCGAGGGGAGAAGGACAAGCTAACAGCCTTCGCGGGATTGACGGTTACGTGATACCAAGGTCATGCAAGGTGCCACTCAAACCGGCTTAAACTCCCGACTTCCACCAATAGCCTGTTGTCTCGGTACGCTTCCAGCGGGCTTTGCGCGCTAAGTGCGATACCATCCTTTCGCCTGCTGGGGTGTCCTCGGTTTTGATTGATGCGGTGATGCCGAAGCGGACATGATTTTTCGGAACATGCGCATAAAATTCCACGCCAACCCATCTCATATCTACCTGTTGTTGCTCCTCGTGGGCGCCAGTGTCTATTTGATCGGTTTGCGGGGGGGCTTCGTTTTCGACGATTACGTCAATATCGTCGACAATCAGACCCTTCGACCTGAGGTATTCTCCTGGCGAGCACTTTCTAGCGCCTTAATCTCCTCCGATGCCAGTCCCTTAAAACGACCCATCGCCTCACTGTCATTTTTGGCAAATTACCAGTTTTTCGGCATCAATCCGCTTTCTTTTAAGCTGGTCAATCTCGCCATCCATCTTCTTAACGGCTGTCTTGTCTATGCACTTCTTAAGCGTCTCCTACCGCGCCTTGTGCCCGCGCATCCTAACGTCTCCGGCCTCGCAGGATGGTGCGCGTTGTTTTGGGTTGTCCATCCCCTGAACCTCACTGCAGTGCTATACATCGTGCAGCGGATGACCAGTCTCTCGGCTAGTTTTATGCTGTTATCGCTGCTTTCCTACGTCAGGCTGCGGGAGCGACAGCTTGCGATGCCCAGATCCCGCGTGATTGCCGATTGGGTAAGTCTCTCGGGCTTCGCACTGCTGGGGTTACTAACCAAAGAAAATGCCGTCCTATTGCCACTTTTTCTGCTCTTGATTGAACGGACTGTTTTCCGATCTCAAGCGTATTTCACGTTCCGATGGCAGTATTTGATTGTCGTTGCGCCTTTAGTACTGCTGCCATGGTGTCTGCGCAGTGCGCTGAATTATTTGTCGATAGGATTTGATTCGCGACCCTTTAGCATGGCTGAGCGTTTCTTAACTGAATTGCGTGTACTCGTTTTTTATACGCGGCAAATTTTGTTGCCAGATCCGACGCAAATGGCCTTGCTCCACGCGGACTGGCCCATCTCAAAAAATCTGTGGACGCCCTGGACGACGACCGCGGCCGCACTTTTCTGGTTGTTCATCGTGATCGTCGCAACCCTTCCAAGGCAGCGTCCGATCATCAAATTCGGCATTGGCTGGTTTCTATTAGGGCACCTGCTCGAATCGACTGTTTTACCGCTCGATTTGATCTACGAGCATCGGAACTACCTCCCTTCGATTGGCCTACTTTGTCTGGCCTGTGTCGTCCTGGATACGATGTTTCGCCGCTATCCGAAATACGCGCGACTCCTTCGAGGCGGTCTGCTGCTTATTTTATGCACCATGACCACCTATCGCGCGTGGCAATGGAGTGATCCGTTCACCTTGGCCTTGACGGAGATGCAGCACAATCCGACATCCGCGCGGGCGCGATATGAAATCGCCAGACATTATTACGACATCTTTCTGTTAGAGCACAACCCAAAATTCCTGACATTGGCACGTGAAGAGTTACGTGGCGGAATGCACTCTACTGATGACGATCTCGATCCGCTTGCCGCCCTGATCAATACTTATGTTGTGTCCGACGGTAGCGTGCCGGAGGACTTGATGAACGCTTATGAGCAAGAACTCTTAACCGGCCCGCCCACCGACCGTCGGCTCAAAAGTATTGAGATTATCTTGTCGTGTCAGATAAACGATAAGTGCCCGATGAAACCCGAGCCTGTGCTGCGTGTAGTAGGTGCCGCGCTTAGCAATCCAAAAATTGGACCGAGATTAAAAGGGAAAGTCCTCGAGTGGCTGGCTATTTATTTCGCAAACGTCCTAAAAGATCTCCCTGCGGCAAAACGCGTGATGGAAGATGCGGTAATTGCTCAACCGGTTGAGTGGACCTATCGTCTCCGATTACTGGAAATAGAGGCCGCTCAAGGCGATATAAACACGGTAAAACGTGGCCTAACAGAGATCGCGCCCGTCATGACGCACTGGAAGCGGCTTACCGACCCGGCGGTCACGAGCCGGTATGACAGCTTAAGAAAAATAATTGAATGAAGCCTGTATGCCGCGTCGTTACGCTATCGGTCCAACCCAGGTGGCTCTTTTTCGCTTGTCTTGCTGCGACTTGGTGCTTGTACGTGCGGAGTCTCGGTGGACCGTTGATCCTGGACGACTTCGCAACGATTCAACCTTTTCTTCGCATGAGATCGCTTCCTCCGGATTGGCCTGCGTTGGCCATGAGTCCGACAGGCCCCTTAGGCCGACCTCTTTCGATGTTGTCTTTTCTGGCAAATGTCCGGTGGGGCAATAGCGGGATTTGGGGCTGGAAAGCCGTTAATCTCGCCCTCCATCTTTCCGTTGGCTACTTGCTATTCCTCGTCGCGCTTCGCGTGTTCGGTTCCAGCGAAGTTACGCCGACCCCCGCCGTTGCTTGGAAGGCGTTTTTTGTCGCCACGCTCTGGTTGATTCATCCATCGCATCCGTCAACCGTTCTCTATACCGTGCAACGAATGACGGAATTGTCGGCCCTCTTTACCGTCGCCGGCATTCTCTGCCATCTTCATGCGCGGACGCGAGTCGAGGGATCTACATCCGTCGATATTCTGCTTTTGGCGCCGTACCTGATTTTTCTTCCGCTAGCGGCACTTAGTAAGGAAACCGGTCTGCTTCTGCCGGGGTATCTCTGTGCTCTGGAATTGACTGTCCTGCGTGGTCACGGTACGCCCCTAAATCGACGGCGTGCTCGTGGACTTCTTTGGGGACTCGCGTTCGTGCCGCTAGCAGCGGCCGCGATTTACACCATTTTTAATTTTGAAGCGCTCATTCTGCGGCCACTCGAAGGTCATGGGTATTCAATCTCCGGACGTTTGCTCACCGAAAGCCGTGTCTTACTTCGATATTTTGTGCAGACTATCGTTCCTCAAAAATCGAAATTTGGTTTTTTCCACGACGATCTTGCCTTGTCAACCGAGTTGACTTCTCCTCCCGAAACCCTTCTCGGCATGGCGCTACTGTTGACACTGCTAGTGGGCGGGCTACTTCTGCGTCGAAGGGCACCTGTTGTTGCCCTGGGTATTGGCTGGTTTCTGGTTGGGCACTCAATGGAGTCAACCATTCTCCCGCTAGAAATCATGTTTGAACATCGCAATTATTTACCATCTTTTGGTTTGTTGATGGCCTTGACGAGCGCGCTGAGCACCCGAAGGAGCGAGCCCGGCGGGTTTTGGTGGCCGTCAATTGCAGGCATTACAATCCTCGTTTTTTCCTATGTGACTTGGACGATGGTGGACGATTGGAAGAGCGAAATGAGCTTGTATCCGGCGCTTTATACCGCGCACCGACATTCTCCTACCGCCGCCTCGCAGATGGCGGAATTACTGACAGCGAGTCATTTCTTCTCGGAAGCAAGAAGCGTATTAGCGCCTATCCCGGGAAGCGGTGCAGAAATCCATCGGTGGTTTTTGACTTGCCGACAATATGGCGAACTACCCGCTTCCGATTTGAATCCGGCTGTTCTGGACGGCGAACGGATATTGTCGGCCTATGCAGCGACTGGGCTTGTTGAGTTGACTAAACTCTTCCTAGATGGGCAGTGTCGGTTGTCGAGTGAACGACTTAGGGATTTTATCGAAAATGCGCTTCGACACCCATTTCTGATCGAGTCGCATCGGCAGACGGCACTCGTCTATTTAGCTCATGTCGATTTTCGAAAAGGTCAGACGGACTTGGCTTACGAAGATTTGCGTAAGGCCTATCAGGTTGACCCGCGAGACCCGCTGCCGCTTTTTTTGACTACCGAATGGAAAATCGAGAGGCATGATCTCGAAGATGCCCAGGCAGCGTTCGTAGTTGCATGTAAGGTAGCAGCGACTTCGGGCAGAGATTATTCCGCTATGATCGAAGCACTGCGAGAAATGTTGGCAGCAGAAAAGCACTGATGTCAGCTATTTCTAATGCGGAGCGTGTGCGGTTAGGAAGATAATCATCCGCGGAAATAAGCGCTATATCCCAACAGTCTATCTTTGCGACCTCGGCGGATATGTGAGGATCACGCGTAACCTAAGGCTGACATGTGGTTGGTCAGCTTAATTAGGAGATTTCGACGCCTGTAAGGGCGGCTAGAGCGAGACGCTAATCCCGAAACATGGGACCAGGATGCCGTTGCCGAGCGGTCAAAAAATACGGAGCGGACTTTTTTTATTTGGGGCCTCAAGAGATGTTAAAACTCGCACGCGGAACGACCGAAATCAGATCGTCCCAGGCTACTTTTTTGGTAAAAACAATCAAATATTTTGTTTTGCCGTTCTGTGCTTTTGTCCAAGGTAAAATACTCAAGGTAAGGTGGCGCCATCACGCCGATAGGCGGGCGTTCAATTGGGACTGGAAAAGTTGCAATTTCAACCGAGTCGCAGCCGTAAATCTTCTTCTGTCAAAATTCGACGATCCAATCTATTTGGAAATTGGGTGCGCTGACAATGCGTTGTTCGATTCAGTTTCCTGCACAAAGAAAGTCGGGGTTGATCCGGCTAGTGGCGGAACGATGAAAATGACGTCGGATGAATTTTTCTTCCAGAACGAAACCGAATTCGACGTGATATTTATTGATGGTTTGCATACCTATGAACAAGTGAGAAGAGACGTCATAAACGCATTAAAATTTTCACATGTGAACAGCTGGATTGCGTTGCACGATATGCTTCCGAGGAATTGGGTCGAGCATCATGTTCCCTGCATTTCGCATGGGGCCTGGACGGGCGACGTATGGAAAGTGGCATTCGAGTTATCAAAAACCGAAGGAATCGATTTTAAGATTTTGAAAATTGACCGTGGAGTAGGCATCTTCAAAGTAATAAAAAAAGATGTCGTGATGGCGGATTTTACCAAGGAGCTCCGAGGGCAGGAATTTTCATATTTTTATGAAAATCTGAATTCCCTGCCCGTGACCGAATGGAACACTGCACGGCAGTGGCTGTCTTGATGATGAGCGCGAGCTTGAGATGTAGGCAGCGGGGTAGTACCTGAGATGACGCGTGGGCGCCGCTGCTCACTGACTTTATAACCGAATTGTAGAAAATCACCCCGTGAGTGACCACTCTGGATTAGCGCCGCGCCGGACGGCGTCCACCATCAGCGTCGACTAGACGTATGACGCCAGCGTGAACCACGCAAAACCTAGCTTCGAAGGTGGGTTATGACAAGATTTTCATGCCGTCGGCGGCGACAAGGCGTTATACGCTGTTGAAACTCGGCCGGCGTCTCACGCTTACCGCCTGCAAAGCAGGACAATGAGCTGATCCTCTTCATCGGCGTTATCTTGCGTTCCCGTAGCAAAAATTCAATAACCCGCCCCGTCTCCATCAGCGTCCGCTTTGGAAAGAGCCCGTTTTTCCCTTGCGGCAATGGGCTAGCCTCACGCTCCTTCATTCGATCTGACCGCGTGTCGATTTCTTTGCAAGACCGCCGAGAAGGTGACTTCGGACGAAGCGTCTTTAATTTTCCTTTCTTTTTGTTTTTTTTTTTTTTTAGCGGTTTTAAAGACCCTATCTATGCGGCTAGCTCTAACCCTAGTGTCTGAAACGATCTGGGTAACGTAAGCGATCCACCAACCCCGTCATGACGATGCGGCGATAAATCTGCGAGGTTGCCGGCGTCTAAGGTGAGGAGCGATAAGGGATGATGGACGAGGCATCGTTAACCCCGCGGCAGCAGTCTTGGTGGGGTCATTTACGCGCAGGCGAAGCCAGCGGCTTGTCGGCAGCCGCCACTGCGCGGCGGGAAGGATTGCGGATCGGTAGTTTGTATGAGAGCCGGCATCGCCTGAGCGTACGACAGATTAAGTCTTTCTCGGCGTTTAGTTTTGTGCAGTTCAAGACCCACAAACCGATCATGACCCCACCGATTTCCGATTCTCCTCGCTGCCGCGTATTTTTGCCGAACGGCGTCAGGGTCGAGACCGCAGACGTCGCCTTGTCGGCCGTGCTGGCAGCGGCCGGTCAGTGGTCATGACCGACCGCCGATCAGTTACCCGAAGTTTTTCTATGCATGGCACCGATCGACTTTCGACTCCAGATTAATGGCCTGGCGATTCGTGTTCAGGAAAGCCTGGGCCTGAATCCGCTGTCCGAGCACTTACATGTCTTCACGAACCGTCGGTACAACCGGATCAAGATACTGATGTGGGCGCGGAATGGGTTTGTGTGGTGGCAGAAGCGCCTCGAGCGAGACCGCTTTCATTGGCCGCGCGGGGAGTCGGCGACGGTGTCGATGACGGGCCAGGAGCTGAACTGGCTGCTGGATGGTTTCGACTTGCGGCAGCGGCGTCCGCATGCCCGATTGGCGTATCAATACGTGGTGTAAATTAATTTTATTTTGTCTGGTTTCGGCACGGATTAAGCGCTTTACAAGGCAGATCCAGGGCATCAGGATACTGCCATCGCATCAGCAGCACCGTTACCCGAAGAGGTCGAAGCGCTCCAAGCGCTTGGTGACGGAAGAGCGCTCACTCAGACGCGGATTGGAAGGCGAGATTGAACGTTTACGCGAGCACATTCGTCAACTGCTCGCGCAGCGATTTGGGGCGAAGCGCGCGCGTGCCGGAAGAGAGCCTGCAGCCGTCGCTCTTCAACGAAGCCGAGGCGGAGCCGGAAGAAGCAGAGGAAAGCCCCGGAAGTGACGACTGTACCAGTCGCCACCCCGCGTTACCGCGTCTAGACCTCGTGCACGACTTGGCCGAGGCCGACCAAGTCTGCCCGCAGGGCGGGATCCCGCTTGAACGCATGGGCGAAGCGCTCTCCGAGTAGCTGGACATCGTGCCCGCGCAGATTCA
This sequence comes from uncultured Pseudomonadota bacterium, assembly GCA_903825645.1. Classification (GTDB taxonomy): domain Bacteria; phylum Pseudomonadota; class Gammaproteobacteria; genus CAIKBL01. The sequence goes on along the minus strand of CAIKBL010000049.1, from coordinate 53,493 downwards.
GGTGTTGCACCATCGGCATCTGAAGCATGTCTGCCCCTGCTGCCGACAACAGCGGGTCACGGCGCCGATGCTCGCGCAGCCGATTCCGAAGCGTCAGGCGAGTCCGGGATTGCTGGCCAGTATCGCCACGACCCAGTATGTCGATGCCTGTCCGTTATATCGGCAGGTGTCACCCCGTTTAATCGGATAGGCTTCGAGGCGTCCCGACAGACCCTCGCCAGTTGGATGATACGAAGCGGCAGTCTCGTGTAGCCGTTAACCGATCTGCTGCGTGACCGACCAGAGTGTGGTGTGTGAGGTCGTTTCCGTGAGCTGGGCGCTAATGCGCACCCGGTCGGCGTAGCGCCTAACTGCACCATTCAAGAGATGCGAGCACCGGAGTTTCTGAGCCGCCATTGCTTTGCGATCGCCACGAAATTGGAAGCTGGATAAGCGGCCAATGATTTTTAGTTGCGAGGCGCGTACTAGGCGATGGATGATGTCCTCGCTGATGCCGTCCGAGAAAAATTGCATTCCCGCGTCGTTTGAGACGTTGTCAAACGGAAGTACGGCGAGTATGTGGTCGCTTTTGTCATCGGGAGGAAGCCTAGGAGTTTCCGGCTCGGCCGTCGCTTCGGGCGCTGCACACACCAAGCCTTGCTTCGGGTTTTCTGACGTATTTTTACTTCGCCCGATCAGTTTTGCGGCGCCTTTTGCGCTGTGGCTGAGCCCTTTCACAATAGGACCTCCAACGGCGACAAGTGCCGCTATACCACTGGCGGCGTACTACTGTCCGAAAGCCAGCGTACAAATTCTGCCAACATAGGGAGGATCTTCTACCGGTATATTCCGAAAAGCCCACGAATCGCCGAGCTGTACCAAATAGGTGGGCAAGCTTGATTTTGGCGATGTTACTGAAATTCAAGGGGTAGTCCTAGTGTTCGGCGTCGGCGCTTACAGCGTGCGCGCCCGAACCTGGCGATCCGCTATCCGACGGATGGGGAGGGTACCGGCCTCCTGGCGGATCAGGCATTCTGTATGTGGGTACTTAAGCGATCCCGAATGCCGGCTCGAGGCCGGTCGCAATGACTAGTCGGGCGCATCTCGCCGTCCGTAATGTCGCCGCGGGGATTTCGGCCATGATCTGGACGCCGTGGGTTAGCTAGCGTTGAACGGCCTCGCCCACGAAAGTGGCCTAGATCGATCAAACCTTCGAATATCGTTCAAGCGAGAACGTCGATTGAGATGCGGTGACGAGGGGAGTGCCATGAGAAAAGACTCAAGAAGGCACTCGGTGGCGTGATGCCTGCAGCCTATGCGAAACCTCTGGCCGGGGCTCGGTTAAACTAATGAAGGGTGCTAAATCTCTGTGCTACTGAAAGTGGGGGACGTCGCGGGCGGAGTCAACGGGGTCCGAAACGCCCAAAAAATCTAGCGATCACGAACTTCTCGAGCGTGATGCGCCCGAATGGGATGCTTAATTAGCGTCTTTATAGTGGAGCGCTGAGACTAACTCCGCGAGGATTCCGATTAGAAAAGTCAGCATCGCGGACATATATAGAAGGGCACTCATATTCGTGAATCGGTGCTGTGTGGCAAAGGTATAGCCGTAATAGCTGCTAGCGATGCCGAATAAACCAAAACTGAGCGGCAGAAAAAACCGCATGGGCGAGAATAAGGTCCCAATTTTAAGAATAATCATTAAAAAACGGAGGCCATCATGAAGGAGCCGGATATGACTTTTCCCGTCGCGGGACTTTGCTCGGATAGGAACATATGCGACCGGTAACCCTGAGCGGAAGAAGGCCATGGTGCTCGTCGTCGGATAAGAAAAACCATTTGGCAACAGGTAAAGAAATCGCTTGAAATGTTTCGCGCGGGCAGCCCGGAAACCTGAGGTCAAATCGTCTATCCGGCGTCCCGTCATATAGCTGGCGAAGTGATTGTATAGTGTGTTAGCAAGGCGTCTCCCAAGTGATGCATGGGTATCTGCCGCCCTGGCCCCCACAACCATATCGTAACCATCGCTCAGCTTGGCCAGCACCCGACTGATGTCTTCTGGATCGTGTTGGCCATCGGCATCCATGAACAGCAGGACGGTTCCGCCGGCCTGTCGTGCGCCGGTTTTGATGGCGGCGCCGTTACCCATCGAGTAAGGATGATTGAGGCATTCGGCACCATGCTGCCGACAGATGTCGGGGGTATTATCCGTGCTGCCATCATTCACGACGATGATCTCGGCGTCCGGGAAGGCGGCGCCCAGTTTCGGGAGCAGCAACGCGAGGCCTTTCGCCTCGTTTTTCGCGGGAAGTATGATGCTGAGTTTTTCCGCGAGCAGTAGCGGTGCGCAGAGTGAGGGTGATGTCATGATTAAATCTTGTGGATACACCCGTCGATTATCAACCAGTGGAGGTTTTTTGCGAAACGGGCTTACTATCCGCCGTGTGACCGACGACCCTGCTTACCCCTGTCTGGGGGGGCGTAGAGAGGCCCCCGCGTGAGAAAACTTCCCGGACTAGGGCGTATACGACGTCTTTGGATTATCGGCCTCGCGGCTGCGGGGCTTGTCTTTATCGGGTACACCCTGACATCACAGTCGGTGACTATTGGACCGCTCCGGGTGGCGAGACCCGGCATGTTGTGGACAGGCCTTGTCGTGCATCTGCTATTTTGGATGCTCGTGACGCACTTCTGGTCCAGAGTGGTTTTCATTGTCGCCGGGGTGAGGATCCCATACCGAGACAGTTTCTTTCAGTTGGCGCTGGTCGCCGTCGGAAAATATCTGCCCGGAAAGATCTGGGGCTTCGTGGCACGAGGAGCGGCGCTGCGGCGAGAAAAAATGGCAGCCGCCGATATTATCGCCGCCTCGGTGCTTGAACAGTGGATTATGCTGATGAGCGCCGTGCTGTGGGTGGGCCTATTACTGCCAATTCTCCACGGCCATGATCTCGGGTTCCTGCTGGCGTTTTTCGCGATTACGCTAACACTGGTCAGTAGGTATCTGTACCGCTATGGCGCGCAAGCGCTCCAAACTTTGTTGGCTCGCGTTCAGAACTCGGCTCCCCTCAATCTGGTGAGCACGCCTGGCGTAGTCGATTATTGGACGCTCATCGGGATCCACAGCCTGATGTGGGTGCTGGCGACAGGGGTTCTGGTGGCGGTGTGTGCGGGTTTTTCGATACATCCGCTTTCCGGTAATTTCTTGGTGGCCCTAATGCTTGCCAATACACTGGGTATTGTGGTGGGGTTTGCGGCGCTTTTCGCGCCCGGTGGGATTGGTGTGCGGGAAGCGGTGACTACTTTCGTGCTGTTACCTTATCTACCGTTAGAGAGAGCGGTTGCCTTGAGCGTGCTGCTTAGGTTGTGGAGTGTGGCAGGGGACGCCTTGCTGGCGATGGCGCTGGTGATTTCGAGTTTTCGCGCAAGGCACTAGTGAGAAGCCCGTTCAGGCTTTCATGCGGACCGCATCAGCACTTGCTGCAACCACGGTTATCAATCCTCTATTGATCGTTTTCTAATGGCTTGTCCTTGCGGCGTCTCCACTGATTATGCAGACTTCGGGCGTCAGTGCTCGGCAGTAGTGAAGACGCAGGCGCCGCGCGACATTGCCTGCGCCGTAAGCGAACGCTAGAAAGAGAACTCCGCAGGTTATCGAGGTGCCCTTGAAGTTTTCCTTGCCAGCTAGCCGATCTTTCGCGGATGCCATCGCAGGTTTGTCCATCGCGGGACTCTTATTGCCCGAGGCGGTCGCCTATTCGGGCATCGCCGGACTCCCGCCGCAGGCCGGCGTGATAGCCTTGTTCGCCGGACTAATTTTCTACGGTTTTACCGGTACCAGTCGATTTGCGGTGGTCTCTGCAACCTCTTCTTCGGCGGCGGTGTTGCTAGCGGCCACCAGCGCAATTGCGGGCCTCGATGTGGTGCACCGTATGGCGTTAGCCGGTGGCTTGATTACGTTGACCGGGGCATTGTTCGTGGTTGCTGGACTGGCCGGGTTAGGCAGCATGTCTAGTTTCATTGCCAAGCCCGTACTCCGCGGGTTTGCGTTTGCGCTCGCTGCGACCATCGTGCTTCATCAATTGCCAAAAATTCTCGTGGTGCAACCCATGCACAGTGGTTTTTTCCGCTATGGCTGGGAACTTATCGCTGCCGCGCCCCACTGGAATCGGGCGGGATGCCTGCTCGCCATTGTCGCCTTTTTGCTCTTGAAGCTGTTGGCACGATGGCCCGTTGTTCCCGGCGCGTTTTTGCTCATCGCGGCCGGCATCGGGCTCGATATCGCCGGATTTACGGCCGATTATGGCCTTCAGCCCGTCGGGCGTATTGGGCTCACGCTGAACGCGCCGGTGCTGCCGCAGTTGGCCGGCAGCGAGTGGTTGCGGCTGGGCGAGCTAGCGTTTGCCATGGTGCTCATTCTTTATGCAGAGTCGTACGCGTCAATAAGAACTTTCGCCATTCGTCACGGCGATACCCCCTCCCCTAATCGGGATCTGCTCGGTCTGGGGCTTGCCAATATCGTTTCGGGTTTGTTTCAAGGGATGCCGGTTGGCGCGGGTTATTCAGCCACTTCAGCCAATGACGCGGCGGGTGCTCAGAGCCAGTGGGCCGTCCGGATTGCGGCCGGTGTGGTGCTCGTGTTGGTGATTACCTTGCTGCCCTGGATCAGCCGCACGCCGGAATTTATTCTGGCGGTAATTGTCATCCATGCGGTGAGCCATACGCTCGACCCTTCGTTGTTACGGCAATATTTTCTGTGGAGACGCGATCGCATTATCCTCTTGAGCGCCATGGCTGCGGTTTTCCTCTTTGGCGTTTTGGATGGTCTGCTGGCGGGTATCGCCGTCAGTCTGTTGCTCATGCTGCGATCCTTTGCAGAGCCACGGGTGAGTTGGCTTGGACGGCTCGGGGAAACCCACGATTACATTGAAATCGCGCGACATCCGGAGGCAAGACCCGTCCCCGAGATCCTGATAGCACGGCCTGAACTGCCGCTTTTTTTCGCTAACGCAGAGCGGATGTTGGGCGTAATTCGTGCGCGCGTTGATAATTTCGCTACGCTGAAGGCCATTATCATCAGTCTGGAAGAATCCCCCGATCTGGATAGCACGACGATCGAGGCTCTACGCGAGTTTGCGCAGATGCTAGAAAAGCGAGGTATAACCCTTCGTTTCGCGCGGGCGAAGGACACCGTGCGAGATGTCATTGCCCAAACGCGAGTGCCCGAATTACTGCCAGTCGCTTTTTCAGCATGGAGTGTGGCTGATGCGGTTCGTGCCGTTGGATCTGCAGAGCCGACTTGAAGGCCGACGACGGTAGGCGCTGAGTCGCTGCTTTTTATCGAACTACAAGACGTTCAATTAAGTCAAGGCAGAGAAATTTAATGCAATTGGGGCTTACAAAAGAAGAACGATATGTGGCTGGCAAGGCTCGCCGTCAAGCGGTGCCCCGGGCGAGTCATGCGGCGCTGGTGCTCTCCGCCATGCGCGATCCGCTAGCGATACTTGCAGAAGCTGATGCAGCACGCCTGACGGAATTGGTGCCCATCCGCTACGCGCGCATGGCTGAATCACCTTTTGCGTTTCTGCGTGGTAGCGTCGCTATCATGGCAGCCGATTTGATTCGGGTTGCGTCCCCTGATCTAGTGGTGCAGGCTTGTGGCGACTGCCATCTGATGAATTTTGGGGCATTCAGCACGCCCGAAGCGCATGTCCTTTTTGATATTAACGATTTCGATGAGACGTTGGCCGGAATTGATTTTACGGTTGATTTGAAACGGTTGGTGGCGAGCGTGGCGGTGGCTGCGCTCGAGGCGGCGTTTTCCAGGGAAAAAGCCGAGCGGGTGGCCCGCAGCGCGGCACGCGCCTATCGTAAGTCGATGCACGCACTAGCCGCGCGGTCGCCGATTGAAATCTGGCACGCGATGGTGAACCTTCCGTGCGAGGCAAAGCGTATCAAAAATGCTGCCGTGCGAAACCGAGTTCAGCGACTACTCGAGCGCGCGCTGGCTAATGAAGTCGCCGAAGACAATGACAATTATCCGCATCTTGTGCGCGGCGGTCACGGTATGTCCGCCATCGACGATCGTCCTCCGCTCATTTATCATTTTCGTGGGGACGTCGATCAGAGACACACCTTGAATGCTGGTCGGGCCTTTGCATGTTATTACGGATCGTTAGCGCCGGAACGCAGGATTCTGGCGGAGCGCTACACCCTTTCGGATATCGCCTTTAAGGTGGTGGGGGTGGGAAGCGTCGGTACGTTTTGTGCAATCGGACTTTTTCTGACGCCTGACGGAGATCCTTTATTTCTTCAAGTGAAAGAAGCGCAGCTGCCGGTGCTGGAGAAATTAAGGAGGAGCGGTCGTTCTGGATATTCCAACCAGGGTCGAAGGATCGTGGAGGGACAAAGAATAATGCAGGCAGCTAGCGACGTTTTTCTTGGCTGGTTCGATGATGAAGCGACGGACCGTTATTTTTACGTGCGACATCTCAAAAATCGCCATCTGGGCACCGTCGCGGAGATCATGGAGAGTGGGGCCCTGGAGTTCTATGCGGCGCTTTGCGGACGTACGCTTGCCCGCGCCCACGCTCGTTCGGGCGATCCGGTGATGCTGGCGGGCTACATGGGAAAGTCAGAAGTGTTCGACGAGGCTCTCGGTGTATTTGCCATGACCTACGCCGACCAGACGACCCTTGACCACACGGCCTTGTGTCAGGCGCTGAAAGCGTCGCGAAGTTTTTAATTCTGTCATCGCCGTATTCACCGTCGACTTATGCTCGCTTGGGCCTGAGGATGACTATTGAAGCGGCGCATTTATCACGATTGTGCGAAGAGGAGAACATGGTTTGAGGGGGGATGAAGAGCGACAGCGTGGGGTGTGGTTGTGGTTTGATTGGAGCATTCTGCTCGTCGTGGCAGGCCTGTATTGCTACTGGAGCTGGACGCCGCAGCTGGTAGGTTTCGGGGGCGATAACGCCTCTTACGCGCTGATGGCGCAGGCCTATTCACCTTATCCCCATCCGTTGAATCTAGCGGCACAGTATTTCACCGGACGCAGTCAGTTTCCGCCGCTCTACCCGATGCTGCTTGCCTTGGTGGATGGGGGATATCAACTACGGGTAGGACATCTCGCGACGACGGCTTGCCTTCTGCTCGCCGGCTTGGTGATGCGGCGATGGGCGCTTCGTCTGGGACTCCCGAGGGGCTTGCAGATAGTGCTGATCCTCGCATTTTTATGTTTGCCGGGGACTTACCGACAAACCCTCTCCCTGCATAGCGAAAATCTTTATCTACTCGCCCTTCTGTGGTTTCTATCGGAAACCTCGGGGCGCGATGCGCCAGCATGGGACAGCTTCCGTGTGGCTGTGGCCGCTACCATCCCGGCGCTTGTTCGCAGCGCAGGCGTCGCTCTCGTCGTGACGTATTGTTTGGGCCTTCTCTGGCGACGACCCGCTCGCTGGGGGCGAGCGCTGCTCGAGGTCTTGCTGCCGCTGGTGGTCTGGAATCTCTACACTGCGATGCCGGGGAATCATTACGCGAATTCGTTGCGTCTGCCGACTGGCGCGCCGCTGTTTGACAGTTTGCAGGTGCGGGCAGTCACGCAGCTCAGCGCCCTCCATGAGGGGTGGCTGCAGAACATGTCCGACTCCGGCGCGATGAATGTGTCTGCTGATGCGCTCGGTGCCGTTTGCCTGGTCGGGGCGGCGTGGCGGTTATGGCGAGGTCACGCCGATGGATTATACGTGGCCGCCTACTTGATGCTGTTGGTGGTCTGGCCGTTCCCGGCTGAAGCGACCCGCTTCATGTTCGTCCTCATCCCCGTTCTTTTTGTACAGGGCACGTGGCTTGTCTATCACCTGGGCACTCAGCAGAAATGGACTCGATATGCCGGGGTAGCTGGAATGCTGGTCCCGCTTGTCGCCATCCTTATTGCATTGCCAGATTTAGGACTCACGCTGCAGCGGTTTCGTGCGCCGCTGCCCGCGGCGCTCGAAACATTCCGGCGCGACCCTAATTTCGTCGCGGGGGCTTATCCGGATGCGCTTGCATACCTGCAGTTCAGCAAAGCGCTCGTTGAGAGTTATTCGGCCATTGCGGCAGTTGTGCCTAAAGGAGAATGTGTCTGGTCGATTAAACCGACGCTGGTCGGCTACTACGCGGGACGCCGCGCTTTAGCGCCGCCGAGAGCGGAGTTGGGCGATGAAGATTTCGATATCGCTTTAAGACAAGGTGGATGCCGTTATCTCCTCATGCTGAATGTGGTATCTCCGACTTATGGTGTCCCGTTCTATCCCTTGCAGCGGGTGAAGGATCGGATAACTATTCATTGGTCCTCTCTGAGACAAGCGGATGACCAAGGACCGATGCTTGCGCTAATCGGCGAGCTAAGATGAAAAAGAATGCCGAGCGAATTTTAGATCCGTGGTCCTTGGCTGGAGCGCCTGGACGTGCCTGATTGGCTGTGCGCAGGGGCAGCGGATTGAGCGTATCTGCCGACGCCCGGGCCATGTTTCGTTGGGGACTGTTCAGCGTGCTGCTGATCGCTGCCGGTTATCTGACCCACGCCTGTGGGACTGAGCTTGTCGGCTTCCAGGCCGACGACGCGTTGTATTTGCTGATGGCCGATTATTGGGCACCACAGCCGTTCGTGGAGTCGGTTGTCACGTACGTGCACCGGGCGAGTCATTTCCCCCCTTTGTACCCACTTATTCTCGGCTTGGTGGGCGGCGGCTCGCGGTCACTCCCCGTCGCACACCTCTGGCAGAACATACTAATGTGCGCCGGCTTTTTAAGTTTCACGCGACTCGCTTGGGTATTGTGCAGGAGTGTCCCCAGCGTTCTGCTGATGCTTTGGATTTGCGCGCTGATGCCGGCTACCGTGTACATGAGTACGGAAATCTGGAGCGAGTTCGCCTATCTTTTGTGGGTGTCGACGGCGCTGATCATGGCCGAGCATGCCGAACGGCAACCGGCGTGGTGGTGGGGTGTCGCGCTCTTCGGCGGTGCCGCTACCGTAACACGCAGCCTCGGCGCAGTCCTGGTGATTGCTTTAGCGTTTGTGCTGGCCAGGCGCGGCTGTCGCCGCGCCTGGCCGACGTTACTCCTCGCCGTCCTGCCCCTTATTCTTGCAGCGTTTCTTGGCGCGCGGGGGGGGGCTATTTATGTCCGAGTCTGGCAATCGAGGGTGCATGACTACCACGATGCCCTTGCCGTGTTTGTCGGTAATCTGGCGAAAATGCAAACCAGCTGGTGGGAACTTTTTTCACCCGATCAAATCGCTTCGGTGAACGTCATTAGTGCGCTGCTGCTCCCGCTTATGCTGACTGGATGGTGGTTGCGTCTGCGCGCTTGGAAGCTCGATGCTGTGTATGTCGGAAGTTACCTCGCCGTCCTTGTGATTTGGCCTTTTCCTGAGGTGATGACGCGGTTGCTCTATCCGTTAGTTGGGTTAGCGCTCATCTATAGTGGACTAGGCACGCATGCATGCTTAGAACGATTGACCTCACGAGGGCTCAGGCATGCGCTGTGGGTTCCGCCGTTGCTGCTCTTAATCGGTTTGTTACCGACTTTGTACCGGATGGCGATCCGCTACCAGTCACCTGAATTGCCGCCAGCGCTGGAAGCATTTCGGATGAGCCGCTATTGGCTCGCGACGCCTGATATGACCGCGGCGATTCGCGATCTGACGCTTAAACAGGCGATGCGTCATCTGATGGACGAGGCAGGGGCTCGAGTCCCACCGGGTGATTGCATTTATGCCGCAGAGCCTCAGGCGGTGATGTTCTACGCGCGCCGCTTAAGTTGGATGCCCCCCGTTGGCGCGGCGCGGACGTCCTTGCCGAGTTGTCGATTTCATCTGCTGCTCAGTGACCGAAGGATTGTCGACAGCGCGCGAGCACTGTGGCAGCCCAATTTAGTGATTCTTACCGCGAGGGTGCCGGAAGGGATCGGTGGGGTTCTGGTGCAGTATCCGGAAAATGACCAGCCCCCTCTTGGTGGCGTGACCGACTCCCGGAACGGTACCACTCGAGGACGGGTGCCGAATTAGCCGTGGGGTGATCCAGTTCTCCGCTTTAAGCAACAGGGTGAGCTAATAGAATCCCACGCATTTCGTCGAATATACGCGGGGTGGCAGCGAGTACATGTCCGGTCGCCAACAGAGTCTGGTGCTCGTCAATGGGACCCACCATGCCGCCCGCCTCCGAGACGATGAGTACGCCGGCAGCGAGCTCCCAGGGCTTCAGGGCGTATTCCCAGTAACCATCCAGCCGACCAGCCGCGACATAAGCCAGATCCAGGCATGCGGCACCTGCCTGGCGAACGTCGTCAGCACGGTGTAGAAACGCACCGAATGATTTCAGGCAAGGGTCGATCATCGACTCGTTATGTACGGGGAATCCGGTAGCTAACAGGGCGCTGTCCAGTGTGCGGCAACGACTGACCCGCAGCTTGCGATCGTTCAATTGAGCACCGGCCCCACGGGTTGCCGTGAAGAGCTCGTCTCGGAGCGGATCATAGACCACGGCTTGTTCGACTTGACCTTTGACGGCGAGCGCAATGGAAACCGCGAACTGGGGGTAGGTGTGCAGATAATTAGTGGTACCGTCGAGCGGGTCGATGATCCACACGTAGTCGCTCTTCCCACCCGAGCCGGATTCTTCGGCGAGGATTTCGTGATCGGGATATGCCTTGATCAGCGTATCGATGATCGCCGCCTCGGCGGTTTGGTCAGTCGTCGAGACATAGTCGCGACGGCCTTTTGAATCAACTTTTACGGTGTCCATCCGCGCCTGACTCCGCAGAATGATGGTTCCGGCGCGGCGTGCCGCGCGCACGGCAATGTTCAGCATGGGATGCATGGCGATACTTCACGTCTACAATGGCGGCCAATCTTAACGGATATAGGGCGCGAAGCGATGGAAAATGACGGGCACGAGGCAACTATCGATACTGTTCCCTTATTGTCTCGGGTGCGTATTGTGCTGATAGAGACCTCACATCCGGGGAATATCGGAGCCGCGGCGCGGGCAATGAAGACCATGGGGTTGTCCCGTCTAGATCTCGTTAACCCCCGAGAATTCCCCTCCGCTGCCGCGACTGCGCGCGCCTCTGGTGCCGATGACGTACTGATGCGCGCGCGGCGTCACGATCGGCTTGAGACCGCGATTGCGGACTGCGGTATGGTGGTCGGCACGACAGCGCGTTCACGCCATTTGGAATGGCCGGTGGGGACGCCTCGCGCGCTGGCGAGTGAGCTTTCGATGCTACCGTCAGACACACGCTGCGCGATAGTGTTTGGGCGAGAGCAGTCTGGCCTGTCAAATGAGGAGCTTGCCTGGTGTCAACGAGTGATCCGGATCCCGACCGATGAGCAGTTCAGTTCGCTGAATCTGGCGCAAGCAGTCCAAATCTGTAGTTATGAACTTCGTTTGGCCGCGCTTGGTGAGCGTGCATCGGCGCCGGTGGATGACGAGCCTTTCGCCACCACCGAGGAAGTCGCCAACGGGATCGCCCACCTGATGCGTGTCATGGCGCAGGTGGGTTTCTATAATCCCTCACGGCCCAAATTGCTCCCGATCAGGCTGCAGCGCCTGCTGCATCGAAGTGACTTGAAACGAAGTGAGGTGCGCATATTGCGCGGTTTCTGCACGGCCATAGACGAATCCTTGATTCCGCCAGAAACCTAGGTGACGGGGTAACGGTCGCTCAGGCGAGTGTGTGTAGGTAACGAACGCGTTCGGCAGCACAACTAGCTTCGATTCGACCAATCCCGAATACCGTTTCACCGGCGGCCTGTAGAAATTCAGTGACAGGATCGACGTCGTCGGGTGCGACGATCACCAGCATGCCGAGACCGCAGTTGAATGTCCGTAGCATTTCCGTTTCCGTGACCGGCCCGCTCATCTGTAACCAGCGGAACAGGGGTGGGAGACGCCACGTTGTCAGATCAATGACGGCGCCCATGCCGTCCGGTAACACGCGGGGGAGGTTATCGGTGATCCCGCCACCCGTGATGTGGGCCAGTCCACGGATTGTGAATTTTTCAAATGCCGCCAGTAAAGAACGGACGTAGATGCGGGTAGGGGTGAGTAGGGCCTCACCCAGCGGACGCTGATCGGCACAATCTGGGATGAGCGATTGGACTGACACGTCCATGGCAACACCACTTTGCGCCAAGATTCGGCGGACTAGGGAATAACCATTCGAATGGATGCCGCTCGAGGTTAGGGCAAGGACGTGATCGCCGGGCTGAATCTGGCTGCCGTCGATCATTCCCGTGCTTTCTACCGCGCCGACGACGAATCCGGCGAGATCGTAATGCGCCGTGGCATACATGTCGGGCATTTCGGCCGTTTCACCGCCGAGCAGCGCACAGTTCGCCTCGCGGCAACCGGCGGCTATCCCCGTGATAACGGTGGCTGCCGTGCCGACATCAAGCGCGCCGGTGGCGAAATAGTCGAGAAAGAAAAGCGGCTCTGCGCCTTGGACGAGGACGTCATTGACACACATGGCGACCAAATCGATGCCGATGGTGTCGTGTCGGTTCATCTCAATGGCAAGTTTCAGCTTCGTGCCCACGCCGTCAGTGGAGGAGACCAAAATGGGGTCTTTAAACCGGGTGGCCGCGAGCTTGAAGAGCCCGCCGAAGCCGCCAAGCCCCCCCATAACCCCTTCACGGGCAGTGGCCTTTGCGGCAGGCTTGATGCGTTCAATGAGTGCGGCACCGGCGTCAATATCGACGCCGGCGTCACGATAGCTAAGCGGAGATTCAGGGGGCTTTGTCATGCGCTCATGGTAAAGGCCGCAGTAGAGACCGTAAACAGTTGATGCCTTGTCTCAACTTCCGGCTGAACCCCACTGCACCTTGACTTGCCGCAACCGCTTCAATAGCGTGCGCTTATGCTCAGCATTATCCGCTCGCGCCGACTCTTTGCCGGCCTTCTTCTTGTTTTTTTCGCACCCTTGTTGCTCGCGGCGTCCGTGGCGGAGCTCGGCACAGTCTCAGTCCCGATCGCTGATGACTCGGAAGCAGAGTTGGCCCGAGCGCTCAGCGCCGCGTTCCAGATCGTACTGACTAGGCTGACGGGTACCCACGAGGTGGCAAATCTGCCATCGTTGGGAAAGTTGCGCAGCCACGCAAAGCAGTACAACACGCTATTTGGTTATGCCCGTGATCCGGACGGCATGCGGACGCTACGTGCGGATTTCGATCTTCCCGCCATCATCAAGGTCCTCCGCGAGCGGGGTGTCTCGGTCTGGGGTAAGGAGCGCCCGGAGGTCGCCGTCTGGCTGGTTTTCACCGACGCGACAGGTCGACACGTCACACCGGAACCGGCGACGCGGGAAGTTTTTGATAGCCTTACCCGTCAAGCGACGATACGGGCAATACCACTGCGCCCGGTAACCTATGACGCGGCGGGTCCGTTGCTCGGCTCGGCCACAACAGAGGATGAACTCTTCGCCGGCCTAGGCGCGCTGGCTAGCCGCGCCGGAGCGCCGGCCCGGCTAGTTTTGCTGATCGCGCCGGTGCTCGACGGCTCAGGCTGGCGCGCCCGCTGGCAGCTCGCGATTGACGCAGATGTCCAGCAAGGAGAGGCGACCGGCGAATTGCCAATTCCCCTTGTGGTTTCAAGTCTCGACAAGGTATTCGATTCGGTAGCCCAGCACTACCTGCAATCCGTCGATACGGGATCGCCAGGCGTTATCGATCTCTGGGTCGAAGGAGTGACTTCCGCGGATGCCTACGGGCGTGCACTGAATTATCTCAGCCATCTTGACGTCGTGAGCCGGGTTGAGGTGCTAGGCGTTGAGGGAAATACGCTAACCCTTCGGGTGATGGCACACGGCGGTCTCCCGGCGCTTGCGCAGGGTATAGGTTTCGGCCAAATACTCGCAGCGAACCCGGATTCGGCATCTCACTATCGCCTTCTTTCACCCTGAATACCGTGTGGGTTTCCTCTATGTTGCAACTTACCGACTCTCAGAAATGGCTCCTGCTCGCGAGCATCGGCGCGCTCGGTTGGTTGTTGTTTCAGCTTGCGCCGGTGTTGACGCCATTTTTTTTCAGCGCATTGTTAGCCTATCTCGGTAATCCACTGGTCAGTCGGGTCGAACGCCTAGGTCTATCGCGGGTAGCCGGCGTTGCGCTTGTGTTTGTCGTGATGCTCGTGCTGGGGAGTGGGGCTATGTTGGTCCTTGTTCCTGCACTTGAGCGCCAAATCGCCCTGGCCATCACCAAGACCCCGCAGGCTATCGACTGGCTGCAAACCTGGTTGCTGCCGCGGTTATCGGGCCAGCTTGGAATTACGCTTAGTATCGACACAGATTTGCTCAAACAGACGCTTATCGGCCACTGGAAGGAGCTCGGAACCCTTGTTCAACAGTTGGCGCTGGATTTGGGGCATTCGGGTCAGCGGGTATTCGACTGGGTCAGTTTTCTGTTACTGGTGCCCGTAGTGACGTTCTATCTGCTTCGGGACTGGGCCGGGCTGGTCAACGGTGTCGATGCGCTGCTGCCGCGTGCCGTCGAGCCGAGGATTCGGCTCATCATGCGCGAAATCGATGCGGTGCTGGCCGAATTCTTGCGTGGCCAATTGACGGTGATGACGGTGCTGGCCGTGATCTATGTTACCGGCTTGTGGTTAGTGGGTCTTGAATTGGCGTTTGCAGTCGGGATGACCGCGGGGCTAGTCAGCTTTGTTCCCTATCTTGGTGTGATCGTAGGCATGTTACTCGCGAGCGTGGCTTCTCTTCTGCAATATGGAGATCCGGGGCATCTGATAGCCGCCTTCGGCGTTTTCGGTGTTGGCCAACTGATGGAGGGCATGGTGCTCTCGCCTTTGCTAGTAGGCGATCGGATCGGATTGCACCCCGTCGCTGTTATTTTTGCCGTCATGGCCGGCGGTCAGTTGTTCGGTTTCCTCGGCGTTTTGCTCGCATTGCCTGTAGCGGCTTCGCTGGTGGTATTACTACGTTTCTCACACCGGGAGTACTTGCGCAGCCGACTCTATACGCAAGCACCTGCGTCCGCGCGGGAAGAATGACTGAAGTCACGCAACTTACACTCGGGCTGTTCAACCCGCCCCATGCCGACTTTGCCGATTTCCTAGGCGAGGGCAATCGACAGCCTCGGCAGTCGCTCGAAGCGTGGTCGGTGGGGCGCGCGCCCTGGTGTATCGGCCTCTGGGGCGTCCCGGGTACGGGAAAGTCGCACTTGCTGCAATCGGCGGTGCGGCGTGTCCACGAACAAGGACGACGGGCGATGTATCTCCCGTTGCGCGAGTTGCTTGCCCACGGTCCCACGATGCTTGATGGACTCCACCAGATTGATGCGTTGGCGCTTGATGACATAGAGGCGGTAGCCGGCGATAGCGTGTGGGAAGAAGCGCTGTTCAATCTCTACAATCGGTGCAGCACGGCGCATGGGCGGCTCCTATTCGCCGGTCGCAAGACGCCAGGGGCCATAGGTTTTATGCTGCCGGATTTGCAGTCTCGTTTGACTGCTGCGCTGATCTTTCAGTTGGACGAACTCAATGACGCCGACAAGCTTCGCGTTCTTCAGGCCATCGCCCGTACGCGCGGAATAGAGCTTTCGGAACAAGTCACCAGTTTTTTGATTCGACGTTTACCCCGTCAATTACACGACCTTATCGCCGCCCTCGATTTGCTCGATCAGGCTTCACTGCAGGCCGGGCGCCCACTGACCGTGCCGTTCGTGCGGGAAGTCCTCCGCACGGGGCTGCCGCCAGCGTAAATATCAGGTCAGGCCATTGCTCGCCAACGCATAGGCTATAGTGGCAAGACGTTTCCCCAATGCGAGGCACAAGGCGCGTTCGTCTGCGCTTATTTCGTGTGTGTTGGTGGCGCCCGCGACGTGGCTCGCGCCGTAGGGAGTTCCTCCTGTCGTCGTGCGCATCAACGCCGGTTCACTGTAAGGCAAGCCGACGATTAGCATCCCATGATGCAATAGCGGAATCATCATCGATAACAACGTGGATTCCTGACCCCCGTGCTGACTGCTGGTAGAGGTGAAGACCGCCGCTGGTTTGCTGATCAAGGTGCCCGAAAGCCATACATCGGAAGTCGTGTCTAGGAAAGCCTTCAGCGGGGCCGCCATCCCGCCGAAGCGAGTCGGGGAGCCCAGCGCGAGACCCGCGCATTCGCGCAAATCTGTTTTGCTGACATAGGGATCTCCCGCGCTTGGTATCGTCTCCGCCGTGCCATCGAGCGGAGGTACCGTGCGGAGTCGAGCCGTACATCCGTTTATGGCGAGCACGCCGCGCGCAATCAGTTCGGCCATCGCCTTCACATGCCCGTGTCGGCTGTAATAAAGCACTAGAATTTCGTGCATCAAGGGGGCCTAGCGCTCGAAGAGCGCCAGCACATTAGCCGGGGGACGTCCGATAGCGGCACGGGTGCCGGCAACTACAATCGGACGTTCGAGCAAGATCGGAAAACGGACCAACGCGTCCAGCAGCCCCTCTTCCGTCGCTTGGTCTAGAACTTCAGCCAGAAAGACCGGCTCGCTCTTCCGTACAATCGCGTGAGCGGGGGTTCCCAACGCTGTCAAAATGGACTTGAGGGTTGCCCGGTCGAGCGCTATTTTCTGGTAGTCAACGACACGGGGAGATATGCCGTGGGCGATCAGCAGGGCCAGTGTTTCCCGCGATTTCGAGCAGCGAGGATTATGATAAATCGTGGTTTCCATGAGAATTTTTCGCGCAGGTTGGATCGCGTGATAAGCCGATTAGCGGCGAGGCAACTTGCGCAAAATGATCTGCAGGGCCTCACCAAAAGGTACATGTTCTGGCTCGTCATCAGTCCGAGCCTTATATTCCAACGTGCCGGCGTCGAGACCACGATCGCTGATGACTAATCTGAAGGGGATGCCGATTAACTCGAGATCGGCAAACATGACCCCGGGACGCTCATTTTTGTCATAGAAAAGGCAGTCGATGCCTGCATCAATAAATTGCGTATAGAGCGCTTCCGCTGCTTGGCGCAAGCGTTCTGATTTATGCATATGGATGGGTGCGATGGCGACTTGAAAAGGCGCAATACTCGCCGGCCAAACGATCCCTTTCTCGTCATGGTTTTGCTCGATAGCGGCCGCCACAATCCGCGACACCCCGATGCCGTAACAACCCATCATCATGGTGACGGCGCTACCTTTTTCGTCGAGAACGGTTGCTTTCATCGCTTCGCTATATTTTGTGCCAAGCTGGAAGATATGACCGACCTCTATGCCTCGTTTCAGTTCGAGGATCCCTTCCCCATCGGGGCTCGGATCGCCGGCGACCGCATTGCGGATGTCGGCGACCGCAGGTAGCGGTAGATCGCGTGCCCAATTAACGTTCTGTAAATGAAAGCCTGCCGCATTGGCACCGCATACGAAGTCACCGATAACACTCGCTGCTTGGTCGACGAAGACGGGGATATTCAGATTGACCGGACCGAGAGAGCCGGGTCCACAGCCAATCACGGCTGCAATCTGGTCTGGGCGCGCAAAGCGCAGAGGCTTAGACACTCCAGGCAATTTTTCCGCCTTGACGGCATTCAGCTCGTGATCCCCTCTGAGGACCAGTGCCACGAGTGTGCCCTCCAATCCTTCAACGACTAGAGTTTTCAGGCAGCGCGCCGGTGGGACGCCGAGAAACTGACTGACTTCCTCGATGGAATGCTGGGTTGGCGTGGCCACGCGGCTATGTGCCGGCCCGGGCGGGGGGCAGGGGGTGGTCGGCGCGGGAGCAGGCACCATCTCGACGTTGGCGGCGAAACGGCCACTGGTGGAGAAGGCGATGAGATCTTCCCCCGATTCCGCCAGCACATGGAACTCATGCGAACCTGAGCCGCCGATGTTACCCGTATCCGCCAGTACGGCCCGATAGCTGAGACCAATCCGGTCAAAAATTCGGCAGTAGGTATCGAACATCTCCTGGTATGTCTCAAGCAGGGAGTCGCGATCGATATGAAATGAATAGGCGTCCTTCATCAGGAATTCGCGCGCCCGCATGATGCCGAAGCGCGGTCGCACCTCATCTCGGAATTTTGTTTGAATCTGATAAAAGTTGGCCGGCAGCTGCTTATAGCTCTTGAGCTCGCGACGGATCAGATCGGTAATAATTTCTTCGTGAGTAGGCCCAAGACAGAACGCACGATCGTGACGATCGGTGAGGCGTAACAATTCGGGACCGTATTTATCCCACCGTCCTGATTCCTGCCATAGCTCGGCCGGGAGGACCCCAGACATCAGCAATTCTTGCCCCCCCGCCCGGTTCATTTCCTCTCGCACGATTGCCTCCACTTTACGCAGGACCCGCAGCCCCAGCGGCAGCCAGGTATAGATGCCGGCAGCGAGCTGACGAATCATGCCCGCGCGGAGCATTAACTGGTGGCTGATGACTTCTGCATCGGCCGGAGATTCACGTAACGTCGGGATTAAGAGTTTTGACAGGCGCATGATCTTGGCTTCATTGGATGACAGGGAACCGGCATTCTCGGCACAAGCCGCGGCTGTCGCAACCTTGGTAGGCGTCGGAATCGTGGGAGCGGAGCCTCTCGGCTTCCCTTCAATGACCTCCCAGCTGCCCCCACGGGTGGAAAACGCTGGTGCCATGCAAGACGCCGCCGTTTCCTTGACTGCGCAGCAGAATCATTTTAACGTCCCGTCCCCGCTTAATTTCGCCTCCCTCCTCGGGCAGGGACGGCGCGGGGGTTCTGCTGGTCCGTCGCCCATAAGGTTCCGGAGACGGCTTGCGTCAGCTGACGGGTCACCCCGCTTCATGAGCGTAAGCTGCGGCACTTGCTATAACAGAGTGAGCGTGAGGAAAAATAGATGACTCAAAAGCTTCGTGGCGCTGACATTCTGGTGCGCGCCCTCATCGATGAGGGTGTAGAGTTCGTATTCGGTTACCCTGGCGGGGCCGTCCTGCATATTTACGATGCGCTCTACATGCAGGACAGGCTCAAGCACATTCTGGTCCGCCACGAGCAGGGCGCGACACACGCGGCGGACGGCTATGCCCGGGCGACTGGGAAGCCGGGGGTGGTTCTCGTGACCTCGGGACCCGGCGCTACCAACGCGGTGACCGGGATCGCAACCGCCTACATGGATTCAATCCCCCTTGTGGTCTTCACCGGACAGGTCCCGACGCACCTGATTGGCAACGACGCCTTTCAGGAGGTTGATTGTGTCGGCATCACGCGACCGTGCGTGAAGCACAATTTTCTCGTTGAACGCGTTGAAGATCTGGCGCTCACTATCAAGAAGGCGTTTTTCGTGGCCACATCCGGGCGCCCCGGTCCGGTGGTCGTCGATATCCCGAAGGACGTCACGGCGAATGTCACGGAATATCATTATCCTGCGTCCGTCGAAATCCGTTCGTACAAGCCGAATACCAAGGGTCATCCGGGCCAAATCAGGAAGGCCGCCCAACTTATCCTCGCGGCCGAAAAACCGATGATCTATAGCGGCGGAGGCGTTGTCCTAGACAATGCAGCGAGCGAATTGACGACCTTCGGGCGACTACTCGGGTACCCGGTTACCAATACGCTGATGGGCCTCGGTGCTTATCCCGCAACCGATCCGCAGTTTGTGGGCATGCTCGGCATGCATGGAACCTATGAGGCCAACATGGCGATGCACCATTGTGATGTGTTAATTGCCATCGGTGCGCGTTTTGACGATCGCGTCACGGGCGATCTCGCCAAATTTTGTCCACACGCAAAAATCGTCCACATCGATATCGATCCTTCTTCCATTTCTAAGAATGTGCGGGTCGATGTCCCGATTGTGGGCGGCGTCGCCAATGTGCTCGGCGAACTCAACAAGCTACTTCTGGAGAGCGGCTGCACGCCACGTCAGCGCGAAACAGATCCTTGGTGGCAACAGGTGCGCGAATGGCAAAAGCTCGATTGTCTGCGTTATGAACGGACCAGTCCCCTAATCAAGCCCCAGGCTGTGGTCGAAGCGCTGTATCGGGTCACCGGCGGCGATGCCTATGTCACTTCGGATGTTGGTCAGCACCAGATGTGGGCCGCTCAATACTATAAGTTTGATCAGCCTCGACGATGGATCAATTCTGGCGGCCTTGGGACCATGGGTTTCGGGTTACCGGCTGCAATGGGCGTTCAACTGGCTTTTCCTGATAAGCAGGTGGCTTGCGTCACAGGCGAGGCCAGCTTCCAAATGTGTGTGCAGGAACTGTCAACTTGCCTGCAATACGATTTGCCGATCAAGGTTGTGTCACTCAACAACCGCTACATGGGGATGGTGCGACAATGGCAGGAGTTTTTCTATGAGAGCCGTTATTCACATTCCTACATGGATGCCTTGCCGGATTTCGTTAAGCTCGCGGAAGCCTATGGACACGTCGGCATGCGGATCGATAAACCGGGTGACGTAGAAGGTGCATTGAAGGAAGCGTTTGCACAGAAAAAACGGCTCGTCCTCATGGATTTCATTACCGACCAGAGTGAGAACGTGTACCCGATGATCGCCGCAGGAAAAGGGCAGCACGAGATGCATCTGGCGCCAGGAACTTCCGACCGGGAGCTCGCGTAAATGCGCCATACCATTTCGATTCTGTTAGAGAATACCGCCGGCGCACTCTCGCGGGTCGCCGGTCTTTTCTCGGCGCGCGCGTACAATATCGAATCACTGTCCGTGGCGCCGACCGAGGATGCCACGATCTCACGACTTACCTTGGTAACGCGAGGATCGGTGGAGGTGATTGAGCAGATCACCAAGCAACTCAACAAGTTGGTTGATGTGATCCGATTGATCGATCTCAGTGAGGGTAGTGCGATCGAGCGCGAACTGATGCTCATTAAAGTACGCGCGGTCGGTGGCGAGCAACGCGATGAACTTGCTCGTCTCGCTGGGATCTATGGTGCCCGGATTGTGGACGTCACAGAGTCCAGTTATATCGTCGAAATGACGGGCGATTCGGTGAAGCTCGATGCCTTTGTGGAGATCATTGGCGCCAAGCGTATCCTCGAAGTTGTCCGCTCCGGCGTTTTGGGGATCCTGCGGGGGACTAAGGCCTTGCGCGCCTGATGATCACGTCCTCGAGACGCCTCGACAGATCGTTATTTATCGAAAATATGGTGACTAGCACTTAAACTGGAGAACGCTCATGGCCCTCAATATATACTACGACAAAGATGCTGACTTATCGCTGATCCAACGCCGCACGGTGGCCATTATCGGTTACGGATCGCAGGGTCACGCTCACGCCAATAATCTACGCGACTCGGGGGTCAATGTGACGGTTGGGCTGCGCGAAGGATCCGCGAGCTGGACCAAGGCGGAGAACGCAGGATTGCCGGTCAAAGCCGTCGGTACGGCGGTTGCTGAGGCCGATCTCGTGATGATTCTTGCGCCGGACGAACAACAAGGTGATTTGTATCGTAATGATATTGAGCGGCATATTAAAAAGGGCGCCGCGCTCGCTTTTGCACATGGATTCAATATTCACTTTGGGCAGATTACGCCACGAGAAGATCTCGACGTCATCATGATCGCGCCGAAAGGGCCCGGACATCTGGTTCGCTCAACCTACCAACAGGGCGGCGGGGTGCCGAGCCTAATCGCCGTGGCACAAGATAAATCAGGTCAGGCTAAGGATATCGCGCTGTCTTACGCGGCGGCCAACGGTGGGGCGCGCGCTGGCGTGATTGAAACGAACTTTCGCGAGGAAACAGAAACCGACCTGTTCGGTGAGCAGACAGTCTTGTGTGGGGGGGCGACCGCCCTGATACAGGCTGGGTACGACATCCTGGTTGAGGCTGGCTACGCGCCCGAGATGGCTTATTTTGAGTGCCTCCACGAATTAAAACTGATTGTTGATCTGATATACGAAGGCGGCATAGCCAATATGCGCTACTCGATCTCCAATACGGCCGAGTATGGCGATTTTACGCGTGGACCGCGGATCGTGACCGAAGAAACACGCAACGAAATGCGCAAAATCCTCTCCGAAATCCAAAACGGCGAGTTCGCACGTGAATGGATGGGTGAGAATAAGACGGGCGCTT
This sequence comes from uncultured Pseudomonadota bacterium, assembly GCA_903825645.1. GTDB lineage: Bacteria > Pseudomonadota > Gammaproteobacteria > CAIKBL01. The sequence continues at coordinate 31,476 of CAIKBL010000049.1, read as the reverse complement.
CGGTACTGAAAGCGAAGCGACGGATTGCACGTGGTCACGGCATTGAGGAAGTCGGCGACCGGCTCCGCGGGATGATGCCCTGGATCAAGGCTAACCGGCTGGTCGATCAGAGCAAAAACTGAAGAAAAAGGCTCCTTCTGGGCGGTTTGGTTCGACCAGTTTGGGAGGCCACATCGCCGATTGGGGCGCCCGTGCGGTGTCGAGGATGATCCTTCACCTCGCGGGAGATGATCGATAAGCTAGCGTCGCCAACATGGTTGGCACTGCGCCAAGAGGATGTGGATTCATGAACCAGACGCCTGACCCCGGCAAAATTCACCGACTTGTCCCACCGGTACCGCCGGTACTGCGCGGGCGCGGCATCTACCTCCTGCCGAATCTTTTTACGACCAGTGCCTTGTTTGGCGGATTTTACGCCATCATTGCAGCCATCCACGGCCAGTATGAAGCAGCGGCAATTGCGATTTTTATTGCGATGATCCTTGATGGGCTAGATGGGCGGATTGCGCGTCTCACTAATACAGAGAGCGCTTTCGGGGCTGAATATGACAGTTTGGCGGATTTGGTCTCCTTCGGTGTTGCCCCGGCTATCCTGGCCTACGAATGGTTGCTACATGAAGCTGGTAAGTTGGGCTTTCTGGCCGCGTTCTTCTACACATCGGCCGCTGCGCTTCGGCTGGCTCGATTCAACGCGCAGGCGGCCAGCAGCGATCGCAAGTTCTTTAAGGGGTTGCCGAGCCCGGCATCCGCCGCAGTGGTCGCTGGTTTTATCTGGTGCTTGGATACGCAAAATCTGCAGGGTCACGGACTTGTTGTCGCCCTGACGTTCGTGGTCACGGTCGCGTGCGCGCTGCTGATGGTCAGCAATATGCGCTTCTATAGCTTCAAAGATCTGGATCTGCGGAGCCGGGTGCCGTTTGCGAAAGTGTTGGCCGTGGTGCTCGCGTTTGGCGTGATTTCTATCAATCCTCCGCTCGTCCTATTCCTCGGCTTTCTGGCCTATGCGAGTTCCGGGCCGGTCGTCACGCTGAACCAGTTGCGGCGCCGGCGTCGCGAACGGCGCCGGGAGCGATAATCAGCTTTCGGCACTGTGTCGGGTGTCATCTCGTCTGTTTAGTTGCTGCGGCGCTCTGAGCGGGATCGCCAATCCCGGTGCGGCACGACCGTCCTTTCGATCTTTAGGGTGAGGCCGGATGCAGGAAGAAGAAAAAACGGCGCGCAAACGGAAATACCTTGAGGCCATGGGAGTCGATGTTTGGGTGCGCCGGCGGATCCCTGAGACATGCGCCGAGGAACCTGCTGGGCAGTCGGGTACGGGTGTTGCTGAGATCGCTGCGGCTGCAGAGCCGCTATCTTGGGACGCGCTCAGCACCGCAGTGGCAGGCTGTACGCGTTGCGCGCTCCATCAGACGCGAACGCAAACGGTTTTCGGGACCGGCGATCGACATAGTCATTGGCTGGTGGTCGGCGAGGCACCGGGCGCGGAAGAGGATAAGCAGGGCGAGCCTTTTGTCGGACGTGCGGGTCAACTGCTGAATTCGATGTTGGGCTCCATTGGCTTATCGCGGCAGCAGGTCTATATCGCTAACGTCCTAAAATGCCGTCCGCCGGCCAATCGAGATCCCCAACTCGATGAAGTCCTGAACTGCGAACCGCATTTGCTCGCACAGATAGCGCTTTTGCGACCACGTATTATTCTCGCGGTTGGGCGCATCGCGGCGCAGAATCTTCTTAAAGTCACGACCCCAATCGGCAAATTGCGCGGCCAGCGACACGTGCTCGGGCCCACCGGTATCCCGCTGGTGGTGACTTATCATCCGGCCTATTTGCTGCGCTCGCCGGCCGAAAAGCGGCGAGCATGGCAGGATTTGATGCTCGCCCGTCAAGTTTATCAGGCGCTCGCATGATCGGGGCGCCGGGTGACGATAAGCCAACGTTGAGACCCATGCGTGAACACGATTTGACGGAGGTGTTGGATGTTGAACGGCGCGCCTACCTATTCCCTTGGACTATCGGGATTTTTAACGATTGTCTGCGCGCGGGATATTGTTGCTGGAGCATGCTGCTAGGAGCCCGCGTGATTGGCTATGGCATCATGGGCGTCACCTTGGACGAGGCTCATATTCTCAACATTTGCGTCGATCCCGTTTATCAGCGCCGCGGGTTCGCACAACAGTTGCTCGGCAAGCTTTTAGATCTGGCGTTGAGACATCGTACCAGCATGGTCTTTCTGGAGGTCCGCCCTTCGAATGAGGCCGCCCGGGCTCTTTACGCACGTCACGGGTTTACCCAGATCGGGCTACGCCGGGGATATTATCCCGCGCAAGACGGACGGGAGGACGCTTTAGTCCTGAGTCGGACTTTTCCGAATTCAGCCTAGCGCCCATTGAATCCAGCGGCGGACTTCGTTAGCCTTCACAGCTATTCCTGTTCAGCCAGTTCTTTCGGAGATTGCCTCGCTATGACACTAAAATCCGTACGATTTCTTCTCTGCGTGACGCTGCTCGGCGGCGTTGTAACCTCATCACAGGCGTTCAGCATCGACGGCGCCGCTTTTGAGTTTGGTGCCAGCCAGTCTACCGGCTCGAGTATCGATCGCTACGGCGCCGTGGCCACCAGCGACTGGAACGTGCGTTGGCTGCCGCTCGGCGACTGGTATCTAGACGGTTTTTGGGAAGGTGGTTTTGATGTCTGGCATGCAAATACTCGAGGCACTACCGGCAATGACACGATTGCCACCGTTCACGTGGCGCCGATGCTGCGCTATCAGCGCGACCCGAAATGTGGTCTGGCGCCGTTTATCGAGGTGGGGGTCGGTGCCTACGGCCTGACGGACAGTAAGATACAAAATAAGAATTTTAGCTTGGATTTTGCTTTCGGCGACTCGATCGGGGGGGGGGTGCGTTTTGGTGATGAGGGTCGATTCGAACTGCTGTACCGTTTCCAGCATCTCTCCAACGCGGGCTTGGGTGACAGAAACCCCGGCATCAATTTCCACGTCATCGAGCTCGGCTTCCACTTTTAACCCGTGCTAATAGAGTGCTTGGCCTCATCGGCCGAGCGCCCTAGCTTGTGGAGCCGGGTTTGGATGATCGAGAGGGCTGTTTGGCGCCGTCTCCCGGCTACCGCCGCGCCGCGACGGGCCTGGCTCAGGTAAACTGAGACCCATGCACTATCTAACCATCGAAAACACCATCGGGGCGACGCCACTGGTGCGCTTGCAGCGCCTGATGGGCGAGACCTCGAATATTCTGCTGGCGAAACTCGAAAGCCATAATCCCGCTGGATCGGTTAAGGATCGCCCGGCCCACAGTATGATCCGCCACGCCGAGCAACGGGGAGAAATCAGACCCGGCGACACACTGATTGAAGCAACGAGCGGCAATACGGGAATTGCACTCGCCATGGTGGCCGCCATGCGGGGTTACCGGATGGTGCTCGTCATGCCGGAGAATATGAGCGTTGAGAGACGGGCACTGATGAAGGCCCATGGCGCTGAGATTGTGCTTGTCCCAGCCGCTGGTGGGATGGAAGCGGCGATCGATCTCGCGCGCTGCATGCAAAGCGATGGGGAGGGCCATGTGCTCGATCAATTTTCGAACCCCGACAATCCCCGCGCGCATTACGAGACCACCGGTCCTGAAATCTGGCGAGATACGGGGGAGACCATCACCCATTTCGTCAGTGCGATGGGGACCACCGGTACCATTATGGGCACGGGACGATATCTGAAAGAACGAAATCGGCAGGTCCAAATCATCGGCGTACAGCCTGCCGAGCAGGCTAGCATTCCCGGGATCCGACGCTGGAAAGCCCCTTACGTTCCGGCCATCTTTGAACCTGAGCGCGTTGATCGACTGATGGATGTCACCCAGCAGGAGGCCGAAGATATGGCGCGCTTACTCGCGGCTAAAGAGGGTGTTTTCGGTGGTATCTCAGCGGGTGGTGCCGTGGCCGCCGCGCTGCGTGTCTCAGCCGAAGTGAGCAACGCGACGATCGTGACCATCATCTGTGATCGGGGCGATCGCTACCTGTCTACTAAAGTCTTTCCCGGCTGAGTCACATGGACCTCAACTGTTTGGTCTTTGATATTCAAACGGTCCCCGATGTGGGGGGGGCGCGTCGACTCTGGCCGGGTCTTGACGGCTTGAGTGACGAGGAAGTCGCTAAAGTCATGATCGCTAAACGACAGCAGGAATCCGATGGTCAATCGGAGTCCCTTCGTCATCACTTGCAGCGCGTGTGTGCGATTTCCGCCGTGTACCGACATGGCGACGATCTTGAGGTCTGCTCTTTTGGGGACGAAGCGTCGAATGAAGCGGTTCTTCTGCAGCGTTTCTATGCACGTATCGAGTCTTATTCGCCGACGCTCGTGTCGTGGAACAGTAGTGGATTTGCTTTGCCGGTGATGCATTACCGAGCGCTTATCAACGGGCTCGAAGCCCCCGGTTACTGGAAGACTGCGCAGGCCGTTCTGGCCTCGCGTGACGACAGCTCGCTTGCTCACGTCCAGGGGCGACATATTGATCTTCTGGCGGTGTTGTCGGCTTACCAGCCGGAGGCAGTCGCGAAACTGGATGAAGTCGCGAGCCTGATGGGTTATCCAGGGGAACTCGGCATGGTCGGTGTGGCGGTTTGGCCCACGTACTTGGCCGGACGCTTGGCTGAAATCCGGGCCCGCTGCGAAATCGATGTGATCAACACCTATCTTGTGTATCTCCGTTTTGAGCGCATGCGAGGCCATTTCGACGATGCCCGGCACTGTGATGAACTGACGCGCCTGCGTCATTATCTGGGCGACCGGAACACGCCGCATTTCAAGGATTTTCTGGACGCTTGGCCGGCACGGCTATGAGCCGCCGGCGCCAAGAGGAGCCGCGCGAATATGAGGTGGTGATCGAGCGGCTCTCGCATGAAGGGCGCGGCGTTGGCCACCTAAATGGCAAAACAGTGTTCGTCGACGGCGCGTTACCCGGTGAACACGTTCTGGCCCGTGTCGTGCGTCGCCATCGCCGTTTTGACGAAGCGATTACACTAACCGTCGAAGCAGCGCCCGCTGCTAGCCGTGTAGCGCCCCGATGCGTACACGCCGCGCGTTGTGGGGGGTGTTCGCTGCAACATCTGGACCCTTCGGCGCAATTGGCTCATAAGCAGGCAGTGCTCCTCGAATTGCTCCGCCACCAAGCGCATATCGAGCCGACGGAGCTCTTGGCGGCGGTCGCCGGGCCTGCCTGGGCGTATCGTCGTCGAGCCCGAATAAGCGTACGGCTGCTACCCAAGAAGGACGGTGTCGTGATTGGTTTTCGTGAGAAAGCGAGCCATTTTGTCACCGACATTGATCACTGTGCCGTGTTGGTGCCCAGCGTGGGCGAGCGCATTCCTGCGTTGCGCACCCTCATCGACGGCTTGAGTATTAAGGGGGATATCCCGCAGCTTGAAATTGCTGCGGACGATACCCAGACGTTGGTGTTGATTCGCCACCTTGTCGCCCCGACCGAAGCGGATCTCGAACGTATGCGAATCTTCGAGGCCGAGACGGGGTTACATCTTTATCTTCAGGCAGGGAGTCCCGCAGATAGTCAGCCCGTCAGCGCGCCGGTTGATTTGCAATATCGGCTCGATGGTCTGGCCTATCACTTCCTGCCCGGTGATTTCGTGCAGGTTAATGGCGCCATTAACCCCCTGCTTGTGGCACGGGCGCTTGGTTTGCTCGCGCCTGAAGCGGACGAGGATGTGCTCGACTTGTTCTGTGGTCTCGGCAATTTCACACTGCCAATCGCACGCCGCGCGGCGAGCGTGGTCGGGCTTGAAGGCGAGCTGGGATTGGTTCAACGGGCGCAAGCTAATGCCGGGATTAACAAATTGGCGAATGTTCGCTTCGAGGCAGCGGACCTTTTCACCGAGGCCGGGGTAGCCCGCGCGGCCACGAAATCCTTTCCCTGCGTGCTGCTTGATCCACCGCGGAGCGGTGCGGAGCTGGTGCTGCGGGCGTTGAATCTGGCGACTACCCGACGGATTGTCTACGTCTCCTGCAATCCGGTAACGCTCGCACGCGACGCGGCCATTCTGATCCATGAACGCGGTTTTACGTTGCGCGCTGCCGGGGTGGTCGACATGTTTCCACATACCGCCCATGTCGAGTCTATTGCCGTCTTTGACGCTACCCACTAAGCGGTGGTCGCTGTGGTGCGCGGCACTTGCACTGCTGCTCTTGGGCTGTGGCCAGAAGCCAACCGATGAGACGCTGCGGTTTGGCTTAGCGACGGCGCCGGCCAGCTTGGATCCGCGCTTTGCGTCGGACGCGAATGCAGCGCGGCTGTGTCGGCTGCTCTATGCCACCCTTGTAGATTTCGATGTGCACTTCAGACCGGTGCCAGCGCTCGCGGACTGGGCGCGTCTGAGCCCGCTGCACTACCGGTTTCGATTGCGTGAGGCACGGCGGTTTGACGATGGCACGGTACTGCGCGCGGATGATGTGGTGGCGACCTATCAGGCGATACTCGATCCAGCAAGAGGCTCCCCGCTAAGGAGCGCGCTTGCGCATATTGCGCAGGTCGAAGCGGTCGATCTCATGACCATCGACTTCCATCTGACCCGTAGCGATCCTTTGTTTCCAGGACTCTTGACCGTCGGAATTTTGCGCGCTCGAGACGCCCGGCTGCTGACGCTCAGTCAACAACCCATAGGTAGCGGCAACTTTAGGCTGTATGCCCCTTTTGATACAAACCGCGTTCCCCTTGAACGCCGAAGAGATGGGCAGCGCGTTGATTTCATCGTTGTCCCTAATGAAAGCACCCGCGCACTCAAGCTGTTGCGCGGTGAGCTCGATCTGGCTCAGGGGGGCTTTGCCCCAGAGTTAACCGATTGGCTTTCTCATCAACTCGGTATAACGGTGACCCGCTATCCCGGGACCGTGTTCAGTTATCTGGGCTTCAACTTGGCGGATGGACCTACCGCCAATCCGCTGGTGCGTGGTGCTATCGCGCGTGCTATCGATCGCGAGCAGATTCTGAAATTCGTGTTTAGGCAATACGCCCGTGTGGCAAATACGATTCTAGTGCCCGAACATTGGGCGGGAAATCCCGATCTCAAACCGGTATCGTTTGACCCACGTGCGGCACGCGCGCTGCTGACACAGGCGGGGTACGGTCCAAATAATCCGCTGCGCCTCAGCTATAAGACGTCGAATGATTATTTCCGGCGGCGGCTCGCGACGATTTTGCAAGATCAGCTGCGGCACGTGGGTATTGAACTGGCGATTCAGACCTATGATTGGGGAACGTTCTACGGTGACATTAAGGAGGGACGGTTCCAGATGTATGGCTTGTCTTGGGTGGGTCTCCAACTGCCCGATATTTTTCGGCAAGCCTTTCACAGCACGGCCGCCCCCCCCCACGGGGCAAATCGAGGCCGTTACCAGAGCCAGGTGATCGATCGCCTGATCGAACAGGCGGAAGCGGCGTCGACGGAGCTGGCACGCGTGGCCCTGTATCGTGAAATCGAAACCCAGCTTCTGGTCGATCTGCCGTACGTTCCGCTGTGGTTTGAAGACAGCGTAGTGGTGCAGGGCGCGCGAGTCGGGGGGTACGATACCGATCTCGAAGGACATTTCGACGGGCTAAATAAGACCGTCCATCTCAGACGCTAAAGCTTGTGCCGATGAGCGAGCCGGATTTTCAACACAGGGGAGGTGGAATGACTGATTCAACCGAGACACGTTTGGGTGTGGTGTTATCAACCGTGACGGATGCCACCATGAGTGAGGTGATCGCCTTGGGGCAACTCGCGGAGACGCAAGGTTTCGCCGCAGTGCTGGTCAACGAAGGGCGTGGTGATGCCTTGTCGGCGAGTCAGGCGATTGCCGCTGCGACGACCCGTATTCTGGTGGGGACTAATATTGCGAACATCTATTTTCGACATCCATTTCTGTGTGCAGCGACTGCACGGGCAATCGCGGAATTATCCAGGGGACGTCTTTTGCTTGGGCTTGGTATGAGTCATCGCGCAATGTTGGCCTCACTCGGTATCGATATGGGCAATGCCCGTGAGGTCTTGCGAGAATACGTGGAATTTTTGAATCGTGCGTTGGCGGGAAACGTCACCCAAGGCTTTTTGAATCCACCGCCATCACCCTACCCGGTCCCGATCTACGTCGCGGGCAACACGATCGAAAGTGCTCGCGTAGCCGGCGCTACGGGAAATGGTCTAATGCCTTTTCTGTCTCCTTTGAGCTATCTCCCGACGCTGATAGAAGCGGCGCAGGGCGCCGCGGCAGCGCGGGATCTCAAGAACTTCGGATGCTGCTTGAGTATTCCGACCTTCATCAGCGAAGACGAATTGGCAGCCCGATCGGCAGCACGCTACAACCTTGCCTTTTTTGGGCAACTTCCCAACTATCGCCGACAGTGGCGTCGCGCGGGCTATGGCACAGCCATGAATGCGGTGAAGCGGGCCTGGGAGGGCGGCGATCGCCGCGCCGCGGCGCGCGAAATCCCCGATGAGTTAGTGGAGGATGTCTGCGTTTTCGGGACGGTGGATCAGTGTCGTCAGCAACTGGCTGCCTTTCGCTCAGCTGGCGCAGATCTGCCTGTGATAGCGGTCAGTCCGGTGAATGAAGACCGGTTGAGTGCGACACACAAAGCACTAATAGCGCTGGCACCGGGCGTGTGAGGGCTTCGCGCACAGTCATCTATCTGTCAAGATTGTTCACTAAACTGCTGTGGTCGGCAGCACAAATGCGCGCGCTTCGGTTGGGGGAATTGGTGCCCAGCTGCTTGTCCCCGAAGAACTCGGCACAGGAGACGATCGTTGCACGTTAACACGGATACCTCCCTTTCGGCGGTGGAGATCAACGAGAGATTTGCCTCTCTGGCTTCGCGCCCCATCAACGCCGACCGCGCGCTGTATTATGTGGCGGGGCGCAATCCTCCTAAATTTTTCCTGCCCGGTCCACGGCTCACAATGCCGGCTGCTGCTGAGGTGTGGGTCGAGCAAAAAATAACCGGCGCGGAAGTCATTCTGCGCTTGATGTGGGGGCCGCTCCCCGCTCCTTTTCCGAGGGCCTTGGCAGGGCTCGCGCTGCTGGCCGCCTGTCTTGTGCTTGGGTTGTCCGCCCGCACGACGGGCGACTTGGGGCTATCCGTAGCCTTGGCGCTTTTACCGCTGTGCTGGCTGCAGATACAACGGCGTGGGGAACGTGTCCTCCAGGCCGAGATTGGTCATCTTTTAGGTGATCTCCAGTTCCATTCGCGTCCGCATTGAGTTCACCGCCTCGGTTTATTCTCCTCCCGGGCCTAGATGGTACCGAGCTATTTTTAACGCCGGTGGTCTCTTTGTTGAGCGAGTCGGCTAGTTGTCGTGTTGTGCGTTATCCAGGCAGCGGATCCGGTGCTTACGGAGATCTACTAGTCCACGTGAGCAAGGAAATTGAAAAGACCGGTCCCTGTGTCCTTTTCGGCTATTCCTTCGGCGGCCCGCTCGCGCTGATGGCGGCCGCACTTCACCCGCAACTGGTCAAAGGCGTCATTCTCTGTGCATCCTTTCTCCGGTTACCGTGGGCTTTGCGCAGCCTCGCGATAGTCTCCCCGTTGCTGCGTGGACCCGTGGTCGCCGTGCTGCGGGCGGCAAAACGCGCCAGATATGCGTTTCAGGGTTATCCCAGTCAGGCTTACCAACAGGCCAAGGCGATGACGTGGCGACAGGTGTCTTCGCGCATGATTGCTGCCCGCGCGCGGGCAGCAATCGGGGTCGACGCCCGTCCTTTGCTCCGCGCGTGTGCGTCACCGGTGCTTTGTATTAGCTATCTGCACGACGAAATCATTTCCGCTAGGTGCTTCCAGGATTTCGAAGATCTGATACAGCCGGTTAACAGGATAAAGCTGCCGGGCCCGCACCTTGGGCTGTTTTTGGAACCCAGATCCGTCGCTGCACAGGTGTTCGACTTTACTGCGCGAATACCCATTTCCCCGGTCGAGAGGTTACGGCAAGCCTGATCTCTGTTTTTTTATTTTATGGCTATCGGGCAGAGACCGCCTTTGGACCTCCCCGAATAAGGGAAAAGCATCCTTAAATAGTCCGGTGGTTACGATCGGCTTGGACATGGACGCATGGATTGCTGACAATCAGCACCAGCTCGAATACTTGGCAGGGTCAGTCGCTGCGGATTTTTCCGGACCACTATCGCGAGACGGTCGTCCCAACCAAACACAATGATGACATCGATTCGTATCGAAATTGATCTCGCCTGCCAGCAGCTTGCCTTGCTGGCGGGCGGGCACGTCCGGGCCCATTACGCCATTTCATCGGCCCGCAACGGGCCCGGAGAACGCCTGCACAGTGAATGTACCCCCCGTGGGGCGCATGTCATCGCTGGCCGAATCGGTATGGGCGCTGCGCTGAATACCGTGTTTGCAGGCCGTGTGCCGACGGGAGAAATCTATTCCGCCGCGTTTGCGGCGACGCAGCCGCCGGGCCGGGACTGGATCTTGACTCGAATTCTCTGGTTGTCGGGTTGCGTTCCGGGCTTCAATCAAGGGGGCGACTGCGATAGTTATGCTCGGTATATTTACTTGCACGGGACCCCTGATCAGACAGCGCTTGGCCAAATCGGTTCGCGTGGCTGTATTCGTATGCGAAACGCCGACATCATCGCGCTCTTTGATCTGGTTGAGGTCGGGACCCCTGTGATGATTCGTTGATTCCATGCGTCAAGCATTTAGGCATCTCGAGAGGAAGAAGTAGTTTATGTTGTATGAGACCCTAGAAGTTTCGCTAGTTGATGGTGTGGCCCGTATCGAATTGAATCGACCTGAGAAGGCGAATGCACTCTCGGAATGTGTCTGGTGGGAGCTTCAGGAAGCTTGCCGCTGGCTCGACGCAACGCCCGCAGCACGGGTGGGGATTTTGGCCGGTCGCGGTCGGCATTTTTGTGCTGGCATCGATCTCGAGATGTTACAGCTCATGCGGGCTGAAGCGATCGATTTCCCGTCAGGGCATAGAGAGGAGCACCTACGCCAAAGGATTGCCGGACTGCAGAGCTGTATCACGGCGTTGGAAGAATGTCGAAAGCCCCTGCTTGCCAGCATCCAAGGCGCGTGTGTCGGTGGCGGCATCGATCTGATTACGGCTTGCGACATGCGCTATGCAACGGTCGATGCGCGCTTTAGCGTGAAGGAAATTGATCTGGCAATCGTGGCCGATGTCGGTACTTTACAGCGGCTTCCGCGCATCGTTGGTGAAGGGATCGCACGAGAACTAGTGCTGACTGCCCGTGAGTTCAACGGACAAGAGGCCGAGGCACTGCGCTTAGTGAATCGGGCATTCCCGACAAGGGAAGCGCTTGAAGCGGAAGTCGGCCGAGTCGCAGCAGCAATTGCCGCGAAATCACCGCTCGCGGTTCGCGGGACCAAAGAGGTGTTGAATTTCAGTCGGGATCACACCGTGAGCGAGGGTTTGGCTTACGTCGCCACCAAAAATGCGAGCTTGTTGTTTTCTCCGGACGTGACGACCGCAGTGAAGGCATTTGTTGAACGGCGCATCCCCGTGTTTCCTGATTGAACGCCCCGACAGATAAACTTAGGGACCTCGGATCTCGCGCATCAACTCCCGAACGAGGCGCTTGGTCTGCAGATCATAAAGCGTCAACTCGCCGCCCGTTTTGACCGCTGCAATGGCGAGGCGCCCGATGAGCATGAGCAGCAGAATGGCGACTACCCACGCGACGAAATACGACAGGCGGATCCCTCGGGCAGCCGGGTGGGGCTCCGGATGCGCGGCCGTCGACGCTTGGGCGACGAGATCGGGGGGTGTCGCTATGATCTCGTCGCTTGTCGAGCCATGCGGTGAGGCCGTGAGTGCATGATCGAGATTAGAGCCTTGCTCAACGGCGCGCGCCAATCGTTCTATGTTTTGGGGGCTGCGATACAGCGACCAGGCCTCGGCCATGATCCCGAGCGCAATCGACATTCCCACGACCAAAAGAACGCAGCCGCAACTCCGGACAAAAAGATGAGTGAGCGGTGTCTTTCGCGAAGACAAAGTGGCGAGAGCATCGGATTCGGGTTGGTGAAGTGTCACGCGTTTTTCCTGTCCGGCTTCAGAGCACTCACTCTAGGGGTCTGTCCGCGATTAGTCGAGGAAAGGGCAATGTGTGGACGATGGGTCGTCGCGTGTTGAAAGCCGCCTGCTCGCGCGTGCTCCTCGCAGTCGGCACGGTGTTCGGGATCTCGATTCTGGTGTTCTTCCTGTCGCACCTAATTCCAGGGGATCCGGTTGATGTCCTGCTGGGTGAGCGAGCGATGAGTACCGACCGGGTCAATCTCGAGCGATCATTGGGTCTCGATGTTCCTCTGCGGCAGCAACTCGTGCGCTACTACAGCGGATTGCTGCATCTTGACCTTGGGGTCTCGATCCAAACCCGCCAGCCTATCCGCACCTTGCTTGCGGAGCGAGCGCCTTATACGCTGGCGCTCGCCGTGACAGCACTCGGTTTTGCACTTCTGCTGGCGCTGCCACTCGGTCTATGGGGGGCGCTTTATCCCGGGCGGGCGGGTGATACGTGCGGCCTGATTTTCGCGCTACTCGGCGGGGCGACCCCGAGCTTCATCATCGGCCCCGCACTCATCGTGATATTTTCGGTCTGGCTCGGGTGGTGCCCGATAGGTGGGGCTGATGCCCCGGATAGCATCGTATTGCCGGCATTTACTTTAAGCCTTGGGCTCGCCGCTATCCTTTCCCGGCAACTGCGCGGGGCGTTGCTGCACGTCTTGCGGGAGCCTTACATGCGTGCAGCCTCGGCGCGCGGACTGCGTGTCGCGGCGCTTCTGCGGCGCCACGCCCTTCGTAATGCCGCGATTCCGGTCCTGACCGTGCTCGGCATGCAGCTCGGTGCGCTACTTGGAGGGACGGTGATTACCGAAACCGTTTTTGCTTGGCCCGGCCTCGGGACACTCACGGTCGAGGCGATCGAGCACCGTGATTATCCTCTACTGCAGGCTTGCGTCCTGCTGATCGCAACGAGCTATGTGATCGTCAATGCGTTGACCGATTGGCTCCTGGCGTGCTGTGATCCTCGTGTCCGGGGGGGGCAATGAAGCGCCAATACGGCTCGCTACTGGTGCTTTGTGCGTGGCTATTTTGCGTGCTTTGGGTGCCCCGGCATGCGGCGGGGATTCACGATGTTCAGCTGGCACGTATGTTCGCGTTACCCGCGCCAGGGTTATGGTTTGGCGCTGATGAACTGGGCCGTGCCATCGCGCCGCGTGTACTGGCGGGTGCGGCCGTTTCGGTACCTCTTGCGGCTGGGATCGTCGCGGCATCGCTTCTCTTTGGTAGTTTTGTCGGGATTTTGGGGGGCTGGAGCGGCGCGATATCCTCTCGAATTATCGTTGCCGTGATGGACCTTTTTCAGGCTTTTCCAGGTCTCCTGCTGGCCATCGCGTTCGCCGGCATACTCGGTCCTGGTTTAGGTAATGTTGCACTCGCACTCGCGCTGGTTAGCTGGGTCAGTTTCGCGCGTCTGGCCCGCGCGCAGACGGTCGGTTTACGCTATCGTGAGCATGTGTTGGCGGCGCGCGCCCTCGGCACACCGACGTATCAAATTTTGATCCGGCACGTGGCGCCGTTGCTGGTCGGTCCGCTGCTCGTCGAGGCGACTTTCTCTTTTGCCACGACCATTACAGCAGAAGCCGGGATGAGCTTTCTAGGATTAGGCGCCCAGCCGCCCACGGCGACCTGGGGAAATATGCTGCGCGAAGCCACTCAATTCATGCTCATCGCCCCCCATATGATTGTCGGGCCGGGTCTGGCACTGCTTTCACTCGTAACGGCCATCCAGATCTTCGGCGAACGTCTGCGCAGGGGGTGGCGCGGCTTATCGGATCTGCCGATTGAGCGGCACTGATTTTCTTGTCGCTTCCTTTATCATGCCGGGCAGTTTTTCCCGTGATTCGCTGAGGTCACTATGTCGCTGGGTCCCTTAATGATTGATGTCGCCGGGCTCGAATTGTCTGCTGAAGACCGGGAGTTATTGCGCCACCCGCTCGTCGGAGGCGTCATCTTGTTCTCGCGTAACTATGTCTCCCGTGCACAGATTAGCGCGCTGACGACTGAAATCCATGCGTTGCGTACGCCGCGGTTACTCATCGCTGTTGATCACGAAGGCGGTCGTGTGCAGCGTTTTCGGACTGAATTTACCGAGTTGCCGGCCCTCATCCGACTGGGGCAGTGGTATGACCGTGCGCCCGTCGACGCGCTCAAGGTTGCCGCCGATTTGGGGTGGCTGATGGCGAGTGAGCTGCGTGCCGTGGACGTGGATTTCAGCTTCGCGCCCGTGTTGGATCTTTATTCCACCCACAGTCGAATAATCAATGAGCGTGCTTTCCATGCCGCGCCCGAGACGGTAGGTCGACTCGCCCAGGCCTATGTGAAGGGCATGCATGCCGCCGGCATGGCAGCCGTCGGGAAGCATTTCCCAGGGCATGGCTCGGTGGGCGCGGACTCCCATCACGAGTTACCGGTCGACCGCCGTGGCATCGTGACGCTGCGCAATCGCGACATGGTGCCGTTTCGACTGCTGGCTGCGGCAGGGATCGAAGGGATGATGCCCGCCCATATTCTCTTTCCGGCGGTCGATTCAGTCCCCGTCGGCTACTCGGGCCGATGGTTGCAGGACATTCTTCGCACCGAACTCAATTTTCGTGGCACGATTTTTAGCGACGATTTGTGTATGTCAGGCGCGGCGATTACGGCGAGTCATGTGGAACGTGCGCATAGGGCCTTTGAAGCTGGCTGCGACATGTGCCTCCTTTGCAACGACAGAAGTGCGGTCGTTCGTGTGCTCGAGCGACTGCACGTCGCCTTGCAACCGCTGTCTCAAGTCCGTCTTATGCGGATGCATGGGCGTACGCCCGAGCCTGAAATAGACTGGCGACGTCATCCTCGGCGTGAGTCCGCGCTGCAGGCGCTGCACGGCCTCGAGCCGGAGCCGACGCTTGCACTCGGGGACGATTCCGCTGCTTGATGCTGGAACAGCTGGCCCGCGAAGGCAGCGAGTGGGCTGCCATCCCCTGCTGCTGGCTGCGGCGCTCTGGGCGCTGGGGGGGCTCTTGAGCGAGGCTATCGCGGCGCTCAGTTGTGCGCCGCTCGGCACGGAGAGCTTCCCGGCAGGTTTTGATCAGTACACGGAGAGTCTTCTGTGGGAAATCACTGGCAACGAAGACATTTCCCCTAGTTTTATCTTTGGGACGCTTCACCTTGATCCTGCGGTCGCGCAGCAACCGAGCGCGAGGGTTCGTGCGGCGCTCGAGCGGAGTACGCAGTTCGGCGCGGAGTTGAATCTCGAGAGTGCAGAGATGGCAGGTCTGGGCGCAAAGATGCGTCTTGCTGCGGGTCAATATCTGAACGACCTGCTCGAGCCCGAACTTTTTTCGCGCGCCGTGGTGTTGCTCGCGTCCTATGGGTTGACGCTTGATGAGGTGGTGAGGCTCAAGCCCTGGGCCGCTTATACGCTGCTGAGCGTGCCGCCAGGCGCCATCGCGCCGGTATCGCTCGATGCAGTGCTGCTGGCCCGTGCCCGGCAAGCACATAAACCAGTTTTCGCACTAGAAACGTTAGCGGAGCAGCTAGCCTCGTTAGATCATCTCCCGCTGGCGACCGAAATTACGCTGTTGCGGGAAATGGTATGTCACTACGCGCTGTTACAGACAGAGATCTCCGCGCTCATCAGGGATTACGCTAAGGGTGATTTCGCGGCGGTCGTGCGGACCGCCGGGCGTCATGAGTCGGAGGTCGAGGTCATGCTCAATGCGCGGCTTCTGGACGATCGCAATGAGCGGATGGTGGCGCGTCTGCGCGTACCGCTGAGCCGCGGCGGCGCCTTTGTCGCCATCGGCGCACTGCACCTGTCCGGAAGGAAAGGGGTTCTCGCCCGCCTGGCCGCGCTCGGGTATCGGGTGCGGCCGCTAGCGAGTCACTGAGCGGGTTGCAATCGGCACTGCTCGTAAATTCCGTTACGATGTGGGGCTCCCATTGGATAAGCGGGCACTGATGCAGATCCCTTTCACTAAAATGCACGGACTCGGCAACGATTTTGTGCTGCTCGACGCGCGGCATACGCCCCTATCACTTTCAGCGACTAGCTTCGCGCGGCTTGCAGATCGGCGTTATGGCGTGGGGTGCGATCAAGTGCTCGTGCTCGAGCCGCCTACGTTAGTCGGCGCGCTGGCGTGTTATCGTGTTATCAATGCTGATGGCACAGTTGCTGGCCACTGTGGTAACGGCGTGCGCTGCGTCGCCAAATATCTCCATGATGCGGGCGAGGTGCGCGGTACTACGCTGGAAATCGAGATCGATGGTCGCGCCTATACGCTGACGCTGGCGGCGACGGGTGAAGTCAAAGTGGATATGGGGATCCCGTCCTTCGTGCCTGCGGAAATACCGCTCGACGTCGCCAAAGAGGCCCCTGATTATGCGTTAACGTTTGAGGGCGAAGAGCTGCGCTTTGGTGCGGTGTCAATGGGAAATCCGCACGCCGTGTTTTGCGTGACGGATGTTGCCCTAGCCCCTGTCGTCACCTTGGGTACGTTTCTGCAAACCCATCCGCTTTTTCCGGCGCGCGTCAATGTGGGTTTTATGGAGCAGATCGAGACCGATCGCATCCGCCTAAGGGTGTTTGAGCGAGGCGCCGGTGAAACGCCAGCGTGCGGCACCGGCGCGTGCGCGGCGGTGGCTCTGGGCATCCGGGCGGGTCGTCTCGCCCGTTGTACAGAGGTATTGCTCCCTGGCGGCGCATTGAAAATTGAATGGAGCGGGGAGAGTGCACCGCTTTTCATGACGGGGCCGGCGGCCACCGTTTTTAAGGGAACGATTGAATTATGACGGCAAATGACGGGGTACGAACATCTGCAGGTGGGCTGAAGCCGGCTCAAGTCGCGGAGTTTCTGCGAACACACCGTGATTTTTTTAACGAACATGTCGAGTTGCTCCGGACGCTCGAGATTCCGCATGATCGCGGCAACGCGGTTTCCCTGTGGGAGCGACAGATTTCGGCACTTCGGGAAGAAAATGAGCGGCTCAAGATCAAATTCAACGAGTTCATTGGCTCGGCCCGGGAGAATGAAGCGCTCATCGGACGAATCCATCGACTCATTCTTGCGCTGATGGAGGCCGCCGGACCCCGCGCGATTCTCGATCTCCTTACGCAACGCCTTGCGGATGATTTCAAGGCCACTCGGGTTACCGCGCTCATTTTCGCGGAGCCGTCGTCTGCCGACGCTGCGCTTTTGTCTGAGTTTATCGGAAGGGGGGCAGCCCGACGTTCGCCGTTTACCGATATGTTGAGCGCTCGGGAGCCGCGCTGTGGTCGGTTGACTCCTGTCCAGACCCGGGCGTTGTTCGACGGCGCCGACTTCAAAGGGTCCCACGTGGTGCTCCCGCTCACCGGCCTTGACTGGGACGGACTTGTCGCGGTTAGCAGTGACGACACCGGTCGTTTTGATGCCAATCTGGGGACAGAGTTTCTGACATTTTTGCGTGACGTGGTTGTTCTGGTGGTGGCGCCCTGGATCGCGAAACAAAAGCCCGCATGACTGTTCCCACGGCAAAGGAGGAAGCGGAGTCCTGCTGGACTGACGCATCCATCGAGGGATTCATTACTAGCCTGAGCGGTGGCTCGCCACATACACAGGCTGCTTATCGTAGAGATTTGCGTAAATTTGCGCGCGACTGTGCGCGGAGTCTCGATGTTGTCGCGCTGGATACGCAGTTATTGCGGACCTATCTGGCAGGACTGCACCGGCAAGGTGTCGCGAGTCGTTCTATCGCACGAGCCCTGTCTGCTTTACGGACCTATTTTGATTTCTTGTGTGCGCGCCAGCGGACACCGCATAACCCGACACACGGGCTCCGGGCACCGAAGGGCGCACGGCGCTTGCCCAAATTGCTGGATGTGGAGCAAGCGAGCCAGTTGATGCAAGGTGTGCCGGAAGGGCCGCTGGCTATTCGGGATCTCGCCATGTGGGAGTTAATCTATTCCTGCGGCTTGCGCGTTTCGGAGCTCGTGGCGATCGATCTCGATAGTTTAGACCTCGCGGCCCGGGAGATCCGTATTTTGGGAAAAGGACGCAAGACCCGCGTGGTGCCGGTAGGTCGCCATGCAGCGCGTGCGGTCATGGCTTGGTTGCCCATCAGAGCCATGACCGCAAAGCCTGGCCTTGAAGCGCTCTTCCTCAGTCGCCAAGGCGGACGATTGACCACCCGTCAGGTCCAATTGCGTCTAAAAGCGTGGGCGCTAAAACAGGGTTTGGAGAACACCTTACACCCTCACATGCTACGCCACTCTTTTGCGAGTCATCTACTGGAATCCTCAGGGGATCTGCGCGCGGTGCAGGAGTTGCTCGGTCACAGCAGTATCCGGACCACCCAAGTCTACACTCATCTGGATTTTCAACACCTCGCGAAGGTCTACGATCAGGCACATCCTCGCGCACGTCGTCGTTCCTGAGGTATCGGGTGCGCGAGGCGGTCCGCTGCTGATGTACAATCGGCTTTTACTTCGAACAATGACCAGCCCATGAGTACTTTCCACGCCACGACGATTCTTTCCGTCCGCCGACCCGGCCACGTCGTGATCGGCGGAGATGGCCAGGTCTCTATGGGCGATCAGATTCTTAAAGGCAATGCGCGCAAGGTTCGGCGACTCTACCACGACCGGGTGATTGCGGGCTTTGCCGGTGGCACTGCGGATGCCTTTACCTTATTCGAACGTTTCGAAGCTAAACTCGACAAACATCAGGGGAACCTGATCCGGGCCGCCGTTGAACTTGCGAAAGACTGGCGAACCGATCGCATGCTCAGGCGCCTTGAAGCGTTGCTGGCAGTCGCCGATCCGGTGTACTCGCTGATTATTTCCGGCACCGGAGACGTCATCGAGCCGGAAGACGCCGTTATGGCCATTGGATCAGGTGGATCTTTTGCAAGATCGGCGGCCCGCGCGCTTGTCGAGAACACCGAGCTGGACGCTGCGACCATTGTACGCAAAGGGCTTGTGATAGCCGCGGATATTTGTGTGTATACCAATACTAACCATGTGGTTGAAGAGTTGAGGTTCTGAAAGTGCAGGCGGAAGCGGAAACCTTGGTGGCGTTGACGCCGCGGCAGATCGTCGAACAACTCGACCGACATATCGTTGGTCAGGACGCGGCTAAACGGGCGGTTGCTGTTGCGCTACGCAATCGATGGCGGCGCATGCGAGTCGCGCCGGAGCTGCGTGACGAAATCACCCCCAAGAACATCCTCATGATCGGTCCGACGGGTGTAGGGAAAACCGAAATTGCGCGCCGACTCGCAAAACTGGCAGAAGCGCCGTTCATCAAGGTAGAAGCGACCAAGTTTACCGAGGTCGGTTATGTCGGTCGGGATGTTGAATCTATCGTGCGTGATTTAGTCGAAGTCGCGCTCGACATTACCCGTGCACATGCAATGGAACAGGTGAAGGCCAAGGCAGAAGAGGCTGCGGAAGAGCGCATTCTCGACGCGCTCTTGCCACCTCCCCGGGCTTTCGGTGAAACCTCGGCCGAAGACGAATCGACTACTCGGCAGCGCTTCCGGAAAATGCTCCGGGAGGGGAAGCTGAGCGACAAGGAAGTAGAAATTGAAGTGGCGCAATCGCCGGTCGGGGTCGAGATCATGGCGCCACCGGGCATGGAAGAGATGACGAGCCAGCTCCAAAGTATGTTCCAGAATCTGGGGTCGGGTCGAAAACGGACCCGGCGACTGAAGATCGCCAACGCCCTGCGTCTTTTGACCGAAGAGGAAGCCGGCAAGCTTATCAACGAAGAAGACATTCGGAGCAAGGCGATTGAAAATGTTGAGCAGAATGGTATCGTTTTTCTTGATGAGATCGACAAAATAACCCGTCGCGGCGAAGTGACCGGCGCCGATGTCTCGCGTGAAGGGGTGCAACGTGATTTGCTCCCGCTCATCGAAGGCTGCGCGGTCACGACGAAATACGGCATCGTGAGAACTGATCATGTGCTTTTCATCGCATCTGGCGCCTTCCATCTATCTAAACCCTCCGATCTCATTCCAGAGTTGCAGGGACGGTTACCGAACCGCGTCGAGTTGAAGTCGCTTGGGGTAGAGGATTTCGTGCGCATTCTTACCGAGCCAAACGCTTCCTTGACTGAGCAGTACCATGCCTTGCTTGCGACCGAAGGAACCGAGATCCGTTTCAGTGCGGACGGGGTAAGACGAATTGCCGAAATTGCGCATCACGTGAACGAACGGACCGAGAACATTGGGGCACGGCGGCTCCATACGGTCATTGAGCGTCTTCTCGAGACCTTGTCTTTCGACGCCCCAGACGCATCGGGGGGCGAAGTGGTTATTGATGGCGCCTACGTCGATGTCCATCTCGGAGAATTGGTCAAGGACGAAGACTGGGCTCGGTACATTCTCTGAGGGCTCGGCAGCGTGTCTGGCGAGGATCGATTTTTAGCGCAAAGTGTTAGGATTAATGCCATGGCCCACCATCAGCCCACCAATCTTCTCCTGCATCAGCACTCGCGGATGCTGGAAGTGAGTTTCGAAGACGGGGCCCAATATCGACTTTCCTGCGAATATCTCCGAGTTTATTCCCCGTCTGCAGAGGTGCGTGGACACGGGCCTGGACAGGGAACCCTGCAAGTCGGTAAGGAAGGGGTGAATATCACCGATATTGAAGCGGTCGGTAATTACGCGGTTCGTTTGATTTTTGATGATGGTCACAATAGTGGACTTTACACTTGGGACTATCTCTATTTGCTGGGCAAGCAGTTCGAGAGCAAATGGCGCGAATATCGGATCGCACTTGAGGAGGCCGGTCATCACCGGATGGTGCCGATAGACCATGCCTGAGACGCCGCCGAACGTGACGACGGATTTTGGTTTCGAGGCAGTTTCGCCATCGGAGAAGACGGCCCGTGTGCGCGAGGTCTTTGATTCGGTCGCAGATCGTTATGACCTGATGAACGATCTCATGTCGGGTGGATTGCACCGGCTCTGGAAGCGCTTTGCCGTCACCGCTGCGATGGTGCGACCAGGGTTTCGGGTACTTGACCTGGCCGGCGGGTCTGGTGATCTGGCGCGGTTTATCGCGCCGGCGGTTGGGGCGAAGGGCGAGGTCGTTCTCGCCGATATCAATTTTCGCATGCTGGAAGTCGGGCGAGATCGACTATTGAACCAGGGTATCGTCAATAACCTGCGGATCGTGCAGGCCAATGCCGAGGCGTTACCGTTCCCGCAGCGCTATTTTGACCTCGTCACGCTGGCGTTCGGTTTGCGAAACGTGACGCACAAGGAGAGGGCGCTTGCCGAAATATATCGAGTCATTCGACCGGGTGGCCGGCTTCTGGTGCTCGAATTCTCGGCGGTTAAGTCGCCGATGCTGCGACGTCTATATGACGCCTACTCTCTGAAGCTCCTGCCCCGACTCGGGAAGTGGGTGACCCGCGATGCGGCGAGTTATCGCTACTTGGCTGAATCTATCCGCATGCATCCTCCGCAGGAAGTGTTGCTTGGGATGATGCAGGCTGCAGGTTTTGAGCGTTGTCGTTTTCATAATCTGATGGCAGGTATCGTCGCCCTTCACGTAGGGACCCGGCTGTGATCGGCAATTTTTCCCGCTTTTTTCAAAAAGAAATCTGGCTGAGCCGTTTCGCGGAGTCACTGATGCGGGTCTTGTCCACGGACTCACTCGCCATGGCGCGTCTGCAGGGCCTTACTGGGCGGGTGATCGCGGTTCAGGTCCGGGGCTTTGAGACGACACTGTACATGGCGATCGACGGGGGGACCCTTTTGCTCGCGACGCAAACCGCGAGTAGCCCCGATGTGACGTTATCCGGGCACGTGTCTGATTTTGTTTCCTTTGCTCATGCACGACAAACCACGCAAGCCTTACCGGCGGGGCGTTTACAGATCCAAGGTGATCTGGCGGTTGCGCAGGCAATTCAGCAATTGCTGGATGATCTCGATATCGACTGGGAGGCTCTGCTCGCCGACCAGGTGGGCGGCGTTGCCGCGCACCAGCTGGGCGTCGGGATCCGACGCGGCGTTGCCTGGTGGCGCGAAACCTGGGGGGCGATGGTGGAGGACGTTCCTGCCTACCTCCAGCACGAACGTCGTTGGGTAGCCACTGCAGATGACGTTGAGCGTTTCTCTCGGGATGGTATGACGCTGGGCTCCGATGTCGAGCGATTGGCCGCCCGGATTGCGCGTCTCCGCGACCGAGGTGCACGCTGATGCTGATTACGCCAGGACGATTTCTGCGCGTTATCGCGATTCAGCGCGTCCTGATCAGGCATGGTTTCGACGAGATGTTGTTTGCCACGCCTTGGTTGCGCTCATTGTCATTCCTACGCTTCCTGTTGCCTTGGAATTGGATGCACCGCCACTACGACTCCCGTGCCATTCGCTTGCGGCGGGCTATGGAAGAGCTTGGCCCCGTGTTTGTCAAATTCGGCCAAATCCTCTCAACACGACGAGACTTACTCCCAGATGACATCGCGGAAGAATTCGCGAAACTTCAGGATCACGTGCCGCCGTTCCCCGGTGCGCAAGCCCGCACCATCGTGGAGCGCGCGTATGATCAGCCGCTCTCCACTTTATTTTCCAGTTTCGACGAGACGCCGTTAGCGTCGGCCTCGATCGCGCAAGTCCACGTGGCCCGGTTGCTGGATGGCCGTGAAGTGGTGTTGAAGGTCGTGCGCCCCAATATCCGGCGTGTAATTGAACGCGATATCAGCCTCATGCGGGCACTTGCGGAATCCGCCGAGCGCTATTCCTCACACGCCCGTGAATTTAAACCGACCCGGGTAGTGACCGAAATCGAGAAAATCATTCTTGATGAGCTCGATATGTTGCGCGAGGCGGCGAACGCCTCCCAGCTCCGGCGCAATTTCGAGAACTCTTCGGTGATGTACGTGCCGGAAATCTTTTGGCGCTACACGCGACAGAACGTCCTGGTGATGGAGCGCGTCGACGGTATCATGATCAGCAACACCGAAGCCCTTTTGGCCGCAGGGGTTGATCTCCATCAACTCGCAGCGACCGGCGTGGAGATTTTTTTTACACAGGTTTTTCGGGACCATTTCTTTCATGCCGACGTTCATCCCGGCAATCTCTTTGTACGCCCGGGCGCACCGGGAGAGCCGGCTATCTTCATTCCTGTCGATTTCGGAATCATGGGGTCAATCAGTGAATTCGATCAACGCTATCTGGTCGAGAATTTTTCCGCATTCCTCGATCGTAATTATCGGCGAGTCGCAGAGCTGCATGTCGAATCGGGTTGGGTTCCGCGTAATACGCGGGTAGATGATTTCGAGTTTGCGATCCGGACGGTGTGCGAGCCGATTTTTGACCGGCCGGTGAAGGATATTTCGGTCGGCCAATTACTTATCCGTTTGTTTCAGACCGCACAACGCTTTCACATGGAAGTGCTACCACAGTTGTTATTGCTGCAGAAGACGCTCGTCAATGTGGAGGGGATCGGTCGTCAGTTGGATCCTGATCTTGATCTTTGGCGTACCGCACGTCCGTCGCTGGCCCAGTGGATGAAAGACCGTGCGGGGATCCGTAATCTAGTTCGGGAGGCCAAACAAAGCTTACCCCGCTGGATGGAAAGATTGCCGCAGTTGCCAGAAATGGTCTTTGACGTGCTCGACCAACTCAAGGATGGGCGGCTGGAGATCATGACCCGAGACGTCGAACTGCAGGAGATTCGGCGAGAGGTTCGGGAGGCCCACCGGCGTCTCGTCTACGCGGTGGTGGGCGTGGGACTCTTAATGGCGGCGGGCATGATAGACGGTAATCCGCACATTTTAGCGACGGATCTGGAACACTTTCCCTTGGCTGGCTGGGTTGTTGGAGCGCTTGGGTTCGTGGCCTTATTGAATGCTTTGAGGCCGCGTCGCGAGCGTTGAGTGCGGCGGGTCTCCACAAGGCTGCACAAGGCTGACTTGTGTGTTGGCTCACGGCACGGCGGAACACTCACACGGGTTTCTGCCACCTCGGCCTTACGGCAAACTAGCGGGTCCGCCCCGATGTTTCATCAACGCCATACCCTTTAGCAGGGTGAGCGCGGAATAGATGTCATAATCCTCGTTGAGCAGTTTCCCTCGCGCCTCGGCGTCGTCCTCGCCGGCAACGGGGCTTGAAGCAGCTTTGTCTGCCGCACGCGGATTCGGGTTATCCAGATGACGCTCGAGTTGGGCTTCGCGCAAGAGTCGAATATCCGTGCTTTCTTCGGATTGGACTTTGATTTTTTTGATGACAATGTCGGGTTCGATACCCTTTGCTTGGATGGAGCGTCCGCTGGGCGTGAAATATCGCGCGGTAGTAATTTTTATGGCGGTCTTGTTATTCGTCGGCAAGATCGTCTGCACGGAGCCTTTGCCGAAAGTACGCCGACCCATCAGAATCGCGCGCTGGTTGTCTTGCAACGCACCCGCCACGATTTCCGAAGCAGAGGCTGAGCCTTCGTTGACCAGGACCACGAGCGGGGCACCGTCGATCAGATCGGGTGGCTTTGCGTCGAATCGGAGTCTGGCGTCTGCAACCCGACCCTCGGTATAAACAATTTTTCCGGAGTCGAGGAACGCATCTGCGACGGCGACCGCACCGCCGAGGATGCCGCCTGGATTATTCCGCAAATCTAATACCAGCCCTTTTAAGTTTCCTTTCTTTTTGAGTTTATCCAGCTCGCGGATCAGATCTTCTCCTGTGTGGCCCTGGAACGCGGAGATCCGCACGTAGCCAAAGCCGGGTTCCAGCTCGCGGCTGCGAACGCTCTCTAGTTTGATGACAGCACGCACCAAGGAGACGACAACGGGTTTCGGTTTCCCTTCTCGCAGGAGGGTCAATTCGATTTTGCTGCCGACCGGTCCACGCATCTTTTTAATGGCGTCATTGGTCGACATACCGCGCAGGGGTATCCCATCGATGCGGATGATAGAGTCCCCGGCGAGAATACCCGCTCGGCTAGCCGGCGTGTCATCAATCGGACTGATGACCTTGATTAGGCCTTCTTCGGTAGCGACTTCAATCCCGAGTCCTCCGAATTCACCGCTCGTGCCTTCCTGAAGCTCCGCATACTCTTCAGCGTCGAGAAACGCAGAGTGGGGGTCGAGGCCGGACAGCAGACCTTTGATGGCATTCTGCAGGAGGACTTTGTCGCTGATGTCCTCGACATAATCCTGTTTCACTTTTTGGAAGACTTCAACGAACACTCGGATATCCTCCAACGGCAACACCGCAGACCTGTCAGTGGACGCGGCGGGCGTTTTTACGGCTATCGGCGCCGAATCAGCAGCATACGCCGGCCAAACGGTGCCCATAAAAAGGATTAGCAGGGTATAGGCGGTGCGAAGATCAAGCATGAAAGGTCCTGCGATTAGAGGGGGGGACGCTGAGGAACGACCGTTTTATAGCCGCATCTCCAGTCGATTGCATGATCCGGCAGGGGTCGGGAGCACGCAAGCGGCAAACCCTGGCTGGCCGCGTTCATCTGGCGTGGGAAGCGTGCGGGTCGGCATTGAGGGTGAGCAGTGGAGTGCCGGTCATTTCGGGTGCGGCCGGCAGGCCCATGAGTGAGAGGAGCGTCGGGGCAATATCGCTTAGACATCCGTGCGTTGCCATGGTGGCGGGGCGACCGAGATACAGGAGCGGCACAAGGTTGCTCGTGTGCGCCGTGTGTGCTTCTTGGGTGCAGGCGCCGTCCGTCAGCGCCCGCATCTGTTCGGCATTGCCATGATCCGCCGTGATCAACATTTCGGTTCCTGTGCCCAGACAGGCCACCCGTAGGCGTCCGAGGCAGCTATCAATCACCTCGATACATTTGATTGCTGCACCGAAATCGCCGGTGTGGCCCACCATGTCGGCATTGGCATAATTGCAGATAATAGCGTCATATTTTGCGCTCTCGATCGCTTCGACGAGGCGGTCAGTGACTTCTCCTGCGCTCATCTCCGGCTTGAGATCGTAGGTCGCCACCGCGGGCGATTGGACAAGAATGCGCTCTTCGCCGGCGAAGGGCTGTTCTTCTCCCCCGTTGAAGAAGAACGTGACATGGGCATATTTCTCCGTCTCCGCGATCCGCAATTGGCGAAGTCCACGTTGCGCCAGGATCTCGCCGAAGGTGTTGCGAAGATCGATACCGGGAAAGGCCACCGGCAGCTCGAATTGCGCACCATAATCCGTCATCGTCACGAACCGCGCGAGCCGCGGCCAGCGTGCGCGGCGGAACTCAACGAACGCGGGCGCCGTCAGTGCGCTGGTGATCTGTCGAGTCCGATCGGCGCGAAAGTTAGCGAAGATGACGACATCGCCATCTTCCATCCGCACAGCAGGCTCATTCGCGGCATGGATGGTCACGGGCTTGACGAATTCATCGGTCTCTCCACGCGCGTAGGCCTCGGTGAGCGCCACGCTCGCGCTCTCGGCGTGATGCACGGCATTCCCGTTCGCGATGAGGTTGTAGGCCTGCTCGGTCCGCTCCCAGCTTTTGTTGCGGTCCATGGCGAGATAGCGACCAACCATGCTTGCGATGCGGCCCACCTTCAGCGCGGCACAATGTGCTTCCAGCCGCGCGATGGACGCCGCCGCGCTTTTCGGTGGCATATCACGACCATCCAGAAACGCGTGCACATACACTTGACGCACACCTTGACGCGCCGCGAGGTCAAGCAGGGCCACCATGTGCGACTCGTGGCTGTGGACGCCACCCGGTGAGAGCAACCCCATGATGTGGAGCGTGCGTCCGCTCGCCGCAACCGCTGTACAGGCGCTCGTGAGCACCGGGTTACTGAAAAAGTCGTCCGTTCTGATGGACTGGGTGATCCGCGTGAAATCCTGATAAATACGTCGGCCGGCCCCGAGATGCATATGGCCGACTTCTGAGTTGCCCATTTGCTCTTCGGGAAGCCCTACGGACAGACCAGAACAATCGATGCGTGCGTGCGGGCACTCGCGCCACAGACTGTCCCAATTCGGCTTTTTGGCGTGATGGATCGCATTGAATTCGGTCCTTTCGCTGTAACCCCAGCCGTCTAGTACAACGAGGAGCACGGGATGTTGAATAGTTGCCATAGCCATGCCTTATCGACTCGGTCGTGAGCTACTTGAAGGAAGCCCAGAAGTGTATCATACCGGCCGACTGACCCCGTGTTCGCGCCGATCCCTAAAGGGGCACGACGTGCCGCATCCATTCCCTCGTCATATTCATACCGGAAAATGCCCATGAGCCGACTAGTCGAATTTGCTACCAACCATCCGATGCTGATCAGTGCCTTCATCTCGGTTCTGGTGGCCCTGCTGTTCACGGTCTTTAAGGCCGCGACCGGTAATGGCTTGTCACCCGCGGCGAGCGTGCTACTGCTAAACCGTGAGGGGGCTATCCCGGTCGACCTGCGGGCCGAGGCGAGCTATCGCGCGGGGCACGTCATCAACGCTGTGCGGGTTGAATTTTCGCAACTCGATGAAGGCATGAAAAAACTTGAGCGATTCCGGGATAAGCCGCTGTTGGTGTATTGCGAATCGGGGATCACCTCGGGTAAGGCGATCGCCAAGCTCCGCGCGGCGGGTTTCCCCAAGCTCTTCGAGTTGCAGGGGGGCATCGCGGCTTGGCGCGCGGACAATCTGCCGCTTGAGGCAGGCAAATAACCCAAGAGCGTTTATGAGTCAAACTAAACTGGAGCGACGTTATGGCTGATGAAAACGACGAAAGCCCTCAGGTCGAGGCGCTGCAAGGCCAACTGGGCATTCAGAAAATCTACGTGAAAGATTTGTCCTTCGAGGCGCCCAATTCACCGGGCGTGTTCACGGAACAATTGAGTCCTACGCTTGATCTCCATTTCGGTAATACGACAAATGCCCTCGGGAACGATCTCCACGAAGTTGTGCTCGCGATCACCGCCACGGTGAAACAAGCGGACCGCACGGTGTATCTCGTGGAAGTTAAGCAAGCCGGTATTTTTATGCTGACCGGTTTTCCGGAAGAACACCTTCCGGCGATTTTGGCGACTGCTTGCCCGAACGTCCTTCTACCGTTTGCGCGGGAAGCCATCTGCGATTTGGTCGGAAAGGGTGGTTTTCCCCAATTGCTTATTGCACCGGTCAATTTCGATTTGCTTTACGCACAAGAGCTGCAGCGACGACAGGCAG
Source organism: uncultured Pseudomonadota bacterium (assembly GCA_903825645.1). GTDB lineage: Bacteria > Pseudomonadota > Gammaproteobacteria > CAIKBL01. The sequence goes on along the minus strand of CAIKBL010000049.1, from coordinate 3,285 downwards.
CGCCCGCCACCGAAATCACGCATTAAGCGAGGCTTTGTCTCTATGGCCGAACCCGTTGTACCGCCGTCACCCCTGCTGGTGATGGGGGCGGGGGCCTGGGGAACGGCACTTGCACTCTGCTTCGCCCGTACAGGACGTCGTGTTTACCTCTGGGGACGTGATCCCGACCGGATGCAGGCGATGGCGCGGAGCTACGAAAATAGCCGCTACCTGCCAGGGATCAAGCTCCCCCGGTCGGTGTTGCCGATAAGCGACCTAGGCGCGCTTCCAACGACGGTGATGACTGCCATCCTCGCCACGCCGCTGCAGACCACACGGGAGATGCTCCAGCTGGCGTTAGCCCATGGGATGCAACAATTTGTGGGTACCGCGAAGGGGATCGAAACGGGTACCGGCATGCTTGGACATGAAATTCTACTCGCGGTGTCGCCCGCTTTTGCGCAAATTGCGCTGCTGTCGGGACCGAGCTTTGCCAGAGAGGTCGCGGAAGGTCGACCGACCGCCTTGTCGGTTGCCACGCGTCACACCGAGTTTGGCCGCGCCCTCGTGGCCGGTTTGTACGGACCGACGTTGCGCCCCTATTTGACGGATGATCTCGTTGGCGTGGCGGTCGGCGGTGCCGTCAAGAATGTGCTCGCCATCGCCGCCGGCATTGCCGATGGCATGTCCCTCGGCGCCAACAGCCGCGCCGCACTTATTACCCGCGGTCTCGCCGAAATGGCCCGTTTCGGTGAGGCCTTGGGGGGGCGGCCGGAGACCTTCATGGGGCTGGCTGGACTGGGCGATCTAATTTTGACCTGTACCGATGACCAATCGCGCAATCGACGCTTCGGTCTCGCCCTGGGACGTGGCAGCTCTCCGGCGCTTGCAGAGCGGCAGATTGGCGTAGTCGAAGGAATTTCGACTGCGGCAGCGGTGGGGGAACGGGCCACAGCCTGTCGCGTTGAGATGCCGATATGCACCCAAGTAGCTAGAACGCTTCGCGGCGACTGCACGCCGGCTGAGGCGCTCTGCGCCCTGATGGCCCGTGAACTTCCAACGGGTTCCTGACCTGCCCCCCGCGGGGCTCTCCTCCCATAAACGCGGACCGGTAACCCGCCCCTGCTCAATTTTCCGCTTACTCCTGCCGCTACTTCATCCAACGCACTGCGGATTGCCCTCCGCCTGAGCCGCAGCTGTGTCTATCCCAGCGTGGGGGGAGGAAAAAAAATCGTGTTCGGCCCATTCAAGAAGAAGGTCAATCAAGGGTGTCTGCTCGGCGTGACGGCGGATAGCCAAGGGGTTGCCGCGGCTGTCATCGAACGTGTCCCGGGTCGTATGCCTCGACTCAACTGGACGAGTTACCAGACGGGCGGGGATAAGGCCGACTTACTGAAAGCGCTCGCTCGGGAACGTGACATTCGTCAAATGGTCTGTTCCAGCGCGGTGCAAGGTGGCGAATACAGCGTCGTTATTGTTGACGCGCCTGAAGTGCCGCCCGCGGAGCTTCGCGCGGCAGTGCGCTGGCGAGTCAATGAACTTATCGATTTCCACGTGGATGATGCCGTCATCGATATTTTCGACTTACCGAGTGCGAATGACACCCGCAGTAATCGCTTGTATGCCGTCGCGGCACGTACGCCCTGTGTACGCCGAGTCGTTGATGAGCTCGGCGATGCGGGCTTCAAGCTCGAATATATTGATATCCCCGAGTTCGCCTTGCGCAATCTCGCCGCACTACTTCCGGAGGACGCAGGCGGCGTGGCGACAGTTGCCCTTGAAGCGACGCGTGGACTGCTCACCGTCACGCGGCAGGGGAATCTTTTTTTATCCCGACGGCTCGATTATGGAACCGATCGGTTGCTGGCTGATGATAGCGATGAGCTCACGCCGGAGATGGAAGGCATGCTGGATACACTCGTTATCGAAATTCAGCGCTCGCTCGATTATTACGAACGCCATTTTTCTCAACCCGCAGTACAGACCGTCGTATTAGCACCCTGCGCACGACCTCTGGGCGTGGCGCCTGCTTATTTGCAGAGCCAACTGGGGGTGCCGGTGAGAGCGCTTAACCTGAACGAAATCCTGGATCCGGTGACGCCACTGGATGCGGCTGCGCAGGCCAATTGTCTAACGGCTATCGGGTTAGCGCTTCGTAGGGAGGAGATCGCGTTTTGAAGCAACAGCAGATCAATCTCTATCAACCGATTTTTCGCTCGCAACGGCGCGTTCGTAGCTACCTCAATATTGACTCTGACCTACACGGGTGCTGCAACACCCGCAAGCTGTACGGTGACTTACACTGGTGGGACTGCGACTTCCAACTCGCCGACGATCGTGGCCACGACCTCGGGTTGCTAATTGCAGGTGTGCGGTTCGCGACAACCTCCTTGTCGCGAACCGCACACCTTCTCCGATACCCAATCCCCTGATGCGACAGCTCCCTTGGAACGACCGAAGTCACGCCAGCGAGGCTTAGGTCGCCGATCTTCCTTTTAATCGTGATTCGAGAGTCACCGATAATCGAGCTTCGATGTCGCTAAAAATGATTTTTTTAGAGCCGGGCAGTGCCGAGAAAATTCCTAGACGTCCAAGTATATCGACTTGGCGCGGAGCAGTTATGAAACCCCAGGCCGGATTTACGCTCGTCGAGCTCGTCACGATCATCGTGATTTTGGGGGTTCTTGCAGCTTTTGCTATCCCACGTTTTACTGGGCTGGAAACCAACGCGCGCGTGGCGCTGGTGAATGGGATGGCCGGTAATTTACGTAGCGGCGGGCAGTTCGCGCATTCAATCTGGGTCGCTAACGGTAATCCGGCCGCGACGTCTGTCATCCTGTCGGGTACCACCAACACGGTACTGGTGGATGCTTATGGGTATCCCACGGCCGCGGCGACGAGCGGCATACAGGCGACGCTGGAAAATATCAGTGGATTTACGGCCACCTATGCCAGTCCGACATTAACGTTGACCCGCACGGGTGCGGCGACACCCGCCAACTGCACGGTGACCTACACCGGCGGGACGGCGGCATCGAACTCGCCGACGATTACTGTCACCCTCTCGGGTTGCTAATTCTAATTGAAGGCTTGGTGTGGCGGTTCTTGTCTGTCGCGAACCTAGGCTTTTCCAAAGTGTACGCGTGCTTACAAAGTAGGCGCCGCTGTGTAGCTTCAGCGACTTCCGGACAAATTCCCAGGCTAGAAATGAGAGACTTCGCGCGGAAGCGAGTGGCCCGCAGACGGCGCGAAGCAGATGAGCAAACGAGAAAGCCGACGATTTACGGCAGCGCAGAAACTCGCGGT
>CAIKBL010000048.1 GCA_903825645.1 uncultured Pseudomonadota bacterium | reverse complement strand
CGCTGTCTTGCCCGCAGACGCCAGATTCAGGCCTTCTGTCACGCGCGCGCGGAGCGTGTAGTCCTGATACGCCGGAATCGCGACCGCCGCCAGAATGCCGATAATCGCCACCACGATCATCAGCTCGATGAGCGTAAAACCCGCTTGCGTTTTGTTCATTTCGTGCATTTCCTTAGGACCCTGTGCTAGTCCGTGAGTGATTCAAAGTAATTTTAAGAATTCGTGGTTACCTGAATTTCCCCACGCACTTTGGCTATTTGATCGCATTCATGCCAAGCCTGCCTGCACGTTTACGTTCGGCCGCACTACTATCAGTTTGAATTCCGAGAGATGTCAAGTTTTGGAGTAGGAGTAGAAATAGGGGTGTTAGGGGTGTTAGGGGTGTTTCGCGCCCCTGCAAAAAGCGATCGTCGCGCTATCGGCTTAAGGTAGACTGGCGCGGTGTCCGCGGACTAGGCGGGGAGGCTTTGTGGAACTGCCGTCATATGCTCGAAAGATACCGATTCTCGGCCTGGCGCTCATCGTCGCCGTCGCCGGCTATGCCATTCGCTTGATGAGCGATCACCGCCAGTTGCGCGAAAATACCAAAACAGTCGGACTGGAAGTCGCGCTTGCCCAACTGCATGGATTGGCAGCGGAATTGGTCAAGATTCCGGGTAAACCTTGGGAAATGATGAAATACACTGTCACCTTCGAACAATGGGATGCTTGCGTGGCGGCCGGGGGGTGTAACCGATATCGACCAGACGATCGCCGGTGGGGGCGTGGGCGTCAACCGGTCATCAATGTCTCATGGGATGAAGCGCAGGCGTTTATCGAATTTCTCAACCGTATGACGGAGTGCCACTACCGTTTGCCCACAGAGGCGGAGTGGACGTATGCGGTTCGGGCCGATACGACCACCGATATTATTACTGGGGCAAGGGACCGGGCTCTTCTCTGGCTAACTGCAATAGCTGCGGCAGCCAATGGGATGGTCGGCAAACCGCCCCGGTAGGCAGTTTTCCACCCAACGCCTATGGGCTCTACGACATGCTCGGCAATGTCTGGCAATGGACCGACGGCTGCTTCGACAGTTGTAGTAGGCGAACCGTGCGGGGCGGCTCTTGGTTCAGTGCGCCGGAATTCATCCGCATTCCTTATCGTTTCGGCGATGAGGCCGGTTTTCGTCACGATAGTGGCGGCTTTCGACTCGTCTGCGACGATTGATACGGTCTCGAGACCGGGGTCGCCGCGTATCGCGCCTCGCTGGGCTGTCGACTTGCTACCTTGGCTCAAGATTTGCTTTGAACGGCCGACTCACGTCAGATGTGGTCGCGGCTAGACGCGTCTCCCGCAGGGTGCCGGCTTCGCAGTCGGGAAGCAGTGCGAATCGGCCCAGCAGGTTTTCCAGGACGAGCGTTGACAACGAGGGGGCTGGCGGAAACAGTCTTTGGAGGTCGCCCCGAAAAGCGCTTCTGGCGCGAAGCCGTTCGAGCGTTACCGGCATATCATCCGTGCTCGACCGGTGAGACCAGCAGGTAATATACGGGCAACGGAACAAAGGGCAACGGATAGATGAAGGATTTTCGGCGGTCAGGACAGCGCGTCGTGATAGGGGTTCGGGAAAAAACGCGCGAACTTATTGCAGTAAAGCGCGCCGTATTTAGCACCCGCCGGCATGGTGCGGTCTCGCGTTGGGCAACGGCGCTCGCCTGAAAGACCGGCTTTGGGGCGGGCCGCGCTCTGGTTCGTACTCCTATCCAGCCTATTGACCAATACGACTGTCTGGGCCAAGCCCGGCAAGACCTCCACTTGTGTCAGTG
>CAIKBL010000047.1 GCA_903825645.1 uncultured Pseudomonadota bacterium | reverse complement strand
GTCAATCGGGTCCACACGGCGTTCGCTTCCCCAGACCAATGGAATTCAGGCCACGGATTTAGATTCGATGATACCCCGGTGATACCCGCCATCCTGGGTCCACCCACCGTCCAAGGCGACGCAGGGACAACATTCGTTTAGTTTTCAAGTAGTTGGTATGGTGCCCAGTAAGAGGGGCAAAAGTGTGGGCACGCAGGTGCAGCACTCTCTGGCGGCCCGGAGTCGAATGGCGGTTTTCTGCCATTGTTGCTAGAACCTGAGCCGGATCGATCCGGAGGTTACCGAAAGTTGCCCAGGGTTTTGCCCCTCTTACGGTGCCCAGGGGCGGAATCGAACCACCGACACTGCAATTTCCGCTCGCCGTGAAAACGCTTTGGGCGTTGCCGGGGTAAACGCCCAGCGTCGGCCCCACCGCTGCCAGCCCGAAGTTAAAATAGCGGGCTAAATCGGACTTATTCAGCCCGTGCAACCGCGCCACTAATGGGGTATTCGCGCCATCCTGGAAAACGAGCCGTCATGTGAACCAAACTTTGGGTTGACATCGATCTCAGTCGCAATGCCGCGAGGCGACCATCGGTCGGAGGCTGCCTATACCCTGACCCGCGACGGTTTCAGCCTGCTGGTCATGGGCTTCACGGGTGCGAAAGCGCTGGAATGGAAGCGCAGCTCCGCGACGCGCCCCCGGCAGTGTTGAACATGAACGATCCGCACGCCCTGCGCGCCATGCTGCTCGGGTACACCGAGCAAGTCATCAAGCTGGAAGGTGAAAACGCGGTGCTCGGCGCCAAGGTGGACAGCCTGGGCGGGAGCCTGCCGCCGGGCCGGGAGCTGGTCACCGTTGTAAATGGCGTAGCCTTCGCGAACAGCATGGACGTGGCCTCCTTCTTCGGTAAGCGGCATGACAATCTGCTCCGCGACATTCGCAACATACTGGAAAAGGCTCCGGCGCGTGCCCTCAATTTCCGAAAGACGTCGGTCTCAGTCTCAATGCCCACCTTGGGCGCGCGTCCGGTCTTGCTTACTCCATGATGCGCGCTGGTTTCAGTGTGCTCGCTATGGGCTTCATCGGCGAGAAGGCGTTAGTCTCAATCGGCGCTTCATAGGTCGGATTGTCGCCTTACCGGCCGGCCCGGCAGCCGATCAGCTCAGTAAACAGCGATCACACCCGGCCTCGACAGCCACATCGACTCACGCGCAAATTCCCCCGAGGGCATTCAACGCCCATAGGCTTGGCAGCGGGGGGAGCGGTTTAGTCCAACCCGTTTTTCGCTCACCGGCGCGGATTCCAGCGCCATACCGCCCACGGATAGCTTCCTGCGCCGCACCGCCAAGCGAAAAACGCTATTCATATCATGCGTGAGAATCGTGGATGAGAAAAAGCTTTTGCAAGCACCCACACGCGCGCCATGCTGTCGAGCAGTCGAGGTCACCACCGGTTCAGTGTTACACTTTGCGGCCGCTGTTTGTGCCGCCGGATTTGTGGCCACGGAATTGTGGCTCAATTTGCCCGGCGGTGCTCCTCAGCCCCCTACCATCGCTTTCTCCAAAGTCAACATCGTCGGAGGAACAGAATCATAGCTCACCATCCGCACGTCCAGCCCGAAGCCTGCCGCCAGCCTGAGCGCCCGTTCGATTGCCGCATCGATCCAGGCCCCGTCGTTCCCGAACGCGCCTCCCCCGAGTTGAGTGAGAAGCACTATATTGGATGCCCCACGCGCCGTGTTCAAGGCCGCCGCCAGGAGCGTGGCTTCATAGGCCGCCTCCAGCACCAATTCAGCGAACGGGTTCCATAATGATCGTGGGACTCCAGTGTAGGCGACCGGTAGCGCGGAACAAAAGGCTTGGGACACGATTTGGGGCGGGGTAGTGTCGGCTTCGGTCACTTCAACGTCGGTGTGAACGCCGATGCGAAGCAACGCCCGCAACACATCCTTCTCGGGTGCGCTGATCTTGCGGAGGAGACCGCCGATATTTCTCAGCCCCTCCGCGGCGCATAGCGCGTATCCGTTCTGCATCGTCCAGAGCGACTCGACAGGCTGGCCAAGAAGGTCTGCCAAAGCCGCACCAAGGTGGGCCAAGCCATCCAATTGCCGCGAACTCGTCTGACCGGCCTGCCCATTTATCGGTGCGAAGTAGTTGCGGTAGATCGTCGCCGCACCGGCCGCGATCGCGCAAGCCGGTCCCTGTGTCCGGTCATGTCGGTAGCGGGTTACGCCCTGATCCGGGGTCACACTCGGTCCGACCATCTCCAGAAGGTTGAACTGCGATGCGACCTGGAATAACGCCCCCTCGAACTCAGGGCGCTGGTGCAGGGCGCGCACGTCGCCGACGATATTCCGGAACGTGAGCCTCCCTTTCTTTGGCTGAACGGCCGCCGCTCGTTCTCGGAGTTCCCCTAACGAGGCCAATTCCAGTTGGCCGACGCCGTAGGCTCGTCCGTTGACCCGAGAGCGGAGCCTTCCGTCGAGAACCTCGAGGCGTTCGCGGGTATCGTCGTAACCGACTTCCTGGAAGCCCGTGAGTCTTTCAAACCAGTCCATGTTCGCCACTCCGCTCTTTCCCTGCTTACTGGACTTTTGGCCGGCTGGCATGTCAATCAGCCTCGATCTCATACAGCGCGGCAATCCGGCGCAATGCCTCCTCGGCCAAGGGTGCGTTGGTGGCCACATGAACGTCGTAGAACTTCCGCCGGCGATGGGCCGCAGCTCGGCCGACCGATCAAACTGACAGCCGCACCGTCGCGCGGAGCTTCGGCGCAGCGCGATCAACGCTCTACGTTGCCCTGAAAGCCGCAGCCTGACGATGGCGCTCGGTTAGCGAGCCAAGCGACGACGCTCATCCGTCCCAAGCATCCAGCAGTTTGCGCCGCATTTCTTGAAGGAAGGGGAGGACATCCCCGTCCTCGATCATTGAACCAATTTTCCGTTCGAAATGGCCGAGGAATTCAAGGAAGACACCGCCATCTTCATCTTCTCTGGCTGTCGCAAGGAAGGCTTCCACCATTTCCTCCGCCAATGGATGAAGGTCGGCATCCGGGTCGAACATTGTGTCCACATGGGCGCTGATAAGACCTATCGCCTCGGTGCGGTCCAACATGGACCAGACGAAGCCGATCCCCTCGATTTCATAGCCAATAGCCTCCGCACGATCTGGACCGATGAGATCGAGGTTCCGGCGAGAAGCGCATTCGTTCACAGCTTCGGTGACGACTTTCACAACCCCGTCGGTCCATATGCAACCAAGACACTCTTCCTCGTCGCTGTCATCGTCTTCCTCGAACGCTAATGCGCTCAGAAAGACCTGTGCATGTTTGGGAAGCTTCTCGACCTCGGCCAGGACGTGGGCTTCCAAGAGGCCGTCGAACGCGGCCGAGATCGATCCAAAATCGGTATTGCCGATGATTATATGGTCGTCGAATGGCCCTTCTCGGAGCGCCCAGCAATATTCATCCCATAAGTGCCGGGCATGAACGTCTTCGAAGACGCCTTCAGCTGAGCGTGATCGCAACTCCCCGATGGCCACCCGCACGATGCGGTCAATTTCGGCGCGCGCAAAGTCCCGACCGGCGGATTGTAGTCGCGAGAGACCGTCGATGCTGACCCCGGCCTTCTCCTCCGCCATCTCACATCCCGATTCAGTTGAATTCGCTTTTCGTCTCCATCCAGCTAACTCATCTTTATGAGTCGCATAAGCTGGTATTATCTATTC
>CAIKBL010000046.1 GCA_903825645.1 uncultured Pseudomonadota bacterium | reverse complement strand
GCTGCAGTTGTGCCCACTTGAAGGTCCGTTCGAGGATGTCGTCGTGCACCGCGTTGTCGCGTACAAAGGATTCAAAATCGTCAAAACTGAGTTCGACGCCGTTGGTATCCAGAATTTCGAAGCAGCCATCACATAACACGACCAGATGGGCCCCTTCTGGTATAGGCGTGACCGCAGAGGTGTATGAAATGTCCTCCATCATGCCAATAATCATGTTGCATTCGAGTAACTGTTGGGTGCGAAAGCCGCCCTCGGCTTGGGGAAGCAACAGTAACGCGGCAGGGTGTCCCGCGCTCGCGTGACGGAGCATGCGGGTAGGGGCATGGTATACCCCGTACCACAGCGTGAAATACATATCATTCTGCTTTTCCATGAGGAAAATATTGCTCAGCGCGGCTAAAACCTCACTCGGATCCCGCATGTCGACGTTGGGAATAGAGCCGGATCGAATCTGATTGATAGCCGTAACCGATAACAGCGCGGGTCCTACGCCATGGCCACAGACGTCGAGCAAATAGACCGCAAAATGGTCGTCGTCAATCCAGTGGTAACCGAAGGAATCACCCCCCAGTTCGGCAGAGGGTTGATAAAACCAGTCGATCTTGAGTGGAGTTTCAGAGGGAGGCGGGAAAATTGACGTGACGTATCGACCGGCTTCGTTCAGCTCAGAATCAAGTCGGCGCTGTGTGATTTCGAGTCGGTTTTTCTCGGTCTGCAGCTCGACTAATCTCTCGCGATCGAGGTCGCGCAATATTTTCTTTTCGATTGATGAGGTGACACGCGCCCGAAGCAGTGTTGGATTAAAGGGCTTTGGTAGATAATCTTCCGCGCCCGCCTCGATACATCGTACTGCCAAATCGATCTGATCGGCTCCAGAAATGACGATGACGGGTAAATCCTTCAGATCCTCATCCTGCTTCATGGTCGTCAACACTTCGAGGCCATTCATCTCCGGCATTTCCATGTCGAGGAGCAAAAGGTCAAAGGATTGTGTCCGCAGGGTTTCGAGCGCTTCTCGCCCGTTACTGGCTTCCGTGATGCTCTTGAAGCCGAGCGCATTGAGCGCGCGAATCAATCCCAGTCGCATGGTCCGACTGTCATCGACGACCAACACGGCGGCGTCGGTTAAGGGGGGCTTGGTGGTCACGGTATCAGTAGTCATGATTTTTTTCCGGTGGAGCAATGCAGCGTCGCTCTTTCGTTTTTCTTGGCTTGGTTGAATCTTTAGGTGGATGACGTTGGCGTGTCTGCCGCGGCAGCGCTCGCTTCCTCACGCGGAACTAGCTTAATTATCCGCCCAATTTTTCCGATCAAGACGTCATCTGAAAAAGGTTTTGTGACGTAATCTCTGACCCCGAGACGGGCGGCTGCGGCGATATTAGAGGGCCCCGATTCCGCAGACAGCATGATAACTGGCGTGCGTTTAAACTGAGGGATTACCCGCAAATGCTGCAACATCGTCAGACCGTCCATGTTGGGCATATTGTGATCGAGAATGATTAGGCTCGGCTGGAATTCAGCCACTTTTGCTAATCCCTCTTCGCCATCCGCCGCTTCGGCAAATTCACAAACGAAAGGGCGCAGCAGACGCGCCAGAATGAGTCGAATAGTTTTACTGTCGTCGACACTGAGAATACGTGGAATCACGGGACAAGTTCCTGTACCTGCAAAGCAAGGGAAAGATCAAAAGTCTCACACGTCCAGCCACGTTCGAAGCGCATTCCGTTGATGCTGGGAGCTACCGACGCTGGCGACGTCTTGTGGACTACGGGGGCGTTGAGAATGCTGACGGGTGGAATCGACGTGGCCGCGATCCGCCCGGCTACCATGTTACACAATTCGCCGGTAACGTCCGCCAGTAGGTGATCATCGTAGCCATGTTCGGTGCCTAGGAGCTGGAGACTCAGGCACTGGGCGAGCCCCTCAGGCAATTCAACCGAAACCCGTCCGGTCACATCTGCACCCTGCAAGGTGACGGTTGCCAACCAACAGGAACCTGCCGGCACGCGTCGGGTACCGGATGTTACGGTCAAACCGAATTGCGCCTTCAGAATCTCGGGGAGCACCGCAACGGCTGCCGTTGCCCATGCTTTCAAGGTCAACTCAGCGTTCAACGCGGCCAACCGGTTCATGGAGGACGTTTAGAATTGCTTCGGGAAGCTGAGCCAGTGGTAATACTTGTTCCGCCGCACCGAGTTTGATGGCGGCCTGAGGCATTCCGAAAACGACACAGCTGCTCTCGTCTTCCGCGAAAGTTCTTGCGCCCGCAGCTCTCATGGCTTGCAGCCCGCGTGCGCCGTCAACGCCCATGCCGGTAAGCAGCACGCCAACAGCCTCTTTCCCGGCTTGCTCTGCCGCAGATCGGAATAAGACATCGACCGCGGGTCGGCAGTAATGAATTGGCGGCGACTGGTTCAGCCGAACCGCAGTACTTCCATTTGTGTTCTGTAGCAGCAGGTGAAAGTCGCCAGGCGCGATCAGGCACAGCCCAGGCCTCAGGATATCGCCGTCGATGGCCTCCCGGACTTCGTACTCACACATTTTGTCCAGATGTTCAGCGAGGCTTCGCGAGAAATAAGCTGGAATATGTTGGACGACCACGATTGGGGGGAGCCCAGCAGGCAGTCGTGGTAGCAGGAAACGAAGGGCCTCAACGCCCCCAGTCGACGCGCCGATGACGAGTAACTTGCGTGGCGAGTACTTGCCAGGTGCCGTATTTTGCGTAGCGGCAGCACGCTTGGCGGCTGGCCGCGAGGCCGGTAGACGGACGCGGCGAGTCGCCGAAGCCGCGGCCTTTACATGGAATGCGATTTCACGCGAGATGGAGCTCAACGAACGGCTGCCATCTGGCTTTCCAAGGACATCCATTGCGCCGGCTTCCATGGCTTCCATTGCCTTGGCCGAACCAGCCTGAGTGAGTGAGCTGACCACGACTACGGGCACCGGGTGATGTTCCTGCAGAATTTTCAGGAACGTCAGGCCATCCATCCGCGGCATTTCCAGATCAAGGGTGATGACGTCCGGTTCCAGCGCGAGGATTCGATCTCGTGCCACATAGGGATCACTGGCCTGTCCTACCACCTCGATTTCTGGATCTTGAGATAAGGCTTCGGTAATCGCGCGTCGCGCGAGCGCCGAGTCATCGACAACCAATACACGAATGGGGTGAGGACGGGTTTTCATAACCGACAATAGACGCCTTGGTGAACGGTCTGCAGACCCTGCGGGACCCGAAGAAGGCTCTCTGAATGACCCATGACGAGATACCCGCCGGGGACGAGACTCTGCGTCAGTTTCTCGATTAATTCTTCCCGCGAAGGCTCATCAAAATAAATCATGACATTTCGACAGAAAATAAGGTGCTGGGGCTTGGTCAGCGGATATTTGGCCTGGAACAGGTTGATCCGTTCGAAGCGCACCCGATTCCGCAGTTCGTTTTTGACCCGGCAGGTACCCTGACGCACACCGAACCCTTCCTGGAAATAGCGGCGCAGGAGTTGAGCGGGTATAGGCGCACAGACCTCGGTCTTATAAATCCCTCGCGCAGCGGCCATCAAGATACGGCGCGAGATGTCAGACGCGATAAGTTCCCAACGAAGATCGGCGAATTCCCGGGTCGCTTCGGCCATGACCATGGCTAAGGTGTAGGCTTCTTCACCTGAAGCCGCCGCGGCAGACCAAATCCGCAGGGGTTCGCGAGCTGCCAGTGCAGAGGGGATGAGCGAAGGCAAAATATGGTCTTTGACAAATGAGAAATGAGAGGGCTCTCGAAAAAAAGCGGTGTGATTGGTTGAAACCAGATCCACCAACTCTTCTATTTCCGCTGCGTCACCGGGTGTCCGGAGCCGTTGGCAATAATCCGTATAGGAAGACAGTCCGAGTAATTGCAGGCGTTTACGGAGTCGATTGTCGAGCAAGGTATGTTTGTCTGGCCCGAGTCGAATGCGGCTATGTACGTAAATTAGGTCTACCAACTTGCGGTAGACATCATTGGGGATTGCAGAAACAGGTACAGGGGACGCGTTCACTGGAATTTTTAGCCCGAACCGTCGCGGAAATTACGGTAAAAAGACTCGTCATTTTCGCCCTTCACGGGGGTGTCGAGCGGCATTGGGATGGACGCCTGAGCGCGACGTTCGGGTGTGTTGATCACGCGTGTTCGCTTCTGTTCTTGAGTAGGAGGACCCACCGGACGCCGCGTAGGCTTCCGCTTAGCTTTTTCCTCGGCTTTCGCCGCGGGATTAGGTGGGCCCGAGTCGGTGAGGGTGTGTTCTCCGACCATGCCACCGAGCACAGCGACGAGTCGGCGCATGCTCTCCGCTCGTTCGTGTAAGGCGTCCGCGGCGCTGGCACATTGCTGTGCCACCCCGGCATTCCCCTGTGAGATCTGATCAAGCGTGCTCATAGCGGAACTAAGTTGGTCAACCCCCAGGGACTGTTCACGGGTGGCCGTGGCGATTTCCGTGACTAGACCATCCGTGCTCCGGATCCTGGTCGAAATTTGTTCCAAGGATGATTCAACTTTGTTTGCGGAGGATCTGATTTTTTTACTGCCCTCGCCGATTCGGGTGCCTAGGATCTCGGAGGTTTCTCTGGCTGCGGCCGCGCTGCGCTGCGCAAGCGAACGGACTTCGTCGGCAACCACCGCGAATCCAGCACCCGCCTCTCCGGCACGTGCCGCTTCGACGGCAGCGTTGAGTGCAAGGATATTAGTTTGGAACGCAATTTCATCGATGGTCTTGATGATATTCGACATCATAGTGCTCGACGTGTCGACTTCTGCCATGGCTGTTAGCAGTTCGGCTACAACGCTGCTGCCTGTTTCGACAACGCCGCGCGCTTCTGCCACAAAGGCGGTCGCCTTGCCGGTATTGTCGGCATTGCCCCGGACCATCCCTGCCATTTCTTCAAGTGCGGCGCTAGTTTCTTCAATCGATGAGGCCTGCTCACTGGTGCCCGCCGCCAAAGTCTGGCTGACGCTCGCGACCTGATTAGCGGCCGTCGATGTATCGAACACATTCTGGCTCAGTTCTCTTGTGATCGCGCGCAGGGCCTGATTGATGCTCCGCAGAATCAGCCAACCGATGATAATCGAGAGCAAAATTGCGGAGCCTATCCCAATGGCCATGCCCCACGTGGACCACATCAGCAGTGACTTGCTGCTGTCGGCAGCCGTCTGTCCGATGGTTCGGTTATATTCGATATCCACTTCGAGCGCGTGCGCTGCTTTCTCGAAAGTGGGTTCGACTACGGTCGCGATATTTTTGCGGGCTCCGTCCGTATCACCGGTCTGCAGCATCCCCTCGGTCTGCTCGACTGTCTTGATAAATGCCTGCCGCGCCTGTTTCACGGCGTTGAACAGTTGTTGATCCGTTGGGTCGGCTACCAAATCTTGGTCGTAAGTAGCGATTAGGTGGCTGATGTCGGATCGTAGCTTATCGACCTTTGCGCGGAGCTCCGGGAGCTTCTCGGGTGTCGTTTCCGCAGGCTTCTCTACGAGGCGGACCTGAATCAGTAACGCGTCTTTTTCGGTGTGTTGTCGGCCCTGAATCGTGGTGAGCATGAGGATGCTGGGCAGGGCGTTGTCGGCTAGCCTTTCAAGATTATGCCGCAGGGCCGTCGTGAGCCAGCTTGTGAATCCGCTCAGTCCGACTGTGAGTCCTGTGATCAAAATGAAGCCACAGGTCACTCGACGAGCAATTGTCCAAGGCGCCTTCATTGTGAGATCCTCGCTTCCTCAGATTCGACGGCGGAGGGTAACGTGATGGTGCCCTCCTCCAAGAAAACCTGCCCGATATCGAGCAATGTCCGAACAGTCCCTTGGACCGTGGCAACACCTTGAATGAACTGCATGTCAGGTTCTCCGCCGAAATAAGGTGCTGGCTCGATCATCTCGGCGGTCAACTGAATGACTTCTTCTACCGTGTCGACGAGCGCACCAACCCGGGTACTCATTCCGGCAGGGTTCAGAACTTGGACCACGATGATGCATGCTCGATCGCCATAATCGACGGGGGCAAGCTCAAATTTAGCGCGCAGGTCTATTACCGCAATGACCGAACCGCGCAGGTTGATGACCCCGCGGACGTGCGGGGGCATTCTCGGCGCTGGCGTAATCGGACAAAGTCGAATGATCTCGCGAACATCGCGTACCGGCAGACCGTAGGACTCGCGGCCTAAAGAGAAGGTCAGGTACCGGCCCGGGGTGGCCATCGCGCTGTCGGAAGAACGGGCAGGAGTATTCATGACATCTCCAGATTGATCGTTGCCGCTCGCCGCGGCGGCGCAGGACCGACTGCTGACGGAGGCAGGTTAACCAGTACGTCGACATCCAAGATCAACCCAACCCAACCATCGCTCAATACCGCAGCGCCGGCCAGCAGGTTTTGTTTTTCGAAAGCGACCCCGAGTCCTTTGATCACGACTTCTTGCTTGCCGATCAGCTCATCGACCAGCAGACCTCGCGCATGCTGTCCTGACTCAACGACCACGATGACGCCATCTTCCGGGTCTTTGGCGCGCTGTGCAGTGCCGAGATATTCGCCGAGTCGCAACAAGGGTGTTTGTCTTCCACGCACGCTCACCACTTCGCCACGTTCATGCAGTGTTGTCACTGCTCCGCGCGACGGTCGGAAGGATTCTCTGATCGCTAGCATCGGGATGACGTAACGCTCCCCGCCCACTTCTACGAGCATGCCCTCAATGATCGCCAGGGTAAGTGGCAACATTACGGTAAAACGCGTTCCAGTCCCTAATGTCGAATCGATTTCTATGCGCCCCCGTAGACTCTCCACATTTCGAAGGACCACGTCCATCCCGACTCCACGACCAGAGAGATCGGTGACTTTTTCTGCGGTTGAAAAACCCGGTTTGAAAATAAGCGGATAGATCGCGCTAGGGGTGAGGTGTGAATCGGCTCTGATAAGGCCATTTGCGATCGCTTTGGCGCGCAATTTTCTATGATCAAGGCCTCGCCCGTCATCTTCGATGACGATCATGACGCCACCACGCTGATGGGATGCAGAGAGGGTAATCGTTCCTTGGGGGGACTTGCCTTTCTCGACTCTTTCTTGCGGACCTTCCATTCCATGGTCGACCGCATTGCGAATCATATGGGCCAGCGGGTCTGCAAGCTTTTCGACAATGTTTCGATCAAGCTCGGTATCTTCACCGATGAATATGATTTGGACCTGCTTCCCCTGTTGGGCCGACACGTCCCGAACCAAGCGACTCATCTTCTGGAAAGCCGCCCGGATAGGTACCGTGCGCAACGACATCGCGTTACTCTGGAGCTCGGTGGTGATCCGCCCGAGTTGTCGAATACACCGGGTCAAGTGCGCACTAACGATTTTCTGGACGTCCGGATTCTGTACGACCATGGACTGGGCGATTACGAGTTCTCCGACCAAGTCAACCAGCGCGTCGAGCTTCCCCGTCTCTACTTTTACGAAACCGGATTCGGTGGTTTTTGCGGGTGTTTTCGCGCGCGAGGGTGTAGCGGATTTGGTCGGCTCTGGCGTCGGGGTAGACGCGGTCGGACGAACTTTGCTTTCCGAGGTTGCACTAGCTTCCTCGGAGAGTTCCGATGACGTTTTTGCTTGGCCGACGGCTTCTGCTCCTGGCGTCAGGACAGGTCCTAGCGTACTCGGTAGCACCACGGGGATCTCTCCGCGCAGGATCGCGCCGGCGCGCCGGATGATGCCCTTGATCGGTACGCTGATAGGCTGCCCACGATTTATGCCCTGCAGCTGTGCCCCGATTTCCTCGGTGAACTGTTTTAAGGCATCCCCGCCGTCCAAAATCAAATCG
>CAIKBL010000045.1 GCA_903825645.1 uncultured Pseudomonadota bacterium | reverse complement strand
CATCAAGGCGCACCATCTGATCGATATAAAAACCAAACCCCGTCATCCGGAAAGCAAGAGCATCGTGGCGCGATTCAACGGCACCGTTAGGGACGAGACTGATGATGACTACGGTAGAAACTATTTACAGGCGGAAACCATCATCGCCAGGCTCATGAAACACTATAACGAAGAGCGATTACATGCGGCTTTGGGTTACCTGCCACCCGTAATCTGACATCGTGGAAATTCGGACGAGGTTCGTGACGACCTTGCACGGCGAATAGCTGCGGCCCGTACGCATCGAAGAATGACTAACCAGCAGCGATTTACCGAGTCAGCCTAGGCAAAAAGTCTCCCTTTTTAACTCAGGTGTTTTGTCCGGGTTGACGTGAAGCGCGACAGCCGTGGCGTTCTTCACGACCGCGTTGACGGGTGCTCGGCTAGCGTCAAGGTCCCCAAACCTCCGATGCATTGTCTTAATGCCTCATAGACCACGATTGAAGCGGCATTTGCGAGGTTTAGACTTCTGATTTCACGCCTCATCGGGATCCTCAGATTCTGGTATAAGGGGATTCGGGTTGCAATGTCGGGTGGAAGTCCGCGGCTTTCCGAGCCGAACAAGAACACATCTCCTGATTCAAAATTCGCCGAATACAAACTGGTCGTGGCGAATTTGGTCAACGCGAAAATGCGGCGCTCTGGTAACGCCTCCCGGAAAGCGGCGAGTGAGGCGTGGCGCCGGACGGTCGCGAATTCGTGGTAATCGAGACCCGCACGTCGCAGTGACTTGTCCTCCAAATGGAAGCCCAGAGGCTCTATCAGATGCAGGGTCGCCCCCGTACCGGCACACAAGCGTATAATATTGCCGGTATTCGGTGGGATTTCCGGTTGATACAGTACGACTTCAAACATGGATAACGGACTGCCCTGAAAATGGATGCGCACAAGAGCGAAGACGCACGATTGGCCCTGCAATTCTGCGGCATGCGTTTCGCAACACCGCTGGTCCTGCTCTCCGGCTGCGTGGGGTTCGGCGAGGAATATACACGGGTGGCGGGGTTTTCCAACCGCGATGCGGGCGCGGTCTGCCTCAAAGGGACCACACTAGACCCCCGACTAGGTAACGGCCCCCATCGCGTCTATGAGACCTCTGCCGGTATGCTGAACGCTATCGGTCTTCAGAATCCCGGCGCACGGGCAGTGGTGGGCGAAATCCTTTCCAAACTCGATTTTTCCGAAACCCGCTTTATTGCCAATGTCTCGGGCTCGACTATTGAGGAATACGAAGAAGTCACCCGTATTTTTGATGACTCGCCGATCGATGCGATCGAAATCAATATCTCCTGCCCCAATGTGAAGGAAGGCGGTGTGGCATTCGGTAACAGCCCGGAGATGTCCGCGCGTGTGGTAGCCGCCTGCCGACGCGCGACCCGCAAGCCCCTGATAACCAAGTTATCGCCTAACCAGACGGATATCGCGGACAACGCTCGGCGCTGTATCGAAGCGGGTAGTGACGCCTTTGCAGTGATCAACACCTTGATGGGTATGGCGATTGACATAGAGCAGCGACGCCCGATCATCGGCAACAATCAGGGCGGACTCTCGGGACCCGCGATTAAACCAATAGCCTTGTTAAAGGTTTTCCAAGTTCATCAAGTCTGCAGACCGTTGGGGATCCCCATCATCGGGCAGGGTGGCGTGGTGAATGCCGCCGATGCGATTGAATTCATGTTGGCTGGCGCCACCGCGGTAGGTGTCGGGACGGGGCTTTTCTATGAACCCCTACTCTGCGCTGAGATAAATCGCGGGATCTCGGATTACCTGACGAGGCATCAGTTCAGTAGCGTCGGTGACCTGGTGGGCAATCTACAACTCAATAGCGCGACGACAACGAAAACGACTTAATCGTCCTGGGACGGGAGTGCCGCCGTGCGTGCGGCGCGCCTGAGAAAGACCCCCATCTCCTTGGCAGCTTGGACATCACCGTTTTTTTGGGCGATTTCGATGCCGCGGGCATACGCTTCGATAGCAAGGGAGAGATTCCCCGCGGCTGTCTGGGCCGCGCCCAGCATTTTCCAAGCGGCGGAATAATCTGGTTTTAGTTCGATTGCTCGCGTGAAATGGGTTACTGCCCGTGCAGCATCTGTTGGCAGATAGGCGCTACCTAGACTGAACCGCAATACCGGAGACTCTTGGCCGCCAGCGAGCAAGCGTTCCAGTACGTCGAGATTCATCTGGGCGAGACGGCGGCACGACGGGTGTTCATTCCCGGATCGCATCCTTGATTTGTTTCGGATCGATGCCGAGGCTACGGAGTTTTCGGTAAAGATGAGTGCGCTCAATCCCCACGCGCTCTGCGACTTTACTCACGCTGCCGTCATGAACTTGAAGCTGGTATTCGAGATAATTCTTTTCGAAACGCTCACGCGCTTCTCTGAGCGGTAGTTCGAATTCCGGATGTGTCGTTTCAGCATCCGCAACCACGCGAACGCCGGTTGCCGCGCTGATTTCATGGCCCTCAATTTGCTCCGTAGTGCCTAGGATCAGTAACCGCTGGACGAGATTCTTAAGTTCCCTGACATTGCCCGGCCACCGGTAGTCGCGGAGACGTAGTTTTGCCGCCGCCGTAAATTCCCGTCGAGGTAATCCCTCCTGTAACGTGAAGTGATTGGCGTAGTGCGTCAGCAGTTCGTCGAGATCTTCGAGATGTTCCCGCAACGGAGGCACCTGAATCGGTACTACGTTCAGATAGTAGAAGAAATCGTCGCGGAAGCGACCGGCGGTGACCTCCGCTGCGAGGTCGCGCTTAGTCGCCGCAATGATTCGGACATCAATCGGCACCGCCTCACGTCCGCCGACTCGGAGCATTGTCTGTTGTTCGACTGCATTCAGCAGACGGGCCTGGGTACTAATATCCATGTCGGCGATATCTTTGACGAAAATCGTGCCGCCATTTGCTTGTTCAAGAGAGCCGTAGATCACGCGCTGGGCGTCTTCTGTACCGAAGAGTTCACTATCGGGATTTTCACGGGCGAGTCCGGCCACGTTAACGGAGATGAACGGCCGGTTAGCTCGCGGACTATGCTCATGGATGTAGCGGGCGAACACCTCCTTGCCGGCGCCTGATTCGCCTGAGATACAAACCGCCGTGCGATGTTGAGCTATTCGCCGGCAACTTGCGCGCAGAGCTTCCATGATCCGACTCCGACCGATCGGCTCCGGCATTCCCGCGATTGCGCGTTTGAGTCCCAGATTCTCGCGAGAGAGATTCGCATTCTCAAGGCCACGTTGGACAGCAAGTAGGAGTTTGGCGATGGAGAGCGGTTTCTCGATAAAGTCGTACGCCCCGAGTCGAGTCGCCTCTACCGCGGTTTCCACCGTGCCATGCCCGGACATCATGATAACTGGCGCCCCAATCGGACCGTTTTCGGCCCACTCCTTCAACAAGGCAATGCCGTCCATGTCCGGCATCCAGATATCAAGCAGGATAAGATCAGGGCGTCTCAGTCTACGGGCATCCCGGGCCTGCGCCGCGTTCTCGGCGACGGTCACCTCAAACTCTTCGTCTTCCAGAATTTCCTTGAGGAGAATTCGGATATCCGGCTCGTCATCGACTACCAGAATATGTTGGCGGCTCATGATGCTTTCCTATCAATCTCGTTTTGCTGGCGTTGTGCCAGAGTCTGCAGCGGCAACTGGATGATCGCGCAAGCGCCGACACCTTCGTTGTTCTGCAGGGAGACAATGCCTCCATGTTCCTCAACAATTTTCTTGACGATAGCGAGTCCGAGTCCCGTGCCACGGGTCTTGTTCGTCACGTAGGGTTCGAAAACACTGCCCTCCATGTCGGACTTGATACCGGCGCCAGCGTCCGCCAGCCGGATCTCGACATAATGCCCGGCACTGTCCAAAAAATCGCGTGTCGATATCGCGATTGACGCAGGCGACCCTGACGGGTGCGCTTCCAACGCATTTTTGATCAGATTATTGAAGACTTGGCGGAAGCGGCTTGCGTCGATGGAAACTGCGGGGAGAAAGGCGGCCAGATCGACCCTGAATTGAGCCTCTGGGTTTGCGGTCTTATACAAGTCGACAACTGCCGAAAGCAGCCCATTGATGTCGATCTGCTCATAATTGATGACCGGCGGTCGCGCATAATCGGCAAAAGTATTGACCATTGATTTCATGGTTTCGACTTGTTGCACAATGGTACTCGTCAGTCGATCGAGGGTTTCGGCGTCTGCGGGCGCCATCTTCGAGAGGTATTTTTGGCGAAGTCGCTCAGCAGACAATTGTATCGGTGTCAGCGGGTTTTTGATCTCATGTGCGAGGCGTCGCGCGACCTCCGACCAAGCGGCGTCCCGTTGCCCCTTGGCTAGGGCCGTGATGTCATCGAAGACGATTACATGACCGGAATCGATATTTTCTCCAAATTTCAAGGCGGTCCCGCGGCACATCAGGATCCGGCGCCCTTCTCGATTGAATATCTGGATTTCATGTTGCCAACGAGGCGCCTCGCCTATTCGACGTGTCTGAATGCCCTCCACGAAGGGCTTCAGATGCTCGCGGTGCTCCGTCAAAGACGATAGCGGGAGTCCGACGGCGGGAGAATCGCCGAGATCGAGGATTTGTCTGCCACTGTCATTCAACGTGGTGATTACTGAATTATGATCGAGCGCTAGGACCCCGCTAGACAGTTCACTAAGCAATGTGTTGACGTAACGGTTTTGAGATTCGATTTCGGCGTGAGCATTCGCAATACGGTTAGTCATCGCATTGAACGAGCTCACGAGCAGACCGATTTCGTCGTTACTGGTCACGGGCAACGTGGTGGTGTAGTTCCCCTCGGCGACTGCCAGCGTACCCGCAGCGAGGGCGGTAATCGGCGCCGCGAGGCGACGGGCCGAAAAAAAGGCTGCCCAAGTCGCCACTGCAATGCTGGATAATAAGACGAGTGTCAGAGTCATTCGAAAGCTGATTTTAAGTCTCTCGCGTAGATAATCGAGCTCATGATATTTTTCGTAGGCGTGCTCGACGTTACTGGCAAGCGATTTTATGCGGGCAGAAAGCGGAAACAGGGCAAGGACGATTTTCTGTTCAGAGCTGTTACCGGTACCGGGCACGTTAACGGCGACGCGGACGAACAAGCCTTCGGTCCCCTGCGGTTCCAGTCCGATGTAGCTATGACCCTGCCGCAGCTGGAGTAGCGTCGCTGCTGCAGGTTGTGTCGGGACGAGCTCCGTACCGTTGCTGCTGGTCTCCAGAATCCGTCCCTGTGCACTGGCGAGGGAAAGTTCGTCGGCACCCTCTCGCTGCCTCAAGTAGTCGAGATCACTCGTGGTGGCTTCCCAATTGTTCGAGACCACCGTGCTGTTCGGGTTGCGCAGGGCATTCAGATTGAGGACGGCGCCGCCCGCCGCTCCCCGTCCAAGCTCGTCCGCCAGTTCTTCCGTTTGCGCCAGAAATCCGCGCATTCTGAGATCGAGTGAGTTCTTGCTGAGTTCCAGCGCGTCCTTCAGCGCAAGGTCAATGCGCGCGTCGAACCAGCTATCCACGCCTCTATTTAGAAAGTCGAGGGAAAAGCCGTAGAGCACCAGCATAGGTAATACGGACAGCGCGATGAAGATAATGACCATACGCAGGGTCAGTCGAGCGCCAGGTTGGCGGCGCCTTAATTGGCCGACGAGCCGGTTGATGTTGATGATAAGCAGAATCAGGAAGCTGAGGAGCCCGAGGCAGTTCGTGACTAACAAGAATGAGAAGAGGATCCCGAATCGCTCTGAATTTTGAATCGCGGCACTGAGGAGAACGAGGGAGGTCAGCAGTGATAGGCTGAGCAAGGCAACGCCTGTTGTGGTGGCCAGTTTTTTGCTCACGGCAGAACTTGCCATTTCAGCCTAGGACTCTTCAGATGCCAGCTCGGCGTGAGGTAGGCAATCGGGCGCAATGGGGCAGGGAGTGCTTCGATATTCAGCTGCCCCCGCGCAGTACCAATGAGCGGTGGCACAGTGATGAGACGTTGTGCCTTCCCGAGCGGGATCTCGGTGAGGTGACCCAGCATCTCTAACGCCTCAGCAATCGAGCCAGCTACGGTGCTTCGGTGCGTGATTAAGTCGGTGACCACATATTTATTAGCGAGCGCATGGCGCTCGAGCGTGCAGGACCGACGGACGCTCAATAGTTCTTCATCCCACAGGTATCGACGGGATCTGTTAATTCGAAAATCGAAAACGAACTGCAGAGGCACGCCATTTTTGACTGCCTCCTCAACTTCCGGACTGAGCACGATCGGGAGCGCCGCTGTGACGTAATAGAGACCGTTGGCGACTTTGCCGCTAATCTGGACGCCTAATGCATCGCGGGCATCACTGGGCGAAATAGCGAGTGCGAGCAGATAACAAAGAATGTACGCAACGGAACGTGGAGACATGACGTTAGTCTGTGGCCGTTTTCTCAAGGAGCGCGAAAAAGAACCCATCCATGGAATTTTGGCCAGGTAGTGTCTGTCGGCCGTAACGGGTCGCGACACCCCATGCGGCCTCAATCGGGATGATGGTTGCGGGACCGGACACCGATGCCATGAAGCAATCTATCACTGTGTCATTTTCGGCGCGCAAAATGGAACAGGTGACGTAGAGGAGGCGCCCTCTTTCTGCCAGTAGTGGCCAGAGGGCCGCTAGCAGTTCTTGCTGACGTTCCGCGGCCTGTCCTATGTCCTCCGCTTTCCGCCGCAGTTTAATGTCGGGGTGACGCCGGATCACGCCGACAGCGGAGCAAGGTGCGTCAAGCAGAATGCGCTCGAAACGGGGAGCGTCCGACGCATACGTTTGTGCGAATGTTCGTGCATCAATCTGTCGAGTGACACATCGGTGGCCTAAGCGATCAAGATTTTCTTCGGTTTCGATTATTCTGCGGGCGCTAATGTCGAGTGCGAGTAGCTCAACTCCCGGGCAAAGTTCTAGCAAATGTGCCGTCTTGCCACCGGGTGCCGCACAGGCATCGAGAACGCGTTGGCCTGGCTTGCAGTCAAGCAGCGGCGCGGCGAGTTGGGCCGCCTCATCCTGGACGGAGATAGCCCCGCCCGCAAAGTCGGGCAGCGCGGGCACCGGTTGCGGGATGTCGAGTGTCAGGCCACCACTGGCGTATACGCTCTCGGCAGCGCCGATGCCGCTGGCGCGGAGCAAAGCCAGATAGGTGGCCCTTGTCGTCCGCCGACTATTTATCCGAAGTGTCATCGGGGCATGGGTGTTGTTGTTGCTTAGAATGGTCTGCCAGTCGTGTGGCCAGTCGTGTCGGATAGCGTCGATCAACCACTGGGGATGATTGAATTCGGCTTCCTGCGAGAGCGCGGTCGCCGAGATGTCATCGCGCTGTCTGAGTGCCCGGCGGAGGATCGCATTGACCAGACCTTTGGCCCACGGACGGCCGATTTCGTCGCAGGCTTTGACACTCTCATCGACCACGGCGTACCCGGCAGTTGACATGAAACCCAGTTCGTTGAGCCCAGACAGCAGCAGCATGCGGACAGGCAAATCTTTAGCCTTCAATGGTTTGCCAAGATAGCCGTCAAGGTGCCGGGACAAGGCGAAATAGCGGCGGATCACGCCATATAGACATTCCTGCACGTAGGCGGCCTCAGCGATGGATCTGGCCTGTGTGCGTGTTTCGCGTAAGACGCCATCAAGGGTTTGTCCCTCGGCGAGGATCCCTGCCAGGCCATCCGCGATCAAGGGGCGAGTCGCGCGCGTCAAGGGCAGCTTCCACCGATAAGGCGTTGGCCATAGCCGTTCAGGAAATCCCGCGCAGACATCATGCGTTTGCCGGGCGGCTGGACTTCAACGAGACGCAATACTCCATCTGCAGTGGCGACGTCTATGCCGTCGGGTCCTCGACCTATGAGAGTCCCCGGGGACGCAGTTGGGGTGACGTCAAGTGCGACCCCTTTGAGAATGTTGAGTGGTAATCCCAGTATTTCCGCATAAGCGAGTGGGGCAGGAGATAACGCACGAATTCGTCGTTCCAGGCTCACGGCCGATTCCTGCCAGTCGAGCACGCGATCTTCGCGGGTGATTTTGGCCGCATAGGTCACCTCTTCAGGCACTTGTTCTTCGCCAGCTAGCTTGTTCTGCAGTATTTGGTCAACAGCTTCGACGAGCGCGATGGCGCCAAGATGAGCTAGGGTGATTTCCAGTGAGCCGGCAGTTTCGGTCGCACTTAAGACATGCGCGCGTTTGAGTAGCATCGTACCGGCATCCAGTGCGGGCACCACACGCATGATCGTGACGCCAGAGGTGGCATCGCCGGCCATGATCGCGCGCTGAATTGGCGCCGCACCGCGCCAGCGGGGTAACAGGGAAGCATGCACATTGATCGCCCCGAGTCGCGGGATATCGAGCGCGCTTGCCGGCAGTATCACCCCGTAAGCCGCGACCACCAACAGATCCGGCGCGAACGCTGCGAAGCGCGCGATCATCTCTGGCGTTTTCCAATTAAGGGGCTGTTCAACGGGGAGTCCGCGAGCAAGCGCCAAATTTTTGATGGCCGAGGTCATTAGACGCCGTCCACGGCCAGCGGCACGGTCGGGTTGTGTATAGGCGGCAACCACCTCGACGCTCGGATGATCGAGCAGCGCTTGCAAAGAACCTCGGGCGAACTCGGGCGTACCGGCGAAAACGATACGCAGGGGGGGCGGCGGGGCGATTGCCCGCGTCATCGCACGCAAAATCCGCTCGACAGCACCTGATTGCTGACCATCACGCCTAGCCCGCGCGGCGCTGAATTTTGTCGAATTTCTTGCGCAGGCGTGTCCGCTTCAAAGCCGAAAGGTGATCAACGAAAAGTGTCCCGTCGAGGTGATCGGCCTCATGTTGGATGCAGACCGCGAGGAGGCCTTCTGCCTCGAATTCCGTCGTCTGCCCTTCGCGATTGAGGGCCCGCACCCTAACCGTTTCTGCGCGAGTTACCGGCTCAAAGATATCGGGCACCGATAAGCACCCTTCCTGCGTCTCTTGTGCGCCGCGGGCCTTAATAATCTTGGGATTGATAAGGCACAGCGGTTGACTCTGGTCGACGGAGACGTCGACCACGATAATGCGCAGATGGATGTCCACTTGCGTCGCTGCTAAGCCGATACCGGGTGCGTGGTACATGGTCTCAAGCAAGTCATCGACGATGCGTTTGACTTCATCATTGACCCGAACGACCGCTTTTGCCGCAATACGCAGACGAGGATCGGGATAATGCAGTATTTCACGGACGGCCATGCCAGTTATCACCGGTGGAAAGAAGGTGCAAGAATAGGCGGAAGATCATGCTTAATCAATTGCTTAGGCATTGCTTCAAGGCTATCCAGAGCACGTTCGTATTTTTTTGTTATTCTGTTAAACTACATTAGAATTAAACCTTAAAAGTACTGATATGATTGGAAAATTTCTGCGGGGAACGATCATCGCACTGTGCGTTGTCTCGGCCGTGCGGGCCGATCAGATCACACTGAGTGACGGTCACGCTACTCGTTACACGGTGGTGCGCGGAGACACCTTGTGGGACATCGCGGGGCATTTTCTCCGTTACCCGTGGCAATGGCCCTCGATCTGGAAGGCCAACCAGCAAATTCAGAATCCGAACCTTATTTATCCCGGAGATGAGCTGGTCTTGAGCTACGTGGATGGAAGGCCGCTCCTCAGTCTTACACGCGGTCGAAGCCTTAAATTGTCGCCGACAGTGCGCGAATATGGACGCGGCCGTGCAGTGCCTCCGATCCCGCTTGACGCAATCCAGCAGTTCCTCAGTCGACCGAGGGTCGTAAGCGAGGCTGAAATCGATCAAGCCGCCTATGTAATCGGGAATCCGGACCAGCGACTCGTGACGGGCTTGGGAGACAAAATTTACGTGCGTGGCATTGCAAACGATGCCAATAATCGGTTTTCGGTATTTCGGCCCGGTGGTGAATATCGGGATCCTGACACCCACGCGTCGCTTGGCTTCGAGGCACTCCACATCGCCGATGTCGTGGTCAACCAATTCGGAGATCCGGCGACCGCTGTCGTGGTGTGGTCAAATCGGGAAATCATCAAGGGTGATCGCTTGATGCCGCAGGAGCATGAGGAGTTTCCGGAATTTGTGCCGCGTCCGCCGGATCACCCAACGAACGGGCGAATTATTGCGGTCATCGACGGTGTGTCTCAGATAGGCCACCATAATGTAGTAGTGGTCAATAAAGGGATCGCCGATGGTCTGGAACCCGGCACCGTGTTGGCAATTTTTCAGACTGGTGCCCTCGTCGAAGATGAGATAGGGACAGCGCAGGTTTACCGAAAAGACCTGAAGGATGCGCGCGTGGCGGAAGCGGCGAATCCATCTGCGGTCGGTCGCTTCTTTGACGGCGTTGGTAATGGGATCCGGAGCGCCGATCTAGCGGCAAGTCACGCCCTCGGCGAACGTATCGGGGGCGCTCCGATGAAGGTCCAGCTGCCGGACGAGCGCGCCGGAGAGCTCATGCTTTTCAGGAGTTTTGACCACATAAGCTACGGCCTCGTGATGCGTACCCACAAGGCCGTGCACGTGCTTGACTACGTTCGCAACCCCTGACGGCGGTTGAATATTTAAGTGGACCGACAGCTTCCAAGTCTATGGAGGCTACGCAGTTGCCCCCACGGCACAGAAGGGCTTCGCGGATGGTTTTATATGGATTTCGCGCGGACTCTATCGACGCGACGGTCTATATCCGGAATTGACGCTGCATAGGCTTTCATCCATCCTGTAAGAGACGATTCTTTCTGGTGCGGTGCGTCAACAGGTCGTAAATGTAACGGCCGCACTGGTTCGCGTGGACATCTGTACGCTCCCGTTCCTCCGCGCCGCACGTAGGGGAATCCGCAGACGCTGTCATCTTGCACGCTAGTCACGATGCCCGCCTTTCCGGCACTGTACGGAAGTCGGAGGTCTGCCGACTATGGCGTCCCAACCAAATCCAGAATAAAAGACCGAAATGGCCAGAAACCTGATGATTGTGGAGTCCCCTGCAAAAGCCGGGACGATCAAGAAATATCTCGGAGATGACTTCGAAGTCCTCGCTTCCTACGGTCATGTCCGGGATCTGCGGCCGAAAGAGGGCGCTGTAGACACCGAACACGATTTCGCGATGCACTACGAAGTCATCGAGAAGAATGCCAAACACGTGGAGGCTATCACCAAGGCCGCGAAAAAAGCCGACAACATTTACCTTGCGACCGACTTGGATCGTGAGGGAGAAGCGATTTCGTGGCACATCGCGGAGTTACTTAGAGAACGTAAAGTGATCGGGGGTAAAACCCTCAATCGGGTAGTTTTCCACGAAATCACGCCGCGGGCTATTAAGGAAGCCGTGGCGACGCCACGCGCCATTGCGATGGATCTCGTTAACGCACAACAGGCTCGGCGCGCGTTGGACTATCTCGTGGGTTTCAATTTGTCCCCACTACTGTGGAAAAAAATAAAGCGTGGGCTTTCGGCTGGGCGGGTTCAGAGTCCGGCCTTGCGGATGATTTGCGAGCGTGAAATTGAAATCGACAAGTTCAAACCACGTGAATACTGGAGTATCGAAACCGATCTGGAGAGCAAAGGCCAGAATTTCGTCGCGAAGCTTGCGCAGTACGATGGCAACAAAATCACCCAGTTCTCGATCGAGAACGAAGCCAGCGCAAAGAAAATTCAAGAAACGCTAATCACTAGCGCAGACAGCAAGCTCACCGTGACCAAGGTAGAGCGCAAGCAGCGAAAGCGGAATCCGTCGCCTCCGTTCATCACCTCTACGCTGCAACAGGAAGCTGTTCGCAAACTCGGCTTTACCGCGCAAAGAGCGATGCGCGTAGCGCAACAATTATATGAAGGCGTTGATGTTGGTGGGGGACCCGAGGGGCTTATCACCTATATGCGAACGGATTCAATCAGCCTTGCCCGCGAAGCGGTCGACGATATCCGAGAATTTGTAGCGAAACGGTACGGCAAGGAAAACGTGCCGGCGCGCCCAAACGTATTTAAGTCGAATTCCAAGAATGCGCAAGAAGCGCATGAGGCGGTCCGTCCTACCGACATTGCGCGGACGCCGGCAGATATCAAACAATATCTTTCAAGCGATCAGGCGCGGTTATACGACTTGATCTGGAAGCGAACGGTGGCCAGCCAGATGGCGGCGGCGACGCTCGATTTGGTAGCCGTTGATTTCGATTGCGGCGCCGCCGGCGTTTTTCGTGCCACCGGAACCACTGTTTCGTTCCCGGGATTCATGGCGGTATACGCAGAGAGTCGCGACGATCAGGTCGAGGACGATAGCGCCTTACCGCCGCTGACCGAAGGGCAGATCGTCCCGCTAAAGGCTATTCGCGCCGAGCAACATTTTACCGAGCCGCCGCCGAGATATTCCGAGGCGAGTCTCGTTAAATCGCTGGAAGAACATGGCATTGGCCGACCCTCGACATACGCTTCAATCATCTCCACGTTGACGCAGCGGGAATATGTGGAGCTGGATAAAAAGCGATTTCACTCCACCGATGTCGGCATGGTTGTCAACGCCTTTTTAACGGGCCACTTTCGACGGTATGTCGATTATGACTTTACCGCGAAGCTGGAGGACGCACTCGACGCCGTATCGCGTGGGGAGCGCGAATGGGTGCCATTATTGCGCGAGTTCTGGGAGGAATTTCACGCCACGGTAGTCGATAAGGAAGCGAACGTTTCCCGCAAAGAAGCAACGCAAGCCCGCGAATTGGGGATCGACCCGAAGAGTGGTAAACCGGTCTCCGTGAGGATGGGCAGGTTCGGTCCATACATTCTGATTGGGACACCAGAGGATGAAGAGAAACCCAAGTTCTATGGATTGAAGGGCGGACAGCGCAGCGATACAGTAACGTTGGAGCAGGCGCTCGAATTGACGCGCTTGCCACGCGACCTGGGTGCGACGGAGGACGGTGAACCGTTAACGGTGAGCGTTGGGCGTTTTGGGCCTTACGTTCGGTATGGCGCAAAATATGTTTCCCTTAAAAAGGAAGACGATCCCTACACCATCCCACGGGAACGTGCGCTTGAACTGATCCTGGAGAAACAGGTCGCGGATAAAGCGCGGGAATTGCGTCTCTTCGAAGGGTCCTCGGTTCGTATTCTGAATGGCAGATTTGGGCCGTACGTCACGGATGGCACGCAAAACGCACGCCTTCCAAAAGAAACCGACCCCCAAGGAGTCTCTCTAGAAGCCGCACTTGCGTTGCTGGAAGAAAATAAGAACAAACCGACTAAAGGGCGCTTCGGACGTGGAAAAAAGAAGGCAAAATAGCCTTATCTGTTTGTTTCAATTAAAAAATTACTGGGGATTTCGAATTGCTGACGCAATCAATTCCCTGAATTTAGATTCACACTTGCGTTGCGGTGGCGGGGCGAAAGTTGCCATCGACGGACATAATTCGGTGTAATTGCATAAGTCTTCACCGTCTGGATTGACACGAAAGGCAGAAATTACGACAATTTCCTGCTACCCGTTAGGAGGGGTACCCAAGCGGTCAACGGGAGCAGACTGTAAATCTGCCGGCTCTGCCTTCGTAGGTTCGAATCCTACCCCCTCCACCATGGTCCGGTTCGCCGGGTTGTACGGGTGGCATCAAGCGCCTGCGGGTGTAGTTCAATGGTAGAACCTCAGCCTTCCAAGCTGATTGTGTGGGTTCGATTCCCATCACCCGCTCCAGTCCGACTTGGCGCAGGGGTTAACCCGATGGCCAGCGGCGGGTAAGCTCCCTCCGCACGAGCCGATGGACTGATGGCCGACAGGGCGGGAATTAAGTCGCAAAATTGAATTTGCCCATATAGCTCAGTCGGTAGAGCACTTCCTTGGTAAGGAAGAGGTCACCGGTTCGATTCCGGTTATGGGCTCCAAGAATGTTCTGTTACAGATCTGATTTTTTTAGTTAATTGACCATCACTCAGGCGCGCCGCAGGGAGAATTGCCCATGTCCAAGGAGAAATTTGAAAGAACGAAGCCACATGTAAATGTGGGGACGATTGGCCACGTTGATCATGGGAAGACGACGCTGACAGCGGCGTTGACAGTGGTGACCTCGCAGAAGTTCGGGGGAGAGGCGAGGGCGT
>CAIKBL010000044.1 GCA_903825645.1 uncultured Pseudomonadota bacterium | reverse complement strand
GCGGGCGGGACTGACGGAAGAACGGGCGTTTCGCTCGGCCTTCCAGTAACGTGGGCGGGGGTGGAATAGTGGCGCGAGCCCCCTGAGCCAGGCTTTCCCGAAGTCCTTCTTTGATCGATTAAGTCTGGTATCGCTGCTTGATACGAGGCGACGACTCCAGTGTGGTCAATGAACCGCCGGATGCGGAACCGCACGTCCGGTGGTGTGGGAGGACGGCGGGGGTAATCCCGCCTCCTTCCCGATTCCGCCCGGCAGGGGATGGGCCTACACTTGTCCGCCGGCTGAAAAATCGGTAGCTGAACGGTAGAGATGCCCCGGTGGCGAAGGCCCTAGGTCATGGCGGCACGCGAGGTGTTGCGACGTGCAACATTGCCACGCCTTGTGGAGTCGGTTAGGTGCTCGCAGAGCGCCCTTGGCATCGCGGCATCGAGTAGTTACACGTTTGCAAGGGAACTCGGGTTCCTCCCGAGGATAGGTGCGAATCGCGAGAAATTTTCCGTGAAGGCTGTTTTAATGCGCTGCACAGCGGCTACACTGCCGCGAGGGCAGCCTTTACTGCGTCGTCGGTGGGGATACCGCCGCGATTAAAGCAGCACGTGCCCGCCCTGGAATACAACCCAACGAGAATAGAGAGTCATGGAAATACACAGTCTCGGAGATCTGCTGAGCTTCACTTGGGGCTCCGCCAGAACGCTGGTTGAGTTGGGCGGTGCCGTAGTCGGCGTCCAGCTGACGGTATCCGTCATCGGTTTGTCGATGGTGTTCTACAAGGTGCTGCAATTCACTACGGTTACGGATTCCCGCTTCACGACCATCAAGAATGCGATTCAGCGTTGGGGCACGGGTGATCATGAAGGGGCGCAGAAGGCGCTGGACAAATCCTGGCTGAAGCTTGCCAAGGATGTGAAATTTGGGCTGATGAAGCTCGGCACCGCCGATCGCGAAACGCTCCGCGACGAGCTTGCGCGCCGCGGCATGGCGTTCCTTCGACCGTATGGAAAACTCCTCCGGGCGCTTGAAATCGTGTACTACCTGTCGCCGGTGTTGGGATTGCTTGGTACGGTGCTCGGCATGATCGATGCATTCCGCCATCTCGCCGCTGTTGCGGGATCGGAAAAGGGCTCCAGCGCACTGGCGAACGGGATTTGGCAGGCCCTCGTCTGTACCGCGGTGGGACTCGTCATCGCCATTATCTTCACGACGCTCCACGCCGCCCTGCAGACACGTCTGGAACGCGTCTCTGAAGAGGTTTCTGACATCTTGACTCGCGTCTTGACCGTCGAGACGCTCAGTGGCTGAAATCGGGCGCATCTCGTTATCCTTGGGGCGAAAGAAGAAGCACCCCATCAAGATCACGTTCGTGCCGCTGGTTGATTGTTTCATCATCCTGCTCATTTTTTTCATGCTGGAGAGCAGCTTTGTTGTGCCACACGGCAT
The DNA here is from genome assembly GCA_903825645.1 of uncultured Pseudomonadota bacterium. Taxonomy (GTDB): domain Bacteria; phylum Pseudomonadota; class Gammaproteobacteria; genus CAIKBL01. Next base: position 56,849 of record CAIKBL010000044.1, on the reverse strand, counting down.
AGAGCTCAACAGTACGAAAAAAGAAGAGAGTCAGTCCCCGGGCAGTACGACCAATGAATCTACGCTGGTCTATATCGAGCTGCATAAGGCCGGCGAGGTCTGGCTCGACGGACAGAGAACGACGCTGGGTGAGCTCGCGGGACGGCTGCCTAAACCCGATAAAAAAGGCGCGAAGCCGGTGGTGATTGCCTGCGATCATGGCGTCGATTTACAGCGGGCGGTTGATGTGATCGATTTGGTGAACGCCCGCGGTTATGCCCGGGTGAGTCTGCGCGAAGCGCAACAATTCAAGTAAGAGGATATTGCATTCGTGTTAGACGGTCATCGCTCGACGATGGATTTGATCAGCGGTAATAGCGCTGAGGAAGCGCGCGAGCGCCGCTGGGAAAGCACGTTCTTCATGCTGAACGTGATTTTCTTGCTAATCTTGTTTTTTATCGTGGCCGCGAATTTCGATGTCCAATTGCAGATTTTCCCGCCGAAATCGGCGGCCTCCAATAATCTTGCGAATGAGGCGATTCAGTTGACGGTGACACAGGTGGGCGCCCTGTTCCTGAACGGGGAGGCGGTGTCGCCCAAAGATTTGGTTGCGCGCGTCAAGGCGCTAGGCGACGGGCGAGAAGTCAAACTCGCCGCGGATGCGCGACTCGAAGCCGTCAAGGTGGCGCAGATCATTCAGGAGCTCGGACAAGCTGGGGTTGGCAAGATAGCCATTGTCACGCTCACACGCGCGACGGGCGAAGGCGCGGAGAAATAGGTATGCGCAGAATCCCGCGATTTATCCTCTGGGTCGCGCTGCTCGTGGTCTCCATCGCGATCCATAGTCTCTCGGCCCGCAAGATAGGCCATGAAATCAAACAGGCCGATGAGGCGTTGGCCAAGCAGATGGAGATGGTCAAGGGCCGCCAGATCGTGGTCGAAGTACCGGCCCAGCTGCCGAAACCGACGCCGGCAGAAGAAGAGCAGAAGAATCGCGATGAGCCCCTGCAATTTGAATCCGATTTCGAGCTTGAACCACCGGAGGTGCTGATTGCGCCGCAGGCGGTAGCGCCGCCCCCCCCGGACGTCGCGCTTTCCCTGAAAGCACAGGCGGGGGGTGCCGGTGATGAGACGCAGCCGGTGCAGATTGCGGTTGCCACCCCAGGCACTGCAGGACTCATTCAGCGCGCCAGTATCCCAACGGTTGGGACCCTAGGGCCGATGACGAGCGGCGGGACGGGCGGCGGTAGTGGCGGCGGCACCGCGGGCTTTGGGGTTGGCATCGGTAACGCGCTCGGGGGCTCTTCCAATCAGTTCGCGGCTTATCTCGCGGGGATGCGCGAGTCTGGGCTCGATGTGGTGTTTGTCATTGATGCGACCGGCACGATGGGCTGGGTACTCGAAGAGGTGAAGCATCGCGTGGAGGAGCTCGTTACGGTGGTGCGTGCGCTTGTGCCGCTCGCGCGTTTCGGGGTGGTTGCCTACAAAGACTATGATGCTGCGGATTGGGTGACGCGGAACCAACCGCTGACCTACAGCACCCTGCGTATCCAGGATTTTGCCCGCGGACTTGAGGCGGTCGGTGGCGGTGATATGTACGAAGCCGTCGGCGCCGGTATTCATGCCGCCATCGAAGGCTCTGATTGGCGGCCGGGCGCTCGAAAAGTCATTATCCTCATCGCGGATTATCCCCCAGAAGGCAGCAAGGTCGACGGTATCGTGCACGAAGTCCGTCGCTTCGCCGCCAAGGGGGGCGTAGTCTCGACGCTCGATGTCAGCGACCAGTCGAATCCCGCGGCACTGGAAGCCAAGGTTGGCCGCAAGGTCGATCGGGGCATGTACCGCAATGATTCCATGGTGGATTTTAGGATCATTGCGGATGCCGGTGGCGGAGACGCGTCCACGCTCGAAGGGGAAATCAGCGTCACGCGGCGCCTGATCATCCTCATCATGGGCGGTAAGTTTGCCAAGGAAATGGGCGATTTGCTGGAGCTCATCTGACGTGTTTAATCCGCTACGCCTTGGTCTGGCAGACCGCACCATTCGACGCCTTTCAGTGTGCTATTGGGCGAGCTACGGGCTCGCACTCACGCTTTACGTTGTCGGCCTGACCGCGAGCCTCGGCGTGCGAGCGGAAACCGATCCGCTCACGAGTGCGCAGGCACTTCTCGCGCGCCTGAACGAGCAGGCACCGACGTCAGAATTTGTGCGCGTTGCGCATGAATTCGGGACCTCGGTGGACGGGGCCCGGCAGGGCAACGCGCCGGACGCGGTACTACTGCAATTACGGGAAGTTGCGAAGTCGATGCGGGGGCGAACCGAAACCCGACTCCGGGGCATTGAGGTGGCCGCTGGGAGTGACGAAGGCGCGCTTGAGCAGATCTACCGCTCGGCAACGTGGGACGATCTGAACTTCGCCTTATCTGCGTTTCCCTATTGGCAGGCCTGGCTGGAGTTGACCCTGGCCGATCGCCCTGCACAGAAAGCGCATCACGATAAATACCTCTACGCCGCGAAACACGGGTTCCGAGCCGCGGCGATGCAGATTTTCCAGCCTAATCTGGTTTACGGAGGATGGCTGGGTATGGGCTTCATGGCGAAGGCTAATGGAGAGGAGCCGCGCGCGATTCAGATCTTCGAGGGACTGAAGAAATCCTTGGCCGCCGATCCGAAGAATCCGGTGTATAAGGTCGCGGATGCCGAGCTCAGTATCCTTCACGGCAAGGTGCCGCCGGAGATGGCGGCTGGCGCGGTGGCCGGCGAAGATGCGGAAACCGCCAATTTGCACGCCGAGGCCATGATGCTACTTGCGCAACATCGGGCCGGCACGCATGGTCGCGAGACCGGCGTGGGCGCGCGACAAGCCGCGGAGAAGATTCGTCGCATCATCGACAGTGGGCACATGACGATGGCGCTGCTGGGCGACATGCTGGGTTATGCCCCGGAACTTGCACGCGAAGGTCTCGGATCCTACACCGAGCTTCTGCTCGCGGAATTCAATTTCAACAACCAGCAATGGTTGACGGCTATCCAGAAATATCATGAATTCTTCATGCAGCAGCTCCGTGCACCGGGTATGGATTTTGAGCGTTTCCACTACCGACACGCGGTCGCCCTGCTGAAAAGCAACATCAATGAGGACGCGGCCCGCGAAGCCGAGAAACTGTTACGGGGCGGCACCGAGCCTGCCGTCCAACAGGCCGCGACCAAGCTTGCCTATATCGCGCGGGCCCGGAACGCCGAGGTCAATATCAATGCGGCAAGCCGCAATGCGCTGGTCACCGCCGCGAAGCGTTTTGTCGCGCAGAGCCCGGGTGATCAGGATGCGGATGGTGCGCGGCTTATTCTTGCCCAGCAAAGCGGCGAGCCGGGGGCGGCGCTGCGCTATCTGGATAGCGTCAAATCGACCGGACAGTTTGCGGGCGGCGTAGAGAAGACACGCTACTACGTGCTCGCCAAAGACTTTGCTGAGGCGACGCAAACCGGTAAGGGACTTGAGGGTATTGCGCAACAGGCCCTCGCGGCGTGGAAGGCGCTGCCGAAGGAAGACAAAGAGTCCCCTCAAAATCAGGCATTTTATTACCAGCTGCTCGCGGTGACCGACCCGGCGCCCGCGCAGTACTTGCAGCGGCTGATGGTGCAGGAGCAGAAGGTGTCGGGACAATCCGTGACGCTCAAGCGCGCTTATCTGTGGTGCCGTCTGGAGACCTATGAACGTCTTCATCAACCGGAGCGGCTACTGGCCGACATTCAGGCGCGTGGGAATGTGCCCGCTGAGAGTTGGCAACTCGAACAGTACTATCCTTTTCTCCATCGCCAGTCGGACGTTCATTTGCGGCTGAGTCTGGCCGCTGCTTTGGCGCCCCAATTGAAGAAGCTGCCCGAAATGGAGCGACGCATACGCTTGCAGCAAATCGACGATCGGCTGCTCGTGGGACAGGGCGAGACGGCTTATACCGAGGCGACCAGTCTCATCAAGGATTTTCCGCACGCAGGGGATGCCTATCGGGCGTTGGCGCATGCGGCGCAGGCGACGAAACGGTTCATCGAGGCTGATAATGCTTGGCGGATCATCACTGAGAAGGTGCCGCCGAAACAGGACGTCTGGTGGGAAGGGATGTTGAGTCGCATTGATATCCGAGCCGGTTCGACCCGACCGGCGGCGGCTTGCGAATTGGTGACGACCGTCGCTAAGCGACTACCCGCGCCCAAAGCAGACTTTACCGCGCAGTTTGCTGCTCTGCGCAAGCGTGTTTCCTGTCCCGCCCTGTGAGGTGGTGGACGGGGTTTTAAAACTGAGGATTCGCCGTGAGAGTGATTGATTATTTCGACAAGGCGGTCCTGAAAACACCGGACAGACTCGCGTTTGTCGCCGGTACCCGGCAATACACCTATCGGGAGATGCAGGCCTATTCCACACGGATAGCGTGCGGCATTGAAGCGCGTGGGCTGAGTAAGGCGGGCCGCGTCGCGGTGTATTCCCCGAACGATGTCGAGGCCTTTGCCTGTGTGCTCGCCAGTTTCCGGGCGAATGCCACCTGGGTCCCCATCAATGCCCGCAATGCTCTCGAGACCAACATCGATTTCATGAACCTGACGGAATGCGAATGGCTGTTCTATCACAGCGAATTCGCGAGCCACGTCACCGAAATTCGCGCTAAGGTCCCGACGCTCAAACAACTGGTCTGTATCGACCGGGCAGATGGCGAGATTGCTTCGCTCGCGGCCTTCGTGGCCGCGACGACGCAGACGACCATTGCGGATATTCCCTACGATACACACCGCATGACCACCATCTTAGGCACCGGGGGTACGACCGGTCGCTCGAAAGGGATCATGTGGGATAACCTGACCTGGTCGACCCTCATTGCGGAGACGGGGATCACGATCCCGGCCGGCAAGACACCACCCGTTCATCTGTGCGTGGCGCCCATGACGCATGCGGCCGGGATCTTGACCTTCATGCTGACGCCGCAAGGTCCGACCAACGTCATTCTCGACAAGACTGATCCGCTCGAAATCATGTCGGCCATCCAGCGTCATCGGGTGACCCATCTGTTTCTTCCCCCCACCGTGCTCTATGCGATGCTGGCCCACCCCCGCGCACGGGAGTTCGATTACTCCTCGCTGACGCATTTTCTGATCGCCGCTTCGCCGGTCGCCGCCGATAAACTCGCGGAGGCTGTGGATGTTTTTGGCCCCTGCATGTGTCAGTGCTACGGGCAGGTGGAAGCGCCGATGCTGATTACCTATCTGCCGCCGGAGGAGCTCGCGGCCGCGGCCCGGGATCCGGCGCTTCGGCATCGGTTAAAGAGTTGCGGCAAACCATGTGCGCTGACCGTGATGGGGATCATGGACGAGGAGGGCAACTTGGTCCCGCAAGGGGAGCGTGGAGAAGTCGTGGCGCGGGGCGATTTGGTGGCGCCGTGCTACTACAACAACCCACAGGGGACAGCCGAAGCACACTACGGGGGCTGGCATCACACGGGCGATGTGGCCTACTGCGATGAGCAAGGCTACGTCTACATTGTCGATCGCAAGAAAGACATGATCATCACGGGTGGCTTCAACGTATTCTCGGCCGAAGTGGAGGCCGCGATCAATGGGCATCCGGCGGTCGAGAACTGCGCGGTCATCGGCGTGCCAGATCCGAAATGGGGTGAAATGGTCGTCGCGATTGTCTTATTACGCCCAGACAAGCAGGTGACCGACGCGGTGTTGATGGATTTCACGAAACAGCGCCTTGGCAGTGTGAAAGCGCCGAAACGTATCGAATTCTGGCCGGATTTGCCGCGCTCGCCGGTCGGCAAGATCCTCAAAACTGAGATCCGAAAGAAGTTCTGGGTCAACACCGAGCGCGCAGTCAATTAGTGATGACGGCGTCGGCCTTTGATGGCTAAGGTTCCGGTAGGGATTCTGACGGGCTTCCTCGGCAGCGGCAAAACCACGGTGCTCTCTCACCTGTTGCCGCGGCCGGCATTTTCCAACGCGATCGTGATCATCAACGAGTTCGGTGAGATCAGTATCGATCACCTCATCGTGGCGAGCCTGAGCGAGTCGATTGTCGAACTGCGCAATGGCTGTCTGTGCTGCACGGTGCGCGAAGATCTGGTGATGACGTTGCGCGATCTGCACCGGCAGCGGCAGCTGGGTGAAATTAAGGCCTTTGACCGTGTGCTGGTCGAGACGAGCGGATTGGCCGATCCAGTGCCGCTACTCCATACGTTGATGACCAACCCACCGTTGCAGACTGGTTATGTAATCGACACCGTGGTGACGGTCGTGGATGCCCTGAATGGCGTGGCCACGGTGGCGGCACATCCGACTGCCGCTGATCAAATAGCGCTCGCCGATCTGATCGTGCTGAGCAAACTTGATCTGGTTACCCCGGCGGTCACCGCCGCGGTGACCGCCTGCGTCACGGGGCTCAATTCGCAGGCACCCGTGCTGACCCAGACCGATCTCCTGGCTAATCCGGCACAGCTTTTTGGCGCGCAGCGCTTCAATCCGGCGCTGCGGACAGGTGCCGTGACCCAGTGGTTGGCACACCACAGTGGCGAAGCACATGTCCATCATGCGCACCGCTACCAACAGTTGGTGATCCGCCACCCGGGGGCGATCAGCCTCGCCGGCCTGAGTGTCTTTCTCAACCAAGCCGTCAATCAGCAGCGTGCGCAGATCCTGCGGATCAAGGGGATCGCGGGTGCACGGGAAAAGGGCGGCAAACCCGTGCTCGTCCATGCGGTGCAGAACAAATTTTACCCGCTACAATGGTTGCCGGCGTGGCCGGATGAAGACGAGAGTTGCCGACTCGTATTTATCGGGCGCGATCTGGATGCTTCGTTGCTAGAGGAGCGCTTCCAGGCGCTTTGCGTCTAATTCGGTCACATCGGAGAATTTTGATATGCACATTCGCAAATATGATTTCAACTACAGCCGACGTCATTTCGTCAAACAGACCGCGGCCGGAATCTTGGGAGCCGGCGTGTTTGGGAGCGTCTGGGACGCGGTGGCGGAAAACGGGACGTTCGAGAAGGCCTATCCGGATGAGTTGCTGTCTATCGAAATGTTCACGAAAGGCAAGTTGAAACCCGGCGATGTGATTGACGCGAACAACGTGGAGCTCATTCAGGATCTGCTGGATCCGATCCGCTATACGCAGATCAAGCAAATGGGCCGCAAGCTGACGCTGGTGGAGTCGGTGAAGGACATGACCCGGCTGAGTCCGATTGACTACATCCAGGCCACCTTGCGCAACAAGGGACAAGCGCAGATGGACGCGGTGGGTAACGTGTACACGAAAGAAGGGAAGCCGTGGATCGGCGGTAACCCGTTTCCGGAGCCGAAGACCGGTGCGGAGGTGTTCATTCCGATCACCTTGTCATGGGGTCGGCATGATGTCTCGTTCTACGCCATCAAGGACTATGAAATCGACGAAAAGGGTGAGCAAAGTCACTACTACGAAATCTGTTGGTGTGAGTACGCCGCCGTGGGACGGGTGAGTGTTGATCCGAAGCCCTATCTGCCGGGCGCGGAGAACAAACTGCGTTACCAGTCGGTTTTTTTCACCTACCCGAATGACGCGAAGGGGACTTCGTTTCTGAGCATCTGGGATTACGATCAGCGAAAGTTTCCGGAGTTGATGGGTTTTCTGCCACAGTTCAAGCGCGTGCGGCGTTTCCCGGCGAGCCAACGATTCGAGCCGCTGATCCCCGGGACGACGCTCTATCTGTCGGATGCCTGGACGGCGGGGGATCCCTACCTGACCTGGGGCAACTACAAGATTATTGGCCGGGGGCCGTTCCTGTCAGGGCTATCTCAGAACTGGCACAGTGAGCACGAGAACTGGGAGGGCAAGACGCACGGGGGGCCGAAAGGGATCACGTTCTGGGACACGAAGGTCGAATTGATTCCCGAGACGATTGTGGTGGAAGCGGAGCCGACAGGCTATCCGCGGGCGCCGATTTCAAAGAAGCGAGTCTGGTTTGATTCGCGAACCTTGCTGCCGGTGAACATGGTGACTTACGACCGACGCGGCGAGCCATTCAAGTCATTCGATGGTTGTTATTCGATGTACGAGAATGGCGGTCAAAAGGTCGACGATTACGGCGGCAAGCAACCCTACTGGTCTTGGTGCAATGTACACGCCCACGATGTGCAGAGTAACCGGATGACCCGGTTGGAGCAGGTCAAGTCGGTGGGCGGCGGGTACAAAATGCGGGTCAACGACGAATCAATGTTCGACCAGTACTGCACGGAATCAGCCATTCGAAGGCTGGGGACCTGAGGAGACGAAACGTCAGTGGGCGCCCCGCAATGAGGCGCGTCCACTGAGGTCTCACGTGGCGTGGCTTAGCCGAGGATGGTGACCGCGACGACCGCTTCTTCCACGCCGACGATCCCGCCGCCATTCTGGGCAACGCCGATGCGCGCATTCGCCACCTGACGACCGCCTGCTTCGCCGCGCAGCTGGGTCACGAGCTCGTAGATCTGTCCGAGCCCGGTCGCGCCGATGGGATGTCCTTTCGATTCCAGACCACCGGAGGGATTGACCGGCAGGCGCCCACCGATGCTCAGCTCCCCGCGTTCGGCCGCCGGTCCACACTCGCCCAGCGGACAGAGTTGCAGGGCTTCGACTTCAATGATTTCACCCATTGCGGTGGCATCATGAACTTCCGCGAATGACATGTCTTTCGGTCCCAGGCCGGCCTGGGCATAGGCCCGCACCGCGGCCTGACGGGTCGCGTGGTGGGTGTAGTCATCGGGCGCGCGCTGGCTGCCGGTCTGCAAGACAGTGGCCAGCACCCGTTTCGTGCGTTGATGGGCTGCGTTCAATCGCTTGAGACCTGCCGCGCTGCAGACGATTGCCGCAGCCGCGCCATCGCTGACGGGGGAGCACATAGGCAGCGTGAGGGGATAGACGATCGGCTGCGCCGCCAGCACTTCATCCACGGTAAAGGGCCGTTGGTATTGTGACAGCGGATTCTGGGTCGAATGTTGGTGATTCTTGGCCGCGATCGCCGCGATCTGTCGTTGGGTGGTTCCGAAGGTTTTCATGTGCAGGCGTGAGAAACCCGCATAGACATCCATAAACACACTATAAGGGCGATCAGAGGTGGTGCCGGGCGGCACTTCGACGCCATCCCCCATGCTGATCAGCGTGTCGCGGTTATGCGCAACCGCGTGCACGTCCCAGGCGCCATCAAAAGCACTGAACATGCGCGTGCGATCGGTTGAAAACATTTTCTCGACGCCGATCGCCAACACGATGTCAGCCGCCCCCGCCTTGATGTAATTCACCGCGAGGTGAAAGGCCGTACTGGCGGTGGCACAGGCGTTCTCGACGTTGATGACCGGGACGCGTTCTAGGCCGCATGCGCGCAGGGCAACTTCTCCGCGGACCATGTCCTGACCTTCCATATGGCCCTGCACACAGTTACCGAAAAACGCGGCCTCAATCTCGCGCAGCGTGCAACCCGCGTCCTTGAGGACTGCGGTCAAGGCTTCTTCGGTCATGGCCTTTACGGATTTGTCGAGGTGTTTACCAAAGGGCGTCATGCTGACGCCGGCTATGAATACATCGTTCATGCGTATCTCCGCAGGTTGAGGGGCCGTCCAAAACGAAGGCCGCGCGGCGCACGACGCCGCTCGCTGCGTCGATGATAGCCCGACGCTCTTCGTGGGTCGATTAGCAGCCTCAGCGGCTTCCTGCGAGGTGCTTGCGCCGCTACGCGGCCGGCCTGAAGCGGTTGCAGCGGATCTGCGGGGATGGCCTAATCGAGGCAGGAATCGCGGGGACGATCCTCTGCGTGTGGCCATGTCGCGCGGCTGCACGGGAAGTCTACGCCGCGGCAAGGAAATCCCTACATGCTTGAGTTGGCCGAGATCCCTTTTTTTGCTGCGTTGTCTGACGCCGCGTTGCTTCGGATCCGCACGAAGGTGTCTCGGCACGCCTATAAGCAAGGCGAGATCATGCTCCGCGCGGGTGAGCCCGGACGATATTTCCATGCGATCGCGGCCGGTGCCGCGCGCGTCCAGCCCGCGGGGGAAGGTCCGGGCCTTCCCAAGGGCTTTATCCTCGGACCGGGCCAATTTTTCGGCGAGATGTCGCTGCTCACCGGCTTACCAGTTGCGGCGACGCTGGTCGCGATCCGGGACACGGTCACCTATGGGCTGGACAGGTCGACTTTTCTTCAGTGGATGGATCAGGAGCCAGCCCTGCATCGTGCCTTGACCGGGCTTTTGATTCAGCGTCTGCGGTATCGCACCCGACAAGATGGCCGCCGCCCGGGGGTAGTGGTCATGACCGCCGCCGACCCCACCTTGGACGTCCCGACCTTCGCCCAGACCTTGTGGCGGGGGATCCAACACTATGCACCCGGCTCGGCGGCAGTCGGCCTTGCGGCAGGACTGAGCCCTGCCGGCACGCCCCCCGCGCGGGAGACGATTGAGACTTGGCGCCAGGCCGCGAGTGAAGATGAAATGCTGTTGATGGTGCTTCCGCCGGCCGCGCTGAGGGGTCTGGAAGCCGTCCTGATGCCGGAAGATGTCGTGGTGGAGGTGCAGACGGCACCGGGCGCGACGATCACAGACGAGGCGCCATACGCGCGTGCCGGTGCGGCGGATTACGCACGGGTGCTCCTCGGTGAGCGGCCATGGCACGAGCGGGGACGCTGGGCGTTTCAGCTTTCCCCGGCCGAGCTTGCCCGTTGCGCCGGCGCAACGGGCTGGGATCGCAATGCCTATCTGTCCCTCGACCACCTGGCGCGCTACATCACGTTCTGCGAGGTCGGGGTGGCCCTGTCGAGTGGTGCGGCCCGCGGCTTTGCCCATGCGGGCGTCCTTGAGGCACTGGAAGCGCATGGGATCCCGCTCGATTGCCTGAGCGGCACGAGCATGGGGGGAATCACAGCGCTTACCGTGGCCCATGCCGCGAGTGCGGTGGAGGGCGCACGACACCTCCGCGAATTCCTCGGGTCCAATCGCCAGGTACGGGATACGACCTGGTGGCCGAAGAGCTCGGTGTTCCGGGGCCAACGTATTCAACGGGCGGCGGATGCGGTGTTTGGTCAGGCGACGTTCGCCGATCTGCGTTGTCCGGTTGCGGTGGTCGCCTCGGATTTGATCGCCGGTGAGCGGGTGATCCTCGATGAAGGTCTGTTGGTCCCGGCCGTGCTCGGGACTTCGGCGGTACCGGGCTTCTTACCGCCGGTAGCCTACGGTGAGCGGCTTCTGATCGACGGGGCCATTGTGTCCCGCGTACCGGTCGAGGCGCTCGATCGCCGGCGCTGCGGGGTTCGGATCGCCGTCAATGTGGTCGCGCGCCAGGGTGAAGATCCCGTCTTCCGAGCCGAGCGACGCGCTCGCCTGCAGGCACGCATCAATCGCCTGTTCGGCTTCCGCGGCGTGCTCGGCGCTGCCTGGGAGCTCCTTGGCTCCTACGGGTCGACGCTCGAGGCCTTGCAGGCGGACATCGTGATCACGCCGGATCTGTTGCAGCCGGGCGGGGCGTTCGATTTTGACCACCCGGAGCGGATGATCGAAAGTGGTCGACGCGCCGCGCTGGCGCGCGTGGACGCCATCAAGGACACTGTGGCCGCTATGATGAGGACAGGGGCTCGGTAGAACGCCGGCCAAAAGGAACAGGGTCGCGTTACTTCCAGCTCATGCCAAGCTTACCCACTTTTAGACACCGCCCGTGGATCATGCTCTGGCCAGTCGCGCTCGCGCAGATGACGTCCTGGGGGACCCTTTATTTCAGTTTTTCGCTGTTCGCGGAGCCTATGCAACGCGAGCTCGGTTGGTCGCACCCCGCCGTCAACGGCGCCTTGAGTTGCGGATTGCTGATCACGGGCTTCATGGCCTACCCCATCGGTACCCTTTTGGATCGTTATGGGGGCCGCGGATTGATGACCTTAGGCTCCTTGGGCGCCGGGTTGTTGCTGCTGGTCTGGTCACGCGTCGAGACGCTCTCAGCGTTCTATGCGGTTTGGCTGCTGCTCGGCGCCTTCCTGTCCTGCTGCCTCATCGAACCGCTTTTCGCTGTCGTGAACCAGGTTTTCGGACGGGATGCGCGGCGGGGGATCTCGGCGGTTGCCATGATCACGGGGCTGGCTGGGACGGTCTTCGTGCCGCTCGTCGGGACGTTGATCCCTTGGTTGGAATGGCGCACGACCCTGCTCGTGCTCGGTGCGCTCAATCTCTGTTTCAATGCACCCGTTCACTGGTTTTTTATCCCAGACAAGGTGGGCGATCGTAATCTCGGCCATCCAATCGCGCGCAAGCGTGGCCGGGTGGTCATGCGGCGGCGGCTCCGGAATCCCGTGTTCTGGGGGCTCGCGCTCTGGTATACCTCCTATAGCCTCACGTCCTCCAGCCTCATCTTCCAGTTTGTTCCGCTACTACGGGCCGAGCGCGTGTCCGATGCGGTGATCTTCTTTGCCTTTGCGCTCATCGGACCCGTCCAGTTGTGTGCCCGTCTGCTCGTGATTACCGTGGGGCGTCGAGCCTCGATTGCGCGGTTGGGGGCGCTCTCCTCGGCACTGGTGCCCATCGCCATTCTTTTTCTTATTTTTACCCCCCATCATGCGCGCTGGCTGTGCTTGTTTGCGGCGATTTTCGCGACCGGACATGGCATTACGACCATCCTGCGCGGGACGGCGCCGATTGAATGGCTGGGACAGGATTATTTTGCCCGTACGATGGGGGCGATCGCGTTGCCCATGATGGTCGCGATGGCACTGGCGCCATCGCTCACGGCTTTCGTGTGGTCGACGACGGGCAGCAGTACCGTGATGTTGTGGGGCATATTTGCCGGCGCACTGCTGGGCACCGCAGGCTATTGGGTCGCGGCGTTGGCGCGGCGTCGCGCGCGACAGCTAGCTGAAGCTTAGCCGTGATGCGCGAGTGCGCAACGTGTCGGTAATGCCCGACCGATCGTTGACCACGCGGGTGCCTCAAACGCCAGGCGGGACCAGCCAGCACATCCCGAGAGGCGCCAATGGCCGAAGACCTTGGCGTGTTCTTCTCCGGCCCTGATCCCGCGACAGGGCTCTCCTTTCACGGACTGGAGTCCCCAAAAGCCGTGGATTTAATTTATCCCTAGCAACATTGTTACGGTGATTTTTGCGGATTTTCTGCGCGCGCGGGAGATTTTAATCGTTGAGAGATCGCGATTATCCGGTCCTCGGCAACCTGAGCTCACAAATACCGAGTTTACGCTACGATTAGCGCGGCCCGGCGGGCGCTATGGGCCCACCGAACCCGGACGAGGGATCTTAGGGACAATGCAACACGTCGAGTAGCGGAGATTTTTTATATGGACAATCAATCGAACCACGCCGCGTTGCAGGACAACGCCCGAACCTTGTGGGAGATCGTGCACCGTCAGCGGATCACCGAGACCCTGCAGGATTACTGTCATTTTGTCGATCGCAATGATCCGGCGTCGCTCGTGACAGAAGTCTTCGCTTCTGATGGCTGCTTTGAACTCGGCTCACGCCATGCGGTGATCGGCCGGGATAATCTGGCGCGCATGTTCGCCAAGACCCTGGCGGCCTTCACGGCGACCAGCCATCATCTCTCGAATGTACGTATTCGCTTTACGGGGGACGGATCGGCTGAATCGACAGCCTATGTTTACGCATGGCATCTCGCGACGGCGGATGGCCGGCGGATTGACCTCTGGGGTCGATACCACGATCGTTTGGTCTTGACGGCCGTGGGTTGGCGGATTAAGAACCGACGCCTCTCGGCCGCCGGATCGGACGGTTGGCATAACCCGCCCTTTGAACCGGTTGTTCGGTTACCGAATCCGACAGAAACGCTCGCTCCGGAAATCACCCGACGCTAGCGCCGATGCGACAAACAGACCGGGAGGGCGCCTAATACGTCCTCCCGGTCACTCGCTCAGCCGGCGCTGCTGAAATCCGCTGCCGGATAAAACGCTTTGCCGCCCAACGCGTCGATGGCCTCCCAAAAATCGGGACCAGCATTCAACTCGCCGATGCTCTGCGGATCGAGCATGTTTGATTGACGACGATAATTCCAACTGTCAGGACAAAGCCGTACAGCTTCCTTGAAGTGGAACTTTGCGCCTTCAATCGCACCCTTGCCGTATAGATAACGGCCGATGTGCACGTGCGTCGCCGCACGGACGTCCGCTTCACTTGGTCCTCGCATCCGACGCCTCACTTCATTAGCCGGCAAGGCATACGCGCTACTGGCGCCCTTGCGTACCCAATCGCGCAACGCATTGATGTAGAGATCACGAATGGCGATACCGGCTTCCGCTGCATCATCCGGAATTTCAAACGTAGCGCGGTTCATATGGTGCACCATGTCATAAGCTCCGGCAGACTCTGCGGCCCGCACAATCCGGCCGTTTTCGTCGATCCACACGCCCTGAGGCACGTTGGTCATGCCATACAGCTCAGCGACTACATGCGCTTCATCAATCAGGCAAGGATAGGTCGGGGGTGCCTGGCGCGCCCACAAATCGTCATTCCAGCCCATCAGGCGCGCAAGCATCGCGGGTCGCTCTGCGCAGTCTGCCGCCCTGATTTTCGCTTCCACCGCGGCCTTGCCGGCCGTGTCGAATGCCACCGCAATAATTTCGAGTCCTTCGTCCTTCAGCTCTTCGTAGACTGCCTGCCACACGGACAAGTCAAAACTACAGCCTCAGTAAGAACCCCATGAGTACATGAATATCTTCTTGCCGCGATAATCAGACAGCGAATGGAGGTTGCCGTCGATGTCGGGCAGCGTGAACTCGGGCGCGTTGAGTGAGAACAAGGCATCCCGTCGCGCGTTGACCGAGGTACCAAAGGCCCAGACACCGTGCGCGTCTTCACGCGTCACTGGTTGGCCCATATGCGCGGCAAATGCCGATAAATTAACCCGACCGTCTGCATCGACCCACTGGGTGTCAGTGCGCACACAGGCGTCGCCCTTACAAAGACCTTCTGTTTCGAGTTTCCAACCGGTCGCGGCGGTCATCGCGGCGGGGCTCAGCCAAAGTTGATCGCCAATCGCTTCCGCTTCGAGACCCTCCGTGATCCGATCGTCATAGAGAACCGTAGATACGCGCATGGGAGCGCTCCTAAATTAACGCGAAATTCGCGAAGGCACTCTAACGGGCGATGCTAGTCAAGGGAAGCCTATGCCGTGCTGGCGGAACGGCGTGCGCGTTTAGCCCGTTCGGGCTCAGAAGCGGACTTCGTATTCCAGGGTGAGTTTCACGGCACCTTGGGGCGTATTCGGCGTCAAACCGAAAAGATAGCCCACGTTATATTCGAGTTTCCCACGCCCGATCCGGACCTGACCGCGAAGGTCGGGCCCGAGACAGTGCTGCTGCAGGTCTCCCGGCAGGGCATGAGCCAGCTCTCCGAGGGAACCATAGGCCTCGAAGCCGGGTTCAAAAAAAGGAGAGAGGCGATAATGCGTGCCCCCGGCATAGCCGAACTGAACGCCGGGCGCACTACCGCGTCCGAATTCCTGACTGAAGATCGGGTTGACGGTAAACGTCCAGTTCCCAACCGCTTTCTCCGCCAAGATTTTCCATTCCAGGGCGTTGTTGTTCGCGTGAAAAAGCCCCTTGGCATACTCAATGTACGCGCCGAGATCGAGCCAATATTGCCCCGGCTCCGTGAGCTGGAAGAGGTTCTCCCAAGCGAATTCCGAGGCGCGCAGGTGGTTTGCAGCGACGCCCTCGGCCTCAAAAAACAGCGCGGTGTGCCAAAAACTGGTCGGCGAATAACCGATTTCCGTGAGATAACCCTGCGCCGCATTTTGTGCCGCCCGTTTATCAAACGAGTGGGTGCCGCGAAATTCAAACTCCCAGGCACCCTGCTCGACATAAGGCGAATAGACCTGGAAGTCCGCACGCGCCGGTCGGATCGGCATCATGCCGGCAAGCACGGCGAGCGTCCCGACTAAGATCGAGAGGGCCCGTTGGCGCAGCAGCGGGGGACGCCACAGCGCGAGACCGAGGCCTACCACGACACTCACATAGGCGAGGACCTGAATCTTCATCGGTGCGCCGATGTAACCAAACAATGCCCGCAGTACCTGTCCGGGAATGCTCTGGTCGGCCACGAAACCCGTGGTATCCCAAGCGGTCTCGGTCAGGACGGCGATAAGTCCTGCCTGCGTCAGGAACGCCAGCGCCTGGGCGGCCATACTGGCCGCCAGCAGGGCAATCCAGGCGCTCGTGATCCCGAACAGGTGTTTCACAGACATGCGGAGCAACCCGCAGGCGACCCCGCCGCCGACACCCACGCCGGCGAGCAGACCCAGGACGCCGCCCGCCAGAAGCCCGCCGCGCGTGACGCTGCCCGCGGCGGACAGTCCAGTCAGGAACAGCACGATTTCCGAGCCCTCTCGGAGCACGGCGAGGCCAACGAGAATGGCCAGTGCATACAGCGGTTGTTGACCGATGCTGATCGACTCGCCAAGCGCGCGCGTCGCGTTGATCATGTCTCGCGCATGGGCTTTCATCCACAGGGTGTGCCAACTGAGCATCGCGACCGCGAGACCCAGCACTCCCGCGTTGAAGATTTCCTGACCGATCCCTTCGAGCGCCGCCGTGAGTTGCTCGGCACCCGCGGCGACCAGCAG
Source organism: uncultured Pseudomonadota bacterium (assembly GCA_903825645.1). Taxonomy (GTDB): domain Bacteria; phylum Pseudomonadota; class Gammaproteobacteria; genus CAIKBL01. The sequence goes on along the minus strand of CAIKBL010000044.1, from coordinate 40,253 downwards.
GGCCCCGATGGCGCCGCCGGCCATCCCGAAACCGATCCAGCGACCGCGTCCGGGGATCCCCCGGGTGGCGGCAAAAACCACCCCAACGAGGAGTGCAGCTTCGAGCGCCTCACGAAAAACGATCAACAGGACAGTGACCATCAGCCTTTCCAGAACAGCTTGTTGTTGAACGGGTTATTTGACAAGCAGATGGCCACGCGCGGTTTCCGGGTTGAAGTCGCCGAAAAAGGGGTAGGTGCCCGGTGCTAAGGGTCCGATAAAGAGGAGGCCGCTCGACTGCCCGGGAATAACCTTTTCCCGCTTCAACTCGTAACTCTCGAATTCTTCAGGCGCCGCGTCGAGATTATGGATGATGAGTTTTACCTTGGTCGCGGCTGGGATGACCAGCTCCGCGGGTTCAAACTGGTGCGCTTTAACCGACAAGGCGAATTCAGGGATATCCCCGGCACGCACGGCGGCGAGCGGGAGGACGCACATCAACAAGAGTCCAGAGCGCAACAGGCCAGCGCGTCTCATCGGGATCCCTTTCCATTTCAGATTTTCCTAAATGATAATTACTATCATTACGATTATCAACCAGGTGAAAAGCCCTCGGGCCCATCGGTGGGACCGCTAACACCCCTCGGACTTTGCAGCCACCCGTATCCAGATCTATTCGCTCAGTTTTTATCGATTGAGTGCCCTCACCGTCTTGACGTTACGGGCTCAATCCGCGTCCGTTGACCGCAGTTTGAGTTCGAAGCACTGATGAATACGGACATCGCGTTGGAAGTCTTCCGGCACGGTTTCGCGGCTGCGGTCGACGATCTCGAGCGTCGAGAGGGCGTCGGCGTCGAGCCTGAAACGACGCAAGTTGGTCGAAAACACGAGGGTGCCGACGGGCGCAAGCCAGCGCAGGCACTGCTGAATAAGCGCCACATGGTCGCGCTGAATATCGAGTGTTCCCTGCATGCGCTTCGAATTCGAGAAGGTCGGCGGGTCGAGAAAAATGAGACCGTAGCGTCGATGTGGTGGTTGGGCCAGCCACTCGAGACAGTCTGCTTGGATGACCTCGTGGCGGGGTAGTCCGAAGCCGTTGAGTGCCAGATTCTGCCGTGCCCAGGCACAATAGGTCCCGGACATGTCGACCGACGTGGTGGCCCGTGCGCCGCCGGCCGCCGCGTACACGCTGGCGCTGCCCGTATACGCAAACAGGTTCAACAGCTCCACCCCGGCGGCGCGTTCTCGCAACAGCGCACGGGTGAGTCGATGATCCAGGAAAAGACCGGTGTCGAGGTAATCGCGGAGATTGACTCGAAACTGCAGTCCATCTTCGGCCACCTCCAGAAAATTGCCCGCGTCTGCCAGGCGCTCGTATTGGGCGCTGCCGCGCTGTCGTTGCCGGCGTTTGAAGATGACGCGCTCTGGCGGGATGTCGAGCAGACCGGGGAGTTGGGCAAGTGCTTCGTCGAGCCGCATGCGGGCTTTTTCTTCGTCGATAGAAGGCGGCGCCGCGTATTCCTGAACATGCAGCCACAACTCGGGCGTCTGGTACACATCAATCGCCAGCGCATACTCGGGCATGTCGGCATCGTATAGCCGATAGCAGCTCACCTGCGCTTTGCGCGCCCACCGACTGAGCGCGCGGCGGTTTTTTTGGAGGCGGTTAGCGAACATCTGCGCGCCCGGCGACGGCGCGTCCTGACGCGCTAGCCGTTGCTGGGCGCGGACTACGCGCGCACTCCCGGGCGGCATCTCCGGGTTGAAGAATTCTGGCCGCAGGGTCAACCGCAGGAGTGAACACTCTAGGGCGCCGTTGTAAAGACTGTGGATCCGTTGTGCCTTGATACCAAATGCGTTGCCTAGCCCCCGATCCCCGATGAGGATCGCGGCTTCCCACCCACTGAACTGCTCACGCAACTGGCGACCAAAGCTGCGGTAGAGCGCTGCCATGTCGGCGCGCACGCCGAGGCGCTCCCCGTAGGGTGGGTTACAGACCACGAGCCCGGTTTGGGTGTCAGGCGGGGGGCGGGCGGCTTCAATCGACCCTTCGATGATCTGGATATAATCAGACAGGCCGGCGTTATCGATGTTCTCCCGAGCAGTGTCGACCGCGCGCGGATCTGCATCAAAACCGAGTATCGCGGGCAGCTGTAAACACCCGGCTGCCGCACGGGTTTGGGCTTCGGCAAGCAACACAGCCCATAACGCCGCGTCATGGCCCTGCCAGCGGGCGCAGCCGATGACCCCCCGAGCGAGTCCTGGGGCGATGTCACCAGCGATCTGGGCCGCTTCGATGAGGAAGGTGCCCGAGCCGCACATGGGATCGACCAGTGGGGCTTTTTGAACGACGAAAGCCGGCCAACGGGCACGCAAAAGGATCGCCGCGGCCAGATTTTCTTTTAGCGGCGCCGCGCCTTGACGGGTCCGATAACCGCGCCGATGCAGGCTTTCACCCGCGAGATCGAGTGCGAGCTGGGCCTGATCGCGCTCGACATAGAGGTTCAGCCGGAGGTCGGGATCGTGGGTGTCCACACTCGGTCGCTGGCCCGTTGCCGCCCTAAACTGGTCGACGATGGCATCTTTGCAGCGCTGGGCCACGAATTGCGTATGGGTTAGCTGCGAGCGATTGACCACGGCATCTACCGCCAGCGAACCGAGGGCGTTGAGATGCGTTGACCAATCGAGACTCGATACCCCCGCGTAAAGGGCGGCGTCATCCGGCGCGGGGAAGCGCGCCAGGATGAGCAGAACGCGATTCGCCACCCGTGACCAGAGGCAGCAACGGTAGGCGACTTCGAGCGAGCCGGTGAAGGCGATCCCGCCCGTCCGTGGTTTGAGTGCGGTGGCACCCAGCGCCGAGATCTCGGCGCCGAGTAGTTCTACCGTGCCTTTCGGGCAGGTGGCGAATAGTTCAAATAGCATGGTCGCCGCATGATACAGCACTCTGTCCCGGGCGCCTGTCCGGGACGCGGCTGGGTGACACCCCACAGGTCGCGTCGGGCCTGCGGGGTGTCCGTATTGCGGGTTGTTCAGGCCGCGCGCAGATTCAAGGCGGTAGATTGCCCAAAGGGGGCTGTTTTCCATTTTTTGAGTTCGGGGAGCACGTGCTCTGCAAAGCATCGCATGCTGGCTTCAGCCGCCGCGTACGGCATGCCCGCATAGCTGAAATTGCAGCTGATCGCGTTCATGTCCAGGATTTCCCGCATGTACTCAATCTTCTCCAGCACCTGTTTCGGTGTGCCCCAGGGCATTAGTTTGGCGAAGTCGGCTGCCGCACTGTCCTGACCATGACGACCAATGTATTTGCTGACATTGCGGTAGAATTCATAACCTTTTTCAGTCCCAAACTGGCTGCTTGCCATCTCATAGTGCTTCATCGCGGTGTGGTAGTAGTCCCCAATCCATTTCATCGCCATCTCCTCGGCTTTGACCGGATCCTTGTCGACGAAATAAAACCCACCGCAGAACGGCGGTGGTGGTGCGTGCTGGTTAGTTTTTTCGAATACATCGCGGTAAATCGCTAAATCCTGCTTTACGACTTCCCACGGCTTCTGCGGGATAACCAACAGACCGACCCCGAGTTTGGCCATGATGGGCATGGACTCCGGGGAGACTGCCGCGGCGTAGCTGCGGCCCCGAAAAGAATTCATCGGCAGCGGACGGATGTCCCGGCGAGGTTGCTTGAGGGTCGCGCCCCCTTCCATATAGCCGCGCTCAAGTCCCTCCAGCAACATCTCGGCGTATTCCACGAAACGTTCACGGCCTTCGCCCTGCGGGATGCGGAACCCCTCGTATTCGATCTTTCCCAGGCCGCGACCAAGCCCCAGGATCATGCGTCCGCCGGAGAGGTGATCCAGCATGGAGATCTGCTCTGCGACGCGCATCGGGTCATGCCACGGGATCACGATGACGCTCGTACCAAGCAGGGCTTTTTGGGTGCGTCCCGCCATGTAGGTCAGAAACTGGACCGGATCCGGACACATGGTGTAGTCCGTGAAGTGGTGCTCAATGGCCCAGATGGAGTCGAAACCAAGCGGCTCAGCCAGATCGGCAAGGCGGACTTCCTCGCGGTAAACCTCGGTATCCGACAGCTGGTTATTGGGATTCTGGAAGATGGGGGACATTCCGACGTGCATGAAAGGGCTCCTTGAGACTATAGGGGAGGGACGATCGCGTCAGGCGACACGCGTGGGCGCCGCGGGCACCGGTGCAAATTCACGTTCCATCGTTCGACGGATCTGGACACACTCTTGATTCTGGTCGATGTCGACATCCGTCCAGCACAGCGGGGCGCCGCGGCTGACCGGGTGCTTAAGTCGACAATGGTGGGCAAGCCCAATCGGCAGGCCGCCGATCGCCAACGAGTCAGCGGCCGGCATCAGTTTGCCCCACACGCAAAACCCGCCCTCGCCATCCAGCATTTCACCGGCGGCCAGATCACGTTTGGCGGTGGCCACCACATCGCCGCGCCAGGTGATTGGCGCACCGGTAGACTCTCTTCTGAGGGCGACACTCGCGACCGAAATCCCGAGCTCAAGGCCAATCAGATGGAAGGGTTTGTACATCGAGGCATAGCGACCGGAATCATCGGTGGCGAGTCCGTATTCAGCAAAACAACGCGCGACGTAATCATCGGGCGCCTCAAATACGGCGTAAACCCCCCAGCGCAGATCGCGCGGCAGACGCTGGCCGTTGCGGTCTAGACTGGAGATAACTTCGACCATGCCGGTCCCCTCGAGGACACCACCGTCCGCGCGCGGGCGCAGGACGCTCGCTAACGCCTCAACGTTGCAGGGCGGAAATGCGAGGCCGTGCTGGGGCGGCGTAAGGCCCGTCGCGTTGGCGACGGCCGCCATCTCGATACCGGACTTGGTCCCGTCCAGAAAGGAATTGAACATCTGGGCGTTGAGGCCACCGACTTCGGCCTGCTCGGCCGTTAACCCGTAATGCTGCCATACCGTTTCGGGTGTGGAGTCATGATAGGTCGGCAGATATTTGGTGCCCTTGCCGGCGGCCACCACGTGTAAGCCGCTCGCCCGAGCCCAGTCGACCATCTCGCAGATGAGCGCGGGCTGATCGCCATAGGCGAGTGAATAGACGACGCCTGCACGGCGTGCACGGTCCGCGAGGAGAGGGCCCGCGAGTGCATCCGCCTCAACGTTCACCATCACGATGTGCCGTCCATGTTCGAAAGCCAGCAGGCAGTGCCGGATCCCCGCCGCGGGATTTCCGGTGGCATCAATAACCACCTCGATGCCGTCTGCCGCGATGAGCGCGGCGGCATCGTCGGTCACCCAGGTCGTGCGGTGTTGCAAGGCTTCCTGGGCGGTGCGCGCCGTCGCGCAGTCCGCGGGCCAGCCCACCTGCTGCAGGGCCGCTTTTGCCCGCGTCGGCGACAGATCGGCGATACCCGTCACGTGCATCCCCGGCGTTCGCCGCGCCTGGGCCAGAAACATGGAGCCGAATTTGCCGGCCCCAATTAAACCGACCCGGATGGGCCGTCCTGCCTGTTCGCGTGCGGTCAAAAGCGCATGGAGATTCATCGGATTAGGCCGCCCTGACGTTGATGAGTTCGTTTAGACAATCATCGGCCAGCGGCGCAATGGGGGTGAAATCGCGGTGCGCGATCCACTCTGGGCGCTTGAACCGACGGATATGGTTGTCCACATGACACAGGCTGAGATAGACAATCGTGCGATCGAACGGCGACATGTTGGAGGGACTACCATGAACCAGATTGCCGTGGAACAGGACGATTGAGCCCGCCTTGCCTTTGGGCGACACCAGCCCGCCTTCTTGGACCAAACGGGTGATTTCGTTGTTACTGATGGTCCACAGGGGATAGCTCGTTGTCTGCAGATCATGGCCGGCTTCGAGAGTCCCTTGGCGGTGGCTGCGCGGAATGAACATCAGCGCGCCGTTAAATTCTGTGACGTCGTCGAGAAAGAGTGCAATGTTCATCGCCCGTGGTTCGGGCATCAGATCATCACGTGCCCAGGTCCCGTAATCTTGGTGCCACTGCCAGACGTCACCATTGAACGCGGCTTTGGCATTGATTTTGTACTGGTGCATGTAGACCGGTCCATCAAGCAACTGCATGACCGGGGTGATGAGTCGGGGGTGACATCCCAGTCGACGATAAGCCTCATTGTAATGATGGGCGGCAAAGGCTGTTCTGGCGGTTTTTTCATCTTTTTCGCGCACGACTTCCTCGCGCGAGGTCGCGAAAATGCGATGAGCTTCGTCGCACAGCAGCGACGTTTCAGGCGGACTAAATACGTTTTCCAGGAAGACGTATCCCCGATCATGGAAATGGGCGATTTGGGCGGTGGAGAGTTCCATCAGTTTCCTCCCGGAAGATTCAATTTGTGCTGTGCAGCATGACCATGCCTGCCAAATCACAGCTGATCACCATCGGACGCGAAGCATACAACGGATCGGACGGCGCGCCCACGCGTGAGGTCTCCCAACCAGACAGGATTGCGCTTGCGCAACAGCGCAGTGGCCCACAACGCACGGATGATGAGCAAATGTTGTGCGGTTTCGATGGTCTGAGGAGAGCCGAACACCTCCCGCGCAGGCACACGCGCGGCTTGCGGGACTACTTGCCCGAGGGACTCATTTTAGGGGTGCCGCCGTGCGATCGTCGGCGCCGCCGGAGCAGCCAACGCAGGGCCGTCCGAGCGGTCTACCGAGCAATGTCCTGCCAAGCGTTATGCTCGGGTGGCGTTGCCTCGCGGCGGGTGGTCGCAGCCTTGAACCGCGGGCCGGGACCGGCGTTCGCCAACAGGGTGCGCTGTCAGCTGATGCTGATCTGCGCTTAATGTCGGGTTTCGCAACGAATGCGAGAAGGCTTGCCATGCTGGTGGTTTCGGGTCAGTCTCCTGCGATTCATGACTGACGCACAATTGAGGAGATGACCGATGGCGATTGGATTCGAAGACATCAAGGTGACGTATGTGGAGATTGCCGCTGCACGGAAGATGAGCGGATTACGGATAGTCCTCGGCGCCTACCCCATTCCCGGACCATGGCGGGAAGCTTGCAAGGGCGTTTATCACGTCAAGGGGCTGAAATACACCGCGGTGCGTAGCGGAGACGCGGGCACCTCCGATCTCGCGCTCGGTATGGGTGACACGCAGGCAGAATTAATCGCTTGGACGGGCCAAGCAAGCGCGCCGGTAGTCGCCTGGCATGACGAACGCCCGCGTGCGGGTTGGGTTGATCAGCTTAATCTGGCCGAGCGTCTAGCGCCTGAGCCAGCTCTTATCCCGGCAGGGGTCGATGATCGCGCCCGTATGTTTGGACTCGCGAACGAATTGTTAGGCGAAAATGGACTCGTCTGGGTCAAGCGCCTGCTGATGGTCGATGGACCACTCAAGACGCTTCCCGACAATGATCCGCAACGCGAGTTTTGGATGTTTCTGGGCAATAAATATGGTTATACGCCCGCGGCAGCGGAAGCGGCCGCGCTTAGGATCCGGGACATCGTCGCCGCCTTGGCGACCCAACTGGCGAGCCAGCAGGCCGCGGGCAAGCGCTACTTAATTGGGGATAGTCTCTCGGCGTTAGACATTTATTGGGCGGCCTGTTGTGCCATTCTGGATCCGATGTCGCCTGAGCGTTGCCCGATGGCGGATGATTTTCGCGGAGCTTACGGCAACACCGATCCGCGGATTGAGGCCGCACTCACGCCTGCCTTGCGGGCGCACCGAGACTTTGTCTATGAGCAGCATCTTGAACTGCCGGTGGTGTTCTGAGTACGACCTCGGGAAGGGTTTCAGATAATACATCTGGGGTGGCCGAGTCGCCCCAGATCTGGGTGGATGCGGATGCCTGCCCGGTGCCGGTTAAGCAGATGTTGTACCGCGCGGCCGATCGGACGGGGATCCGCATCGTGTTGGTCGCCAACCAGAGTCTCACCATTCCAACGTCAGTTTTTATTAGGCAGGTGCGGGTTGCCCGCGGTTTTGATGGCGCGGATGCCTACATTGTGGCGCGCGTAAAGCCCGGCGAACTCTTAATCACGGCAGACATTCCACTGGCCGCCGCGGTGGTCGCCAAAGGCGCTGAGGCCCTCAATCCTCGCGGGGAGCGCTACACCGCCAATAACGTGCAGGGACTGCTCGAATTACGGAATTTCATGGAAACGCTGCGTAGCAGCGGCGTCCAGACGGGCGGGCCGTCGACTTACAGCGCGAGTGATCGTCAGGCCTTTGCGCGCGAACTCGAACGTTGGCTTCACCAACATCGCGAGCAGGACCGGTTCGTGGGCTGACAAATTAATGCGTTGTCCTTGCGGGACAGTGTGCTAGTGTTTTTGTTCGAAAAACTCATGCTGTTCCATCATCCTATTCACGAGCGTTAGGAGAACCTCATGTCAAATGTCTCACCCGGTGCCGCGTTAACCCGCCACCATCACATCACCCTCTGTACCGGTGACGCGCAGGAAGATTATGACTTCCATACCAAGGTGCTGGGTTTGAAATCCGTCAAAAAGACGTTGCTATACGACGGCCAAATTCCCATCTATCACCTGTATTACGGCAACGATATGGGAGAGGAAAGCTCGCTGGTGACCTCGTTTCCGCTGCGGCATCTCGGCGCCAAAGCGCGGCCTGGCTCGGGGCAAATCACGTATTTTTCCCTTTCCGCACCGATGTCTTCGTTGGGTTACTGGAAGACGCGCCTTGAAGGACACGGTTTTGCCACCACGGAAGACGAACGTCTGGGCGAGCGCTGCGTCGATTTTACCCATCCTTGCGGGATCCGGTACTCGATTGTCGGGATTGACGACGATACGCGGGCGCCCTTTAGCAGTGGGCCAGTGCCCAAGGCACTCATGCTGCGCGGGACACATGCCATCTGCGTGTCGGTACGGGACATCGAGTCGATGGAAGAGTTTATGACGCATGGCTGGGGCGGCAGGCGGATCGCCGAAGACCGGCAATATGTCCGCTATGCCCTGGGTGCAGGGGGGAGCGGAACTTACGTCGATTTTGTGGTGGAGCCGAATTTGAAACAAGGTAGCTGGACCTTTTCAGAAGGGGCGGTGCACCACATGGCTTTCCAGGTGGGTACGCATGCGGAGCAGGGCGCCGTCAAGGGATCGCTGGAGGCGATGGGCTTTACCGATATCTCTGAAGTCAAAGACCGGGGCTATTTCGACTCCATCTACGTGCGCACCCCGAGTGGAGCCTTATTTGAAGCGACAGTCAGCCATCCTGATGGATTCCTGTGCGACGAGACGGCTGAGCGCCTCGGCCATGACGTGATGGTCGCCCCGCAGTTCAAGGAAAGCCGGGAGGCGCTGGTCGCCCAACTCGGCGTCCTGCGCGACTGAACCCTCGGTTAGTCATCGCTGGCGTCTAAGCCGGGGAAGAGGACGTCGGTGTACCCGAAGCGCGTAAAATCTTGCACGCGCATCGGGTACAACACGCCGTCCAGATGATCGCACTCGTGCTGCACCACCCGCGCGTGAAATCCTTCTACGGTACGCGCAAACGCCTGTCCCTCGGCGTCATAGCCTTCATAATGTAACCGGAGGTAGCGGGGGACGACACCGCGCAAACCTGGCACCGAGAGACAGCCTTCCCAGCCGTCCACCTGAATGTCATCGAGCGCGGTGAGCACTGGGTTGATGAGGACGGTCTGCGGCACCACCGGTGCGTCAGGATAGCGGGAATTCAGCTCTGGTTGCCCGAAAATCACGATCCGGAGCGGCACGCCAATCTGGGGCGCCGCAAGGCCCGCGCCGTTTGCCGCGCGCATGGTGTCGAACATATCCTGCAGCAAGGTGTCGAGCGCGGGCGTCCCGAATTCAGCGACGGGCGCAGCGACGGTGAGCAGGCGGGGATCGCCCATGCGTAGGATGGGCTGGATCACAGGTAGTTTCCTTTCTTCGGGTGGAACGTGTGTTGCAGACGTTTGATTGAGCGAGACATACCGTCGACTCCATCCTCTTGTAGAATCAGTGCTCTTGATACCATAAGCCGCGCAAGGGCGCATCCCGAGCGCTTTTGGGACAGTATGGGCGACATGACGGCCTGGTAGGTGCGCAAAGGAGTTCCATGATCCCTTTTTTATTCGATATCGTGCTGACCGGGCAACTGCGTCCTGGTCATGATCCCTTGACCGTGCAGGCTGCCCTCGCCCGTCTGTTCAAGATCTCGTTGGTCCAAAGTGAGGCCTTGCTTGGCGTGCGTACCCTTGTCAAAAAAGGGGTGACCGAAGCCAGTGCCGAGCAGTATCAGAAAGCACTCGAAGCGCTCGGCGCAGAGGTCGAACGCGTGAAGGTGCCCCCTACGCCGGAAGTCGCGCCCAGCGATACGGGGCTCACGCTGGCCCCGCCTGGGGTGATGTTGATCGAGTCTATTGACGTCATTCCGCCGGTTTTTGATCTGAGTCAGTTGAGTCTGGCTCCACCGGGCGCGCTTCTTGATGAGCGCGTGCCCCCGCCGCCGTGTTTTATCGATACCAGCGCGTTGTCGTTGGTTGACTTGTAGGGTGTCCCACCATGCGATTTTTCGTCCAGATAGTGAGCGCGATTGCCTTTTGTGCGGTCCTCGGGTGGTTCGGCAGTAACTGGTATGCGCAGCGCCATTCCGTCGCGACGCCAGTCGCGAATGCGGGGCCATCCGGTAGCGCGGGACTTGTGACGGCGACGACACCGGCTGCTGCACCGACCTCGCCGACGATCTCCGAGACGACGGGCGTCGTGTCCGACCGATCCTTGGCCTCGGTGCCGGTGGTCTCGCCACCGGGTTCGTCTGACGCGGCGACGATGGCGCCGGCGCACGCGAACGCCGCGGGCGAGCCCGCCGCCGCAAGCTCGGCAACGCCGCCGCTCGCCGCCCCCGTGGACGTCGATCAGGCTATCGGGGTGGCACTGAGCGCGCTGATGGCGCCGCCGGTGTGGGAGCGTCATTTCCAGACCACCGAGTTGGTCCGTAAATTCGTACTCTCAGTCGACAATTTGACGGCGGGTAAGCTACAGCCTAAATACCGGTTATTGAAGCCGGTACCGGGGCACTTGGGGATCTTAGAAACGGATACCCTCATCATGCTCGATTCGGGCAACGCCACGCGTTATGACGCGCTCGTGTCTCTCATCGTCAACTTGAATGTGGGGGAGGTGGCTCGGATCTACCGCCAGTTTTACCCAGAGATACAACGTACCTATGAAGCGCTGGGATTCCCGGGCAAGGCCTTTGATGCGCGGCTGCTGGAGGTGATTGACCACCTTCTCGCCACCACCGCGCCACCCGCGCCGATTCCATTGCTTCAGCCCAAGGTGTTTTACCAGTACGCCGATCCCGAACTCGAAGCGGCATCTGCCGGCCAGCGCATGTTATATCGCCTCGGGCCGGCCCATATGGCACGGGTACAACAATGGTTGACCGCGCTGCGCGCGCGGCTGGTGACGTCTGTAGTGCCGGCAGGGACGCGTTGAATCAACAGATAGCAGGGTTCCTAGGACAAATCTCGAGCATGGGTTTTTAACGCGGCCAAGTCGACGTGCTCGAGTGCGCCTTCGTGAGTGCCCAGCAGAAAGACCCGCGGTGCGACGCCCGCTTCATAAGCCTCTTGCCAACGTGGCGCACACAGGCACCAGCGCTCGCCCGGTTGTAGGCCGGGAAACCCAAATTCCGGGCGCGGGGTCGACAGATCGTTGCCGCCCGCGCGCGAGAAGGCGAGAAACTCAGTCGTCACTTCGACGCAAACCGTATGGCTGCCCAGGTCTTCTTTCCCGGTATTGCAGCAGCCATCACGATAGAAGCCGGTCATCGGGTCAAATGAGCAGGGGACTAACGGCTCTCCGAGTACGTTACAGGCAATAGGTGCTTGGCTCATTTTAGTGATTCTCCAGTTTAGCGATTCAGTCGGTCATGCGCGGCGCGCAACGATAACGTTTTCGAACCGGCTTGCCCACGTACGGCTGCGGCCGACCCACGCCCCCCCCGGCGGGACAGTCGATCATCCCCCGGCCTTAATCAGCGTTTGACCGCGGATCGCGGACAAACGCGGCGGCGAGAAGCCCAACGACACAACCGAACATGACATAATACGCGCCCGCGAGCGGATCGCCCGTCGACTTGACCATTAGGGTTACCAAAAAAGGCGCAAAGCCGCCGAAGAGCATGACCGCAAGGTTATAGGCGAGTGACAAACCGGTGGAGCGGATGCCGGTTTTGAATTGTTCGGCAACGGTGGTGGCGAGCGGACCATAGAAAAGGGCGAGCGGAATAGCCAGCGTCACTTGCAGGATCAGCAGACTCTGAAATCCCGGGGCACGCTGGACGAACGAGAACAAGGGATAGAGGAGTCCGAGTAACAACAGGGCGCCGCTGATGAGCAAGGGTCGACGACCCCACCGATCTGAGAGGGCACCGCACGCGGGGATCGCGAGCGTCAGCAGGACGAGTGAGATGACCTGCGTCTTGAAAGCAGTGGCCAGCGGCAGGCCGAGTTGCTGTTGTACAAAAGTGGGCATGTAGACCAGCAGTACATAGTAGGTAATGGTACCGGTCACCGTGAGACCAAAGCTGATCCCGAGCCCGCCGAGGTTATCACGTAGGCGTGGTTTGATCGCGTGCGCGAGGATTTTTTGACTCGACTGGTACGCCGCAGGTTCTTCGAGATGGCGGCGGATATAGAGCCCGACCGGCGCGATCAGCAATCCGATCACAAACGGCACGCGCCAGCCCCAACTGTCGAGCTGGGCGGGGGTCAATAGCGTGGTGATGGCCATCCCTACTGCAGCCCCGCCGAGTGCGGCGAGGGTCAGACCGACGGACTGGAAGGCACCATAGAAGCCCTTGCTATCGGGTGGCGCTGACTCGACCAAAAAGGCTGTAGCCACGGCATACTCGCCACCTGTGGCGAAGCCCTGGATGAGACGCGCGGCGACGATCAGGACAGGGGCGCCAAGGCCAATGACCGAATAGGGCGGTGCGCTCGCCATAATCAGGAGCGCTAATGTCATGAGCCCCATGATCAGTTGCATGGCGGCTTTTCGGCCGTGCCTGTCGGCGTATATCCCCAGCATCAGACCGCCAACCGGCCGCATAAAAAAACCGACCCCAAACGTCGCCGTTGTTTTGAGCAGACCAATCAACGCGTTTTGATCAGGGAAAAACAGCCGCGAAATCACTACAGTCAGGAATCCGAAGACCACGAAATCATACCATTCGAGCGCATTGCCGATGACGGCGGCTATGAATTGGGTCCTCCGCGAAGCAGGCATTCAGCAATCCTTGGATTTATGTGCGCGCAAGTCTACTCGACCTGTGGGGTCGCTCGCGCACTTTCAAGGCGACCGATTGAGCACAAGGGAAGGACCGCGTTGTTTTTCGCCTGGCCGGGTCAGACGCGCGCCTGGCCGGGCACCGGGATCCCGGGTTGAATCTACCGAAAGTGGCGGCTTCTGGTGCGCGCGCCAGCGCAGTTGTCGTCAGTCGTCATTCGGCTATACGGGTAACGCTACCGCCACAAAGCGCACTTGCCCCTGCGGGATGCCGTCCCAGTTGTGGCACGCGCTCGCTTCCCTGACGACGATAGAGACGTGCGGTCCGGTCGCGCCCGCCGCAGGCTCTCCCTGTTGGCCCGCGTGCCGGGGACGCGGGACTGACGAGCCCCGTGTCACAACGCCAGGCTCGGCACGAAAAATAACGGGTCCTTATCGTTTCCCCCCTCGATGCAGATCCGGTAAAGTCTGGACGCAACCAAACGGCGGAGAACAACATGATGCGGCGCAAGCTTTTCTGGATGGGGCTTTTGATGTTGGCCGGGACCTGCGTCACTGCGGCGGAGGATAATCCTATGGGCAAGGCGGTCTTTCTAGGCCACTGTGCCGGGTGCCATAGCCCGACCCCCGTCGCGCGGGCATTGACGCCGGACCAGCTTGCCGAATTACCCCCGGAGAAAATTTACAGCGCCCTGTCCAAAGGGTTGATGACGGTGATTGCGTCGGATCTCAACGACTTCGAACGACGGGCGGTGGCGATCTATGCCTCAAGTATCAAGTGGGGTACGGTCCCGCAGGCAAGGCAAAAAGAGGCGCTCGTGATGTGCAGGGCCTCGCCGCAAATGCCCGCAGATACGCTTGATAAGCCGCACTGGTCGGGGTGGGGGCTCGATGATGACAACTCCCATTTCCAGCCTGCGGCGCGCGCGGGGCTGACCGCGGCCGATCTCTCCAAGCTCGAGCTCAAATGGACGTTCGGTTTCCCCGGGGCGACGACCGTTTCTACGCAACCTGCAGTGGCCGGTGGGCGCATCTTCCTCGGCTCTCACGAAGGCGGTATCTACGCACTTGACGCGAAGAGCGGCTGCGCGCACTGGAAATTTCCGACACCGGCTGCGGTCCGGGGCGGCATTTTGCTCGCCAAACGCGCTAACGGTAGCTTTGTGCTCTACGCGGCCGATCGCAGCGCGCATGTTTACGCGCTCAACGCCAACACGGGGAAGCTGCTTTGGCAGCGCAAGGTCGAAGCGCATCCACATGCGCTTGTGACCGGCACCATTGCCCGTCATGACGGCGTGCTCTACGTCCCTGTGGCTTCTTTCGAGGAGCTTGCGGGTGCCTCGCCGCGTTACGAGTGCTGCTCTTTCCGGGGCAGTGTGGTCGCGTTGGACGAAGTGACCGGCAAGCAGAAGTGGAAGTCCTACCTCATTCCACAGCCGGCCGTTAAAACGACCAAAACCGCGATGGGAACCCAGCTTTGGGGGCCGTCGGGTGCGGCCGTCTGGTCGCAGCCGACGATCGATTCGAAAGCAGGCCTTATCTACGTCACCACGGGTGACAGCTATTCGCTACCGGCGGCGGATACCAGCGACTCGGTGGTGGCGCTGGATATGAAGACCGGTGCGATGCGTTGGCACTGGCAGGCGACTAAGGACGATGCGTTTTCGACGGCCTGCGTTGTGCCGACGATTGAGGCGGGCGCCAAATCCAAATGTGGGCCTGATATCGACTTTGGCTCATCCGCGATCCTGCGCCGTCTGCCCGATGGCAAACGCGTGTTACTTGCCGGTCAGAAATCGGGCGTGCTTCATGCACTGGACCCGGACGATCACGGCAAAATCTTATGGCAGAAACGACTCTCGCCGGGGGGCGTGCTGGGCGGTATCGAGTGGGGTTTCGCCGCAGATGAGACTAACGTTTATGTGCCTATCTCTGATGTCTGGGAAAGCAAAGTCGCCCACGGCGCGGCAGGAGGGATCTATGCCGTGCGCATTGCCGACGGCGCTGAGCGCTGGAATACTCCAGCGGCGAAGCCTGATTGTGAGTCCATACCGGGTTGTAATGCCGGCCAGCCGGCCGCAGCGACCCTTATCCCGGGGGTGCTTTTCTCGGGTTCGATGGACGGACATATGCGTGCCTATGAGCCCACGAGCGGCAAGATAATCTGGGATGTGGATACCAAAGGAAATTTCGTGACCGTCAACAAAGTGCCGGCGCACGGCGGCGCTATTAAGGGCGCGGGTGTGACGGTTGCGGGTGGTTGGGTCTACTTTGGGGCCGGTTACGGGCTGTGGGGAATTCCGGGCAACGTGTTTTTCGCGTACGGTCCGAAATAGATCTGATCGGCTCGATTCGGCGGCATGACGGCGAATGCATCGGCGTTGGCGGGTGACGGGTTAACGGGGACGACTGTTTCCTTGCTGCCGTTAGCCATCGCCCCTGCCGACGCGCGCACGCGGTATAGGGTCGATTCTGCATTGTGGCTGTGGTGGGGACGGGTGCCGCCGGTGACCGATGTCGGTATGCGCGCGGAAGTTGAATGGGCCCTCACCGGCAAGGTGGATGGTGAGCCGATCCCATGCCCGATTTTCCCCCTCCATGAAGACAAGTTGCTGTGCGACGGACGGGTCCGCCGGTTCGTGGCGTACAGCGTACTTCGGCGCGAATGGGGATCTAGGCCGTGACCCTGTTGCGTGTCAAGGTAAAGCCCAATGCGCGTCGCGACACACTGATCCTCCAGGCGGATGGCAGTTGGGTCGCGAGTGTTGTCGCGCCACCACTGGAGGGGGCGGCAAATGCGGCGGTGATCGCATTGGTAGCGGCGCACTTTGACGTCGTGAAACGGCGCGTGTCGATCAAAAGCGGTGCCAGCAGTCGCCACAAGCGCGTCCAAATCACCGATCTCTAAACCCGTTAAAATAGCACCCACCGGCATGCCGGAAGACTTCCGGTATAGTGCGCCGTACTGCAAGGAGGACGAGTATGGTGACGATGGCCGGGGAAGAAGCGAAACGCGCGCGTTTTCAGTTGGGGCACGCGAGCGGCGGTACCGCTGAGACGTTGATAGCGCAATGTCTGGCGCAGATTGGGCCAGTCGATCCGACCGCCAATTTCGGGTTCGTCTATGCGACTGACGCCCTGGTGCCAACGCTGTCCCGCGTGTTAGCCGACTTGCAGCGTGAGACCGGGATCGCGCTCTGGACAGGTACCACCGGGCTTGGCATCTGCGCGACGGGGCAGGAGTATTATGATGAGCCAGCGCTTGCCATCATGCTGGCCAGTTTTCCGGATGATGCGCTGCGCATTTTGCCGTTGCAGCGGGAGAGCTTAGACGCATTCCTGCACAAGCAGGACAACTGGCTCAAGACGGCCGGACCGGGTCATTTCGGCGTCCTGCACGCTGATCCGACCCAAGCGACCGCGGCGACGCTCATCGAGTTGATTCGGACGCAGGTGCCCGGTGCGTTTTGTGTTGGCGGCGTGACGTCTTCCCGCACCACACATCTCCAGATTGCGGGCGACACCGTGGTGAGCGGATTGTCCGGTGTTTTCTTTTCGAGTGCGGTGTCGGTGATTACCAGCCATACGCAGGGTTGTACACCTATTGGAACGCCGCATGTCATGACGAGCTGCGAGCAGAACGTCTTGAAAGAGCTCGATGACCGGCCCGCCCTCGAGGTGTTTCGGGAAGAAGTCGGAACGGTTATCGCACATGATTTGAGTCGTGCTGGCGGGTATATATTTGCGTCTTTTCCGGTCCCTGGTTCGGATACCGGCGACTATATGGTCCGCAATCTGCTGGGCATTGATCCGGCACAACAGCGGCTCGCCATCGGCGAGATGTTGACGCCGGGGTCGCTCATTCAATTCTGTCGACGGGATGGCAATACAGCGCGTTCCGATCTGCATCGCATGCTGGCAGATCTCAAAACGAGGATGGGATCTGCCCCGCGCGGGGCACTGTATTATTCCTGCCTCGGGCGAGGTCGACACCAGTTTGGGGATCAGTCACAAGAGCTTCGCCTGATTCAGGAAGCCCTGGGTGATCTACCGGTGGTTGGTTTTTTTGCCAATGGGGAGATTTTTCATAACCGTTTGTACGCCTACACGGGCGTGTTAACCGTTTTTTGTTGAGGGGTTGCGTGATGACAGGTGTACCGATTTCTATCCTCGATCTCGCTCCCGTGTCCGAAGGCTGCGAGCCCGCCGATGCCTTTCGAAATGCACGAGATCTAGCCCAACATGCGGAGCAATGGGGGTATCGCCGCTACTGGCTGGCCGAGCATCACAACATGCCCGGGATTGCGAGCGCTGCGACCGCCGTGGTGATTGGAAATGTCGCGGCCAGCACCTCAACCATTCGGGTGGGTGCCGGGGGGGTCATGTTGCCAAATCATTCTCCGCTGGTTATCGCCGAGCAGTTTGGCACGCTGGAAACGCTCTATCCCGGACGCATCGATTTAGCGGTGGGACGTGCGCCCGGCAGCGACATGGTGACGGCACGTGCGTTGCGGCGAGATAGCGCGATGAGTGCTGATCGATTCCCGCAGGATGTCCTCGAGCTACAGGCCCTGTTCGGTCCCGTCCAACCCGGGCAACAGGTCCGGGCAGTCCCCGGCGCTGGCCTCGAGGTGCCGCTGTGGATCCTGGGATCAAGTTTGTTCGGGGCACAGCTTGCCGCGGCCCTGGGTTTGCCTTATGCCTTTGCCTCGCATTTCGCACCCGATGCGCTCTTGCAGGCGATCGATATCTACCGACGGCAGTTTAAGCCATCGGCTCAACTCGAGAGACCCCATGTGATGTTGGGGGTTGGAATCTTCATTGCGGAAACCGATACCGCGGCGACGAAACTCTTTACCTCGGTCCAGCAGCAATTTACTAATCTCTTTCGGGGATCTCCCGGCAAGCTGCTGCCACCGCGCGATGATATGGATAGCTACTGGAACCCGTCTGAGCGGGCAGGGGTCGCGCATGCGCTGCAGTACGCCTGCGTGGGATCGCCGCCGACAGCAGCCGAAAAGCTAGCCGCCTTTGTGACAGCGACCGGCGCGGATGAACTTATGCTGACGGCCCAGATTTATGATCATGGCGCACGTCTGCGTTCGTTCGAATATGCGGCCGAGATCCTGCGTAAGCTCGTATGATGGCGTTGAGTTTGAGCGTTACGCGGGGACTGCTGCGGGGCGCGACCGGGGTCGCGCGATGAGCAAAGGCGCGACCGTCGTCAAGGTGGCGCTTTCACTCAGTGACATGGATCGACATCACTATGCGAACTATGCGCTGACGCTTGCACAGCATCCCTCCGAGACCCCCGGGCGCATGATGATCCGAATTCTCGCTTATGCGCTCTTTGCGGATGAGGGACTCGCCTTTGGACGCGGGCTCAGCGCGCAGGATGAGCCCGATTTGGCGCAGACCGATCTGACCGGCGGGATTCTCCGTTGGATCGACGTCGGCCATCCAGACGAGGCCGCCTTACGGCGTGCCTGTGGTCGTGCCCGTGAGGTCATTGTGGTGGTCTATCAGGGCCGCACCAGCGAAACCTGGTGGGACAAACAAGCGCCGGTGTTGAGCAAGCTGTCGAATCTAAAAGTGATGTCGGTCCCGGGTACGCAAAGCACCGCGCTTGCTGCGCTCGCCGCCCGGCAAATGAATCTTCAGTGTCTGATTCAGGACGGACAGGTCCAGATCCTTTCGGAAACCAACGCGGTCACGCTGGATGTGGTCTCGTTAAAAGAGAGCATTCGCGACACGGCCTCTGGATCGCGTTAACCTGGACGTCGCTTGAGCAGCAAGGGATCTTCGATGGGGATGAACCGCGTGGCCGCGGCCTTCAAGGAGGCGGCGGTCAAGCGTGGTACCCCATAGACTTCGACTTCCACGCCATATTTCGCGATCACGCGCTGAGCTAACAGATCAAAGTCGCCATCGCCGGAGGCAAGGACGATCGTGTCTACGCTCGCGGACTGTTCCATGACGTCAAGTGCGAGACCTACATCCCAATCGCCTTTAGCCGAGCCGTCAGCGCGTTGAATGAAGGGTTTTAGGCGGACCTCAAAACCAATTGCCCGCAGGATGGTTTGGAATTGACGCTGCTTTTCATCCCCGCGATCGATAGCGTAGGCGAATGCGCCGATGATGGTCCGATCACGCGTCGCCATCGCCCAGAAAGCGTTGTAATCAAACTGCCGGTTGTAGGCTTCGCGGGTGGTGTAGTATAGATTCTGCACATCCGCAAAGAGGGCAACGCGGTTCAACCGGGCACTAGCTCTAGCAGGCTGCTGAGCGAGTGGACCACGTAGTCCGGCGTCGCCCGGGCGCGACCACTTTGTAGTGGCGGTTCAATCCCCTCGTTTAAGATAAGGGCGGTCTTCATTCCGACTCTCGCGGCGCCATCGATGTCATGTTCTGGCGAGTCGCCAACGAACAGCACTTCTTCCGCCGCAAGGCCTGATTTTGCGAGACACATCTCAAAGAATCGGGCGTGCGGCTTGCAGGACTGCGCAGTCTCCGAACTTGTCCAATGATCGAGATATTCGTGCAGACCATCGCGGGCGATGATGGGCTCGAGCATGTCACTGTCAATATTCGAGACGACGGAAAGGTAAAGTCCGCGAGATTTCATCGTACGTAATGTCGCGTGGCAATCGGGTTTCAAGACTAAGCAATCCCGCAAACGGGATAGATGTTCTTCCTGATACCAGGCACTGATCTCCGGCGTTACCGCTGTCTCCATCAACTCGCAGCAACGGTGGAAAGTATCGCCGAAGAAATCACGATGCAGATAATAATCGAGTGGCGCATAGCGCTCCGTGGTTTCCTCGACGGCTGTCGCGTAAGCCTTTTTGATTGCACTGACGTCGTGAGCGCCGAGTCTATTGGCCGCCTCAAGGAGCAGCGGCACATGGACGCGTTGGACCTGATGATAACTAACGAGGGTACCCCCGAGATCGAAAAAAATTCCCTTGACCATTGTGCATTCCAAAGTTTAAAAAAATCAGTTAAGTGCGCGGGTGACGACTTCTGTCGTATCTTTGGACAAGCCAGGCAGCCTTTGGATCTCCATCAGCGCGGCGCGGGCGTGAATCTGCCGGCCAGGATCGAATTTCCGCCATCTGTCAAAGGCACGCGCGAGGCGAGCGGCAATTTGTGGATTGAGGGGATCCAGTGCGCAGATCTGCGTGGCACCAAACCGATACCCGCTGCCATCGGTCGCATGGAACCCGGCTTGGTTGCCCTGACAGAAACTCCCGATGAGGGCGCGGACCCTGTTTGGGTTGGTCAACTCGAACATCGGATCGGTGAGTAAGGTTTCTACTATCTTCAGGGTGCCGGGCAAGCGCGAGGTGGCTTGGACCGCGAACCACTTGTCTAGCACCAGCGGCTCCGCTTGCCAGCGGTGATAGAACGCGGCGAGCGCCACGCGACGCTGCGGACAGTCGACATTGGCGAGCGTCATCAAGGCGGCACTTGCATCAGTCATGTTATCGGCTGTTTCGAATTGTCGATAGCACAGGGCCTCGATAGCGGGCTCGCCGAGTTCCATCAGATAACTCAAACAGACATTACGCAACGCACGTCGGCCGGCAGCAACGGGTGTCGGCTCATACGGTCCAGGCACGGTGTACGTGTGATAGGCCGTGTAAAACTCGGTGCGCAGATGCAGCGCGATCGCGCGGCGAAGCGCCACGCGTGCAGCAAGGATTGCATCCGGATCAATTTGATCGAGTTGTTCGGCAATAAAGCTTGCCGCAGGCAGACCGAGCGCCTCGGCGGCGAAAGCCGGATCTCCACTTGCGCTCGCCAGAATCCGCCCACAGGCTGCGAGAAAAGCGGGTGCCTCGACGGCCGGTGCGTCGCGTCGGATGGCGTCAATGCGGGCCAGCAAGTTTTTCATGGCGAGCCGTTGACCGGCCTCCCATCGGTTGAACGGATCGACGTCATGCGCCATCAAGCATGCAAGTGCGTCATCCGAGTAGTCGAAATCCAGTGCAACCGGTGCGGAAAATCCACGCAGCAGTGATGGAATCGGATGGGTAGGTACAGCCGTAAGACGAAGCCTGCCCGTGGCCTCGCGCAGCAGATAGAGGGCGTCATCCCCCACGTGCGTTAATGCGGGACTTTCGAGCGCAAGCGGCTTCCCGCTCGAACTGAGGAGTCCGAGCTTGATGGGAATAGGGAACGGGTGCTGCGGCAGGCTAGGACCCCCAGGTGCGCATGACTGGGTGAAATGGAGCGTATAGGTCTGGGCCCCAGCATCATAGTCAGCGATGACCTTGACTCGCGGCGTTCCCGCCTGATCGTACCAGCGTTGCATCAGCGTCAGATCAGTATCGCTCGCATCCTGCATCGCCCGCACAAAATCTTCGGTGCAAACAGCCTGTCCGTCATGGCGGGCAAAATACAGATCCATGCCGCGACGGAATCCCTGAGCACCGAGCAGGGTGTGAATCATCCGGACGACTTCAGCACCTTTGTTGTAGATGGTGGCCGTATAGAAATTACTGATTTCGAGATAGGCGCTGGGTCGTACCGGATGGGCCATCGCGCCGGCATCCTCCGGGAACTGGCTGTTACGAAGCGCCTGGACTTCTTGAATCCGTTGCACCCCGTGGGAATAACGATCGCCACCGTACTGCTGATCGCGAAAAACGGTCAGGCCTTCTTTTAAGCTCAGCTGGAACCAGTCGCGACAGGTGACGCGGTTTCCGGTCCAGTTATGGAAATATTCGTGTGCGATGACGCGGTCGAGCATCATGAAATCCTGATCGCTCGCGAGATCCGGCCGTGCCAAGACGTACTTGGTATTGAAGATGTTGAGACCCTTGTTCTCCATCGCGCCCATATTGAAATCCGAGACCGCGACGATCATGTACTGGTCCAAATCGAATTCGAGACCGTAGGTGTCTTCATCCCAGCGCATCGAGGATTTCAACGCTGCCATCGCAAACTGGCACTGGTCGAGTCGCCCGGGCTCCACATAGATGCCTAGGCGAATTTCACGACCTGAAAGCGTTGTGAAGCGATCCTCGAGCTGGTCGAGCCGGGCCGCGACTAAGGCAAACAAGTAAGCTGGTTTCGGAAAGGGATCGACCCAACGCGCCCAATGTCGACCATCTTCGGTGATCCCGGCCGCGACCTGATTGCCATTAGAGAGCAGCACGGGACAGTCCACGCGGGAAGCCCTAATCGTGGTGGTGAAGCGGCTCATGACGTCGGGGCGATCGGGGTAAAAGGTGATGCGCCGGAATCCCTCCGCTTCACATTGCGTGAAATAACCGTTTTGCGCCGCATATAAGCCCATCAGCTGGGTGTTTTTCTCGGGGGAAATGCGGACGGTGGTCTGCAGTTCGCAGGTGTCAGGCAGCGCGGTGAGTGTCAGCCCCTTGGCGTCCTGCTGGAAGGCGGTCGCATCTAGCGGGCGACCATCGAGCGAAATGGCCAGGAGTTCGAGTCCGTCACCGTCAAGCACCAGTGGTGCCTTGGCATCTTTCCCCGCCGGGTTGCGCAAGAGCGCGAGACGTGTGGTGATCTGTGTGAAGTCAGCCTGGATGTCAACGTCCAGATCGATTGTCACGACATGGAAAGGCGGGGGCTGGTAGTCGCTCAGGTAGACCATACCGGGTGTGCGGGGCTCTGTCATGGCGACAGTATAGTGAACCGACCCCGCCCTGTTAATGTGCGCTGGGTTCTGCGCGCAAGCATTGATGAGCAAAACACCTTGGCGACACGCCCCTGTGCGCGGTTCGAGCTGTCCGGCATGGCGCTTCGTGAATTGTTATAGTCGCCTTGCATGCCAAAGCCAAACGGAGGCCGGCAAATGCCCTATTTCGAAACAAAATGTTTACCGGCAGTGGCCGATGTGCGTGCACCTGACGGTTCGGACGTGCGGATCTTGTTGCAGCTGCCGGGCGGGAGCCTTGCCCATTTTTCACTCCCCCCGTGGGGCGTATCGGTAGCGGTTCGGCACGCGACGGTCTCGGAAATGTGGTACTTCATCTCTGGGGTTGGACAGCTGTGGCGCGCTCAGGAGGACCGTGCGGAGGTGATCGCGGTCGGGCCGGGTGTGGCAATCAGTATCCCCAAGGGGACGGCGTTTCAATTTCGATCGACCCGTGATGAGGCGCTTGTTGCCGTCGCCATCACGATGCCGCCCTGGCCCGGTGAAGGGGAAGCGACCTTCGTTCCCGGCGAGTGGTCGCCGACCGTGGCACCCGGATGCCCATGAAGGGCGAGGCTGCGAGTCCATGTCGAGCGACGCCGTTCTGCGTGAACACGCAGTAATCGAGAGGGCTGGATCTGCGACTATCGACGTGGGCGCGACCCGCTTGGTGCGCAGTTCGAGAGAAATAACCGGCAAGGCACGCTATGTCGAGATCACCGGTCTTTGCCCAAAATAGGTGAAAACGTGGTGACGGGCGAGGTTGAGTGACGGCTGCCGCTGACGTGTCCAGACCAACCGGCTCACCTGCTCAAGGAGTGGCCGAGGTAGGACGAAGCGGCCGGGCTCAGTAATCACCCGGGCGGTCCAGTCGGCGGTAGCCTCTAGGTCAAGCTCTGGTAGCGGACTGAAGGTTGTATTGCCGTCTGTCCCTTCTTCTGCTGAGGGGAGGATCTGCTCGACACCGTCTCTGATCCACAGCATGGCCGGGAGACGATTGGGATGTGCCACGGGCTCACCTTCATGACCGCGCATCAGTACCGCGCTCCCGCACGTGGTGGTGAGACATTCCCGCATGAGTTCTTGATAGACGGGATGGGTGATGCTGATGAGACGGGTTGTTGGGTCATTGAAAGGTTCAATCAGCTTGACGAGCGTGTGTGCAAAATTCCTGACGCCGAGCGTCGTGCGCCACGCAAGCAGACGTGCGTGCGCGGGCGCTAGGATCTCGATCGGGAGATAGGCGAGTTGCTTGCGCGAGAGTGCCTCGCTTGCCGCGGCCAGGCTTTCGCTTGGGAAGACCCCGAGCCGTTCGAGGAGCGTCACCGTCGCCGTTCGGCCCGCGACCGCACGAGGGCCATGGAGTAGGACAGGGATCTCGAGCGCCCGGAGCATCAGCGCTAGCAGCGGGACCAGGTTCGCCGTGCGTCGGGCCCCGTTATAACTCGGGATGACGAGCGGCGCCTGCTCGGCGGGACAGTGAAGACGCGCTAGCGCTGTCTGCAGACCTGCTTGCAGACCGATGAGTTCGACCGCCGTTTCGCCCTTCATGCGGAACGCAAGCAGGAGCGCCCCAAGCACTCCATCCGGTACAGTATTTTCCGCCAGCGCCTGACCAAGTGCGGTCGCCTGCTCGAGCGAAAGGGCTCGGGCAGCCCGTTTGCCGCGGCCAATTTCCTTAAGGAGTGCGGCAAAATCAACGGACATGCGAAGCCGACTCGGGTTCCGTAGCGCGCCTATAGCCGTCGAGCGGGACCCGCCGTATCCGATAACAAAATTTTCCACGCATAGAGCCGAGTGTATCAAGGCCGACTGGTGTCTCCTATGTCGGGCTGTTCGGCGCGGGCGACCAAGCTCGCGTCCGTTGCACATCGGAGTTCGATTGTGCACTGTGCCGACTAGGCGATCCGCCAGGAGGGGAGGGATCCGGCCTATAGGCGCAGGAGATCCGGCGCGTATCAATGACCCAATAAGGAGAACAACACATGGCACTGGTAGAAGTTCGACAGGATTGGCTCGCACAGGTCACGGAAGAAACGATTGAGCCGGCGCGGCGTATCGTCGATCCCCATCACCATTTTTTTGCGCAGACGACAGAATTTCCGCTTTATGATCTCGAGGGACTGTGGACCGATACGGGCACACACCGGGTCGAGCAGACGGTTTATCTGCAGTGTTGGGAAGGCTACCGCACGGATGGACCGGAAGAGATGAAGGCGGTTGGGGAGACCGAATGGGTTGCCGGGATCGCCGCGCAAGCGCGTCAGCGGCCCCAGGCGGCCCAGATAGGGGCGATCATGGCCACCGCGGAATTGCGGCTCGGTGCGCGCGTACGTGAAGTGCTCGAGGCCCATGTAGCGGCGAGTAGTTTATTCCGGGGGATCCGGCAGATTGCCGCCTGGGATGCCAGTGATGCGCTTTTTGCAGGTGAGGGGTTGAAAGACGCTAAGCTCTACGAGGATCCGGCCTTCCGCGCCGGGTTTGCGGTGCTGGGGCAAATGGGCTTGTGCTTCGACGCCTATCACTATCATCCGCAAACGCCGTACCTAACGGCGCTCGCGCGCGCCTACCCGGAGGTACAGATTGTGCTGGATCATTTGGGAACCCCCGTGGGTATCGGTCCCTATGCCGGGCACCAAGAGGAAATCTTCGGGCAATGGTTGCGAGATTTGACGGAATTGGCCACGTGCCCGAATGTCTCGATGAAGTTGGGGGGGCTCGCCATGCCGTGGAACGGTTTCGGTTTCGAAACGGCCGCGAAGCCGCCAGGTTCCGATGATCTCGTTAAACGGCAGGCACGCTATTACCATGCCGCCATCGAGGTATTCGGACCCGCGCGCTGCATGTTCGAAAGCAATTTTCCGGTCGACAAATGCAGTGTGTCCTATGCTGTGTTGTGGAACGCGTTCAAGAAAATAGCAGCAGGCTACAGCGAAACGGAAAAGGATAACCTCTTCCGCGGCACGGCCACGCGTTTCTACGGTTTGAAATAGAGTCTTAGGTTCGGCAATGCTTCGGATCTCCAACCGGATCACTTTGCCGGAGACGGATTGGGAAGTGCAGGCTGTCCGCGCGCAGGGCGCGGGCGGCCAGAACGTCAATAAAGTCTCTAGCGCGATCCATCTGCGCTTCGATATTCAGGGCTCGTCGTTGCCTGCGGCTTACAAGGAGCGCTTACTCGTTCTGGCTGATCGACGGATCACGGCCGATGGCGTGCTGATCATCAAAGCCCAGCAATTCCGTAGCCAAGAGCAAAATTATGAAGATGCCCTCGACCGACTGAAGGCGATCATCTTGTCGATTGCGATACCACCCAAAATTCGCAAACCGACCCGTCCGACCCGCGGCGCCAAGGAGCGCCGGCTTGATTCGAAGTCGAAGCGTGCTCAAATCAAGGCGTGGCGGGGACGACCGGAGGAATGAATTGCCGGTGGCGCGGTCATCAGTAGGTCGATCTCGGCGGGATCCGTCAGGGTGCGAATCGCATGGAACAGCGCCGCCGCCTGGGGGTAATGTCGGCGCAGTAGATTTAACCATTGTTTCAAGCGCCCTGGCGTGTGCCTCGGCACCAGATCTGTCCGGACGAGCGACCAATAACGTTCAAGCAACGGCCAGACGCGCCCCCAGTCCTCCGTCGCGG
Source organism: uncultured Pseudomonadota bacterium (assembly GCA_903825645.1). Lineage (GTDB taxonomy): Bacteria > Pseudomonadota > Gammaproteobacteria > CAIKBL01. The sequence continues at coordinate 13,724 of CAIKBL010000044.1, read as the reverse complement.
ACCGTACCCGGCGACCCGCAAGCAGATCCCGGATACGTTCACAGAGAAAGGGATCGGCGACCGCGCCGCGTCCGAGCATGACATCCCGGCGTCCACTCTCGGCTCGACACTGCAGGTAATCGGCCACTGTCCAAATTTCGCCATTGGCGACGACCGGGATCGGGATCGCTTCCGCCACATGCGCGACCCATGCCCAGTGCGCTGGCGGCCGGTAACCTTCTTCTTTGGTCCGCGCGTGGACGACCAATAATTCGGCCCCGCCCTCGCATAATGCCTGCGCGGCCTCCAGCGCACGGGATTTATCGCGGACGCCGAGGCGCATTTTCGCCGTGAGTGGCGTACTCCCGTCAATCGCGCGCTTGACCGCAGCGGTGATCCGATAGAGCACGGTCGGCGTATCCAACAGAATTGCGCCCCCGCCATGCCGATTCACGATCGGGGCAGGACAGCCGAAGTTCAGATCAATACCGGCCGGCTTTAGGGTTGCTAGACGCGCGGCGTTTTCGGCGAGGCAGGCCGGATCAGAGCCGAGCAACTGGACCCGGATCGGGACACCGGTGGCAGTTCGCGACCCTTGATCCAATTCAGGCGCCACGCGGGCGTAGCATCGCCTGGGCAACAGTGAGTCTGTGATCCGGACGAATTCGGTGACGCCCCAGTCATAGTGCGAAGCCGCGGTTAACACCGACCGCAAGCGGTGATCCAGCAGGCCTTCCATGGGCGCTAGTAACAGTCGGGGCGAGGGGTTCTGCAGCGCGTCCATATCGGGAATAACAGAATCGAAGAACAGCGGGTCATTATCGGGCCGATGGGGGGCGGTTGCGAGGTCCGGGTGCAATGCACGGCGGTCTCGGCACATAATCAGGGACTATGGCGCACCGGGGCTTGGTTGCCCTATTACCCCGTTACCGAGGAGTCCATACCATGGAAATACGCGAAATCGCCGGCTTGGAAGATTTGATCGCCCGTCAACAAATTGCTGATGTCATTTATCGCTATGCGCGCGGGATTGATCGCCTGGACTTCGAACTGGTGCGAAGCTGCTATCACCCGGATGCCTACGACGATCACGGCTCGCTGTCGGGGAATGTCGATACCTTCATTGCGGCGGCGGGTCCTTTTCTCGCACGTTGGACCGCGACCCAGCATTTCATGGGCAACATGCTGATCGAAGTCGACGGGGAGGTGGCACGGGCCGAAACGTATGCCGTCGCCTATCATCGGCGCGAAGATGTTGAGGGCATAGGCAAGGACGACGTCATTGGGATCCGCTATGTCGATCGTTTCGAGAAACGCGACGGAAAGTGGCGGATCGCGTATCGCGTTGTGGCGACCGAATGGCGTCGGGTAGAGCCCGTTCACGCCCGTGGTCGGGGCGAAATCGGGGTTTGGGGTCAGCGTGATCCGAACGATGTCCTTGGCTGGATCATGCAGGCTAAAGCCCCAAGCAGCCGTTGACACAACTGCCCGATCCTCGCGGATTAACCGGGACGACCGGGCAATGTTTTGCTTAAGTCGAGCCCCTGCTACGCTGGTATGCCTGTCGCCGTCACCTATAGCCGCAGCGTGGTTTGGCTGAGGCTATCCGGCCTCGACCGCGCGGAGTCGCTTAGCCAGCGCACACAACAGCTTCCATCCGATGGCGCCATTGCGTTCGACGAGTGGTCGGAACTCCCAAAAAGTGAGCCCGTAACACACGAGCTCGGTCGTGGCAGTGACCGTGGCTGAGCGGGGGCCACCATCGATGAGTGCGATTTCGCCAAAATAATCACCGGGGCCACAGCTCGAGAGCTGCACGCCTTTACGGGAAACCGCGGCTTCGCCGGTCTCTATAAGGAAAAAAGCGGCACCACCAGAACCTTCCATGATGACCGTTTCACCTTTTGCGAAGTGTCGCTTTTTAAGCAGGCGTGCTATCTGCTCGACTTGTCGACGATCCATCTCGGCGAAGAGCTCCGTGCTTCCGAGCGCCGTTACGGGATCCTGTGATGGCGGGGGAGGCGGGCTATCGGCCGGCTTCTTCCCGGTAGTCACTGCACGGCATTGCAGCAAATACAAGGTGTCGTTCTGAAACGCCCACTCGATGTCACGTCTGGGCCCGTAGACTTTTTCGCATCGCAATGCGAGCGCGTTTAGTGCCGTGAGTGCCGGATCATCAAGGCAGAGCTGGGACACTTGGGTGGCGGGTACCTGCTCCTCGAACGTGCCGCCGTTAGGCAACGAACGGATTGCGATTCGCTTCCGTCCCGCCTTGCGTTCCAGTATTTGGCCGGAACGGTCGACGCGGAAATGGTCCGGGATGACGAGGCCTGCGACCACGGCTTCGCCGAGGCCCCAACTCGCCTCAATCAGGCGCTCGTCAGCGCCGGTGACGGGATTCTCTGTAAACATAACGCCTGCGGCGGTTGGGTCGAGTAGCGTCTGTACGACGACGCCAACGCTAGGGCGCGTAAACAGGCCGACGCGCTGGCGATAGGTAATGGCGGAGTCCGAATTCGCGGACCACCACACGTCACGAACTGCGCTGGCCACATCGGAGGCGGAATGGACGTTCAGGAGGGTGAGATGTTGTCCAGCAAAGCTGGCATTGGCACCGTCCTCGTCCACCGCGGAAGAACGGACGGCGAATGGGGGCGACAAACCCGCAATTGCCTTGTTTGTTTTCTCAATGGCCTTTTCATCGCCCGCGGCTATCGCCTCGACTAAATCGCCTGAGATCGCTACCCCAGGCGGTACCGATAAGCCATTGCGCTCCGCATCACCAAGACCGACGGCCTTCGATCCATAAAGCGAGGTTTCTCGCGCCTTTGCGAAAGGGACTACTTTTTTCATTCGAGTATAGTGACTTCGCCGGCACCGCCATCAACCCGTACACGCGTACCGTTTGCAATCCGTTGCGTGGCGTCGCTGGTTCCGACCACACCCGGCACGCCATATTCGCGTGAGACGATGGCGGCGTGGGACAAAAGGCCACCGTTATCGGTGACGATTCCACCCAGTAGCGGAAGCAGGATATTGAAAGCCTCGGTCGTGGATTCTGTCACGAGTACATCGCCTTGTTTGATGAGATCAAATTGCGCGGGACCGGAGACGCGGCGGGCAATGCCCTCGTAGACACCTTTGCTGGCGCCGAGGCCGTAAAGAATTTTTTCTTCATTCTCTACCGTAGAGCTCATGAATAAATGACCTAATGCGGTAAAGGTAGCGCGCATCAAGCGACCCGTGGCGGCTGTTTCACCCGAGAGATCCGATGGCGGCGGTACCGGTGGCCCGAGGAGCGGCGCCGCATCTTTAGCGGTGTACCGCGCTCGATGGTTAGCGCGTCTATCGAGTTCGTCCGCAGACGGGCCTCTAGCGCCCGTGAGCAAGGCGCACATCTCATCGAAGCTCGCATCCAACATCTGGGGTGGTCTGGTGATGCGTCCTTGACTTGCCGCCCGCCGGCCCGCGCTGAGGACGGCACGCCGCATCAGACCCGCGGCCCAGATGTCGCTGTAGACACCTCGTTCGTCACGGAGTCGATAGGTGAGGCGTGCTTCGCCAAGCAGTTCATCGAATTGTGCCTGATGAGCGGCCGGCACGTGGGCGCGTGCGTCAGCAATACTGGCTTGAACGGCGTCAGACGTATAGGCTTCCGCCACCACGGCGAGGCGGATAGACCTCAGAAGTGCATCCGGCAATTCAAGTACGGAGGGCTCGGCGATGTCGAAACCATCGACAAGGCGGTTTCCGACCAAATCGAGATAATCGGAGAGCGCTGAGCCGGCTTCGGTTTTTAAACCGCGCAGATCGGCAAGTACTTGGTCGGGTTCTCCATCTGAGGCGAGAAGGGCGCGTGCGTTGACATCCTCAGCGAATGCCTGCCTGAGGCGTGCCATCTCATCAGAGCCGCCGGAAGATACCTCGGCGGAGCCGCGCATCAGACCCAGCAGATCCGAGGGGGATAAATTGGTCCATTCCGTTACATGGACAAGGAAATCGCCCGTCGGGATTATCGCACCCGCGGTGAATTCCATGTGTTGAGCCATCATGGCGGCATGATGGTCTCGGCAGCGTGTCAGGTAAGCCAAAAACGCCGTGTCGGAGAGCGTATCCGGGTTAATAGACTGCAGTTCCCGATGCATCGCGATAGCCGCAGGTTTACGCTTTTCATCCCATTCACGAAGCTGTTCCCGCCACAGTTTCTGCGCGAATACCTGCTCGGCCCGCTGGGCACGTGCTGGCAATTCCGAATCCGGTGCGGGGACCACCTGATTGTAGCCAAAACCGTTAACGTAGCTGACATGAATGCCGTCGATGAGCATCCCGTAAAATCGGGCGAAATCACGTGTGCCTTTTTTAAAGGCCGGCGGATGGCTTTCCTGAAAATAGAGAGTCATCGGTCGCGGGAAGTGGACCGGATCTTGGGTCCAGGAGCCGGGCCCGGGTGATTCAAAATTAAGCGTCGTTAGCGTATCCGGTGATGGCACAACAGTTCCTTCTATCGCCCCTCATCTGCGCTTGATCGCACCGAAGGTTCGATTTTTGATTTTTGGCGGTTACAGTCGCCCGCCAAACGGTGGCCGGGTAACTCGGCATACTATAGGTTGCCCACGCCGTTCGCTATGTAGTTGCTTGTTTGAGGCGCGCTACTTTGGGTTGTCCATTCGGACTGCGCTGTAGGGCTCGTCTAACGTGGATGAATGGTGTAGTGAGGGCCGATCGGGCGTGGGTCGACCCGGTGCGAGAAGTGGAGACCACGCACACCAGGCGCCACCCGAGTCACCCCTGTCGGTCGGATAAAGCGCACCGATCATTTTTTTGTCACGAAGACCTGTCCATCACGCACGCGGACGCGTTCGATCAATATCCCGAGTTCCTCCTGGTAGCGGCCGATGAGGCGCACTTCTGCCTCAGTCAGCAGCGAAATCGCGGTACCTCGCTCGCCGGCACGCCCGGTGCGGCCGACCCGATGTAAATAGGCTTTGCTCAGGGTTGGCACATCTAAATTGAACACATGGGTAACGCCCTTGATGTCGAGGCCTCGCGCGGCGATATCCGAGGCCAGCAAGACGCGCACGGCACCGCTGCGGAAGTCGTCCATCGCCCGCTTGCGATCAAGCTTGTTCAGGGTGGCAGTCAAGTCCGCGACCGGGATTTTTTGATCGGTGAGTTTTGAGGCTATCTGCGTTGCGCTGTCGTTGCGGTGTACGAATACCATCGCCCGCGGCGGGCGCAGCGCATGAAAGAGCTTTCGAATCATCTCCGATTTTTCACGCTCTTCACAGACGACATAGAAGTGCTCGATATCAGCATTGACCGCCGATGTACCGGTCTGCACGAGTGTCAGCGTAGGGGCAAGGCGCGCGAGCGTCGCGGCATTTCCGGCTTCCTCGGTGGCAGAGGCAAAAATAAGTTGCCGAGTCGATGGCGCAGCCTGCACCAACGCACTGATATCGGACAGACTTTCGATGCCGAGTAACCGATCGGCTTCATCGATGACAATCGATTTTAGATGCTGGACTTTGAGCTTACCCATCTCCATCAGTTCGCGGATGCGTCCCGGTGAGCCAACGACCAGGTGGGGTTTCTTTTTCAGTTTGTCCAGTTGTCGATCGAGCGCGGTGCCGCCGATTAAAAGCAGGGTACGCACGGGCCGGCCGGCGTTTTGGGCGAGATCACAACATTGGCGCTGTATCTGAATGGCCAGCTCATGGGTCGGGGCGACGATAACGCTTTGGGTCGCTGCAAGCCCGTCGTCCAACGCGCAAAAAATAGGTAAAAGATAGGCCAGTGTCTTGCCTGTGCCGGTCTCAGCGTGCAAATAGGCGTCCTGTCCCGCTAGCAATATCGGTAATGCCGCTTCTTGGATCGCGGTAGGGACGGTGACGTGCTGGCGTGCGAGTGCGGCCAGCAGGTCGGCTGGCACGCCCAGTTCTGTGAAGTTCATGTGCAGATCCTGCAAAATTGGGGGCGTCCGGCTCAACGCCGGACGGCGACTAAGCCGTCACCGTTCGGCGCGACGGTAAAACCAGCCTGCCGCAGTCGACGCGTCACCTCGGCCGGTACATCCCGACCGCTGGTGAGCGCATTCGGGGTCCCAGTGTAGTGGAAGAGACGGCCTCCGGGGGTGAGCACCCGTGCCAATTGGGCATAGAACGTCTGGGCGTAAAGCTCGCCGGCGATTCCGAACCGGGGCGGATCGTGCAGGATTGCCCCGAATGAGGCATCCGGCAGGCCCGCTATGGCGGCGACGCAGTCCTCCTCTCGGAGCGTTAGGCGCTCGTCCGCGCCTGGGGACCATGGATTCAAGTGTCGGAGCCAGACAACTGCGGGGTTCTTCTCGAAGGACACGACCTGTGCGGCCCCGACATCCAGACACCAGGCTGCGAAATAACCAAGGCCGCCACAGGTGTCCAGAACGCGCTTTCCCTGAGGCTGGACGAGTCGGACCTTCCGGGCGGCGTCCTCGTATGGGGAGACGTGGGCGCTTGGCAACATTTTGATTCCATCAATCTCGAACGTCGGCGGACCGTGAGGTGTGGGGATTAGTTTGTAAAGCGCGTCAGTGAAGCGCGCGACAGGTTCAAAGACGCTCCCGGTCCAATGGTAGATGGTGCGCTCGCGCGGACGATCAAGCCAAGGGAAGTCCTGTTGCTCCCAACGCCAGCCGTGATCGCTGAGTTCCACCGTAGCCGCAGAGCGCCCCAGATCGAGCGTAGTAATCGCCTGCCGACACCCGTTTTGCGCGGTGGTCCATAGGGACTGGTGGATTGCTAATGTTAGCAGGGGGGACATTCTGCTCCGGGAGGCTCGCATGGTAGGCGAGGCACCCGGCATTTGACCCTATCACGCGTGCGCTGTCGAGGCGCTGGGTGTGGCTAGATCAGACAAGCGACAGTGCTCACCGCGCCCCCGATGAGGAGTGCCGCCGCGGCGAGGGGTAGGTACGGGTGGGCGTTGTTCAGCTTACGGAATAGATTGCAGAGCAAGCCGATTCCGAATTGAAGCGGGTTGCGCGGACTTTTAGCATATTCCATCGCGGCTTTGACGATATAGAACACGCTTGTATTTGTCGCCAATATCGCTTTTTGCCGCCAAGCTTGTTTCGACGGTGCGATGAAGTAATTACATTTCAGCAGGATGCGCGATGGGCTGGATGAATCATAGGTACCCTCGACCCAATGCAATTCTCGGTGAAAATCAAGTAGGGCGAATTCATAGGTCACGAAGGGATGGGAAAGCTGGCTATCGCCAAAAACGACGGTATAGGTGGCGTCGGATTGTAGATAAATCAGTGCGCGAACGACGGCACAGGACGAAATAAAACGGAGATTGCCGTCGTAATGTTTGGCATATAAGCCGTGGTCGCCGCCGAAATCTTTGTTGTAATGGGACAAATAAAGCTCATCGGTGTGCTTCATTGGCGTTAATACATGCCCGGGAGGAAATTGCCGCAGAATGGCGGCGTGAATTACCGGACTGTCCCGCAGTACGTCGATTTGGGCGACTATGGTTTCGGGCAGTCGTCTCACATAAACATGCTTCGAGGGGCGGCGCGCCAGATCGTCTCGGAATTCATGCTCCGTCCACTGCACGAGGGCATCAATCGTGTGTCTGCTCGCGGGCGTATTGAACTCGCCGGCGTAAGCAGGGAAAAGCTGGGGATCGGCGATAGGGTTGAGCGCGGTGGTTTTCATGACGGATTAACCTGAGATGTCGATGCGGCGTGGAATCCTTGACTGCGCGCGTGTTTTGCGGCGGTCGGGGTGGCGTACGCGATCAAGAGTACGGCGGCATAACCTGTGCTGCAGGCGCCGATGGCGAATACAGCACCGGAAGGCGCCCAAAGATCCGACCACTCTCCGGCGGCCACCAGAAGCCCGACGGTCCCCAGAATGCCTGCTGCGGCGTATTTTTGTCGCGACAACCAGGACTGCTGCACGACGTGACGTGGCGTCGGCGTGAGCGTTTCCATGATCAGCAGTCCCGCATTCATGCCGAGATGCACCATGACCAATGGCGCCCACGCCGCCCGGAAAGCGGGATTCAGCAAGGTGCCACCAAATGCGATTAGGTTGCCGATGAGCATCGGATGGGACATGCTGTTGTAGGGGAAGTCAGTGACGCGGCGTGGCAGGACACAACCGAGTTCAACGCCATAGTAGGTTCGGGTCGACCCCAATGCATATGCTGCCGTGCAATTAAGCAGGAAGCCGCTAGCGGTGACCGCCAGTGAAGTGAGGGTGATCGGTACGGAGAAATAAGTAATTCCCAGTGCCAGCAATGCGACCGTTTTCAGGATGACGGCGTCGCGCCTGAAAACAGCGAGCGGAACGGCGCGAAAAAAATAAGCCAGACCGTAGACAAGGTAGTGCCAGAAGCTGAGCGCATAAACGGCAAGCGCCGGTCGATGGGCGTGGAGGGCAATGCAGCCTGTCGCGGCAAAAAAAAACAACCCGGCAACCAAGGTCCATTTGCCCGTGGCGACACCACTATGTGGACGTGATCGCCTCATGGGGACGGCTGCAGGTTGGGCCCGGGATTTGACCGAACTTTAAGCTTTAAATTCACCGGAGCTTTCAAGGACTTTCCGCTGACAGTAGAGGCTCGAGAGCGTTGAGCGCAAGATCAAGATACGGGGTTTTTTTGACGGTTGTGCGTCAGCGACGCGGGGGCTCGGTGGCGCATTGCGCGGGAGTTACTTTCGCCAGTCCGAAAATAGGCTCGCCACGCAAGGGTGGCGAGCCTTGGTGTGCGGTGCTCCGGCACCGGTTGAGCGAGCGCTCCGCTAACTGTCGATTTCGACTTCAGCTTCGATTTCGACCGGGAGATTGAAAGGCAATTCCGCCATGCCGACCGCCGAACGGGCGTGGGCGCCGATATCAGGGCCAAAGACGTCGAGCAACAGCTCAGAGAAGCCATTGATGACCGCCGGTTGCTGACCGAAGCCAGGTGCAGAGTTCACCATCCCGAAGACCCGCAGCCATGCCGTGATTCGGTCCAGCGAACCGAGTTCACGCTGGAGGCTGCCCAGAATCGACAAGCCCGTCATGCGTGCCAGCCGCTGGGCTTCAGCAAGCGACACAGCGGCGCCGACTTTGCCGAAGGGGCCTGCTAGCGCGCCGTCCGCTTGCTGCGGCGCATGGCCGGATATGTAGGCGCGGTTGCCGCGGATCCGCACCCACGGGAAGGGTAGCGTGATCCCGGGCGGTAGCTTCAGGGGCGGCGGCAAGACCAGCTTCAAAGCCTGGAGACGGGCGGTGGTGCGGGGCATCGGGATATATACCTCAGGCCAGAATCGCGATATCGCACAAGACGGGATCTCGGGCGACGGCGATTTCGTTATCGATTTGTGTGCCACACCCTGGGCAACAGAATTGCCTGAAGGTTACTTCATCATCAATAAAGCGACTCGGATCACCAATCAGTGGGTTGGATGCTGAGACTGGATGATCTTCACGCAGGCATAAGTCCTTGTAGTTATTTTTTGTCGAGCCGAGATCCGTGCTGCACTTCGCACAGGCCCAGAAGGCCCCGTCCCGATCTTGGCGGGCGTACAGCGACACACTGGCCTCAAATAGGAGAGTACCTTCGCGGATCCGCGCAGGTTTCTGTGCTCGACGTACGCGGACCGCACGAATTTCGGCACGATACGCGGCGGTGGCGTCGATATCGATTGTTCCCGCGCCGACCACGATGGCACCGTACATAGTCAGTGCCGCTGCCGGCGTGATGGCGTAGTCCTCCAGGTCGCGTTCGATGTCTGTAGTGGCACGGTCAAGCGGGTCGCCAAACCCGCCACCGCCGGTCCAGCGCACGGCGTAGACGTCAGTCGGATGTTGGATGAAGTTTTCCTGTCGTAGCTGGAGGAGCTCCGGTGTGCCGACGACCTCTGCGGTGTCCTCGATCATGTGCGAGGCGTTATTTAATTCCGCGATATTGCTGTTCCGGATAAAGGTATAGGCGTTGGTGCTCGAAGGATAACCGCCCATCATGCCCGGGGATGTCGGGGTGGCGTTGCCGGACGACAAGGTATCCTGGGTAATGAAATCCGTGTTGTGTGGAATGAAGCAACTCTCGGCGGATAGCCCGCCGCGGTATTTGCCCGCGCCGCCGGAATCTGGAAGCTCCTTGCGGTAGAGGAACAGGATGGGAAAGCTCTGCTCGGTATGTTCGATGTTCGGCAACTGGCAGATGGGCGTCCTTGACTGCCCCCCGGTGTTAATGCCGTCCGCCTGCGCAAAGGCGCCTATCGCCCCTCCAATGGGATCGATAAGCAAATAGCCGTAGCGCTCGCCCCATTGGTCAATGCCCCGAAAGAGTGTGGCCGGCCACTGGCTGGTGCCGCCGATGCACATGATGTCTTTTCGCATCTCGGGATCCGGATAAATCATCTTAGATAACACGTTGTAGGCCGGATAAAGCGAAATTTCCATGGATTGGATCGGCGCCGTAGACACGGAAGCTGGGAAGTCCGCGCAGTTCAACGTTCCCGGGGTCGGATCGAAAAGGATATGTCGTAGCGCGCCGCCGACGGCGAAATACTGATCCCAGCACAGGAGCTCTGTGACCGCGACCATAATGGCGCCCCGCCAGCCCGAGTAAGTGGCATTCATGGCCCCCTCTTGCCCGGCCGAGCCATCGTTACTGAACACCATCTTGTGCCCTTCCTTACGTAACTGCAGCTGAACGCGATGGGTACGTCGATCACCGGGCCGACAAGCCTCGATATAGGTACGTTCTTGCCAGTAGCCGTCGGGGATCCGTGACATTTTGTCCAGAAAAGCGGTTTCTGAATTGTCGATGATCTTCTTCATCACACCCTTGACAGTGCGTGGGCCGTAGCGGCGAATGAGTTCGAGAACCCGGTCACGTGCGGTAGAGTTACCCGCCATCTGCGCCCGAAAATCGAGCGCCACCAGTTGCGGTTTACGTGAGGCTCTGAGATAGACCGCCTCGATATCGCGGCGGATTTCGCCCCGTTCAATGATCTTGATGGGGGGCAGCATGATGCCTTCGTCGTACACGGATTCCGCAGACGGACAAAAACTCCCGGGCGTAATACCACCGATGTCGTACTGATGCAGGCAATTGGTGACCCAGCAAAAGAGCTCGCCTTCCCAGAACACGGGGCACAGCAGCATGACATCCTGCTGGTGAGCCGCGCCCACCCAGGGATCGTTGGCGAGGAACATGTCGCCATCCTGAATCCCGGGGTTATCGCTGCGAAACTCCAGCGTCCATTTCACTTGCGTGTCGGTCACGCCCGACATGTACTGCATGTAGGGACCGAAATACACGAACTCCGCATCCTCGGTCAGTAACGAAGGATTAAGATCGAGCGCATACATGGCGACCGGGGAGCCGGACAGGCGCTGGATAGTCGCACCATGCTCTTCGTTAATCTGCCAGAGATTGTGGCGGACGACTTCGTAGGTCACCGGATCGATTTCGGTATCCCAATCCCGATGGAGCTTCAGTTTTGGCGAAATCCGCAGGATGGCGGGCGGCACATAGGGATGGTTGACGCCATCAAAGTCGACGTCGGTAATTTCACTGATACGTGGCATGAGGAGAACTCCCTTGGGAACTCAGGACGCGAGTCCGGTTTCGATGACGAAATTGCCGAGTGCATCCATGCTGACCGATTGTCCGGGATGGATCACGATGGAGGTGGTCGTGGTTTCCAGTACGCATGGGCCGTCCAGCCGGTTGCCTGGTTCGAGACGGTAGCCATCATAGATCGGGGTCTGCGCGGTCTTCTTCCATTCTGCCCAGTAGATTTCGCGTGTGCTGGTGCAGGCAGTCGCCGGAATATGTGTGCTCAGTGTGGCGGCGGTCTGGATTCGAGGTTTGCGCGACTCGGCGCTCGCCCGGACGCGGAAGGTGACGCATTCTAGGCGAGCACCTGGGAGCGATGCGCCCCGCCCGTAAAGCTGCTCGTAGCGCCGTACGAAGCGCTGACGCAGATCTTCGAGATCGGACGCCGAGAGTATGCTCCCGTCGAGTTCAACCTCGACTTCATTTATCTGGCCTCGATGCCGCGTGTCGATGGAATATCGATAGCGCTGACGCTCCGCGGCGATCCCGTCCTCTTCGAGCTGCGCGCGGCCCCGCGCGGTCAGTTCGGCCAGTAATCCATTGATACTGGCTACGTCGAACGGGGAAGACATGATCCGGACCTGCTCGTTGACGTGCAGGGTGTCTGCCGAGGCGGCTCCAAACGCGCACCAAGTTGAGGCGGTGTCGCCCTGTGGCACGATGACGCGTCGGATCCCCGCCTCCCGCGCCGTCACCGCCATATGGACAGGCCCGGCGCCGCCGAACGCAAACAACACAAAATCGCGTGGATCCAGCCCTTTTTGTATCGTTGCCTTGCGGACTAGATCGGCCATCTGGAATTCGGCAATTTGGGCGACGCCACTGGCGAGCTCATACAGGCTCATTCCCAGCTCATCGGCGAGCGCTTGCAAACCGGCAATCGCACCATCGCGATCTAATTGCATTGTGCCGCCCGCGAAATTGTCCGGGTCCAGGTAGCCAAGGACAAGATCGGCATCGGTGGTGGTCGGTGTTGTACCGCCGCGGCGGTAGCAGATTGGCCCCGGATCTGCGCCCGCACTTTGCGGGCCGACCCGAAGCGTGCGCGTGGTCTTGTCGATCCAAACCTTGCTGCCGCCGCCAGTGCCCATCGTTTGGACGTCGACTTTGGGGAGGAAGTATTCGTACTGGTGGACCAGACTCTTGTAGGAGACGACGGCCTTGCTGTCATGGATGACGCCGACGTCGAAGGAGGTGCCGCCCATGTCGGTGGTAATGATGTGGGGCTCTCCCATCACGGCGCCGAGATAAAGGGAGCCAGTGACGCCGGAGACGGGTCCGGAGTCGAGGGTCAACAGGGGCGCTTCGCTGGCTTTACGTACCGAAATGGTGCCGCCGGCGCACTGCGTGATCTGGAGCGGCGGCCGATATCCGAGCGACTTGAGCTGCTGGTCTAATTGCGTCAGATATCCAACGGTTAGCGGACCAATATAGGCATTCAGCGCAACGGCTGTGGTCCGCTCGTATTCCCCCCACTTAGGGGCTAAATCGCAGGAGCACGTGACATAGAGGTGCGGCGCGATCTCGGCTGCTAACGCCTTGACCCGGCGCTCGTGGCTCGGCTCGAGGAACGACCAGAGAAAACAGATGGCAAGGGCTTCGACGCCGTCTGCCACGAGACTCCGGATCGCTTCGCGCGCTTCATCTTCATTCAGCTCGACGACCACTTTGCCGAAGCAATCAACCCGTTCAGAGATCCCCCGGATCAGACGTTTGGGGATGATCGGCTCTGGTTTACTGCTTTCCGGGATATGGACGATGAGCTTGATGTCCTGACCCGAAAGCCCACGTGATCCACGCATGATATGGATGACATCATTGTGTCCCCGGGTAGTCAGGAGTCCGACTTTAGCCCCGCGCCGCTGGATGATGGCGTTGGTGCCTGCGGTGGTCCCATGATTCAGCATCGTGATGGAAGCGAGCAGGGGCTCGAGTTCGAGACCCACGCGCGCCCCGGCGCGACGGAGTGCTTCGAGGACACCCTCCGCAAAATTTCGGGGAGTAGAAGGTGCCTTAGCGATGGTGAGGCGACCCGCCTCATCGATGAGCACGCAGTCGGTAAAAGTACCCCCGATATCGAGGCCGCAAAGGTAAGAAGACATAGTTACACGCCTGTTCAGGATGGGGCGGTGCACGATCGC